>JBAYIO010000183.1:0-2587 GCA_041665605.1 Victivallaceae bacterium | reverse complement strand
CTGCCGAATCTCAAGGCAGGCAGTATTTCCTGTGATAAGCCGTTTACTTTGAAAGTTAATGCGACGGTGGCGCATCTCCGGTTACAGTTGGCGGAACATGAATGCGCAATAGTGACGATAAAAGCGGACGGCATGCATATGTCTCCAAGTTCAGGTTCTGATAAAACCCGATTGCCGCTGGCAGGCAAACGCATGGCTTTCATTGGCGATTCAATCACCGACGGACATACCATGCCAATCCTTTTCGAACAGAGTCTGAAGGCTTCAGGAATCATGCCGCCTATTTGTACCAACGTGGCTGTGGCTGGAAACCGTGCAAGTGATATGCTGGCACGATTGGACAGGGATGTCATTCCATTCCATGCTGATTTCGTTGCACTCAGCGCCGGAGTCAATGATGCGAATAACGGAATTACGCCTGAACAGTATGGCAAAGACATTACGGACATCGTAGACATGTTGAGCGCCGACGGCAGTCAGGTGATAATTTTAACTCCGACTCCGATCACCAGTCCGAAAGCTGCCGAAGTAAAGCCGCGATGGGCTGAATACACAATCTTCCTGCGCAATTTGGCGGCTCAGCGAAAACTCCGCCTGGTGGAGTGTGACCGCCGCATGGAGGAAGCCATTGCGGACGGACAGTCAGTGATGGGCGGAGATGGAGTCCATATAGATTTTCCAGGCTACAGAGTGATGACCCGGGCGCTTCTGGACGCATTGGGTTACAGCAATGTTCCCGTTGTGGAGAAAATGCAGCTGACAATAATGCCCGGAGTTATTTCCCTTTGGAAGACGAGGCGGGCGCCAACGGATATTCCATTGGCTGAATCGGATGTGTCCAGTATAAATCCTGATGCGGATTGGAAGAAATTATCGCTTCCCGAGGAATCGTCTGCCGCCGAACCGGGCGGATGGTGGCTCGAACAGGAACGCCAGCGCGGTTTCGTCGTAGGACTCGATCTCGTAGCCGGAAAAGCCAAGCGATACCAGTGCGTTGCGGAAGTCGCAAGTTCCAAGGAACGACAGGCATATCTAAATACCGGCGGCACTCTGGAAACGATATGGCTCAACGGCAAAAAGGTCTACCAGACCCCGGGCAATTCCGGATGGCATCCGGGAAAGGAAAGAATCCAGGTCACCTTCAAGTCCGGAACCAATCAGATCCTTGTTGAAACCGCTTCCCGTTTCTTTCTCAGCATTACTGATGACAATAAATGGTGACGGAAGGGGATGACTTTTTCGTCAATCCACAGGAAATGGAATTCTTCGTCATCATGACAAAATACATTTTCAGGAGCAACTGTTTATGATAATCGAAGCAGAGCAATTTCGCAAACCGCCTTTGAAATACCGGCCGGTGGCGTTCTGGTTTCTGAACCACCGCCTGGAGGAAGTTGAGCTACGCCGCCAGATCGTGGAGATGTCCGAAAAAGGCATGGGCGGAATAATGCTGCACGCCAGGGACGGGTTGCGTACCGCATACTTGAAGGATGAATGGAAAACAGCAATTGATGCAGCCGTCGCGGAAGCTGAGAAACATGGGATGGATGTATGGCTGTATGACGAGAACCATTATCCCAGCGGCACTGCCGGAGACAATCTGCAGATCAAATGTCCCGACCGCACGATGAAAAGCCTGAAAGTGCTGCACGAGATAATTGCCGGTTCGAATGAAGAGGTTCATTTTTGTTCTGAAAAACTTTCCGGCGATGCAATGGTTTTGGCGGCTTCGTTTGACAACGCCCACACTGCTGATCTTTCCTCGTCCGTCAGGGATGGCGTGTTTAACTGGCGTGTTCCCGGCGATTGGGGGAGAACTGCTGTCATTTCATTAAGGGAGACCGGTTATACGACCTGTCCTGGCCATAAATTCTCCGCCTATCCGGATTACCTGGATCCGGATCTGACTGACGAATTCATAGCGCTGACGCATCAGTGGTATCATACGCATTTTGGAGACAAGTTCGGGAAAGCAATCCGCGGCATTTTCTCCGACAACTCCTGCGGGAATTTCGGCCATATAAGAAGGTCTGTCCCGTGGGGAAAAGACATGGAGTCAAGATTTGAAAGCGCCACCGGGGAGAACATAAGGAAACACATTCCGAAACTGTTATGCCCTGATCTGGCCGATTCCGAGAGATCACGGCTGATGTTCTGGAAATTCTTCGGCCAGACATATCTGGATTCCTACTTTGGCAGGATCAAGGATTACTGCGACAAGGTTGGACTTTTAAGCACGGGGCATCTGTGCTGTGAAGACGGGCTGGGAGAGCATGTCAGGCAAATCGGTGATTATTTTGATGTGATGCGCCATTTCTCTTTTTGCGCCGTTGACCACCTGGGTCCGGCGAAGCGCGGCAATCCTCTCACTTTATGGAAATATGGGGAACACCCGCATTCAACTATCAAAAACACCTGCTCGGCAGCCCGTTTCATGGGTTTGCCGCAGGTGATGTGTGAAAGTTTCGGGTGCGCCTCAAGCCAATGGGAGCTGGATCTGTTTGAAACCAAAAGAATTTCCGGGTGGCTTGCGGCCATCGGCATAAATGTGTTTGTCCCGCATGGTTTGTATTATTCGATAGCGGGT
>JBAYIO010000182.1:0-2590 GCA_041665605.1 Victivallaceae bacterium | reverse complement strand
TCCTGATTCACTGGAGCAACTCGCGCCCGGTATTCTGAAAGCAATTCCGGTAGATCCGGTCAGCGGCAAGCCGTTTGAATACCGGAAGACAGACGGTACGTTCAAGCTCTCCGGCGTCTGGCTTAAAGAAAAGCAGGAAGAAGACAGTAAAAAGCAGGGAAAAATCAAGTAGAATAAGATCTGTTGTTACAGTTTTGTCCGCAGTTTTTACTTAATTTCACGGGGCGATGGAATAAATCAGGGGAAAATTTTCTTTTTCATAAAAAGATATGTACTGTTCTGTCGTCATATTATATAAAGAACGAAAGATGATTTAAGATGACGGATGGCAGCGAGGAGGAATTTGAGATCAGGCAGATGCTTGCGGCGGACAATCCGGCGGCAATGGAGCGGATATACAACTTTGCCGGTCGGGAATTGTATTATTATCTGGCCGGGTTAACCGGTTCCGTGCATGATGCCGAAGAACTGCTGCATGATCTGTTCATTAAAATTGTCGATAAAAGATTGAAGCTGTCGGAAATAAAATGTCTGAAAGCCTATTTATATCGCACTGCCGCCAATCTGGCTTATGATCGTATCCGGCGCAACCGGCGGGAAAATCGCGGACTGGCGGATTATGCGGTAATTCAGGCAGCGGAGGAACAGCAAGTTTCCGAAGAGGACATCAGCGAACTGAACCGGGCGCTGGGCGGGTTGCCGCCGGAGCAGCGGCAGACAATAATTTTGAAAATATTTATGAAGAAAACTTTTGATGAAGTCGCGGCGGCATTGAATATTCCGGTGAACACGGCAGTGAGCCGACACCGCTATGCGCTGAAAAAACTCAGAACTTTCATGGAAGGTGAAAAATGAATGGCGACATGGAAAAATACTTGAGTCGTTTCAAACTGCCGGAACCGTCCGCCGGACTGCGGCTGCGGGTTCTGGATTCGGCGCAGGCACATCGGCAGCAGCAGCCAGAAATATCAATAGAATTTGTTTTCGGCGTGAAAATATTTTTATCCGCTGCCGCGATTATTCTGGTTTCAATCACTCTGTTGAATTTATTATCCTTCTCCCGGCCAGTACCGGATATGAAAAAATATGAGGCGGCAATCGAACAAGTAACCCAGTTCGGCGTCTCACGGGAACACGCGGCATCAATGATAGCCGTCTGGGAGGCGACACGGAAAACCGATATAAATAAAAGATCATCTATCAAAGGAGACTTATCATGAATCTGCCATTAATTTCGCCTGAAATGATTAATTTCATTCTTGGTTGCCTGGGAGCATTGGCCGCTGTCGGGGTAACATTTTATCTGAGCTTCTATAAATTTAAAAATCCGAAAACACGAAAGCGCCGGATTATTTTCGTGTTGTCGCTGGCAGGATTGGTGGTGGCCTATCTTCTGTTCTATACGGTTTCCAACCAAATTGGACGTTATCAGGCGGAAAAGCAGTTGGCCCGCATGGAAGCCCGGGGAATATCGACGACGTTAAAGGGCATTAAGCCGGCATTGCCCGGCAAAAGCTCCGGGAATGGCGTTCAGTATTATGAGGCCGCTAAAGCATTGATGAAGTGTTCGTCATATGAAACATTGAACAATCGCTATATGTCGTATGATAATCACCGCGTTGCCTATACGACCTATGATGTGGCGCGCTGGGACAAAGCGGATCAACCGGCGGCGCTGCAACTGCTGTCCAATAAAGAGATTGACATGATCTTTGATTTATTTCATCAGGGGGCACAGCAACCGGTGGCGGTGTATGACCGTGATTACAGCAGGGGATTCGCAACCATGATGCCGGAACTGAACACTCAGCGGGCTTTATTCCGGCTGTTGAATATGAAAACCAGCGCGTTGGGGCTGGAAGGCAAACCGGCGGCGGGTTATGCTCTCATCCGTGACGGATTCAAAGCGGTCAAGCAGTTCGAAACCGACCCGACCCTTATTTCGCAATTAGTTAATATTGCCTGCATTTCGATTGATATTGAGGCTATGAATTCATTGCTGGCCCGTTATGGCATCGACGATCAATCAGCCCGGCAGTTGCTTGAAACTCTTGCGCAACTTGATATTGGCCGCGGCATGCTTCATGCGATGAACGGTGAAGTCATGCTGACAAGCGACTTTTTTGAAGGAATTATGACCGGCAAAAGTGATTATGAAAAGGAAAAATGGCTGTGCTCCAGGGATAAACTATGGGGCATGGAATACGGACGGTTTCCGGTCAAACAAGTAATGCAGGTCATATCCTGGCCGTTTATCTATTGGGACTATAATTATTATCTCGATTACATGCAAAAATGCCGGACCTTGTTCATGGAATCATATTGGCAAGCAGCGGATAAAATTAAAACATTGAAAATAGAGGAGCCGAATATTCCGTACCGTTATCCGGTTTCTAAAATGATGCTGCCGGCGCTGGTATCTGCCAGAACCAAAGTTGCCCGGATAGAGTCGGAAATTGATGCGGCAAAACTTACGCTGGCACTGCATATTTACAAAAATCAGAACGGTACGTTTCCTGATTCACTGGAGCAACTCGCGCCCGGTATTCTGAAAGCAATTCCGGTAGATCCGGTCAGCGGCAAGCCGTTT
>JBAYIO010000181.1:0-2612 GCA_041665605.1 Victivallaceae bacterium | reverse complement strand
TTTGCAGAAAGCATCGCTGTCGTCGGCAACGGCGTCGCCGGCGGCGTTAAACGATTTCAAGTCAGTCGCAGCCGCCGAAGCGGCAAATGGCATAAATAACAATATCGAGAATACGACCAATCCCCGGATAAAATTCGACTTCTCTTGCATCTGACCATCCTTTTACGGTTAAATTTAGAAACTGATGATTGCTTTATTTTGATTGTAACCGATAGCGGCACCCAAAGGTTTAAATGTGCTTTTATCGGTGGGGGCTACATGGCCATCGGCATATAATGTATTGGCAAAATCGCGGTGACGGAAGTGGAGATACCCCGGAATAGCGCTGGATGTTAAAACGATAATGTAGCTCTGACTGGCCCACGTCTGATGCCAGGAGTCGGCCAGCAAAAATAATTTGCTCGGCTGGCGCAGACGGTTCATCGCGACAAAGCGGTTGCATGCCGGATCATAACCGGGCGGAGAGAAAATGGCCGGGTCAAGATTGCCGGTTGACGCACTGTTCAGTGCGCCGTAAGTATAGCTGTAACCATTGGTTGAGTATTTGAACGGCGCTTCGACCGGGCAGACCGTGACCTGGCGGTTTAGAAGATAATTAAGCCCGCCAGGGAAACCGGCAGGTATCTTATCACCGCATAGATAATTGGACCAGCGGCGCGTAGAACCGGCAACAGTGTAACTGGCGAGAGCTATCACATCCTTGTTGTCATCGGCATACTGCACGAACGCCGTTCCGCACTGTTTCTGATTATTCAGGCAAGTCGCGCCGCGGGCGGTCAAGCGGGCTTTATTGAGCGCCGGCAACAGCATTGAGGCCAAGATTGCGATGATCGCGATCACCACCAGGAGTTCGACGAGTGTAAAACTTTGATTAGATCCATGAACTTTTTTCATTTTCCCCTCGCATTTTTATGTTTATTTAAAGACTGAACAGCGACTGTGCATTAAGTCCGTTTATCTGCGCTTTTTCCTGTCCGGACAAGTCGGCACACTGCATTTTCAGGATAGCCGGCGAGATCTCCTTGAACGGTGCGCCGGACCCGAACAGCAGATGGTCGCTGCCCAGTGCTTTTGCCAGATTCGCCAAACCCTGCGTATATGCAGAGCACAGCCGGGATGTCTCAATATAAAGATTGGAATACAGCGGCTTGCCGCTTTCATCAAGCAGGTTTGCCGTAATCCGGTATTCGGTGAGGATGAACTTTGCCTGCGGCACTTTGCGGCAGAGCTTACCAAGTTCGCTTACCTCGACAAAGGTTTCAACATCCAGCCAGTGCTTCTGCCGCTTATCAACAATTATTTGCGGAATGAGAATCGGAATATCTAACCGGGCGGCGGCGGCGGCGGCGGCAATTGCCTCGGGTGAAAATACCGGATAATTGTGGTATTGGGGCAGCAGCCGGAGCCCCTTGAAGCCCAGCGTCCGGACGCAATACTCAAGGTCCCGCTCCCAGGCGACATAGGCGGGATTGAGCGTGGCAACGCCGGTAAAAAAGTCCCGGTGCGGCGCCAGCGCCTCCGCCAGTTCCAGATTGGCGTCCTGAGTATTTTTGTAGAAAATTCCATTGATATTGGCGACGGCGGCCATGGTGATTTTATGTGACTCCAGCAGTTTCTGCAGTGACGGCGCATCATTGTCCGACAATTTGCGGAACGGCCAGTGTCCGATAGCAGTATTGACGTCGAAGAGCATTTATACTTTCCTCATAGCTAGGATGCGTTGAAAATTATCCCGGAATAGTTTCTGATATTCGCTTTCGCTTAGTCCGGCGTCGATGACTTTGCCCACGCCCTCTTCAAATATGCCGTCCGTGGCAAATAAAACATGGTCGATGTCAAGTGCGTCAATCGTCTTTCTAATAATCCCGCGATCTATCACGCTGCCGCTGGTGTCTATATATATGTTAGGCGGACGTTGTTCCAGTACGCGCAGATTCCACTCCCAGTCCCCGCCGCCGCCGATATGGCCCTGGATCAGCGTAGTTCCCGGAAACATTTCCGCCGCCTTCAGAAAGTGCAGCGCATTACTCAGACGCGGCTGGCTTTTTAAAGTTTCCGTATCGGTGCATTTGCCGGCATGCATCAGTACCGGAACGCCGAGTTCGGCGGCCAGCGTCATCAGCGGTTTCATGATCGGGTCGCAAATCAAATACTGATGATAAAGCTTGATGCCGATCATTTTTTCTTTTACGATACAGCGTTCCACTTCCCGCAGCGCCTCGGCCTGATAACCGGGATTGACAAAGCAGAATCCCAGAAACCGGCTGTTCATGTGCATGCCTTCAATTATAGCGTCATTGCCCTGGATGAACTCCGCCGGTGACACAAACGTATCTGTCCGCGGTCTCGAAACACAAATCTTTTCGATGCCGAGCAGGTCCGCCGCCTGAAGAACATTTTCAGCATCAGCGCGGTTCAGCTTCATTGTCTTATCGACGGACAAATGGTTGTGAACATCGATCACAGCGTACTTTTTTAGCTTATTCATTTAATTCCCGCTTGATAAAATCCCGTTCAGGATGTATGCTCTACATGTGTATAGCACTAATTATAATACATGGGTGAATATATGTCAAGCAAGTTTGAAAAGAATTTCAGGAAAATAGAGGAAA
>JBAYIO010000180.1:0-2644 GCA_041665605.1 Victivallaceae bacterium | reverse complement strand
GCTGTCGGCGGAAAGGGACATACCGCATATCGAAATTCGAAACAATAAAACAGAAAATCCAAATGTTTGAAATTTTTGAAACTTCGAATTTGGAATTTGTTTCGGATTTCGTGCATGGAAAAACAAAACGGTCTGCCGGGAGATTTTTCCCGGCAACTTGCCGTCATTCGCCTTTCCGTATTTCCAGCAGATAATCAAGCATAGAATCGCCGGTCAAATGATGTGCCATACAGATGGCAATCGGGGCATTGGTCCAGCCGGTGTAAATGCTGCCGCTGCCGCCTTCGTGCAGATCGCCGCCCCCCCAGTTTCCGGTATTGAAATCATACAATCCCCTCCAACAACCGTTGAATAATGGATTGCTGTTGCGATCCTGAATCGCAACCAGCATTGCGGTCATTTTTTGAAATGCTTGGCGATAAATTTCCTTTCCGGTCAAAGCGGCAGTCAGTTGAAATCCCATATACGCCCAATTGACGGTGTAAATCAGATCCGCGAGATGACAGCCATTGGGGATTTCATAATGTTCGGAAGCAATATTACCGGTTTCCGGGTCGGCTTTGGACAGCAGAATTGCCGCGGATTTCTCGACCACGGACTGGATATATTTGTCGTTCAGTGCTTTGGCTGCAATCGAACCGCCGATCATCAGATATGCCTGTTCGCTGGCGTTAAGCAAATCCTGCCGGGTTTCCAGATAACGATGATATCTGGCCACCGTATCGTGCCACCGGGCATTGGCGCTGATTCCAGCGGCGGTAGCTATCGCCATGCAGGCGAGAGATCCCCAGTGCGGCAGTTCCGGCTTGCCGACAATCGCCATCCGTCCGGACTGCTTGAAAAACTGCTCATTAAGCGCCCGGTCCAGCGTGTCTGCCAGAATCATAGCTTGATCTCGCAGTTGAAAACGACGATCCAGCTCCGGAAAACGGTTGGACAGCATCAGCATAATCAGGCAGTTCCACCCGTTATCATCGAAATAAAACTGGTTTTTCAAGTTATTGCTCGACCATTCCCAGATGCCGGCCGGCAGATCTTTGTAGCTTTTATTCAATAACCCGCTGCGGTTGAACAGATATTCAAGAATATTCTCCATCACCAGATTGAGTTCCGGCTTATCAAGGGCCGCTGCTGCCACTGCAAAGAGCCAGGCTGTTTCAAAATTACAGTCTGGACGGCGGTGTTCAAGGATATAAGCTTCCGGATGGCTGGTATAATAAGGGAAAGAGCTGATTACCATTGACAGGGCCTGGTTGTCACGGGCGATGATTCTTTCAGCGATACCCCAACTGCCATCGGATGGTTTCATTACCCCGGAACTGGTGAACCATGTCAAGTTACGGCCCAGCGCACCTCTGATGCCACGGTCATCCGTACCCGTTTTTGCATTAATACTTGTCATTTTTTGCAATCCTTCAATATTTATTATTTCTGCAACTCTTTTGATATTCTTTTTACTTCCGCCTCCGTGCCGAGAAAATACAAATTACTTGTCCCTGCCGCCATTTCGAGTGGAAATGATGACTGGTTACGGGAAACAATTGTATCATTGAACAGGTCAAGCACCCATGACTTCTCAAGCATGCTGATATTGCTTTTCACTGCAGCACGGGAATGAACGGCAATAAAACGGCTGGAGGCGTTCAGGTAGACCGGAGAATCGGTGTAAACATGCACTCCGGATTCACTGAAAATATTTTTCAGCAATTCACCGCTGATAATTGGTGCGACACAATATATCGAAGTCATGTTACCGATTTTCTTGACGGCGACCGCAGGCTTGCCGTTGTGGACGTAAAACCCGAAGGCTTGGGCATCGAGGTCTTCAACATGAAAAACTGGGCCGATCTGTTGCGTACGGCGGTCATGTGCATAACGGGATGGGCCAAAGCGATGGCCGGAGATCCCGGAGGCATATGCGTTGTCTCCACGCACCTCCACCTCCAGTTTTTCGCGGAATTCCGGGGTCATTCCAACTTTGATGCCGGTCAGCTCCAGGATATTATCCAAAGATAAACCCTTTTGCGGGTCGGAATATCCTGGCGCATAGAGCCAAACAACTGTTTTGCCCTGCGCTTCCAATGTTTTGCGGATACGAACGCGATCATCAGAGGAAAGATAAAAGGCGTTGAGCATGATTACTACTTTATACTGAGCCAGCAGTTTTTCGGAAAAGTCGTCAAGTAAATAACAATCATACGGCACCGCGATTTTGCGTAACTGCTGATAGACCGTATTGTACTGGGTATTGGACAGAGTGCCGGGAGCGTCCATCACATCCATTGATGCAATGTCTCGTGCATTGACAAACAAGGCCACTTCTGCATTTGATTTATTGCTATACTGTTGAACAGTATCTCCGATTTTAGAACATTGATTCAACAGTTTGATCAGGCTGTTTTCCGAATACCATCCGATGGAGCGCCGTCCGCTGAAACCGCGGGCAAAACCGCAGAACCAGCAAAGATTGTTGCGTACCAGCGTTTCGCCGAAATCGCGTTTGATAATATTCTGCGTTTCGTTCTGATTGAGAGTATGGCTGTGGCTGAACGTTAAATCGGTAAAAAATGTGCGAACATCGAATTCTTCAAGATACATTTTATTATGCAGTTTCAGGCTGGCATCCGGCATTCCGGTAATGACG
>JBAYIO010000179.1:0-2647 GCA_041665605.1 Victivallaceae bacterium | reverse complement strand
GCCGTCAGCAGGTACTTTGTGGTATGGAAATTTTGGCAGAGAGCACCATGTGCCTGAAACGAAAAAAATCGAATATCATCTCTGGTCGCCAAATCTCGAAACCATCAACTTCGGGGACAGTGACGCCTTTGGCGATATATTATTTGCCGGTGAAAAAAGTAGTTAATTCCATATACTGAATAGATCAAGGTGATTTGATCCTGGCTTGGCTGATTGCTGCAGCAAATATTGA
The DNA here is from genome assembly GCA_041665605.1 of Victivallaceae bacterium. Lineage (GTDB taxonomy): Bacteria > Verrucomicrobiota > Lentisphaeria > Victivallales > Victivallaceae > CAIPAT01. The sequence continues at coordinate 2,415 of JBAYIO010000179.1, read as the reverse complement.
CGAGCGGAAAATGAATTATGAATCGTCTCCGGATTTGCTTGATGATATAAGAATACTAATAAAGATGAAACTTTCGAATAAGGACAGGAATTGTTATGAGATTAGAACTGAGTTTATTTTGCCTGCTGGCTGCCGGGGCCGTGACGGCAGAGGTCAAAGATGTTCCAAAGGCAGAGGCAAAGGCACCGGTTTACGGCAGCATGGTGCAGGATTACTATTTGCAGAAAGTCCGTGCTGCTTCGGGAATCCGGAAACAGCGCCTGGAGAGAATTACGACCCGGGCGGAGGCGGAAGCTTATATTGAAGGAGTCCGCATAAAACTGGCGGATTCGTTCGGAATTATGCCGGAGCGTACTCCGCTTAACCCGCAGATCACCGGTGTTTTGGAAACGGATAAACTCCGGATTGAAAAAGTGATATTCTTCAGCCGTCCCGGTATTCCGGTGACCGGATTATTCTATCTGCCGAAGAGTTACCGCAGTGGCAAATTGCCGGGAGTTTTGGCGCTCTGCGGTCATTCCGGCAATGCCAAAGCAGGAGAAACCTATCAGACAGTAAGTCAGAATCTGGCGTTGAAAGGTTATGCGGTGCTGATGATCGATCCGATCGGGCAAGGCGAGCGGCGGCAGTTTGTCGAGACTAAAAATGCGAAAGAAGTGGACGGCCAACCTGTAATCGAACACAATATGCTGGGAAAACAGCTTTTGCTGACGGGGGATTTCTTCGGCAGTTGGCGGCTGTGGGATGGAATCCGTGCCCTTGATTATCTGCTTAGCCGCCCGGAAGTTGATTCTGCCAGGATTGGAGTTACCGGCACCTCTGGCGGCGGTACGATGACCAGCTTTATCTGTGGGTTAGATCAACGGCCAACCATGGCGGCCCCAAGTTGTTTTATTACTACTTTGCTGCATAATGTGGAAAACGAAATTCCGGCAGATGCGGAACAGGTGCCGCCGCGTTTGCTGGCTAATGGTTGCGACATTGCTGATTTTTTGATTGCCGGAGCGCCGCGCCCGGTAATCATTCTGGCACAGGATAATGATTTCTTCGATCCGCGCGGCGCTGTCGAGGCGTTTAATGATGTCAGGAAGATTTACACATTACTGGGCATCGGGGATAAGGTTGAACTGCATATTGGCGAAGGTGATCATGGGTACAAATCGAATCATCGGGAAGCTGCCGTCGCGTTCTTCAACAAATATGCCCAAATCCAGTCGGATGCCAAGGAGTCGCCTGATATCAAGATACAGGATATTGCGAAGACAAATTGTACGCCGAAAGGACAGGTTCACTATATGCCGGATCAGCGTGGCGTCTTTTCCTGCATCAGGGAAAATGCGACAACGCTGGGGGAGCAACGAAAAACAATAACGGCGGAAAAACTGCCGTCCATACTGCGTAAATATCTAGGCATAAAAGACATAAAAGAGCCAGAATACCGTGTCTTGCGCTGTTCGGTGATTGCCGGGGAGCCACTGTTGGTATTCAACCGTATAGCGGTGGAAACTGAACCCGGCATTCTCGCTATTTTGAAATCACGTACCGGCAGTTTGTTCTTCAGGATTCCGGCGGCGGACAAGGTCTGTCTGTATATTCCCAATCTTGATACGGAGCAGGAGTTGGCGCAATCCAACCTGGCAGTGCCCGGAGTCTCGCTTTATGGCTTGGATGTGCGGGGAATTGGCGAGAGCCGTCCGTTGGGATGCGACCAGAAAGAACAAAACTTCTTTCGTCCGTACGGAGCGGATTATTTTTATGCCTCCAATGCAATTCTGCTTAATGAATCCTATCTTGGCGGCAAAGTCACGGATGTGCTGTCCACGGTAAAACTGCTGAAGAAGCAGGGGTGCAAACAGATTCATCTGGTTGGCAGGGGACAGGGCGCGATAGTAGCTGCATTGGCGGCGGTATTGTCGGAGGATATTGACCGGATAACTCTCTATAATGCCCCATTGTCATGGGATTCGATGGTACGGGAACAGGTCGTTAAATGGCCGCTTTCCTGTATGGTTCCAGGAATATTGCGCGATTGCGATTTGCCGGACATATACAGGGCGCTTACAGCTAAGAAACTGGCTATCATCGAGCCCTGGGATAATCAGATGCAGCCTATTCCTGCGGAACAGTTGAAAAAACTGGCGATTATTAACGGCATTCCCGAAACGATATTGGTAAACTCGCTTAGCAAGTGAGGTACTTTCATTAGCTGGTGATTACGTCTTCCTGGCTTTCGGCGGCAAATAATGAAAAAAATCGACGGCTGGCCGGACGTGAAATTTCTGGGAAATTCCCCTAAGAGCTTATCTACTAATAATTGACTTTTGCTGAACTCGGATGTATATTATTCCCGGTAAACTTAAAAACGACATACCGGGAGGCAGGCATGGTGATGAAGCGATTAAAAACTTGGGAAAT
>JBAYIO010000178.1:0-2735 GCA_041665605.1 Victivallaceae bacterium | reverse complement strand
TTCTATAAAGAAAGTCCAGGACATGGAGAATCATAAAGTCCCGCTGATGGCGGTGATGGGGGCATTTGTGTTTGCCGCCCAGATGATCAATTTCTCGATTCCCGGCACCGGCTCCAGCGGGCATCTCGGCGGCGGTCTGCTGCTGGCGATACTGCTCGGTCCGTATGCGGGTTTCCTGACGATGGCCAGTGTGCTTATCATCCAGGCGCTGTTTTTTGCCGACGGCGGGTTGCTGGCGCTCGGCTGCAATATTTTCAACCTCGGCTTTTATCCGTGTTTCATCATCTATCCTTTAATTTACCGGGTGCTGGTCAATGGAAAGCCTTCCACCGGGCGGTTGTTTACCGGAACCCTGACTGCCGCCGTCATCGGCTTGCAGCTCGGCGCTCTCAGCGTGGTGCTTGAAACGGTTGTCTCCGGCAGGACTGAACTGCCGTTCAGCACTTTTGTCATGCTGATGCAGCCGATACATCTGGCGATCGGCATCGTTGAAGGACTGGTTACGGCATCCATAATATCTTTCGTATGGAAAGCCAGGCCGGAGATCATTGAGCATACGAATTCCACCGGCGGCATGTCGGCTTCGCGGGTTCTGGCGGCTTTTGCGCTGGCCGCCATTCTGACCGGCGGAGTTTTATCATGGTTTGCCTCAACCCGTCCGGACGGCCTGGAATGGTCCATCGCGAAAGTGTCCGGACAGGAGCAGCTTGCAAACAGCGGCGCCATCCATAAAGCATTGGCGGCAATTCAGGCGAAAGTTGCCTTGCTGCCCGGTTATGACTTCAAAACCGGTCAGGAATCCTCCGCGCCGGAGCAGGCGCAGCAATGGCCGGCGGTAAGCGGCGGGACCAGTTTTTCCGGTCTGGTCGGCGGCATCATGACCCTGCTGCTTGCGGGGATTGCCGGGCTCGGCATCATGTATGTCAAGAAACTCAGAAAAGCCAGAGCGCTCGTTGAGCGAATTTGAACCCATCCACTGACAGAAAGTTTTTCAGCTTATGCCGACTATCGCGGAATCTTTGAACAATATCAGACTGCTGGAGGAACTGTCCGGACAGGCGACGCCTGTACACCGTCTGCACCCATTGGCAAAATTGCTGACGACGCTCTCATTTCTCGTCGCAACAGTCTCCTTCGGCAAATATGATCTGAGCGCGATGCTGCCGTTGATCATTTATCCGGCGGCTTTGATGATTACAGGCGATATTCCATCCGCCCCGCTTTTCAAAAGAATGCTTATCATCTCGCCGCTGGCAATCGGGCTGGGCGTTTTCAATCCGCTCTTTGACCGGATGCCTCTGATCATTCTGCCCTGGCTGCAAATCTCCGGCGGCTGGGTTTCATTTGCGGTCATCATGCTGAAATTTGTGCTGACGGTGCTGGCCGCGCTGATCCTGGTGGCGACGACCGGCATTACCGGCATTGCCGCCGCGCTCAGAGCGCTGCGGATACCGAAAATATTTGTCATGCAGCTTATTTTAACTTACCGCTATATTGCGCTGCTGCTGGAGGAAGTCGCCAGGATTCTGCTGGCCTACTCGCTGCGTTCGCCGTTCAGCAGAGGCGTGCATTTCAGCGCCTGGGGTTCGCTGTCCGGCCAGTTGCTGATCAAGACTCATCTGCGGGCGCAGCGGGTTTACGAATCAATGCTGTGCAGAGGGTTTGCCGGAGAATATAACACCGGCAGTCTGAAAAAGTTTTCCCTGGCGGATCTGGCCTATTTTACCGGGTTCACGTTGTTCTTCATCACAGTCCGGCAGGGGGACATCCCGGTCAGGATCGGAACTTTCATTACGGATTTAATCAAATGAGCCACCATATCATCGAAGTCAAAAATCTGGATTACGTTTACCCCGACGGCAAGCAGGCGCTGAAAAATGTCTCCTTCAGGATAACGCATGGCGAGTCGGTTGGCATAATCGGCCTCAACGGCGCCGGAAAATCAACCCTGCTGATGCATCTTAACGGGGTATTGTTTCCGACCGGAGGCGAGGTCAGCGTCGGGGAAGTCGCGGTGCGGAAGAGCACGCTGCCGGTTATCCGGCAGCATGTCGGCTTTATTTTCCAGAACCCCGACGACCAGTTGTTCATGTCCACCGTTTACGACGACGTGGCGTTCGGGCCGCGCAATTACAAACTGCCGGAGGATGAAGTGGAGAAAAGGGTTTTGAGCGCGCTGGACACGGTCGGGATCGCCCATTTGCGCAACCGTCCGCCGTACAAGCTGTCCGAAGGGGAAAAGCGGTCAGCCGCGATTGCCTCAATTCTATCCATGTCCCCGGACATCCTGGTGATGGATGAACCGTCGTCGTCGCTGGACCCCAGTTCGAGGCGGCGGCTGATAAAGTTGCTCAGTTCCTTCAAGCACACCCGGATAATCGCGTCCCATGACCTCGATATGATACTGGAAATATGTGAAAGGACCATTGTCATTAAAGACGGAGAAATACTGGCGGACGACTCAACAATCAAAATATTCGAGAATGAGGAATTGCTGGCGGCAAGCGGACTTGAGAAGCCGTTCTGCATGCAGAAATGCCCGGTTTGCGCCGCCATAAAAAGTGTTAAAAATGCTGTCTGAAATCTTTGAATCCTATGGATTTTGCATCCATTACGTAATGGCTCAGTAGAGCGGTGACAGAGGAAAAGGCGTTTACATCAGCAATGGAATCAATTTTGTATTATTTCCCATCTGTATTGCATTGAGTATATTTTCAAATGCGGCAGCGGGGTCT
>JBAYIO010000177.1:0-3118 GCA_041665605.1 Victivallaceae bacterium | reverse complement strand
AGATTATACTATGCTGTCAACACCCATTTTTAAAATAACAGCAAAAAAAGTTGAATTACTATTTTTCTTTATTGTTCAGCCGTGCAGAGAATAGCTTGTTTTACTGGGAGACTTTCTTTATTTTTTGTGTTTATTGAGCGTGATTGTCAACACGCATGAGGATTGGCCGGATTTTGAGCATTTAATTTTGCCGGAGTCGAAAGTGTTTTTTGTTGGTGTTTCTTAAGTTTTCTTCGGATTTTCTTTAGTTTTCTTTAGTTTCCTTTAGTTTTCTTTTGTTTTCTTCGTTTTTCTTTCCGCCTTCACCCCGGGCAATAGTTTTCATCTGCGCCTTTTTCTTCCCTCTGTTCTCGTCGTTTTATCAATTTTTACCTTGCCTTGGAATATCCGCTTGAACCTTTAAAGAAGTATATTTATATATTTTCTTTCGTAAGGTCAAAGGATGTACATGGAGAATAGCAAGCCAGACGAGCCACTGCAACAGGCGTCAGCGTCCAGCCGTAATATCTGTAATGCGTGCGGATGCGAGTTCACCCCGTCATTTCGTCATTCACATCAGAAATATTGCATGCTCCCGCAGTGTATGCGTGATAGAAATGCTGTCCGCAAAAAGCAAAACACCAAACTTCACCTGAAGGATGCAGACTATCGAAAGCGTACTTCTCGGCGCAAGCATGATGAATACGAGCGGCGGAAGACGCGTAGTCGTCATCCGCGCGCGCCGGAGTCCGTGCCGCCGCCGTCTTGCGATCCGGTGGTTACCGCCTTGAATCTGGACGTGTATTTTATGGGGCTGATAAGTTATGCTACCGGAACAAAAAGCGCGAGTGATTTGAACCGGCTGCGTGATCATTGCTACGAGATCGGCAAAAATATTTGTCTGCGCGTGTAGTATGCGTCCGTACCGCTGACACTGACCATTGTGAGGTGAATTTTAACCGCTGTGAGGTGAAAACAGCATGAAAAATACCGCTATCATCCTGATAATAAACCATTAGCGACCGACGACCGCGAGGTGAAAGCTTCACCTCACATTTGATTGAGAAGCCGTTTTGCTTCCTGTAATTTATATGCGCTACCGGAAAATTCCGGTAGAAACCATAATTTGCAACAGGAGGAAAACGATGGTTGAAAAGTTTCCAATCAAATCCGATTGCCTGCGGCGCATTCCCAATGGCTTCGGCTGGGTGGATCACCGTCTGCTGCGCGAAGGACACCTGCGGGCGTGTTCTTCCGACGCGCTGGCGCTCTATCTGGTGCTGCTGTGCGCCGCCGACGGTCAAGGCCTGTCGTACTACGGCGACGGCCTGGTGTGTTCGCTTCTAGGCTGGTCGAAAGGCCGCCTTGAAGCGGCAAGAATGTGCCTGGATGACGCTGGACTCATTGCCTGGGACGCGCCGCTCTATCAGGTTCTGGAAGTACCGCCGGAACGAAGGGAGGCAGCCCATGCTGACTCATGATCAGTACATAAAAATACGCTATCTTTATATGGCTGATCACCTCACATCGGTTCAAATCAGCAGGATATTGAATATTTCTGAACGCACTGTCCGCAACTGGTGGAAGGTTGCAGAATATCCTCAAAAGCGCCATGTCCGGCGGAAAAAGGCGGTCACGGAGTTTGAAGACGGGATAAAGTGTATGCTTTCAGAGCATCCGGATTTATCCGGGACACAAATTTATCAGAAGCTGCAGAAATTTGGTTATGCCGGCAGCGCCAGCGCTATCCGCCGCCACCTTGCGTCGGTGCGCATTAAGCCGAACCGCAGCTTTTTGACGCTCGTTTTTGAGCCCGGCGAAGCCATGCAGGTCGATTTCGGATACTGCGGCTATTTACGGCACGCAGAGAGAAATATACGGCTGTGCGTTTGTGCGGCGGTATTATGCCATTCAAGGCTGCTGTATGCGGAAATCATTCCCGGTGAAAAACTGGAGCATACATTTTCCTGCTTGCAGAATGCGCTCATTTTCTTTGGCGGCGCACCCCGGAAAATTATCGTTGACAACTTCAAGGGGGCGGTATTGCATCATGGCAGACATGGCGACATCCGCTACAATCCGCGTTTTCTGGATTTCACCAGTCATTACGGCATGCTGCCGGTTGCCTGCAATGTCCGTGCCCCCCACGAAAAAGGACGCATAGAAAATGGAGTCGGCTATGTCAAGGGGAATTTTATCGCCGGCAGTAATTTTTCGAGCCTGGAGGAAGCTCAAATGTCGCTTAAGGACTGGCTGGAGAAGATTGCCAATGTGCGAATTCACGGCACGACCCGTCAGCAGCCGGTTGCGAGCTTCAACCGCGAAGAAAGGAATGCGCTTTTACCGCTGAATCCGCACCGGTTCGACTGTGCCAGAATTGAAAACAGATCGGCGGATTCACGCTGCCGGGTCTGGTGCGACGGCAACCAGTACAGCGTGCCGTCACGCTACGCCGGGATAAATCTGTGCTTGAAAATCACTTCCGAAAACGTCTATTTTTACCATGACGGAAAGCTGATTACTTCACATCTGCGAAGTTACGCCAAAGGTCATACTATCGCCGATCCCGGCCATTGCAGGCTGATGCTTGACGAGCGCCAGACCGCCGCTAAACAAAATTTGAAAAGTGATTTTCTCGCGCTTGGTCAGGATGCCGCAACAATGCTGCGTGAACTTGAAGTCCGGCTGCTTAACATCGAATCTCACATGAAAAAGATCATGCTGATGGTCGAAATTTACGGCAAAATCATGGTTCAGAACGCCTTGATGTCAGCGGTTGAAAATCAGGTTTACGGCGCGGATTACGTGGAATATCTGATCCGGCTAAAAAAACGGCCGGTTGAAAACAGCATGGGATTGCTTCATGTGACCAAAGGTGCGGATAATCTCAATGTTACGCTGGAACAACCCGATCTCGATGAATATGACATAAAATGAAAGGTATGCATATGGAAAAAGAACTGATCAAAAATCTCGATTATTTAGGACTCGTTCACCTGCGGGATGAGGTCTGCAACTTACTGGAAGCTGCGGCTAAAAAAGGAACTTCAACTCTGGACTTCTTCTCTCAGGCGATAAACGCCGAAGCCGCGCATAAACGCGGAAGAGCCATTGAACGCAGGATAAATCAAGCTCATTT
>JBAYIO010000176.1:0-3121 GCA_041665605.1 Victivallaceae bacterium | reverse complement strand
TGTGAAGCATACGGTTATTTATCCGGACAGCAGTGAAACCACGCAGTTTATCCGCGAGCGGGCTGAATATTTTGCCGGGCGCCTTTTCTGCGGGAAAATTCCAGATGTGATTTTTTCCGACGGTGATTTTATCGTCAGTGAAATAATTACGTTCCTCTCCGAAACCAAAGACGGGCGGCGCATTCTGGACAAAGTCAGGTTTTGTACAATCGGAACTCCCGGATTATTGCCGAACCTTAAGCACGGGGAACACATAGATTTCATTGTTCCACAGAACGAGAAACTGGGGGAGGAGGCCGCATTGAAACTGGTTGAATACATTAAAAACGGAAGCCTGCCGGAAAACAGATATTACATCCCGGCGGTGTTTGTCCCGGCGGCTCAGGCTCTGATTAAACCACAGAGGCACGGAGACAAAAAGGAATTATAAAGATTTTACTGCTATCTGTCAGTAAAGATAAAAACGGGAGGTGTGGAATGAGTGCGGAAAAATTAAGACAACGGCAGTGCGTCAGCCGCAGCCCGATCTGTAAATTCCTTGCCCGCAACGGATTTACCCTCATTGAACTGTTGATCGTAATAGCGATTATTTCAATTCTGGCAGCCATGCTTTTACCGGCACTCAAAGTCGCCAAGGAAAAGGCCAATAGCTCTGTCTGTATTAACAATCTCAAGCAAATAGGATTTGGGCTCTCGGCGTATTTGGATGACAACAGGGAATATTTTCCGGCGCCTTATTCTTGGTTTTACGGAATGCTTTCATCACCATATTTGCCATTAGATCGCCCTTCGGAGGCTCCGTATATCGGTTATTATTACCGAGACAAGTCGGGGATACTGCTTTGCCCTTCAGATAGCAAACCGGGGGTGGCTGATCAGGGAGCGAATTCGTGTCACTTGCTTGTTAACTCCTACGGGCATAACTACGGCGGGATGGAGGGAGTGGCAGGCGGGGGGCGTATGTCAAGCATCAGGAGTCCATCCACACTTCTTATGCTGGCTGATTCCGGAGCGGGTGCTCTTGGGAATGGAACAGGTTTAATTACTCCTTATGTCACCTCATATCCGGTTGCCAGTTGGCATAGCAAAGGCAGCAACGTGATTTTTGGCGATTATTCAGTACGCTGGTATTCATACTACGACATAACTTATTTTAAAAATGGCATTAAATCCGACTGGAAATAACAAGATATTTAGAAATTAACACAAGGAGCCGCTATGAAAGTTGTAATAGTTTTTCAGCTAATTCTATTGTTCATGAACTCCACCGCTTTTGGCGCAACCTGGTTTGTGAACAACAAGACCGGGAATGACGGCAATGACGGCCAGGGCGACGGGAAGGCCTTTGCCACCTTCGCGCGCACCGTAAAGGCGTGCAAAACCAGCGACAAGATCGTCATCGCCAATACGGGGATACCCTACCGCGAGCGGCTCAGTCTGGTAAATCTGGGCGGCACCCCCGCCAAGCCGTTCATCATCGAAGGCAACGGCGCAGTGCTGAGCGGTTTCAGAGCGATTCAGGCCTCCGAATGGAAAAAAGCCGGGGAGAATTTGTATTTCATTGAGTTGGATATGAAATGGTTTTATCCAAGCAAGAGCTATTTTCTTTGTTCTGATGGCAAAAGGATTCGCCGCAGTACCAAGGCGAGCAAGGCGGAAGGACTTAAACCAGGCGAATGGTTGCCAGCTAAAGACGGAATATATTTCAAATGTGACGACGGAAAGACCATTGATTCCTGTCAGATTACCGGCGTAACCTTAATATGCGCTCTTATTATGATAAGGGATTCCAGTTATATCACTTGCCGTAATGTTGTAACGGAGTATTCGGCGGACGACGGCATTGACGGATTTGGAGATAGCCGGGGACTTTATTTCGAGAATATTGAGTCTCGTAATAACGGTGACCAGCCGGTATCCTTTCATGATTTCAGTGAAGCCACCGTGCGCAACTGCTGGTTTCATCATAACGGCACGGGTATTGTGGACGTGAATGCTTCACGAACTTATTACAACGGGGTGTTGTGCGAAGACAATGAACTTACGGTTGCATTCAATGGCGGGTTCCATACCATGGTTGACTGCGTGCTTCGCAATAATAATGGCGGTGTTGACATTCGGGCGCTGCCGATCACACATTTGTCCGGATGTGAAAAAAGCCCCATAGAGAATACCACAGTTATTTTGAAAAATGTGCTAATAACCGAAACCAACCGCAGGGCCAAAGGCATCGTCCTGCAGATGGAAGGCGTCAAGAATCAGGTGGTTATGGAACATTGCGTGATCGAAGGATGTCAAACCGCCGTCTGGGCGTTGCTGCGAAAAGATCCTGAAGATAGTTTTCTGCACATCACCAGCAGCGCCATAATTAACTGTGAAAACATGATCCTAAATGACAATCCCGCCTCCAAATTCAGGTTCCATGGCGATTATAATGTCTATTGCCCCGCTGGCGTCAACTGGCTGGGCAAAAAATATCCGCCTGCAGAATTGGAGAACTTCCTGAAAACCAACGGCAGCGATCAAGAATCGAAAATCGGCGTACTGAGCGTCAAGGAGAATGGCAGGCTCGTTGATGCCGCCGGTCTGTTGACCGGCAAGTTACAAAGCGTTGGGCTGACGTATTTTTTGAATGAGGATGAAATATTCAGGGGGACGATGAATAAAAATGTGATTGACAATAAATGAAACGATAAGGAGACCGTTATGATGAATCAAGTGAAAAATCAAAGCCGGTTATGGAAAATTCAGTCAGCCTCTTTCCAGTCGGGAAAACGTCTGTTGATCTGGGTGGCGGTTTTGGTGCTGACCGTTCAGGCTGGCGAGCTGAAAAGTGAGGAACAGAATTTCGCGGCGGCCGCTCCCTTGATTTCCTCTTCCACGGAATGGAGCTTCAACGAGTACTGGAAGCAGCGGAAAATCGGAGACAAGGATTTTTATATGGAATCCTATGCCACCTATTATTGGATGGTCTGCTATGATAAATTGAAACAGATGGGACTGTTGACGCGCGTCACCCCTGGAACCTTGTCTTCCTCCTGGCGGAATCTGGAGGGGTTTAACCCGGCGGTCACGCCGACTTTGGACGCGCGCGGACAGGAGATGGTGGCGCTGTTCCTGA
>JBAYIO010000175.1:0-3509 GCA_041665605.1 Victivallaceae bacterium | reverse complement strand
TAGTAAGTCTATGTATTCATATCTATGATACAAATTGAAGCTCATGTATTGCAATTATGGGCTGAATAATAAAAAATTTTACTTTTATGAATCATAAAAATCTCAGTCCGACAGGCTCCTAGTGAAGCTATGGCTGTTGACAAGAAAATTCTTCGCTATCCGATAACCAGATTTACCTGATGCTGATCTTTATCCGGTCTTTGGCGGAGATCTCATGCACGATGCAATCAACGGCATAAGTGCGTTCCGGCAGCACAACCAGCACGTTGGCGGCCTTGCCGCCGACAGCAAACGGAGCATGATGCCAAACTCCGCGGCGCAGTGAAACAAACGTTCCCTGCGGGACTTTAAAAACTTCTATTTGCTCCAACGGCACCTTGTCTCCGCCATTTGCAGGCCCGACATATACATAAACCGCTCCGTCCAGCGGCATGAGGCCTTCACCCGTAGTATTGTGATATTCGGATACATCAATTACCAGATCGCGTTTTTCAACCCGGCAGACCGAAAACGACGGCTGCGCCTGCCCCAAATCAAGTTGAAGCATGTCCCGGTAAAATTCGATTGGTCTGGTTCCAAGCTTGTCGGTCTCCGGGTCAAGCATATTGGCAAATGCCCCGTACCGGTTGAATTTTTCAAAAGAAAGTTCCTGCACTTTTACCGTTCTCATATCAGCCTCCTGTTATATACCGATTTATACAACAGTATATAACTAAAATCCGCTGGATTCAAGTCAGGATAAAAAAACAGGGGCCGTTGCCGGCCCCTGTCTGTACAAAGAAAAGATTATTTATACTTCGGCATCATATCGCCGTGAGCTTTGATCAAATCATCGCACATCTTGCGGATGTCATCGAGCGGAAGCTCGGCGGCAGTATGCGGATCGAGCATTGCCGCATGGTAAATATGCTCCTTCTTCAAGGTGGCGGCCGCTTCAATTGTCAGCAGATGAACGTTGATGTTGGTGCGGTTGAGCGCGGCGCACTGTTCCGGCAGACGCCCGACGTAACATCCCTGGACGCCGTTGCTGTCAACCAGGCAGGGCACTTCCACCACGGCTTCGTCCGGCAAATTCGGAATCAGGCCGTTATTGAGTACGTTGCCGCCGATCTGGGCCGGGACATTGGTTACAACGGCATTCATGATGATCGAACCATATTCATGGCTTTTCTCATGGGTAAGTTTCGGATTGTCAACTATCTCCTTGCTGCGTTTCTTCCAGCCTTCGATCTGGTTGATGCAGCGGCGCGGATATTCATCCAGCGGAATATTGAACTCTTCAACCAGTCCCGGATACTGTTTTTTGATCCAGTAAGGCATGTATTCGGCATTGTGTTCGCTGGATTCGGTAACGTAGTAGCCGAAGTTCTGCATGATTGCGAGGCGAACCATATTGCCGCTTTTCTCTGCACCAGGTTTGCGCCATTCAGTCATTTTCTTTTTGGCAAGGGCTTTTACTTCCGGATAAATATCTTTGCCGTCCTGAGTGATTTCCAGCAGCCAGCCCATGTGGTTGATGCCGGCGATCTTGTTGCGGATTGACTTCTCATCATATTTCATGCCGATCGCTTCCAGCAGACTCTGGGAACAGACTTGTACTGAATGGCAAAGGCCGACAGTTTTTACCCCGGTATGGCGGAGCATCGCGCCTGACAGGGCGCTCATCGGATTGGTGTAGTTCAGGAACCACGCATCCGGGCAGACCTGTTCCATGTCACGGGCAAAGTCCCACATGACCGGAATCGTGCGCAGAGCCCGGAAAATACCGCCAATGCCGAGGGTGTCGGCAATCGTCTGGCGCAAGCCGTATTTTTTCGGGATTTCAAAGTCAATTATCGTGGACGGATCATAACCGCCGACCTGGATGGCATTAACTACAAAGTCAGCGTCACGCAGCGCTTCTTTGCGTTTACCGACTCCAAGATGCGCGGTTACTTTAGCCCGGCCCTTATTGATATTGGCGTTCAGCACCTCAATCATGCGCTTGGACTCGGCCAGGCGGGCTCCGTCAATGTCATACAGCGCAATGTGAGCATTTTTCAGCGAATCAGTACACAGACAGTCGCCCAATACATTCTTGGCAAAAACCGAACTGCCCGCACCCATAAAAGTAATCTTCGGCATAAAAGTCTCCAGTTTTAAATAGCTTTATATAAAAATCATGCATTAACAGATACAATTAATATAACCTCATAATGCATAGAAATAAATACGAATAAATTGCTAATAATGGTAATCTTATGCTATTCTTAGCTGTTTAAATTGCCGCTGAATAATTTTCCGCATCAGTTTGTTTTTTCACGCACGGCAACTATTTTTATGCAACAGACAGGAGGGTTTATGGTTGAGAAAGCGCCGGTTATAGATCAAATCAGCAAGGGCGAGTGAGTGAGTGACGCGTCGAAAGCCTGCCGCAGGAACTACTCGGCAAAAAGAAATTATTTTAATATGCTTCCAAGCAATCAGGAACAACCGTTATGAAAAATCTGCTGCTGAACATCCTGTTCCAATGCGCACACCGGACCAGAAAAATCGTCTGGCGGATTTTCCGTCCGACAACCCTCGGCGTTAAAATGCTGCTGTTCAACGGCAATAAAGTCATGCTGGTAAAAACCCGCTACAGCGCCAAACTCAGCCTGCCCGGCGGAAAAGTGAACAAGATGGAAGTGCCGCGGGAAGCGGCAATGCGCGAGCTGCGGGAGGAAACCGGCATTGCGGTTAACGATTGCCGGCTAGTCGGCGTCTATTCAAATTTCACCGAATTCAAAAGCGACACCATTGTGCTTTTCGCCGCCGAAACGACGGAAAGCAAATGTTCTCCAGGCTGGGAAATCGCAAACTGCGGTTTTTATCCCTTAGACGCCCTGCCGGCGGATACTTCACCCGCCACCCTGCGCCGGATTGCGGACTTCAAAAAAGGCGCAATCATCGACGCCCGCTGGTAACCGGAGGAGTCCGGCTACCGCCGTCCGGCAAGAACGGCTTGCCGATAATTGGCGTAATCCTCATAAAGGGTTATCGCGCGTTCGCCGCCGACTTTTACCGGATGGTCCGGATGCTGCATCAAGCCTGGATACTGGTAAATAATCTGCTTTTCAACGAACGGCGCGGTCAGGTCAAGCTGCGATACCACGCGCGAAAGTTCAGTCGGCAGTAAACTGCATCTATGGTCAAACTCCCATATTTCCAGGTCGTTCCAGATTGCAGTGCGGCCGCGTTTGCGGAAATAGTTGTTCCAATAACTGAGATGCGGTTTGGGTCCGCCGGCGCACCAGCCGTCATGGGCAAATTTCAATCTTTGATAAAGATATGGCAGGCGGTGGAGACTGTGATGGCGGTCGGCCTGGGCATGACGTCCGAACATGTCAGGTTCAACCCCCAGTCCTACACAATCCTGATAAGCCACGATATCCACGTCAATATCCTGTAATAAGGTCGCACACATCATGCGGTCGGCATTGGGCGCGATCACAAACGGGCAGTCCGCCAGTTCTCTGATTGCCGGAACG
>JBAYIO010000174.1:0-3540 GCA_041665605.1 Victivallaceae bacterium | reverse complement strand
CATAAATCCAAATCCTTTTTATCCACAAAAAATAAAATGGTAACATTTAAAAATTTTAACAATCAATTATCTATATATAGTGAAATTGTCAACCGGAACAGCGAAGATAAGTTCAAATAACGCTATTAAATGCGTTTTTAAATATTTAGTAAACTTTGATTAAAATGTTGTTCTACACGTTGCGGCTGACTTTTTTTAGATAAAAGTGAACTTTTCTCTAAAATCTTTTTGACATTAAGCTTTCAGCCAATATTATAATGATAGTGTTTTGGGGGGCGACAGAAGCGATAGCCGGGCCGGATACATACATGCATACATAAAGCAGTTATCCGCCAGGGCTGCAAATTTTCGTGGAGAGCCGGGATTATGGCAGGCTGTATTTTTAGAAACAACGCGATTTATCTCTTCCGATCAGATCGTCAATACCCTCAAGCATATTCCGGCGTTCCGGACTACGTCAATTATCAGAAATTAATAAGTTAATATAGTAAGAGGAGAGAGAAAGTGGCGTTTACCCCGATCGTATCATCGCAGACCGTAACTGGCGAAACGGTCAGCTCCATAACTCAAAGTATTGTCAACGGCGGCATCGCCAACAGCACGACCATTAACAATAATGGTTGTCAGATTGTCTCTTCCGGCGGTATGACGAATTCCACTACTATTAATTCTCGCGGACTGCAATATGTCTCTTCCGGCGGCACCGCCGCCGCCACCACCATTAATTCTGGCGGCAGTCAGGCTATTTATTTTGGCGGAACGGCAACTAATACCATTATCAATGCTGGCGGAGATATGCGTTTTTTTGGTGGCGGTACGGCAACCAATACCACCATCAATTCCGGCGGCGTAATGGCCCTCGGCATCGGAGCGTCCGCAACAAATGTTTACCAGCAAGCGGGCGGCGCGGTTTACTTTACTACTGGCGCAACGGTTATCAACGGTATTAATACCCGTACCGACGGACATAGCGCATTTTCCATTGTTAATGGCGTAGCCAGTAATTTTCTGCTGGAAAGCAAAGGCTGCCTGAGATTAGCAAGCGGCAACTCTGCAGTAAATACAATAATCAGGAACGGGGCTGGCATAAGCATAGCTTCCGGTGGGACTGCCACAATAATCGATCAGCAATCCGGTGGTGCAATCTTGGCCGACACCGGAGCGATAATTACCAGCGGAATTAATGCGCGTATCGATGGACATAGCGCATTTTCCATTGTTAATGGTGTAGCCAGTAATTTCTTGCTGGAAAATTATGGACAATTAGTTGTATTGTCTGGTCATTCTGCTATTGATACGGTAATTGCTTCCTGCGGCTGGCAGAACGTTTACTCCGGCGGCATGGCGAACAGCACTGCCATTAACGGAGGCGGACAGGGGATTTCCGACGGTGTCGCAAGCAACACCATTGTCAACTCCGGAGGCAGTCAAATTATTTCTTCCGGCGGGATAGCCTGTGTTACCACTATCAACTCCGGTGGCTATCAAAATATCTCCTCCGGCGGCGTGGCGAATAATACGACCATCTATTATTACGGTCATCAGTATATATCTTCCGGCGGTGTGGCGAATAATACTATCGTTGATCGTGGCTGGCAATACATTTATGCGGGGGGGATGGCCAGCGCTACTACCATCAACAACGGAGACCAGGATGTTTGCGGTGTGGCGAATTCTACTACCATTAATGGCGGCACTCAGTTTGTTATTTCCGGCGGTGTGGCGAATTCCACAGCCGTTAATTCCGGCGGCGGGCAGCACGTTTATTCCGGCGGCGTGGCGAATGCCACTAACATCAATTCTGCCGGTTTTCAGAATGCCTATTCCGGCGGCGTGGTCAGCAATACAACCATTAACTCCGGCGGCGGGCAGTTTGTTTGGTCCGGCGGCGTGGCGAATTCCACCACCGTTAACTCCGGCGGGAGATTGTATTTTTTTTCCGGCGGCAGCGTCAACGTGGTTAACCAACAAGACGGAGCCATAATTCAAGTAGAAACCAGAGCGACAATTACTGGCGGCATTAATACTCGTACCGATGGATATAGTGCGTTTTCGATTATTAATGGTGTAGCCAGTAATTTCCTGCTGGAAAAAGGAGGAAGCTTATCTGTATTATACGGTAATTCTGCGGTTAATACAGTAATTGCTTCCGGCGGCAGTCAGATTGTTTCTTTTGGCGCTACCGCCAGCGTGATTAATCAGCAATCCGGAGCTGCGATTATAGCCGATACCGGTGCAACAATCACAGGCGGAATCAACACCCGTACTGGTGGTCACAGTAAATTTGCCATAGTTAGCGGTGCAGCCAGTAATTTCCTGCTGGAAAACGGCGGCGGACTGGTGGTTTATGGCGGGAATTCCGCAATTGATACAGTAATATCTTCCGGTGGCCGCCAGTACGTTTACGGTACCGATAGCCGCTCGGTAATTAATAGCGGCGGCAAACTGATGATTGGGCTAGGCGGCAGCGCAATCGGCTTTAATGTGTCGTCCGGAGGTATTTTAGGCTGGGATTTTGATGCGGTCTTAAGCGGCACCAGCAATGGAGCTGCTATCGTCAGCAGCAGTGGCAAAAACAGCTATAATCTGAGTTTAGATTATACTGCCCAGCTTGTTTCTTCCGGGTATACGGCGGATTCCACCACTATCAACTCAGGCGGCAACCAGACTGTTTCTGTCGGCGGCGTGGTTAATCATGCAACCATTAACTCTGGAGGGCACCAGGACATTTCTTCCGGCGGTGTGGTTAATTATACAGCCATTAACTCTGGAGGCTGCCAGTACATTTCCTCCGGCGGCGTGGCGAATTCCACCACCATCAACCCTGGCGGTTATCAGAATGTTTCTTCCGGCGGTAGTGCCAACGTGATTATTCAGCAATCAGGAGCCACTATTATTGCCGATACCGGAGCGACAATCACCGGCGGCATCAATACTCGCACTGACGGTCATAGCGCGTTTTCCATCGTTAATGGCATAGCCAGCAATTTTTTGCTGGAAAATTATGGACAATTAGTTGTATTGTCTGGTCATTCTGCGATTGATACGGTAATTGCTTCCGGCGGTAGTCAAATTGTTTCCTTCGGCGGGATGGCTAATTCTACAACTATCAACATTAGCGGCTTGCAATGGGTTTCTTCAGGTATGGCTAATTTTACTGTCATTAACGGCGGAACCCAGTTGATTGCCACAGGTAGCGTGGTGAATTCCACTAACATTAATTCCAGCGGCGGGCAGCACGTTTGGTCCGGCGGCGTGGCGAGTTCGACTACCATTAACTTTGGCGGCAGTCAGTATGTTTATTCCGGCGGTGTGACTAGCAACACCATTGTCGATTCCGGCGGCAGTCAGTATGTTTATTCCGGCGGGATTGTATCCGGCGCGTTGACGGTTGCGGGCGGACATGTAACGGTGGAGTACAGCGATAACCTGCAACCGGCGGCGATGAATTTCGTGCTGGCAACTGCTAAAACCGGCGATGCGCTTCTGACCATCAATTCCGGTGCGGTCGGCGATATCAGCCATACCGCGTTCACGCTG
>JBAYIO010000173.1:0-3637 GCA_041665605.1 Victivallaceae bacterium | reverse complement strand
GCGACCTTCACCATATTTCCGGAAATTGTCGCCCGCGCGCTGCTGGCCAGATAGACGGCGCGTTTACCGGTAAAAACTTCCTTGCCCGGTTCCCCCTCGACATATTTGAAAACACAGCCTTTGTCCTTATACCAGCCATCATGTTCATTCAGCGTCCAGACGGCTGGCATGGGAACCGAAGAACCAGTCTGCATGTCAACCCCGCGTTCAAACAATACCGCATACGTTTTTTCCACGTTCCTTACTGTAATGTCTTCGAAGCCGGGGTTTTTCAATACATTCATGCCAGGCATGAATTTGAAAGAAACTTCTTTTTCCGCGAGTCCGGTTCCCGGGCCGCTGACGAATATCGCTGACTCAGTCTCTCCGCAATCAGGCGCTTTCCGCCAGACCTTACGGGCGATCGGACCGGGGATGCTGCCCAGATTGGAAAAAACCGCCGCCTTTGGAGCTTTGACAAAATATGCGTAACACGATTTTACATTCGGGCTGTTCATGCCGAAATAGCCGCCCTGGGCGAAAATGGTACCGGCGGAGGACATGTTATAGACCGGACAGGCGCCGCCTTGTTCGCCGCCGCAGCGGGTGTCAAAAACGAGCAACTTTCCATAATTATCAAACCATCTGAGATTATTCCCCAGTTCCCAGGTTTTCTCAACCCCGGTAACACTATTCTTAAGTTTCTCCCCTTTCTTTGACAAGGGAACACCCAAAATGGATTCGACAATCATGGTGCCGCCGCGATTCTCAATATTGGCGCGATTATCCATGAGATAACTGCCATGCAGCCAGACGTTGGAAATCAAAGCAAAAGCGGCATTGGTTGCCACCGTGCCGAAAACTTCACTGTTTTTCAGTTGAATGACGGTCTTGTTTTCGTTCCCGGATTTGTCGGAAAGACACTCGAGCGCTTCTTCAAAGCAGTCAAAAAAGACGCAGTTATAAACCAACACTCTGCTATTTTGTGATGATTTCGTTTTTAGTTCGAGTCCTTTGCTGAAATCCTTGAATCCGATATTCGTGATCAGCAAATCATGGCAGTCGTCAGCGGAAAACGCTGAAAACGAGCCATTGCCGGTCAAAAAAGCACAGCCGGCCCCGATGAGTTTTGTCTCCGAAGATAGTTTCACGGTCTTTGCAAGCTTGACAATTCTGCCTGGCAAAATGACGGCACTTTGCGGAAGTTTGGCAGCGGCGTCAACTGCCCGCTGAAGGGCATCGGAATCATCAGTTGCCCCATCCGCCTTCAATCCGTAGCCAGAGGCGAAAACGGCATTTTCAATCTGCGGCGAATACTCTGCGGTAAAAACTTTGCGATCAGCAAATCCGACCTCAGCGAGCAGTTCACGCGGAATATCCTGACGGATATATTGCCTGGCCGTTTCCGGAAGCTGCGGATCGATATTGGCGCTGTTGCGGGCAATGCAGAAGTTGAACTGCGTAGCTATATCTATTGCCTTGAAATACCGCTGTTCGTCAAAGGATTCAGCGCTTGACGATATTTTCCAGGCAACCGCCTTCACCTGTTTTCCGGAGAGTTCCGTATTGCCGGTGAAATACAAAGCATTTGGTATTCCTTCCAGACAGACGACACCGCCTTCCGGGCATCCGGCACTGTTAAATCGGCACCCTTCGATTGATAAGGTTCTCTGATAATACCCGGGTTTGCCGGTCTGTCTGACCAGACACATGGGATTGGCCGAATCAAAGACTGAATCCCGGCAGTTCACGGCAATCGAATTGGCTTCAATCCAGAACTGGGGATTTTTTGTGGCCGGTGCTTGGCAGACAATATTTTTTATGTCGGTATGATTGAGGCAGCGCATTATTGCCCCTTCAGTTGCCGGATTTGCGGTTATCTTGCAATTTTCGACAATACTTCCGTCACAGGATATATCAAAAGCCCGGATGCAATTGAAAAATTCATTCCCCGACATGATCATCAAAGTGGAATTCGCCCATCCAACCAGCTTGGTTGTGTCGATCTCCGCGATGATTTGGTAAAAGCCGTTTGAGTCGGCTTCTACCTCATAGGGCGCCATGGGTTTGGTCTGACGAAACTTTTCACCTTCCAATATTGTTTGAGTATACGAGCGGCACCTGATTGCCTCCGAAGTGGAATTCTCAAACCGGCAATCGGTAATAATGACCTTTGCCGCATCGTTGTTAGCAGTCCATATATGAACCTGTACTTTTCCCCCATCGAATGCCAGGTTCTCTATGGTCGAGCGAAAAGCTCCGTGTTGATAATAGATGTCTTTTTTTGCGTCATTCTGTTTGATGATCGCTCTGCCGACGCCCTTTAAATACATTGCCCCGTACCCGACCAGAGTGTGGCTTATTTTATAAGTTCCGGCGGGAAAGACAATCATCGGGTATGCGGCGTCATTGGTGCCGCCATACCAGCCTTTCATGGTATGTACACGAATGCGTTGCCTTTGCAGGCAGGCAAAATTAAAAGCGCTTTGAATTGCCGCTGTATCATCGGCAATCCCATCCCCAACGGCGCCATAATCCTTAACATTGACCGTGCCGGCCGCCGGAGCCAGAAAACAAATGTCCGTGTTTTTTTCAGTTTTCGGTCCGGGACTGGTGTTGTTTACAATTGTGTCCCGGGGAGGCTTCCCGTTGTCTCCGAGCGGGGATTTCACGCCCTTGTTAGTCGACGAATCACTGCAGGATGTCAAAAATAGCATCCCTAGGCACACGAGACCGCAGAGACTGAGCTTTTTCATTTCCACGTCTTTCGTTTATTTGTAATAATCAAAACAACTCTTCCCGGTATTGAAAAACCCTCCGGGACAATCCTTCATATTGGGAAGGAGTTCGTCAAATTTTACGGTTTCCGCATGTCCATCGAAAAACCCGCAATTTGTCGATTTACTATGGATGGCGGCCCATCTGCCAACGCTACCTGTCAGGTCACAGTCCTGCGAATAGGCATAGGCTTTGGTCAAGTTGGGATTCGACCCGTAGCAAACGTCGTTCAATTGGTATGCCCACGAACCGTATGAAGGATGGGTGTCGGCAAGCCATATTTTCTTAGACGGACTTATGATCTGGCCTAATCTAACCCCTGTCAGATTTGGATCAGGATATGTGATCATGGCCCGCGGCGGCGCATACCAGGCACCGACATAAATGGTACTATAGTTCCCTGTTCTTCCGGGACAATGAAAAACAAGGGGATAGCCTGTGCCGCTTGCGAAGAGTTGACGGGCGGCAGCCGTGCCAGTCAATTCGCTGCTTGAAGTGAACCCGGCGTAGGGCGCAACCTTCACAAACCAGAATGGTTCCCATGAAGTGAAGGAGAGTTCATCTCCGCTCAACGTGAAAGGCATATAGTCATTATAATCTCCGGCGTACGAGATTGAAGCCAGTCCAAGCTGTTTCAGATTGGAAACGCACACAATGGTTTTTGCCGTGTCTTTTGCCGCCTTCAGGGCCGGCAGCAGCATCGCCGCAAGAATGCCTATGATTGCTATCACCACGAGGAGCTCAATGAGCGTAAATAGCGGCGGCGCAACATGTTGCAGCTTATTACACCCGCCCCGCCGAATCAGACCGACTGTATCCGTGTTTATATTGATAGTTTTCATTTGCCCGTTCCTCGTTTTTTCTGTTTTTCTAATCTGAT
>JBAYIO010000172.1:0-3672 GCA_041665605.1 Victivallaceae bacterium | reverse complement strand
CGATTCTCCCGGATGCCTTTGGGTTTGCCGGTTCGTTACATACCTTCAGGTATGCGCCTCTCCGGCAATTCCCAAAATCACCTCGGGATATTTCGCGAAACTTGTAAAGTTTATTTCTTTACAGCTCCTTACATTCTTCTTTGCATCAATTCAACCAGTTCTCCGTAACAATTTTCCGGAGAAAAATCTTCGAAAAACCTTTGTCCGTCATTGCCGGAATGCGACTGGGTAGCTGATAATATTGCATCGGCCATTGCTCCGGCCGTGTCGGCAACTGTAATGCCGTATTTTTCAGGGGTACGAATTCCCTGAACACCCCATGAAGTGGAAACACATCTGCAATTATATTTTAACGCTTCGATTAATTTAATTTTAAGGCCGGATCCCGCCAGCAGGGGAATCACGCATAATTCGGCTTCTTCATATTCCCTGCTTAAATCCTCAATTCGCCCCAGCAGTGAAATATTCATGCCGTCAGGCGCCTGCAGTGCGCGGCAGACATTCCCGCAGACATGCAGACATGCCGCGGGGTTCCCGGAATATACTCCGGGCCATACGTCGCGGAGAAACCAGTTGAAGCTGTCGATATTGGGCTGGCCGTAGCCGCCCACTATCAGGCAGCGTCCAGGGACAATCCGTTTTGCGGGAGGTACGGCATCTGCCGGAAAACTGGTTGACATCGGTGCCGTTATAACCGTGCTTTCCGGCAGCATTTCTTTAAAAACACCGGCGTCATCTTCCTGAATCGCAATGATGAAATCGAATTTTGCCAGCGCCGCTTTTTCTTCAGCCATGGACATCACTTCCCGGCTGTCGACATCTATTCCGGATGCTGCAAATGACTGATGCCTGCGGTGCATTACATCATGGGCGATCACGCCGGTCAACGCTTTTTCCGGAAGTTCGAGTTTCTCTTTTAAAGCGGCCAGTCTTGAATGGTTGAAAATCAGGGTGTCCGGATGTTCATTTCTTAACAGATCATTCACGAATGCCGCACTGCCGGACTTGACCATGAAATGGCTGACTTCGCCCCTTTGCCGGGTAACAAGTTTTCCCATGAAATTGTGAAGAAACGAAGGCAGACGGCGATAAATAATGCACGGCAGAGCCAGCGCCCAGTTCCGCAAGTTGAAACGGATAAAAAAACGTTTACCCAGACGCTGGTTGCCGATAATGCTGATATCGGCCTTGTCTGCAAGTTTTGCCGGCGCTAAATACCATGGCACAGTTCCGTTGGGAGTATCGGACAAGACGCAGAGTTTTACGGCAAAACTGTTCAACGCAAGATAGTCGACAATGTCCAGCAGATAAGCGCTGCGTCCGTCCGTGCCCGGACACGGGAAAAAATCGCAGATAATTAAAACTGTTTTATTCACATCAGCCTCTAATCCCGGAGCGACATTGCAAGTTTATACGCCTGAAAAGTTCCTTCCGCAGTCTTTTCCCAACTGAAATCGTCCGCCCGCCGCAATCCGTTGCACCGCAGTTTATGACATAAATCTGAATCATCCCATAGTGACTGCATATTGGATAATATGCCATCGCGGTCATCGGGTTTGACCATTAAGCCGGCGCTGCCGGAAACTTCTTCCAGCGAACTGCCGGAAGCATAGCATACCGGACATCCGCACTGCATTGCTTCAATCAGCGGCAGGCCGAATCCTTCGTAATATGAAATCATAAACAAAGCCCTGGCATTTCTATAAAGCAGCTTCAATTCGTCTTCGGAGACTGACGGTATCCAGACCACAATATCCTTTAATTCTTCAATCTGACGCATTATTTTTTCCGAGCACCAGCCATTTTTGCCCACGATCACCAGCCGGCTGCCGGGATTCTTTTTATTGAATTCCTGGTAAACCGTCATCAACGTCTGAAAATTTTTCCTGGGCGAAATGGTCCCCACTGAAATGAAATATTTATCTTTAGCCAAACCTCTGCCTGCAAGATATTCTTTATCCGCGGCATCATTGCCCTGTTCGACAATATTTCCCCACTGGCTGGCCAGATGTGTAACGATAATTCGCTCTTCAGGGAACTTGAAGTACCGGCACAGCTCGTTTTTAGTAAACTCACTAATCGTAATCACCACGTCAACTTTTTCCATGCTCTCCGATAATTTACGACTCATATAGCTTTCCCACTCCGGCCTGTTGTATCCCCGTCCGGCACATTCGAGAAAAACAATATCCATCACAGAAAGCACCAGTTTCTTATAGTTTTTCGGCATATTCGGCGAGATCACATTGGCGGTGGCGTGGTACAGGTCAGTCGCCGGAATTACCGGATATATCAGAAAACGGCTTAAGTCGCCTGGAAGATATTTGAATGAAGGCCGCGGCAGCCAGTTTCTGCTTATTTTCAAGGTATCAGGTTCTATCAGATCCAGGGCCGTTTTCAGCCTGGAATTATATTTACGGTACCAGCAGCCAAGCAGGGTATAAAAATCCAACTCATCCGGATACTGTCTTTTCAGACGGTTCAAGATATTCAAAATATAGACCGGGATTCCCTCCGGATAAACTGCCAGAGTTTCGGTTTCAATAAATATCTTCATTTATTACTTCCTGTAAATAATGGTGTATCAGCTTCATCGGTTTTTTATAATGCTGCTGACAAATTCTTTAAATGCAAATTTATACCAGGCATGTATCGCCAGAGGAATCTTTTTTTTCGAAAGATACAAATTGACTCGCGGAATTCCAGACTCCCAGAAGTACTTGAGCGATTGGCTCGGCGGCATTACCTTGAGCAGCTTTAATTTTCTACCTGCGATTTGAGACCAATAAATATCTTCAGCCAGAAAATGAGGCATAGTGTACTTTTGTAAAAGATAATTCCATTTCTCGTCTCCGATTACATCTTTTATGCTGCCCAGTTGTTTTGACAACTTCAGGAATGTTTTTGTTCTGCGAATCGAACACCCCCCGTTACCGGCATTAAATATTAAATCAATATGTTTCGGGGTTGAAATTAAATTAAGTTTAAAGAATATTCGGAAGAATTGATATTTCAGCTTCTTCGTGAATGTGTATTGTGATCTGGTATCTAACTCTTCGAGTCCTTCAGTCGTTGACAAGTCATACAACCAGGGTGCGCCGGCATAATCATATCCGTCTTGTTCCATATCATTGATTAACGGAGTTACTTTACTGTAGTCACAGATAAATACATCCGGCTGCAATGTAAGAATAAACTGGTAATCGCTCAAAAGTGAATAAAATAATTCAGAACTCATCAATATACTGTAATCCTGAATTGACTTAAAATATTGAGCAGGGAGTAATTTGTAAGAGATATTTTTCCTTTGAATGTCCGTCAAGGAGGCTTTCCCCAGAAACTCTTCAACTGCTTCCTTGCGTATATTATCCGGCAGAATAAAAACAAAAGGATAATCCGACGCTAACTTCAACTGGCTTTGCAGTCCTGAATAATCAACATCAGAAAAATCAATTTTGTGATTAACAAAAACACAGCACAGAGAATCTTTGTTCACTGATTTATTCCTGTGCTTATTTAAGATATGCATAGACGACTCATGACATTATTTAATCAAAACCACCAGTTGAACTGGTGGTATGCACCAGCCCTAGAAGGGCATAATACAGACAAGTCCCATTATCAGGTGCGATAAGCTTTGTACATCTGTCATTTTAACCTCATGTGTTAGTT
>JBAYIO010000171.1:0-4156 GCA_041665605.1 Victivallaceae bacterium | reverse complement strand
TGCAAAAAGAATGTTCAAAAAAGTAAACCAAATATAGAAATCCTGCTGGAAGAACTGATGCTTGAATGTATAGTATATGTGCCTATTAAATAATAGGTTATGTCTTAGCTTGATAGCTATGGGCTGAACCCCAGCGCTCCTTCCGCCGTAACCGCTTCGCAGAAACGTTTGACGGAAAGACCGCCGAGTTCATTTTTATTGTAACTTAGAAAACCACGTCCTCTGGGCGTGGTCATAGACAAGAAGGGTTTGCCTGAATGTCTACTCACGCTATATTTTTCTTAACTATTCCCCTAGTAAAGAGAAAGGTACAGTATGAGTAGATTTCGTAAATTATCACATGTGTTGTGGCATTGCCAGTACCATTTAGTTTGGGTTCCCAAATATCGTTACAAAATACTGAAAGGTGTATTAGTTAACGAAGTGAATAATTGCATTCGCCTGTTTTGTGAATAAAAAGGATATGATGTTGTCGAGTTGAATGTGCAGGAAGATCATGTGCATTTGATTGTAATGATGCCGCCCAAAGTGTCTGTTTCGGATTTAATTGGAACCTTGAAAGGTCGCACAGCAATAAGAATCTTTAAACAGCGTCCTGGCTTAAAAACGAAGCTGTATTGGGGTAATCACTTTTGGGCTCCGGGTTATTGTGTTGATACAGTAGGCCTAGATGAAGACATGATCCGCAAGTATGTGCGGTATCAAGAAAAGAAAGAACGTGAAGCGGAACAGTTAGGTTTGAATTTTTAAAACGTGTTATTGGGAATAGTAATATTGTCGGCATCCTCTGGGTGCCGACACAGGCTCCCCTCTGGGGAGCTTAAAGCAATACCACGTCCTTTGGGCGTGGTTTTTTATTATAAATACCGTGACAGGCGTACCAGTCGCCCTTGGTGGAGCCGGAATCTTTGACCGGCCGGTGCGAATCAAGCACGGGAACGCCTTCCAGCAGATTCCAGAAATAATTCATGGCTTTATCGATTTCCGCCATTTCCGCCGGATATTTCTTCATTTGCTCCAGACCGATGACAACTGGTGCATGCGGTATTTGTAGCCACCCCAGGGGAGACCGACCCCGGCCCGGAGTTTTTCATCGGTGACTTCGCCATGCCGTTCATAGTGGCCGAAGATGACCGCGCGTTCATAAACTTCCCGGCTGTCGGTGGTCAGCATGCCGCCTTCGCCGATGGCGAATGATTTGCCGCTCATCAGGGAATATCCGGCGGCATCGCCGAGAGTTCCGGTCATTTTACCTTTATAAAGTGCGCCGTGGGCATGGGAGACATCCTCGATGACCTTCAGATTGTGCTTCCACGCAATCGCCATGATCCGGTCCATGTCCGCGGGATAGGACAGATAATGCACCACCATGATGGCTTTGGTGCGCGGCGTGATGTGCCGTTCGATGTCGTCAGGGTCAATGCAAAGTGTGTCCGGGTCGATATCGGCAAAGACCACCGATGCGCCCAGCGTCAGCGCCTGGACGCATGACGCTCAGTAAGTGATGGACGGGCAAATGATCTCATCGCCGGAGCCCAGGTCGACGCCATACATGGCGCATTGCAGCGAAGCGGTGCCGGAACTGTGCGCCAGCGCGTATTTCGCACCGGTCCATCCGGCGTATGCCTGCTCGAATTTTCGGGTAATGTCCGTGCCGGACATATTGCCGTCGCGCAACACCTGCAGTACGCCGGCTTCCATCGCCGGATTGACTATCGGCCAATGAAAAATCTCTGAATGTTCATGTGAAATCTGTTTTTTTCCACCCAGCAATGCCAGCGTACTCATCTTAAAACCTCATTTTAATGTAGAACTTAACCGGCTGCGCCGGGACTTTTTGTTAAAACGCTATTTAACATCAGTTGAAAGTAATTTGTTCTTGTTCTCCATTTTTGCTAAGGTTTTAATATAAGTCATGGTTTGTTCCTTGTACTTCTGAGGTATTCTTATGGTGGTTGTTTGCCCTTGTCCTAAAGCAGTTGGTCTTCCAGCTCCGGGACGACACCCTCCATGTTTCTTGGCATCCTTTAAATCCCATTCTGAAAATGGTTTTGAAGCACAATCAGGACAAGGCTGCAAACTTAAAGTTTTTCCTTTTTGCATTAACTCTCTTGGAGATAATCTGCGAAAATACGAATAAGTATAGAGGTGATTACAAAGATGGTTACATGTAATTTTAAAGCATATTTTTTCCATTTAATCTCCCTGGTGAAGTTAACTAAATATCAGAAAGATAATAATAGCTTGATTTTGTTACGAAATCAAGAAAAATACAAATTCCTATACGATTAAATTATATGGCTGCTATTCAGCCTTTCTATCCTGATTTTTGTTCTCAGTTCCAGACTCGAATACAGCCGGATTGACGAAGTTCAGCGGTAAGCCGGCGGCAGCGCCCTTGCGGGCCAGATTGTTCCGGGCATACCCGACGTTCCCGGCGGCCAGCCCTTTGATCTGGCCGGAGAAGATGCAGTCCCGCAGATTGATAATCCCGCCCGTACCGGCGCTGAAAACGGAATCGATGAACTCACAGCCGGCAAAAGTGAACTCCGTCCGGCTGAAAGTGATGTTGCCGATCCGTTCGCAATCCTTGACGGTAACCAGGCACGGAACCAGGCTTTCGCTCCGGAAGTTCAGCCGGTACGGAGCATTAATCTTGACGTCTTCCACAATAATATGTTGCGGAGGCCTCATGGGATGAGCAAAATCGAAATTCTTATCGGGAGCGAAACTTAAAACATTGACATCGCAGGAACTGTTGATTGAAAGGTTTTTCAAAAAAACCGTTCCGGAGAAATCCCCGGTATCGCCACGAATAGTGAGAATGGTGTTGCAGTTGTATATCCGGCAGTTTTCCAGCGTTATTTCGCCGCCGTCGAAAGCCAGCGCCGTGGAAAGGATGAAAGACCATTTCGAGACATCGGCTTTCGGGGTACAATAGCCGGGAATCGAGGTGCTTACCGCATTAATCACCGCATTCCGGATCGTGTAATTTTTACCGTAATGATCGTCAATGCGGGTAAAATATCCGCCATTGATCAGGATGTTTTTGCTGTGCCGTCCGGCAATGGCGTTTCGGCAGTTGACCGAGGTGGAATTGTTGTAAACGATGCAGGCGACATTGCTGTGAAGAATATTATAGCCGAGTCCGTTAAACGTGGCACCTGAAACATGGGCTTCGTTGAAAATCACGCCCACGCAACGGCTGACACAGAGCAACTGGCTGAAAAGCAGAAAGCGGTCCTTGCCGCTGACGTTGAGCCGGTTGAACGTGACGTTGCTGCGCGAACATAACAGCACGGCGCTGCCGCACAGCAGGCGGTAAGTCTCATCCGCTTCGTCTGAATATATTTCTATCTGCAAGCCACTGATGGTCAGGGGCGGTTGCGGCGGAACATAGTTGATGGAATATCCGGCTTTCACCCAAAGGGTGATGGAGTCTTTCTTGCCGCCGGCATATTGAAAAGGAAACTTGCATCCTTTTTCCGGCGAATAAGGCCCAATAACAACTTTGCCGAGGTACTGGTTGACATACGCGGTTCCGGGGCCGGAAACAAATGAGGCCTGAAACAGTTCGCCATTGACCGTACAATATTCACCTTTACTGTAGGTTTTCTTGACGTCCCATGGCACGGCGCTTTTTGATTTCTCATAGGAAAAACAGAATTCCGGAAATACGTCGCCCCTGGGTGAGACCAGTTTACAGATATCATTGCGAGTATAAAACTCGTCGCCCTTCTGGTTCAGGCGGGATGAAAAGAAATCCGTGGTACTGAAAATCAGCGTACCGCCCTCGGCCAGATCGATGGTTTTAGCGGAATCTGATTTCAGCGGAATTTTGACATAGGCAGGAATCTTGAGTGAATCGGCCTTGATGCCGTAAAAAAGCTTTTCATCCAACTGAACCGGCGCCTGGTCGTTATCAATTTGTATCAATGCTGATTCAGTCGGATAATACCAGTCGACAAACATAAAACTTGAGAATACTGTCTTTTTAGGATCGATCCTGATTTTCCGGACCAGCACGCCGGAACACTCAATATTGCATTTCACAACAATCGTTTTGCGGAACAGATAACGGCCTTCCGGAATGAACATCGTTTTACCCATGGCGCCTGATGCCATGTCGGCGGCGCGCTGCAGCGCCTCGCTGTCG
>JBAYIO010000170.1:0-4240 GCA_041665605.1 Victivallaceae bacterium | reverse complement strand
TTGCTTCCGACAGCCAGTTTTCATAGTCGCTTCTGACGCTCATATGCAGCCTCCATGTTTAAGTTGTATTGTATTATATATACAATACAAGAAATATAGTGCAAAAAATGACTTTGTCAAAAAGAAAATTAAAGAAAAATGAAACTTTATTGAAAGTATTTCTTGAGAATTATAATCATCACCACTCTACTGAGCCATTACCTTTTTTCTGCCAGTTCATGACACATTTAAAGGAGACAATGCTTCCTTCCGGCAATACCCGCCAGCAAAATGGTTCGCCGCTTCACCGTCGCAGCCGTCTGTTTTCATAGTAGCCAAAACCGGACACGGCGAATGTGTTTTCAGGGATGACAGCGGAGGCTGTGTCCTGCACGAGCTTAACGCCAAACCGCTGATCTGCCGCGTATTTCCGCTGCATATTGTTAATTGGCGGGACGGTCACTGTTCGGCGAGCTTGCGTTTCCTTTGTCCCGGCGTTGGCAACACATCTGCGACTTTAATGGAACGTCAGCCGGAAATCATCACCGGAGCTGCCGGAAAGCTGCGGGAGCGGCTGGCAGCCGGCAGCGTCGAATACTCCAAAGAAAATCCGGCATCATTGGCGGCGGTGCGCCATGTCCATGCCGGATACAAGGAACTCCTTCATGATGAAACAACTCCTTTGATGGATTTGACTTTTCGCTGCGCTCAGTTCTTTAAGCTGAAACTGACCAGAAGGATGCTGAAAAGATTAAGCAGACCTTCAGCTTTCGCAGGCATCCTAAACCTTGTTTTCGTCAAAAAATTAAAGTCTTAAAAGCAGTTTCAAAGACCTGAAACATCCCTCGAATTGCCTCAACCGGCTTTCTCCTTTTATTTTGACTTAATGACTTGCATTTTGATGTTATCAAATTAGATTATACATTTTGTTTTCGATGTTACGACGTATCATGATTAATATAAGACTGAGAATATTCAACTGTTAAGGGAAAAGAGAAAATGCCGGTAAATATCCTGATCGGAACGCAGTGGGGCGATGAAGGAAAAGGAAAACTGATAGATGTTCTCACCGAGAACACTGATATAGTTGTTCGTTTTCAAGGCGGCAATAACGCCGGACATACTGTTGAAATCGGGGACAAAAAATATGTCCTGCATCTGGTTCCATCCGGAATTTTCCGCCCGGGAACGCTCTGCGTTATCGGCAACGGCCTGGTAGTGGACCCCATCAGCCTGATGGAGGAAATGCTCGATTTGAAAGCCAGAGGCCTTGATATATCGGTAGTCCAGTTAAGCACGAAAGCCCATCTGATTTTTGAATATCACAAACTGGCTGACGCCCTTAACGAAGCATCATCCGCATCCGGCAAGAAACTCGGCACCACCAAACGCGGCATCGGGCCCGCGTATTCCGACAAAGCCGCCAGAGTCGGCATCAGAGCCATCCAGATGCAGAACCTCGCCGAATTTGAAAAAACTTTCCGCGAACAGGCCGCAAAATACAACCGGATGTTCAAAGAGCACGGCGCGCAGGAGCTCGATGCTGACGCGGCATGGCTGAAAGTCAAAGTCGCCGCTGAATTCCTGAAACCGTATATCACCGATACCGTGCTGACCGTAAACCGCGCCGCCAAGGCCGGGAAGAACATCCTGTGCGAAGGCGCCCAGGGCGCGCTGCTCGACATTGACCACGGCACCTATCCGTTTGTCACCAGCAGCAACACCACCTCCGGCGGCGCCTGCACCGGCACCGGCATCGCGCCGAAATACATCTCCTCGGTATGGGGCGTAATGAAGGCTTATACCACCAGAGTCGGCGAAGGGCCGTTCCCGACCGAACTGAAAGATGCGTCCGGCGAGAATCTGCGCAAAGTCGGCAACGAATACGGTGCCACCACCGGACGCCCGAGACGCTGCGGCTGGTTCGACGCCGTTGCCTCGCGTTATTCATGCATGATTAACGGCGTGGACAAACTGGCCATCACCAAACTTGATGTGCTCGACGGGCTCGATGAACTGAAGATTTGCACCGCCTATGAAGTCGACGGCGAAATCACTGAAGACATGCCGTCGGATACCAGGGCGCTTAATGAAGTCAAACCTGTTTATGAATCGATGCCGGGATGGAAATGCAGCACCGCCGATGTCCGCTGTTACTACGATCTTCCTGCTAACGCCAGAAAATATCTGGAAAGAATTGCCGACCTGGTAAGCGCGGAGATAGCAATCATATCTGTCGGGCCGAAGCGGGAACAGACATTTCAGGCTTGATAACGGCCGCCCCGGGCCAGGTTGAAAAATGCTGTTAAGGCGAAGGGCAACCGGATTCTGTCCGGTTGATTGATAATATGGCATTTATGGTGAAAAGACAATCGGACCACGATTTTTTCCTCAAACGTGTCATTAATTATGTCGCCAGCTTTGATTACATACAGATTCTTTCCGTGCTGCTGCTGCTGACTATCGGCCTGGTTTTCATCTATTCCACCGGACAGCAGGTCGGAACCGCTTCAGCCTCGCTGTTCTGGCTGAAGCAGGTACAGTGGATTGCCATGGGAACCTGCTTCTGGACAGTGATGGCCTGCACCAACTACCGGGATTTGAAACCGCTGGTCTGGATATTTTATGTCCTGTGCCTGACTCTGCTGATTATCGTGTTAATTTTCGGGCTCAAAATCTATGGCGCCAGAAGATGGATGGACTTCGGCTCCGGAATCCGGCTGCAGCCATCTGAACTCGCCAAACTGGCCGTTCTGCTGCTGCTCAGCTATGTCATGACACTGCCGACGTTCAATATCAACAAATTCAGGTATATGGCCTGGACCGGATTGCTGGTCGCGGTGCCGTTCGTGCTGATCGCCAAAGAGCCGGACCTGGGCAGCGCGATCATCCTGATCCCGATCTTCATCGGACTGATTTTTATGGCCGGACTGAAGTGGAAATTCATCATCACCGCCGGCGCCATCCTTGCCGTGCTCGTCACCGCCGAAGTCATCAACGAAGTCGGAGAGTATTACCCGTTCCTGAAGACCTATCAGAAAGAACGCCTGCTTACTTTTCTCGACCCTGAACGCGATATCACCCATCGCGGCTACAACCAGTTCCAGGCGCGACTGGCAGTCGGCAGCGGCGGGGCCGTCGGCAAAGGCATCGGGGAAGGCACTCAGAACACGCTGGGATTTCTGCCGCAAACCGTTTCCAATAACGACTTTATATTTTCCGTGATCGCCGAGGAAACCGGGTTTGCCGGATGCTCTGTCCTGATCCTTTCATATATCCTGCTCACCTTTTCCATTCTGCGGACGGCATTTACCGCGCCCGATGACTTCGGTCGATTTATCGCGGTGGGCACCGCCCTGATTTTCTTTGCGCATTCCTTCATCAACATGGGCATGAGCATCGGCGTCAACCCGGTCACGGGAGTATGCCTGCCGTTCGTCAGTTACGGCGGATCATTCATGCTGCTCTCCATGACCTGCCTGGGCATCCTGCAATCGGTCTACCGCCACCGCAAGGAGAGAAACTTTTGAAATTCCTGCGGACAACCCTGATCTTCTTTGCCCTCATCGCTGTATTCGTGCTGTTCATGCATTATTACTACCGGATTGACCGCCGGGCCGCCGCCGGACAGATTGAGACCTATTACGACTCCGCATACGCCGGCAAAGCCGCGGTGACCTGTAAACATACCGGCATTATCTCCGGCAGCAGAATCAGATTCAACTGGCTCACGGAAGTAATCTTCATCAGCAACCGCGACACCATTCTGACCGATCCGGTATTGGGCAGAATTGATTTGAAGAAAAACACCCCGGCGACATTTCCGGTAACTTTCGTTTTCTCCAGAGACTCCGGCGGCAAGTGGCGGAACTCCCAAATCCTTCCCGGCAACGTCAAATAACATTCCAGCCAATTTTCGGACATCGGGCTCTCCGGGCCGGGACTGTTGAGCACAATTCTGCTTTCCCGGTTCCAATTCTGACTCATGAATTCTGACTTCTGAATTTTCACTGTTCCCGTCTATTTTTCAGCAGACGCTGGCGCTCTTTTCGCGACATTTTGGCGAACCGCCGGTCATTGGACCTGGCAGGGAACCGGGAGGTCTGGGAGAATGCCGCCGACTCCAAGCATTCCGAGACATTGGAGTGTTCTTGAGCGGAGGCTGTTTTGCCCATGCGGCCAGCATTACCAGACGGACAGCCGCCCGATTCCGAGACGTTGGAGTGTTCTTGAGCATATACCATATCAACATTCTGGACAT
>JBAYIO010000169.1:0-4920 GCA_041665605.1 Victivallaceae bacterium | reverse complement strand
TACCGTCGACGGGATTGATCAGCAGTCCGGCGGCGCGATCTGTGCCGGTACTGATGCGACAATCACCGGCGGAACCAATACCCGCACAGACGGACATGACGCGTTTTCGATTGCCGGGGGCATAGCCAGCAACTTCCTGCTGGAAAATGGCGGCGAATTAGATGTATTGTCCGGTAATTCCGCAATTGATACAATAATCGCTTCCGGGGGTTATCTGGCTGTATCTTCCGGCGGCGCGGCGAGCAGCACTACAATCAGTTCCGGCGGCATGGCCGTGATCATGGGCGGTACCGTCGACGGGATTGATCAGCAGTCAGGCGGCGCGATCTATGCCGGTACTGATGCGACAATCACCGGCGGAACCAATACCCGCACAGACGGACATGACGCGTTTTCGATTGCCGGTGGCATAGCCAGCAACTTCCTGCTGGAAAATGGCGGTGGATTGATTATATCGTCCGGTAATTCCGCAATTGATACGGTAATTGCTTCCGGCGGCTATCAATATGTTTCTTCCGGCGGCGCGGCGAGCAATACTACAATCAGTTCCGGCGGCACGGCAGTGGTTGCGGGCGGTACTGTCAACGGGATTGATCAGCAGTCCGGCGGCGCGATCTGTGCCGATACTGATGCGACAATCGCCGGCGGAACCAATACCCGCACAGACGGACATGACGCGTTTTCGATTGCCGGTGGCATAGCCAGCAACTTCCTGCTGGAAAATGGCGGCGAATTGGATGTATTGTCCGGTCATTCCGCGCTAAATACAATAGTTGCTTCCGGCGGCTATCAGATTGTTTTTTCCGGCGGTGTGACTAGTAACACCATTGTCAATTCCGGCGGCTGGCAGAATATTTCATCCGGCGGGATTGCATCTGGAACGCTGACCGTGGCCGGCGGCCATGTTGTCCTGAATGACGCGGCATCTTTCAGCAGCCTGGCGACGGCATCTTATGTTCTGTCCGCGGCTAACACCGACGAGGTGCTGATGACCGTCAGCGGTGGAACTCTGGGTACCGGAGCTACCGCTTATTCATTGACTTTGGACAATACGGCAACAGGCTCCTACATTCTCGCCTATGGACTTGACCTGAGCGGCATGAGCAGCAAAACATTCTCGGTGACGGATAACCTGGAGACAGTTAATCTGACTGTCGGTTCCAGCTACACTTTCAGCAACGGTGATGCGTTATCGCTTGATTTTACCGACTCCATCTACGATCAGTTGACGGCTATATTCACTTTTGCCGGCGCTGCGACGTTTACTCCGATCGTATCGTCCCTGACCGTGACCGATGAAACCGTCGTTTCCGGAACCCAGAGCATCATCGGCAACGGTATCGCCATCAATACGGCCATTAACGAAAACGGCTATCAGAATATCTCTTCCGGCGGGGTGACGAATTCCACGACCATTAACACCGGCGGCGAACAGAATGTATTTTCCGGCGGGGTGGCGAATTCCACGACCATCAACGAATACGGCTATCAATTTGTTTTTTCCAGCGGAGTCGCGAATTCCGCCACCATTAATGCAAACGGCTATCAATTTGTTTCTTTCGGCGGAATGGCGAAAAACACTGCCATTAACTCCGGCTTCCAATATGTTTTTTCCGGCGGTGTGGCGAGTTTAACGACCATAAATGACGGCGGCGCGCAGGAAGTCTGGTCCGGCGGCGCGGCAAGCGGCACCACTGTTAATTCCGGCGGCTGTCAGATTGTTGAAGCTGCTACAAAAGACACTACTGTTAATTCCGGCGGCTATCAGAATATCTCTTCCGGCGGCGCGGCAAGTAGAACCATTATTAATTCCGGCGGCGCACAGGTTGTTTATCTGGGCGGCGTGGCGAGCACCACCAACATCAACTCCGGCGGCTTACAAGACGTTGCGGGTACTGCGGCCAATACTACCGTTCGTTCCGGCGGCTCCCAATATGTCAGTGGAAGAGCCAGTCAAACAACGGTACAGCGCGGCGGCCTGCTGATGATCAGCAGCGGCGGCAGCGCCACTGGCTTTAACGTCTCCTCTGGCGGAATTTTAGGATGGGACTTCAATGCGGTAATCAGCGGAACCAGCAATGGCGTCGCCGTTGTCAGCAGCAGCGGTAAAACCAGCTACAATCTGTATCTGAGAGATGCAAGCTCGCAGTCAGTCAGTTCCGGCTTTGTCGCCGACTCCACCACCATCAATAATGCTGTTCAGGTTGTCTCCTCCGGCGGCGTGGCGAACAATGCCAATATTATTTTCGGCGGTCAGTATATCTACGACGGCGGCGTGGCGGACAGTACCATTATTAACGGCGGCTGGCAATTTATCTACGCCGGCAGTGCGGCAAGTACCATTATTAACAGCGGCGGTCAATATATCTGCGACGGGGGGACCGCCGGCAACACCATTATCAGCAGCGGTTCGCAGACTGTTTCCTCCGGCGGCGCCGCGAGCTCCACGATCATTAATTCCGGCGGCGAGCAGAATATCTCCTCCGGCGGCACCGCGAGCTCCACGATCATTAATTCCGGCGGCGTGCAGAATATCTTCTCCGGCGGCGCCGCTGATTCCACTACTGTTTCCTCCGGCGGTTTTCAGGAAATTCTCGGAGGCACAGCGACCGGCACGATCATTAATTCCGGCGGGAGCATGTATATCTCTTCCGACGGCAGTGTAACCGGAACGCTGACGGTAGCGGGCGGAGATGTTGTTATGGATGATGCCGTGTCCGTCAGCAGTTTGACGACAATGTATTACATTCTGACCACGGCTGACTTCAATGATGCGCTGGTTACCGTCAATGGCGGAATTTTAGGCGCCGGCGTTACCGCTTATTCGTTGAATCTGGACAATACGGCAAAAGGCGTCTACATCCTGGCCGATGGCGCTGACCTGAGCGGACTTAACGGCAAAACATTCTCGGTGACGGATGGCAACCAGACGATTGATCTGATGGTCGGCTCCAGTTTCACTTTCAACAACGGCGATGAATTGTCGCTCGATTTAACCGACTTCACCCGCGACCAGTTGGCTGCAATATTGACGATCAATGATATATTGCCGCCGTCAACCCCGACCGGTTTGAACCGGACGGGTACCGGAAACCTTGCGGCATTAGACTGGGATAACTCAACTGATACATGCACCGGCGTGAAACAGTATGAAGTCCAAGTTGACAACAATGCCGATTTCAGCAGTCTGGAATATTCCGCAACGCCTGCTGCCAGCGCCGCAACCGTAAATAGTCTGGCTGACGGTACTTATTACTGGCAAGTGCGGGCGCAGGACAATTACAGCAACTGGAGTGACTGGAGCAGCGTTTCAAGTTTTGTCGTGGACACCGCCGCGCCGGCCGCTCCAGCGGCATTGACTCAAACCATTACCGGCAATAGTGTTGCACTCGACTGGACTGACAGCACCGACGCCATCAGCGGCGTAAAGAATTATCTGCTGCAATATGCCGCGAATGATAAATTTACCGGAGCGGTCCAGCGTACCATTTCCACCAGTGACGCCAATATTTCCGGTTTGTCCGACGGCATTTACTACTGGAGGGTCCGGTCTGTGGATAACTTCGACAATGCCAGCTCCTGGGTTGTCGGCAGTTTTATGGTAGACGCCACTGCACCGTCTGTTCCAATGACCATGACTCAAACCGTCACTGGGAAAAATGTGGCTTTCGACTGGGCAAATGCCACGGATGCCACCAGCGGAGTCAAACAGTATCAGGTGCAGATTGATTACAACAGCTATTTCAGCAGCCCGGTAAGCACGCAGACTTCCACGGTAAGCGCGGCGGCGGCAAACGGCCTGGACGAAGGCAGCTATTACTGGCGCGTCAGGACTCAGGACAATTCCGACAACTGGAGTGCCTGGAGCAGCGCTTCAAGCTTTATTGTGGACTCCATTGCACCGTCTAATCCCGCAGCCCTGACTCAGACCGTTACCGGCAAAAATGTGGCATTCGACTGGTCAGACAGTTCTGATTCCGGCAGCGGCATGAAGAATTATCTGATAGAATATGCATTAAACGGGCAATTCACCGGAGCGGTTCAGCGTTCAACTGCCGTCAGCAATTTTAATGTCTCCGGCCTGGCCGATGGCGTTTACTACTGGCGCATCCAGTCTGTCGATAACTCCCGGAATGCCGGCGACTGGATTACCGGCGGCAATTTTGCAGTTGATACTACCGGGCCGGTTGCAGCGTCCGGCCTGACTGCGATACTTAACGGAAAAAATCTGATGCTGGATTGGAATGATGCTTCCGATGCCACCAGCGGGGTCAAGCAGTATGAAGTTGAAATTGACAACAAAAATAATTTCTACAATCTGGAATACTTTAAACGCGTTACCGCCAGCGAAGTGTCCGTTGAAGGTTTTGCAACTGGAACATATTACTGGCGCGTTCGCGCTCAGGACAACTTCGGCAACTATGGCAATTGGAGCGCGGCGGCGGATTTCTCCTTTGAACTGGTTCAGCCGACTGTACCG
This sequence comes from Victivallaceae bacterium, assembly GCA_041665605.1. Classification (GTDB taxonomy): domain Bacteria; phylum Verrucomicrobiota; class Lentisphaeria; order Victivallales; family Victivallaceae; genus CAIPAT01. The sequence continues at coordinate 440 of JBAYIO010000169.1, read as the reverse complement.
TCCGGTTTGAAGCAGACTGTCACCGGGAGCAGTGTGGCATTCGACTGGAACGATTCGACGGACGCCAGCGGCATTAAACAGTACGAGGTGCGGGCGGATAAAAACAGTGATTTCAGCAGTCCGGAGTATACGGAATCTTTTACCGCAAGCCAGGGCACCGGAGTCAATATTCCGGTCGGCGCTTATTACTGGCAGGTGCGTTCTCAGGATAATACAGGCAACTACAGCGACTGGAGTAAATCATCCTCATTCTTTGTTACGCCGTCGGACACTGCCGCCAATGATTACAAGACGGCGAAAAATATCAATGAAGGCGCGGACAACTGGGTGGGTTACGGCGATGCCGCCGACTGCTATGAACTGACGCTGACCGGCGCCGGATTGCTGACGCTGAGCTTGACCGGGTTAAGCGGCAATGCCGATCTGTCGCTGCTGAATTC
>JBAYIO010000168.1:0-5966 GCA_041665605.1 Victivallaceae bacterium | reverse complement strand
TCAGCCGCGTTTTTCCTGGACAACCGTCCGGATCTGAAAGTGACTGCAATCACGCTGTCTTCAACCAAAGCGGGGAAAGTGACGGTGAACTTCACCATCGCCAATGCCGGGGTCGGGCCGACCACGGCCGGCGCCGGCGCGCAGACTGCGGCGGTTTATGTCAACGGCAGTCCGGCCGGTATCGTAAACTACGATGATCTGGCGAAAGGCGCGACTGTTGCATTAAAATTGAACAACGTCACCACCACAGCCGGAACCTGCAAGGTGAGGGTGGTTGCCGACAGCACGGGCAAGGTCACGGAAGCAAACGAAAGCAACAACATTCTGGAAAAGATTTTCGTCATTGCAAAATAGTTAAGTAACTGCATACAAAAAAATCTTATAATATAAAGTATGAAAAGGAATTTTAGAATGAAAAAACTGGCAGATGCTACTCAAATTCTCAAACGCCATCCGGCAAATCCCTTAATAAAACCGGCGGACTATCCCGGTGTGATGCAGACATACAATCCTTCCCCGGTAATGTATAATGGCGAAACCATTATTCTGCTGTCCATGCTTTTCTATAAACAGGAAAGACTGGGCGAAACCCGTGTTGCTCGAAGCAGGGACGGCATTCATTTTGAGATTGAAGACAAGCCGTTTATCAATCTGAACATTAATGAATTTCCATACAATTTCGTCAACCGGCATATTATTGACAACCGGGTCACACAGATAGATGACACTTATTATATCCTGACTCCGGTGATGGCCGGCCAGTTTGACGGCCCGGCAACTGTGCTTGGAAAAACTAAGGATTTTAAAAAATATGAAGTGATGGACGTCATAACCCTGCCGCGGAACCGGGGGGCATCGCTGTTTCCGCGCAGGATCAACGGTAAGTATTACAAACTGGACCGTCCTGGCGGCGGCAATGCTTCCGAGGGGCTTATCTGGCTGTCTTCATCGCCGGATCTGATTCATTGGGGCTCGTTCCGGCCGGTGCTGTCTCCGTTTGCCGAATACGGCAAATCGAAGATGGGGCCGACTCCCCCGATCTGGACGGAACGCGGCTGGCTGGTAATTATTCACGCGGTTCATGAACCCTGCGACGGACCGCATTACAGCATCGGCGCAATATTGCTGGATCTGGAACAGCCCTGGAATGTCATCGGCAGAACTTACAGCCCGCTGCTAACGCCGCAAATGGATTACGAAACCAGAGGATGGGTGGACAACGTGGTGTTCCCGTGCGGCGCTATCGCCGATTACGAAAAGGATGAACTCCGGATGTATTACGGCGCGGCGGACACCAGAATCTGTCTGGCAACCGGTTCGATAAGCGAAGTGGTGGATGCCTGTATTCAGAATGTATGATCTTCAAGAGCAAATCGTCCCAAAGAGAACTATATTAAATTCAGCGAATAACGCAAAATATTGGAGAGAAAAATGAGTTTTATCAAGCAGTTTTTTTTCACAGCCGTGCTGCTGTTGTGGATTGGTGATGTTACCGCCGATCCGGAAATGGTGTTTCATGCGCCTTTTGACAAGGATTTTTCCGCGACGATGAATGGTAAAATCGTGCAGGGACAGCACTCGCAGCAGGTGTTGTTTGAAACCCTGGCAACATGGTTGCAGCCGGGAGTAGCCGGGAAAGCCGCGCTGATCGGCCGTCCTGAAAATAATCTGGCAAATCACTACGGCATCACCTACAAGGGAACCGATATCATTAATCCGCAGCAGGGCGCGGTGTCATTCTGGCTGTCGCCTCAGGACTGGAAAGCCAGTGACAATAAATTTCATATTTTCATTGAAGCTTCCGGGCAGAATTCATTTCTCGTGATATATAAATACCTGGAAGGAAGTGACCTGTTTTTTCTTTACGGCGCTAAACAGGGCAGGAGCAAAGAGGAGATTCCGTGGACTGTCGCGAAGAAGAATATCCGGGACTGGGAAATGAAAAAATGGCATTTTATCACCTGCTGCTGGAATGAACAGAAAATATGGCTGTATATTGACGGTTTGATTGCCGACACCAGACCGGTGAGGTTATCACCGACCACGCCGTTCCCGTCAGTTGTTGTTGGCGGTTCATTCGATGGATGGAAAACTGACATGGGCAGGACGTTGATTGATGACGTCAAAATATTTAATGCCCCGCTGACGGCACAACAGGTGGCTGCGCTCCATGGCAGTTATAATTTTCAAAAAGCCGCTCAGACTGACAAGCCGTTGACTTTCAGCAAGGTTTTCCCCAGTACCGACCGGGCGGATAAAGTATTGAAACTGTCATTCCTGCTCTCCCGCTTCCAGCCGGATTTCAAACCGTACAAGGTTAATTTTGAGTTGCTTGACTCTTCCAAAAAAGTCGTGATGCAGAAAACAATTATTTCCAGTGATACGGAATATAATGAGAAGATCAACGTTGCCGCGCTGGCTCCCGGCCGCTATCTGGCACGTATCTCGCCGGTTGCGGTAAAAGATGAAAAATGTCCGGTGGCGGAATTTGATTACGCGATTCCGGCCGATCCGCCTGCGTGGGACAGCAATCAGTGCGGAATCAGTGACAAGGTGCCGCCGCCGTGGACTGATATGAAATTGCTGCCGGACAATACTGTCGAATGCTGGGGCAGGCAATATGTCTTCAATAATAGTCTGTTTCCGTCCCAGATCAAAACAGGTAAATATTCGTTGCTGAATGACCCGGTCCGCCTGACTGTCGGCGGCAAGGTGTTTGATGCTCCGTGCGGGATAAAAGTCACAAAGGAATCGCCCGCGGCAATTGAACTGGAATGCACCGGGAAGAATGAGCAGATGTCGGTCAAAACCAGCATCACGGTTGAATACGACGGGTTTATGTGGGTGAAGATGGATATCCTGCCGGAAAAAGCGTTTACGGTAAATGCCATGACTCTTGATATTCCGCTGAAAAATGACTGCGCTTCATTGTTCAACCTGATGCGCAAATATTATATGGAAAATGAAAAGGGTTTTGTGGGCGCGGTCACGGACAAAACCATCAGCGCCAATCTTTACCAGTTCAACCCGGTAATCTGGCTGGGCAACGAAGATGTCGGACTGGAATGGTTTACGGAAAATTTGAAAGGGTGGCATAATAAGGACAAAGCCAGTTCGCTGCAGATAGTTTCTTCGGGCAATGCCAGGATACTGCGTCTGAATCTGATTGATTCAAGTGTCGAGCTGAAACAGCCGCGGCATATTGAATTCGGACTTCAGGCCACGCCGGTCCGCCCTCTGCTCAAAGACTGGCGCAAACTGCGCAGCGGCAGAAATATCGAAATGTGGTTCCCGTGGGCTAAAATCCATAATGTGCCGGATGCCGAATTCAAGAAACCGGACTATGAACAGCAGAAAAAGTCGATGTCGGTAAACGGCAAAAAGGTATTTCATTATTTTGCCACTTATACGATGTCGCCGCATTTCCCGGAATGGCCGTGGTGGTGTGACCTGTGGAGCAGGATGCCCCCGCTGCCCGGAACCTACATAGACCCGGATGACCATGAATGGGGAGCCGCCTACACCTGCGTGAATGCCGGATCGCTGAGAGACTTCTACGCCTGGAAATTTAAACAGGCTCAAAAGGTTCTTGATATCAAATGCATCTATGTTGACAACCAGTGTTCGCAGCGCTGCCGGAATGCTGCTCATGGCTGCGGCTGGACTGACGATTCAGGAGAGCTCTATGATACCTGGAACATACTCGGCACCAGACAACTGGCCAAACGGATGTATACCATGATCAAGGAATATGATCCGCAAGGCATGGTGACGCGGCATATGTCGGCGCAGATGGTGACTCCGGTGGTGGGGTTTGCCGATATCCTGGTTGACGGAGAACTGTACATGGGAACCGTCGGCAAGGATGAATCATATTTCAACATCTTTACTCCGGATATGTTCCGTGCTTCATTCATGACCCGGCAGTTCGGCATCCCGGACCAGTTCATTCCGCAGTTTGAACGGGCGTTCCAGAATCATTATCCCGAAAAGACGGCGCTGTGGAAATCCGGAAAAATACCGGATATGGACAAAAAGATCCGCCATTTCAAGGGTTATTTCTTTGTTCATGATGCCAGAATATGGCCGTTGTTCGGAGTTAAACTTGATGATTACTGGAAGATTGAAGATGACTTCAAAATCAGCGATGAAACCCCGTTTTTCGGCTACTGGGATAAGAATAATCCGTTTAAGCTTGAAAATCAAAGTTCAGACCGGGAAATGGTATCTGCCTATGTGGATCAGGGCAAATTCATGCTGGTGGCAATGAATGATACTGATAACATTAAGCAGATGAAGATCAAAATGGACATGGATAAATTATCGAAGTCCGCCATTGCCGGAAACGTTAAATTAACCAATCCTGAAACGAAAGCCGGAATTGAAGTAAGTGGTGATACGGTTAATCTGGAACTGAAGCCGCGAGACTACCAGATATGGATTTATAAACAACAAAACACCGGGAAATAACGAATTGTGACAGCTCAAGGCCGCAGCCGGACCTTTGTGCGGCTGCGCCTGGAGCGTCAGATTCCGGCAGGAACGATCACTGGCGTCAGATGCTGCTATCCCGGCGGCATCCGGCCACCCGGTAAAAGTCGGCGGTGCACGCGCAATCTCGCTTTATGAAGACTATGCCGATTACCGCAAATGCGGTCTTCGCCGGTAGGCGGTAATTTGGCATTCCATCAATTATTTCAGTCTGAATTGTCGGACATTTCGGACGCCAGTTACACTCGACAGTTCTCGTAATCTGGCCCTCGCGGGTACTATGGATACTCTGGGCCATTTGGGACCGCCGACTCCGACACTTTGGAGTGTCGTTGAGCATAATGCCTTTCATTTTTCATAACTACTCCGACACTTTGGACACCCCTGCACAACACGTTTTCGGAATCTGGGTCCTATGGGTCTTATGGGGCTTATGGGGCTTATGGGGCTTATGGGGCTTATGGGGCTTATGGGCCATTTTGGACAGCCTACTCCGACACTTTGGAGTGTCGTTGAGCAGAGACTGTTTCGCCCATGCGGCCAGCATAACCCGACGGACAACCGTCCGACTCCGACACTTTGGAGTGTCGTTGAGCATAATGCTTTCAACTTCTGATAAGATTTTCAAACAACATTTTGGACAGTCGACTCCGACACTTTGGAGTGTCGTTGAGCAGAGACTGTTTCGCGCATGCGGCCAGCATAACCAGACGGACAACCGTCCGACTCCGACACTTTGGAGTGTCGTTGAGCAGAGACTGTTTCGCCCATGCGGCCAGCATAACCCGACGGACAACCGTCCGACTCCGACACTTTGGAGTGTCGTTGAGCATAATGGTTTTCGAAATCTGGGAGTCCTGAGAAGACTGGGAGTTCCGGGATATATCGCTCCCCCCATTATTCCCAGTCCCCCAGTCTTCTCAGAAACTCCCATCCATAAGCCCCATAAGCCCCATAAGCCCCATTGGCCCCATCTGTCTTTCCCCTGCAAACGCCCGCCGCCACTACGCCATGATCATGCGGCATGTGCCGGAGCCGGAACACCGCATTGCGGCTCCCCGGCGCTTTCAGCGCCCGGACCACAATCGAGAACAGCAATATAAACGTCTTGCCCGAGCGCGAGCCCCCGAACAAGAGCAGATTCCTGACCATGCCCCCGATCAGTTTCAGCGCCGTTTGCTGGTCGTCCGTAAATTTAAAGCCTGTCATAAATCCAAATCCTTTTTTAATCCCGCGCCTGCGGGAAGACACAGAGAAAACATGATTTCCGGTTTAAATCCGGATTCATTCTATTCCCGTTTTTATAAGTGTTTTCTTTATACTATTAGTGATTTTGTCAATTAAATATTGTGTTATACTGTATTAGTTTAAAATATTAACATTTTTAAAACTCTGAAATTCACACGTCAATAGTGTTTCTAGATCATGGAGTATCTCGGTTGTTTGATTTTCCAGACACTCCATAATTGCTTGCT
>JBAYIO010000167.1:0-6068 GCA_041665605.1 Victivallaceae bacterium | reverse complement strand
GATGTGGTAGTCATATTCGCCCTGTTCCGTAATTTTCTTCACTCCAAGCGGAAAGCCGCCTGACTTAAACACGAAACTTCGCGGCATGGCATAAAAAGAAGTTTTCATTATTTGATACTTTTGTCCGGTAATTTGATACTTTTGTCATGGTCGTATGTTGAACTGTCTGATATAATATTACCTGTAATCGGAATAATCAACGGAGTTGCTACGAACAGAGAGGTGTAAAATGTCAAAACTCGCACTTTTTGCCGGGGAAGCGGAGAGAAAAGTCTGTATCTCTAGAATTCCATGGCCTCCAGTCCCGGAAAAAACCGGAGAAGGACTGAAGGAATTGCGTCTTCCAGGAAACCGTACGGCAGGACATAACTCGTTGCGGCGCAAGGCATTCACATTAATAGAGTTGCTTGTGGTAATTGCGATCATCGCAATTCTGGCGGCGATGCTATTGCCCGCCTTACGACAAGCACGTGAAACGGCAAAAAGAATCTCTTGTTTAAGTAATATAAAGCAGGTCAACCTTCTTTTTACATACTATGCCAGCGATTGGAACGGATTTTATCCATCCCCGGCACACATGTCCGTTGGTGGAGCCGGGGACTTTTATTGCCAGGACAAATTAGTGAGAGACTATATGGGGACGAACAAAAGAACTTCCCTTCAATGTCCGAGTGATTCCAACATACTTAATACCACAGTTCAAACAAATTACGGAGGCAATTGTTACCTTGTCGATGGTTATAGTTCAGGTTGGCTTGTGATTAGGCGGTTGAGTTGTCAGGTTTTGGAGAATCCCTCTAGAGCCGGGATTTTGGCGGAGAACTATGGACACGCAGTATTTGAACCCGCTATAATTTATATTGGAACAACGACCAATTCTACCAATCAAGCCGCTATTGCTTTTCGTCACTCCAAGTTAGCCAATACAGCATTTGTGGATGGTCACGCCGAGTCAAGAAAAGCTAACGAGATTCCATGTGTTTATGGATATTATTCGGCATTCTCCTACCAAATGTTGAATACATATTTCATGGCAGGCGCCCTGGTGCCCGGACATACAGGGGCATCGGAGACTATTCCCGGTCTATAATCAATTGAACTGAGGTGATTTCAAAATTACGGAAATGAAATAAGGAGCTGAAATAATTCCTTGCTGTTTTAATCTGCGAGAAAAAAGATAGCAAACACAAACCCGAAAGAAAAACGTTTTAAGGAAAAAGCGAAAGGGGGCTTGTCGGCAAAAACAGAGATTTTATGAGGAAAATTCGAAATTTTGGAAAATTTCAACAAAAACAAAATATTGCCGATTTCAAAACTCTGAATTTTTCAGAGTTTTGAAATCGGCTCATATGAAAAAGGGAGACAGCCCATGTTCAAGGTCATTCAGAAATACTTGGTGATGATTGCACTCCTATGTCCGGCAACGGCAATAATGGGCAACGACCTCTCTGATAGATACAACCTGTCGTTCGAGGCCGATGATGTCGGACATGAAGGTGTTCCTCAGAAATGGACGTTTAACCCAGCTCTGACTGGCAGTTTCCAGATCACGGATGATTGCCCGAAAGGCACTGTAGGCCGGAAATGCCTGATGGTGGATCATTCTAAAAGTCCTTTAGGGTCTCAGTCCAGGATAATTTTGTCTGATTTCATAAAAATCGATTCCGGTAAAAAATATTTTCAGAGTGTCTGGCTGAAGACAGAAGGGGTAACCCCTGACGGATATGGAGTTGGCGTTGGAAGATATTTCTATGATGAAAACAATAAAGTAATTGACAAGATGGAGAATTGGACAAGCATCTATCAGGTAGTGCATGCCGGCAATCAGGAATGGGCGTATTATCAGCAGGAACTTTCTCCGGCTCCGGAAACACAATCAGACAAATATAACTCCAGTCAAATACCATCGAATGCCAGGTATGTACGATTGTTCTTCCTGTCACTGAATTATCCTAAGAAATACTGGATAGATGATCTGCGCTTTGAGCCATCACGTGTCACTGCCGGCGCATTTGTACATGGTGATACGAAAATAGCCCGTGCCAACGCAAGTGAAGGGACAATTGTCATTGACGGCAAACTTTCCGAAGACATCTGGAATAATGAAAATGACTGGAATTCGGGATTCGTGCGTACTGTCTGCGAGGAATCTAATGCCAAGCCCCTTCCGGTTGTTGGTCAGACCCGTTTCAAGGTCGCCCATGATAAGCAAAATATATTTCTGGCAGTTGAATGTAATTCACCGGGCGGCGACAGCATCAAGAGCAGTCCGCATGAACACAACAGCATGGATGTATTCGCCGATGAAGACATTGAAATATTCCTGGATTGCAGCGGCAGACGGAAATGCGCTTTACAAATAGGGATCAGCGCTTCCGGTTCATTTGCAGAACTTTATTTTGAGGTAAAGCGCAGTTTAGGTCTCGAAGTCGCCACGGCCCGTACTGCATCCGGTTGGACTGTTGAAGTCAGGATCCCGCAGGATACGCTTTGGCAGTTGTACACCGAAGCCGACAGCAGTATCGATAGATACCTGTGGAATATCAATGTTTGCCGCCATCAGCCGGGCGGGCCTGCTGAGCAGCGTTATTCCGCGTGGAATTATACCGGAGCCGGATTTGGCAATACAAGCGCTCTTGGAGTTTTATTGTTTGAAAAAAATGAAACTGTATTATCAAGCCGGATAAATGATGCCGGCTTACAAAGCAAGACCCGGCTGCAGGAAAATAAACAGCTGTTAAATAAATCTCCTGTGCCGGCCATCCAGAACGAGCAATCTAAAATTCTTGAAATTGAATCGTTCGTCAAGGATTTCCAGCAGGAGCTTTCGTCCGGTATTGTTTTACCTGATTATATTTTTTCTCGGTATCTAAGCGAGATCGATGCCGTGCCGGAACGGATGAACAGCTGCTTTCAGGCGCTGCAGCGCTTTTCCCTCGCATTCCCCGAGGAAAGAAAAAAATACGGTTATATGATATACGAGGCGCCTTTGACTGCCAAAACCGACAGCGGCATGTATCCAGCCAGAGGAGAGTGCAGGCAACTCGCGATGCGGATTGCCGGCGATGAAATCAGTTCAAGACGTTTCGCTGTTTTTACTCAGAAGGAATTAAAGGACATCACGCTGAAATGCGGAGCCTTGAAAAACAGGAACGGCGCGCAGATCCCGGAAAACAAGATCGATGTCCGGATTCTCAATCAGTGGGGCAGCGCCCACCAGGCGGACATCATGGCAACAGATGAGCGTGTCAAGCTGGAAGGGTATCTCGAAAAATATGCGGAACATCCGAGATTTGTCACAAATATCCCGGCGAATTCCACGAAGCATCTTTTATTGCAAGTCGCTGCAGGTCCTGATTTAGCTCCGGGAATCTACGAAGGGGTGATTCATATCGAGCCGGTTGGGGATCAGGCGACGGATTTGCCGGTCAGTGTTGAAATATTGCCATTTAAACTTGACAGGACCGACCGATATGTCGGATTCTTTTTTACCGGTGTTCTGTTTCAGCCGAAGGGACCGGCTGTAGGGGGGCAATCCTTTTATAATGGCCTGGCATCCGAGGGCTCGTTGAAAGAAGAATTTGAATCGCTTTCCTCATCCGGATTTAATTTCCTTTCGATGGGAGGCTATGCCAATGGGCCGTTCAATGTTGAGTATGTCTCTAAAATACTGGAGATTGCGGGCAGAACCGGCATCAGTAAGATTGCATTGCAGGGCGCCGAACACATAATTACACCGGCGGCGATAAAAAATGGATTGAATAAAGATGCGAAGACATATCAGGATTTGGAGGAACGTATTTCAAAAATTGCTGAAATCGCAAAAAAACATGGGGTTGAATTGTATATCTACGGCCTTGATGAGCCGAACGATGAAATCAGCGTACTGCGCAATAACCTCATCTTTGAAATCGCGAAGCGCTGCGGAGTTAATACAATGACCGCAATCATTCGCGAAGATATTCGTAAAAAGGTGAATGGGCTGGATGTAGTTGCGATGAATTTTTTCGCTATGAGTACCGGCGACAGCAAACTCCTGGACATGGTATCTCGCAAAGAACAAGTTCCATACAAAAAAACCACCTACTATGCAAATATCCGGGCGGATCAAACCCCGGCAGTACGGCTGGCCTATGGCTGGTATCTTTTTAAATCGCATATGGGAGGAAATGTGCCATGGGCTTATTACGCGATTTGGCAGAACTGGAAACCCTTTTACGACAACAAGGCCGAGGGGGAAAATACCGCTTATTATGTTTTCCCCACAAAAGACCGCCCAATCCCCAGCTTGAAGTTTGAAGCCGCCAGGGAAGGTGTCAATGATCTGCGCTACTTGGAAATGCTCGAGAAGAAACTGGCCTGCAGTAAAAACACGCAGAAAGTAAAAGAATACAAATCAGAACTTGACAAAATGCTCAGCACTTTCTCGCTGCTGAATACCAAGGGCGCCAATAGTGAAAACTATCTGGTCTCGCCGCAGACGTACGATGATTATCGGAATAGGGTCCAGGATATGCTTGTTGATCTTTTGTCTAAGGGCATATGAATATGGCTCAAAAAAAATGGCTGGAGAAGGCGGCGGCATTGTCTCCCGTGCTGTTCAGACATGCGGTCCGCCCGCAGCGGATGGTTCGGATGGAACGCGATCCCGGCGCGTTCCAGGGCTGGCGCGTTGACGACCTCGGGAGTCCTGGCGCCGCCTATGCCCATGACTGGAACCGCAGCGACGAAATGATTTTTGATTTCGGCGAGTATTGCGTCGGTTACCTGAGTTTCGTCATTGAGGCGGATGGCATTGCCGACAGTCCGTTCCGGCTGCAGGTCGTGCTGGGCGAAGTCCCGGCGGAACTCGGCGAAGATTTTGCAGCATACCAGGGCAGTCTGTCCAGAGGCTGGCTGCAGGAGGAGATACTGGTGCTCGACCTTCCGGCGGGAACGGTCAGGTTGCCGCGCCGCTACGCTTTCCGCTACGTCCGTTTCAGCGCCACCTTCAATTCATCCTATAAAGTCAGGATTAAGGATGTCAGCTGCGAAGCGGTCACTTCGGCGGATGTCAACGCCGTCGCGCCGTTGCCGGACGATGTGCCGCCGAGCCTGCGCCGGATCGACAGCATCAGCCTGAACACGCTCAAGAACTGCATGCAGACCGTTTTCGAGGACGGCCCGAAGCGGGACCGTCGTCTGTGGCTCGGCGATTTCCGGCTGCAGGCGCTGGTGAATTATAACTCGTTCCGGAATTATGATTTGTGCAAACGCTGTTTATACCTTTTCGCCGGACTGGCCGACGAGCGCGGATTGATCTCCTCCTGCCTGTATGAATCGCCGCAGCCACGGCGGGGAGAGTCGCTCATCTACGATTATACCGCCCTTTTCGCGCCGACGCTGCTGGAATACGCGCAGGCCTCAGACGACTGGGAAACCGCCGCCGAACTCTGGCCCGTGGCCGTCCGCCAGCTCGAAATCGTGCTGGAAGACATTGACGCGCAGGGACTGTTCCAGGACCGCGGCAAATGGTGGTTGTTCATTGACTGGTCGGACGGGCTTGACCGTCAGGCCGCAGAACAGGGGGTGGTTATTTTCTCGCTGAAAAAGGCCTGCGAGCTTGGCAGAGTCCTGGATCGCGGCAAAGAGGTTGCCGTGCTGGAAAAGCGGATCTCGCAAATGTCGCGTACGACCGTTGAAAAGCTCTTCGATGCACGGAAAAACCTGTTTGTCAGCGGCAGGAACCGCCAAGTCTCCTGGGCGTCGCAAGTCTGGATGACGCTGGCCGGAGTTCTTCCGCCGGACGATGCAGCGGGGGTATTGTCGGCGGTTGCTGCCGAACCCGGGGCGGTAAAGCCGGGCGGCCCCTATCTGTACCACTACGTCGTGGAGGCGATGCTTGCGTCGGGGATGAAGACGGAAGCCAATGCGCTGCTGGAAAAGTACTGGGGTGCGATGGTCGGACTTGGAGCCGATAATTTCTGGGAGGTGTTCGATCCGCAGAACCACTGTCTTTCGCCGTACGGCAGCCATTTGATCAACAGTTATTGCCATGCCTGGAGCTGTACTCCGTCATATTTCCTGCG
>JBAYIO010000166.1:0-6078 GCA_041665605.1 Victivallaceae bacterium | reverse complement strand
CGCTAACACACTCATTTTATGCTTCGACGGATTCATGGCTTGCTCCTTTTTTGTGATGAAAATATAGAGTAGCTCGAATCCGTCACTTTTTCAATTTTTTAACATCCTATGGGATGGCTGTGCATAAATATGATAAATTTACTGTTAGAAATAGTGATTATAGCTATTTTTTTTAGGCAGTTTTATTGATTTAAGCTGATAATGGTTTCTTCGTTCCTGCTTCTTCGTATTTTTAAGGAAAAATATTGGCTTAAATTATTTTCAACAAGCTATTTACATGGTTTTTGATTGACAAAACTCCTATATATGTAGACTTTGATTTTAATTTTTAAATGGGGAACTATGGAGACAGGGTTAACAGGGAGGAAAATAGTTGAAAGCGAGAAAAGCGAGAAAAGCGAGAAAAGCGAGAAAAGTTGTGAAGGCATTATGCTCAACGACACTCTAAAGTATCGGAATTGGGTGTCCAGAATGCGGAAGAAGAATGTCTCACGCGGAGGCGCGGAGAACGCGGAGATAAAAATATGCATGGCTGTCCAGAATGTTTGCAAAACTGAAAATAGTTATGCTCAATGACACTCCAAAGTATCGGAGTGCGGGAGCCCGCAAATGCGGGAGTGGAAAGTTGAAAGCGAGAAAAGCGAGAAAAGTGAAAACCCAAAAGCATTATGCTCAACGACACTCCAAAGTATCGGAGTGAGGGAGCCCGCAAATGCGGGAGTGAAAAGTTGAAAGCGAGAAAAGTTGTGAAGGCTGGGAATGCAGAATGCAGCTCCAGAGGAGCGACATATTAATAGCAGGAGTTGGATGTCCAAAATGAAAAAAATGATTTCTCTGTGTCGCTGTGCCTCCGTGGTTAGCCGCTGTCTCCCGCGAATGCGTGATGCGGGATGGGTGTCCAGAATGTTTGTAAAACTGAAAACCGCTGTGCTCAACGACACTCCAAAGTATCGGAGTGAGGGAGCCCGCGAATGCGGGAGTGGAAAGTTGAAAGCGAGAAAAGTTGAAAGTGGGGAAAAGCAGAACGAGTGTCCAGATTGTCCAAAATGCGGACGGTTGTCCGGTTTATTCTGCTGGCGCAGGGGTGTCCAGAATGTTTGTAAAACTGAAAACCGCTGTGCTCAACGACACTCTAAAGTATCGGAATTGGGCGCTGCCGCAGGAAAAAACAATGGGTACAATGGGGCCTATAGGGCTTATGGGTCCTATGGGCACTATGGGAGAGGGCTGTCCAAAATGTGCAGGACTGTTGTCCAAAATGTGGTATTGGTCCAGCGCCGTCCGTCGAGGACGGCAATATCCCAGAGCTCCCAGGCTTCCCAGAACTCCCAAATTATGAAACCCACTGTGCTCAACGACACTCCAAAGTATCGGAATGGAGAGAGACGTGGGGGAGTTCTAAATTGCTGACGTGTTACAAGTTGAATATTGCTTTGCATAGAATTATATTGAATCCGGTTCTTGCGGTTTGTCGGCGCATGACTTAAGGTGATATACTCTGCACGGCTGAAATTTTAAAAATAGACGAGTAGGATTGTGGATTGGATTTTTTCGATCCGACTGATTGGCGATATGAATATCGCCTGAAAGATGAACGGAAAAATACAGCCGCAAGACACTCGCCGCAAAGCGGTTGCGATCTTTTGAGTTTGGTTCGCACTCTTCGAGGCCTTCGATACCCCGGTATCGGCAGCCTTTCAGAATACGAACCAATTCTCAAAATCTTCGCAATCTATTGTTAAAATTTCAGCCGTGCAGAGTATAATTAAAATAATAACTCCGGGGGATTTATGCAGGACGAGGTTTGCTGGATACCGTTTGAGACTATGGTGCGCTTTATGAAAGACGTATTCATGGGCGTCGGCGTGCCGGAAAAGGACGCGGAAATCTGCGCCGACGTGCTGATTGCCGCAGATAAGCGGGGGATCGATTCGCACGGCATCGGCAGGCTGAAGCCGATATACTACGACCGGATAAAAGAGGGCATCCAGAACCCGGTGACGGAATTTGAAATCATCCGGGAAGGGCCGACCACGGCGGTGATTGACGGTCATGACGGCATGGGCATGGTCATTGCCAAACGCTCCATGCAGATGGCCATCGACAAGGCCAAAAAATACGGCATGGGCATGGTTGCGGTCAGGAACTCTACGCACTACGGCATCGCCGGATATTACGCGCTGATGGCCGCGGATAATGATATGATCGGCATCACCGGCACCAATGCCCGCCCGTCCATTGCCCCGACGTTCGGAGTGGAAAACATGCTGGGCACCAACCCGCTGACCTTCGCCATGCCGACGGATGAGGCATTTCCGTTCTTCCTGGACTGCGCCACTTCGGTTTCACAGCGCGGCAAAATAGAAGTCTATGACCGCCTCGGCAAAGCGCTGCCGCCTGGCTGGGTCATTGGCGAAGACGGGCAGACCCGCACCGACACCCATCAGATACTGGATGACCTGATCAAAGGCACTGCCGCCCTGACGCCGCTAGGCGGCATCGGCGAAGACGGCGGCGGCTTCAAGGGATACGGCTACGCCACCGTCGTCGAAATCCTGTCCGCCGCACTGCAGCAGGGCACATTCCTTAAAGGTCTGCTGGGCTTCAATGCCGACGGCTCCAAGCGGCCCTATCATCTTGGTCATTTCTTCATCGCCATTGATATTGCCGCGTTTATTGAACCGGCGGAATTTAAACAAGCCTCCGGCGAGATATTGCGGCAACTGCGCAACTCCAGACTTGCGCCGGGGGAACAGAAAATTTACACCGCCGGCGAAAAAGAATATTTGAACTGGCTGGAGCGCTGCGACAAAGGTGTGCCGGTCAATCCGGCGTTGCAGAAGCAAATGGTGCAACTCAAAAAGGAACTCAATCTGCAGCAATATCAATTTCCTTTTGAAACAGGAGCATAACCAAAATGTTATGGATTGCTCATCGCGGAGAATCGTTTGACGCTCCTGAAAATACCATGTCCGCATTCCGCCTGGCTGCGCAAAGCGGCGCGGACGGAATCGAATGCGATATTCATTTGACGTTAGACGGTGAAATCGTCTGCATTCATGATGCGGATACTGGACGGGTGTCAAATGCTGACTTAAAAATCGCGGAAACGTCGTTTCCGGAACTGCGGAAGCTGGACTTCGGCAGTTGGAAAGATGCCAGATGGCAGGGCGAGAAAATCCCGCTGCTGGCGGAACTGCTTGACGTCGTTAAACCCGGCATGAAAGTTTTTATCGAAGTCAAAAGCGGTCCGGCCATCATCAACAGGCTGAAACCCGTCCTGAAAAAATCCGCTCTGGCGGACAATCAGATCATAATCATCTCGTTCGATCAGGCCGCCATTGCCGAAGCTAAAAAACAGTTGCCGCAGTTGAAAGCCTGCTGGCTGTGCAGTTATGATGAAAATTGCCATCCGTCCGCCGAAGAGATTATTAATATTCTGCGCCGGAACGGTGCTGACGGGGTTGATTCCCACTGTGCCGATTTTCTCGATGCCGGGTTTGTGCGGAAAATTCATGACGCCGGATTCGAGTTTCACGTCTGGACGATTGACGAACCGGAAAAAGCGGCAAAATTCAAAAAGTTTGGCGTTGACTCCATCACCAGCAACCGCGCCGGATTCCTCAAGTCAAGGACATAATATTTTTCTCCTGGAAAATCAATACGTTTTTGATTTAATTTTAACATAGACATATTATAGTAATCCACGTACTCATATTTTATTAAAATTTTAGAAAGGTGTATTTATGGTAACGCTGAAAACATCAATGGGCGACATTAAACTGAAACTGTTTGACAAGGAAGCTCCGGAAACCGTCAAGAATTTTCTGCAATATGTCAAGGACGGGCATTACAACAACACCGTTTTTCACCGTGTGATTAACGGGTTTATGATCCAGGGCGGCGGCTTCGATGCCAAATTCACCCAGAAACCGACCCGTGCGCCGGTGAAAAACGAAGCGGACAACCAGATCAGCAATAAGCGCGGCACCGTCGCGATGGCCAGAACCGCTGACCCGCACAGCGCCTCCGCGCAGTTTTTCATCAACGTTGCGGATAATAATTTTCTGGACTTCAAGGCTCCGACTCCGCAGCACTACGGTTACTGCGTGTTCGCCGAAGTTACTGAAGGGATGGATATCATTGATAAAATCAAGGGAGTCCGGACCGGATCGAAAAACGGGCATCAGGATGTTCCCGCAGAAAACATATTGATTCTGGAAGCCATCGCGGACTGAGCTTAAACAGCATTACGCGCTGCGTCAGATTAAGGCCGTTCCCTTATTCGGAAATCCAATGAAAACAGTGGACAAAATCGTCAGAAGCAGGCGGCGCAGTATCGTGATCCAGGTCAAGGATGACGGCACGGTCATTGTGCGGGCGCCGCTGCGGTTTCCCGATCAGGCGATTCAAGATACCATCAACAAGTATCGCGATTGGATCACGGCCAAGCGCAAACAGGCGGAAGAACGCAAAAAGGCGACTCCGGCGGAAACTTTCAACGAAGGGGATCTTTTCTATTTCCTTGGTGAAAAATATCCGCTGCGTTTTCGGTCGGATTTGCCGGCCGATATTGTTTTTGACAAAGCCTTTTACACTGCGGCCGCGCCGCCGGTATTCGTCAAAAAACGGCTGGAGGCCTGGTATCGGAAAACCGCCCGGAAGATTATCAGCGCGAAAGTCAACGCGCTGGCGGCTGCGTTTGAGTTGAAGCACAGCGCGGTAAAAATCAATTCCGCCAATCAGCGCTGGGGATCCTGCACCTGTAAAGGTGCACTGAATTTTCCCTGGCGGCTGATTATGTGCCCGGAACTCATCCTCGATTACATTGTCGCTCACGAAATGGCTCATCTCAAACAGATGAACCATTCCGCCCGGTTCTGGCATACCGTCGGCATCATGTGCCCCGATTATATTAAGCGGAAGAAGTGGCTGGCCGACAACTCCCATCTTTTCAGCCATTTCTGAGCAGATGTATTTTAAAGCTTCAAAAATTCGACATCTTCCTTGATTTCGCTTTTTTAGACTATACAATAAACAAGCACATACAGTCAAAATAATTATTTAAGAGAGGGAATAAATGAAACTTTTACTCGCAACGGTTCTTGGGTGTTTAATTTTCTCAACTGCGATCAGCGCGGATTCGGGCAAGGACAGCAAGTCCAGCATTGTTACGATTAAAACCTCAATGGGCGACATCAAGGTGAAGCTGTTCGACCAGGAAGCCCCTGAATCGGTCAGGAACTTTCTGAAATATGCGGCTGACGGACATTACAACAACACCATTTTTCACCGTGTGATCAAAGGTTTCATGATCCAGGGCGGCGGCTTCGACACCAGTTTTAATCAGAAGAAGACCCGTTCCCCGGTGAAAAATGAAGCAAATAACAAGATCAGCAACAAACGCGGAACACTCGCGATGGCCAGAACTCCTGACCCGCACAGCGCTACCGCACAGTTTTTCATCAATACCGTAGACAATAACTTCCTGGATTTCACCGCCGCCAACGACCAGCAATACGGTTATTGCGTATTCGGCAAAGTCATTGAAGGCATGGATGTGGTTGATAAAATCGCGGAAGTGAGCACCCGTTTTAAAAATGGACAGCAGGATGTGCCGGTCGAGAATGTGGTAATCCTGGAAGTCGTCAAAAACTGAAGTCGCAGACAATCCTTCCGAAATATGGCTGAATGGTAACTGTCATCCATTCAGCCGCTTCTGAAAACAGCTTGCAGGCCATCCTTGCCATAAAAAAGGATGCCAATTCTCTGTTCAAATCGCTTTTTTTTAGTTTTTTTATGATTTTTTTAACAAAAATCGCTTGAACGTTGTATAATATAAATACGTTTATTTCTCCGTTTGCTGCGTTCCGCGTCGGCATTTTTTCTCTCCGCTGTCGTCGCGGCCGCAGCAGACGGCTTTTAATTTTCTACATCATAACTCGCAATCATCCCAGGGTGCGCCTATAATATAATGTCAGATAGAATTAGATTTATGATGTTTTTGACACCCGCATGAGGAAATTTTATTCCAAAACTGCTGCCACCTTGCTTTAGTCAAAACCAGACTCCGAATGG
>JBAYIO010000165.1:0-6602 GCA_041665605.1 Victivallaceae bacterium | reverse complement strand
GTATATGTATATTTTAACTCAAATATTATAAAATTCTTGTTTTCCTTTATTAGTTTTTGCTCTATATTAACATTTTGCTGAATAAAACTCCAATTTATTATGGAAATGGATAAATGAAAGCTAAAGAGCTGGAACTGGACAATTTTATCGAGGAGACAATCGGCGCCAGTGTCTCCTTCCATTCCGTCACCTGGAACCGCGGCCGCACCCCGGCGCTGATTCCGTCCGGCGGCAACATCAATTATCACTCGCTGCCAATGTCCGGCACGGTCCCGCACAGTCATGAATTCGCGGAAATAATCCTGATTTTGAACGGCAAAATCTATCACCGGGCAAACGGAGAGCGCCAGTTGCTGACTCAGGATTCGCTGGTGTTTGTCAGGCCGACCGATATTCACGGCTTCGAACCGGCGGAGGAGTCGCCGTGCGAAATGATCTTCCTGGCGTTTCAACTGGAACTGTTCCTGACTTTAAGCCGCTATCTTGAAGAGGACACTTTTTTGCAGAAATTCACCGCGTCGGTGCTGCCGCCGACTTTCCTGCTGGACGGCCATGAGGCCAACGAACTCAGCACCAGGATGCTTTCGATCAATGCCGCCGGGTTGACTCCTTCCGCCCGCAAGATCAAAATCAAGATATTGCTGGCCGACTTGTTCACACAGTATTTCCTTGACGAAAACTATACGCTGACCGAACAGCGCGTGCCTGACTGGCTGGATGAACTGTGCCAGAAAATGCGCAACCCGGAAAATTTCATAAAAGGCTTGAAGCGGATGCAGAAACTGGCCTGCTGCACTCCGGAGCATCTGTGCAAATCGTTCCGCCGTTATCTGGATAAATCGCCGACAGAATTCATCAATGAGCTGCGGATAAATTATGCAGCCCGATTGCTGGCTGACAGCAATGAAGAAATCGGCGCGATTTCCTATGACCTTAATTTCCAGAGCTTGAGCCGGTTTTATCATCTCTTTAAAAAGTATTACGGAATTTCCCCTGCCAGATACCGCATAAAAGCCAGAACGGCCAAGAAGATAATTTGACGATGCGCATTCTGCGGATTAAAACTAAATGTACGGTTGAATTTATCCGTAAATCGTTTAGCTTAATAAAATTATTGATCGGAGCCATTATGAATGCAGCCAAAAAAGTTGGAACAAATGCAGCTTAAAAATCATTCATTGATAAAGAATATCAACCGGATAAAGGTTTTAAATGCGATCCGGGAGAACAAACCTATCGCCCGTTCGCAGATTGCCGGGAAAACCGGTCTGGATAAGAAAAGCATTACGAATTTTGTGACCGAATTGCTGAATGAAGGTTTGATTGAAGAAGCCGGCAAAAAAGACAATGTGTCCGGACGCCCTTTTACCATGCTGGAATTCCGGGAAAAATATGTAATGGGCATTTACATCGCCCCCCACTTTGCCCGCGGCGTGCTGATAGATCTATACGGCAGAATCGAGGAATCGCATGAAGAGGAATATCCTTTCTATTCCGGACTGGATAAAATTATTGGCGCGGTAAAAAATATTTACAAGATATTGTCTTCGCGCAAACAACCGTTTTACGGCGTCGGCATCTGCATGCCGGGTATTCTTGATATGGAACGCGGCATCGTTATGGCATCGGTCAATATTCCGGCGCTTAACGGCATTAACTTCCGCAATGTTTTTGCTGAATTTATCCATCTGCCATTGTATTTTGAGGAAGAATCAAGCTCAATCGCGCTGGCTGAAAAATGGTTTGGAATCGGACGTAATTACAATGATTTCGTATGTGTCGAAGTCTCCGGCGGTATCGGTGCCGGTATTGTAAACAACCGCCGGATTTATAAAGGGGCCGGACAGTATGCCGGAGAAATCGGGCATGTGTCAATTGAGCCGGGCGGCAGAAAATGCCGTTGCGGAAATCTCGGCTGCCTGGAAACTTACGCTTCGGAGAAAACTATTCTTGAATGTATCAACGCCGGCAGCGGTAACCCGATTGAGCGTCTTTGTTATTTCAGGCAGGGAATGATTCCGCAGGCGAAATACGATGAGCTGCTGGCGGAAACCGGCGCCAGGCTGGGAATGGGGCTTTCGGCGGTAGTTAATATCCTGTGCCCCAAAGTAATTATTCTTAGCGGCTCAGTAGTAAGTTTCTTCGGTGAACCGTTGATTGCCCATATCAAGCGCGAAATGAAGAAGCACTGTCTGCAGGGCAGCTATGAGAAGACCGAAATTTATATTTCAAAGCTTGAATTAATCGATGCTATCGGTGCGGCAACGCTGCCGCTTTCCACACTCTTTGAAATCCCCGAATATTTCTACGTTTGACCTGTATTGCTTATTTTCTGACAATGTCGCCGGGTTTGCGGCGGATGGAAAAGCCGAAGTGTCCGAGGCATTCCCCGATATTGTAATAATGGCCATGCACAAAAGCCAGCAACCCGTCCTGCTCCAGGTCAAATCGCCCGTTGGCGTCAATCAGATGCTCCGAAGCCTGCACGGCTACCACTTCGGCAAGAAACAGGTGGTGCACGCCGAGTTCGAGCACCTGGGTCACCTTGCATTCCAGCGCCAGCGGACACTCCGCGACGATGGGAACGGCGATCTTGCTGCCGGGCATCGGCGTAAGTCCGGTCGCGGCAAATTTATCATGGTCCCGGCCCGACACCACACCGCACCAGTCTACGGTTTTGACCATTTTCGCGGTAGGCAGGTTTATTGAGAATTCGCCGGTGGCTTTGATAATCGCATATGAGTAGCGTTCGGGACGGATGGCGATTGAGACCATTGGCGGCTTGCTGCAGATGACGCCGGCCCACGCGATTGTAATCAGATTCGGTTTCCACTCTCCACTCCCGCCGCAGGCCACCAGTGCCGCCGGAACCGGGGCAAGCTGCGTACTGCCCGGCCAGACGACCTTTTTTATAACATTTTTTTCTGTTTTGCTCATATAGTAAATCCGCTTAAATTATAACATACGGCTTAACATAATCCGGGTTTCCGGTTTTTGACATGAATAATCTGATTTTTCTATACATTTTTGATGCTTGAAATTATCAATGCTGCAAAGTACTTTAATAATAAAAAGGGGTAATGATGGAAAGAATTCTTATCACAGGAGCGAATGGTTTTTTTGCTTCCAGGTTTATTGATTTTTATAAGTGCCGGTATGCTGTGACCGGGCTTGCTCACCGGCAATTGGATATAACCGACCTTAATCAGACGGTTAAAGTCATTAAAGAGAACAATCCGGATTATATCGTGCATGCCGCGGCAATTTCAGATACTGCCATGTGCCAGAATAACCCGGAGCTGTCGCAGTCGGTAAATGTCTGCGGCGCGGTGAATGTCGCCAAAGCTGCTGAAGCATGCAGCGCCAAACTCATTTTTTTGAGTTCGGACCAGGTGTACATCGGCAATGCGGGGCAGGGGCCTTATAAAGAAACCGATGAGGTGAATCCTTATAACGTATACGGCAGGCATAAACTGGAGGCGGAAAACGCCATTCTGGAACTGATGCCGAAGGCGGTAGCTCTCAGGCTTACCTGGCTGTTCGGCCTGCCGGAACGCAGTAAAAAGATAAATTCAAATCTGGTCTGGAACATTGCGAAATCAGTTATGAAGAATCAGCCTGTTGGTTTTCCGGCAACCGACCACCGCGGAGTTACCTATGTCTACGAGCTGATCGAAAACATCGAAAAGATGTTTCATCTGCCGGGTGGAATATACAATGCGGGAAGCGAAAATGATTTGAACGTCTACGAACTGGCGCAAACAGTCTTTAGAGCAATGGGGCTGGAAGACCGGATGGAGCCGCTGTTGCTGAAAGAGTTCCGTGACAAGTCGAGAGATTTAAGAATAAGCAATCAGAAGCTGAAAGCGAACGGCATAGCATTTACATCCTCGGAAGCTGCAATCAGCAAGTGTATCGCGGATTTTTCATTCAGCATGAAATAGCCTGTTCCTATAGCCTGCTTTGGCTTGGCGGCTTAGCTATTTGCGTCAGGTTTTTGCATTTCGCTTTTCAACAGTGCAATTAAGCGTGCGGCGGCTTTTTCAAGCTGCGGCATCAGTCTGGCGGCTTCTCCGAGATCGCGTTTTTTGGCGGCGGTCTCGATTTTCATGGCCAGCGGAAAAAGTTCGTTGGCGCCTATCGCCATTGCAGAATCTTTAATGATGTGAGCCAGGATTGGAGTTCCAATGGAGGCTTTCAAGTCTTCCATCTGTTTGGGCAGATTTTGCAGAAAATCGCTTATAACGTCATGCAGCATGGTTTCATCGTTCAGCAGGCGTTCCGCCAGTTCACGCCGGTCAAAGACGGCGGTTCCGGCTTCTGCCGTCGCAATATTGCCGTTGCCGGGGTGCAATATGACCAGTTTACTTACGGTCGCCGCCAGTTTCGGCAGCGAGATCGGTTTGGCAATGTAATCGTTCATGCCGGCATTGATGTATTTAGCTTCATGGCCTTCGACAAAACCTGCGGTCATGGCAATAACCGGGACCTGATGGTCGAGCACCGGCGATTCCGGATTACGGATGATGGCAGTAGCTTCAAAACCGTCCATGACCGGCATTACGCAATCCATCAGCACCATATCATAATGTTTTTCCTCCATGATACTGACTGCTTCTTTGCCATTGGAAACGAAATCCGCGTGGTAGCCGAGTTTATGAAGGATAGACTTTGCCACCCTGCGGTCAACGGTATTGTCATCCGCCACTAGAATTCTGATTGGGCTGATGTCTGTTTGGCTGACAGGTTCATAGACACGCTCCGAATCTGGCACCGACGTTGCTGCGGCGGGCTTGAATTCAGTCGTTGTCAGTTGATCTTCCAGTCTGCGCTGCAGTTCATATGCATCGAAATCCGATGTTTTAGTCAGATCCTTTTTCATAAATCCATGTTTCCTGACATATTTTAAGCTTGATCGCCGTTGTTCTTGAGCCGGGCGCTGAGCGCCTGAGGGGTGATTCCCAGCATCCTGGCGGCAATGCTCTGATTGTTTTCAGACCGCTTCAAAGCTTCCTGGATAAGAGTTTTAACCGACTCCTTGATGGTGGGCAAAGCGGACAGCCCGGAGAAACAGTTACCCAGATCCTGCTGACTTTTTTGAACTTCGTCACTTAAATGGCTGTTCCTGGAGTTTCGCGAAATATGTTCGATAAAGACCTTGGTTGAAAGCATTTTGGATTTATGACTGCTGATGGCATCATACACCATGGCTTCAAGTTCGCGGATGTTGCCGGGGAAATGATAGGCTTTCAGCAGCGTGAGCAGTTCAGACGGATATTGCGGCGACTTCTTACTCAACTCGCCTGAAATTTGTTCGATCATGAAATTCAACAGCAGCGGAATATCATCTTTTCTGTCCCGCAGCGGCGGAATGCTGATATGATGAGTCGATATCCGGTAGTAAAGGTCCTTCCTGAATTTTTCGTCCCGCTGCAATGCGCCCAGATCGCGGTGCGTTGCCAGAATGACTCTGGCAGTCGAAACTCTGGCAGTATCCGAGCCCAGCGGGGAATATTCTCTTTCCTGCAGCAGGCGCAGCAATTTCACCTGCGACGCAATGTTCAGATCGCCGATTTCATCAATGAATAAAGTGCCGTCATTAGCTTTTTCGATCATCCCCGGCCGGTTATTCAGCGCGCCGGTGAAAGCGCCTTTACGGTGGCCGAAGAGCGTGTCTGACAGAATGTTGTCGTCCAGACCGGCGATGTTGACTGTAACCAGTTCCCCTGAACAGCCTGAAAGTTTGTGCAGCGCCTGGGCGAAAAGTTCCTTGCCGACCCCGGTTTCCCCGGTGATCAGCACCGGCTGGCGGCTTCCGGCAATGGCTTTGCAGTACTGGAACAGCGCGAGCATATATTTGTTCTGGGTGTTGATTCTGGCAAAGGCTTCCGGACGGTCAGCGGGTTCCTCCAGCAGTAAATGTTTCTGCAGCAGATAATTTTCCCGCTTCAGTTTCCGCAGTTCGATGGTATTCTTGACCTGGGCGATCAGCCGGTCGGGATCAACCGGTTTCAGCAGATAGTCAATTGCGCCCAGACGCATGCACTCCACCGCGCTGTCAAGGCTGTTGACGCCGGTAACCATGATAACCGGGACATCCGGGTAATCCTGAACTATCTGCCGCAGTAATTCGGAGCCGGACATGTTCGGCATAATCATATCCAGCAATATTAGTTCTACTTCTTTTGAACTGAGAATCTCTAATGCGCACATCCCGCTTTCGCAGGTCAGGAGATTATTGATTCCGGCGCTGAGGAAGGCCAGCTCGTAACTTTTCAGCGCATTTTTTTCATCGTCCACAATCAAAATTGGAGCGGCCGGATAATTATCCTGGTCCATAAAACGTCTCCTGTACTAGTTTATCTGCTTCAGCCGGTGAATTTATTATCTGACAAACTAAATCATTGTTATAATATACACTTCAATTCCAAGAATTGAAACCCTTTTAATTCAAAGGGTGTAAGATTTTGTTGTAATGGAGTAATGGCTCAGTAGAGCGGTGATGATTATAATTCTCAAGAAATACTTTCAATAAAGTTTCATTTTTCTTTAATTTTGTTTTTGACAAAGTCATTTTTTGCACTATATTTCTTGTATTGTAT
>JBAYIO010000164.1:0-6731 GCA_041665605.1 Victivallaceae bacterium | reverse complement strand
TGATGCTGCGGCAGAAAAAGACACGGAGGCAATGATTGAGCTGCAGCGTAAAATATTTGTGCTTCGCGAAATCTATCGCGTCGGTCATTATGCATCGAGCGGCATCAAGGGGATCAAGTGCGCACTTTCACTGCTCGGCATCTGCGGCGACTTCATGGCCGAGCCGTTTCATACCTTTCGTGCGCCGGAACGCAAACGGGTGGAATCCATTCTGCGCGAATTAAACCTGCCGGTTTTAGCACGGATTAAGTAAACGACACGGTATTACTGAACACGTATTTTTTTCAGAAAATTTAAAAATGAAACAAAAAGGAGGAGGGAAAAAATAAAAAATATTTCAGGAAATCAACTTTTATCTAAGCTATTACCAATATCCATAGGAGCTGTTCGTATGAAAAAAAAATCCGCCATTATATCGCTTGGCCTTCTTGTATTGTCCTTGAGCGCCTTTTCCGCCGATGTCGTCATTCCCGGAAACAATCCGACGGGGGATGAGCAGTCGGGCAAATGGTTCAATGAAGACCTGCTCAGATCCATGTCCCTCGAAAGGCCGCCGGTGGCCTCTCTCGGCGGCAGATATTTTGCCATCATCCGTCAGACACATTTAAACAATTGGGGTTTTGAACGGACCCGGCAATATATGCGGTTGCTTAAATCGATTGGTATTACCGATATCGTACAGCTTAATGTCCGCAGCGCCAAAGTATTTTATCCATCGACCAATCCTGATGCAATCGGCGCCAGAACATATGGTGAATATGACCCTTTGATGATGCTGGTGCAAACAGCAAGTGAAGAAGGTATCAAGGTATGGGTTAAATTACAAATGGCTAGTTCTGGCGGTTTGTTGCCCGAAAAAATGCAGGCGCATTATCCGGACGGAAAAGTAATAAAAGCGGCAGTTGGCGATCCGCCGGCTGGCGATGTCCCTGATTTTTTAAGTCCCGACTACCGTGAGTTTTTACATCAACTGATCGATGAATATGCCACAAAATATAATAAATACGGAAATTTCGCCGGGATGTTTACCGATATGTTATGGAACAATTACAATGATTATCACTGGAAATACATGCCTACATTTGATCAATTTTGCATGAAGAATTTTGGAGAACATCTGCCGGATGATATTAACAAAAAGATGGAAAATGGGAGCAAGTGGTATAACCCAAATGATATATGGTGGCGAAGAACGGTTCTTTTTAAACAATGGGTCAATGAGGATTTTCATAAAGACCTGGGGGATTATCTGCATACAAAAGGGTTTCAACTGGGCATACAGATATATGATTATACGAAGAATTTTCCGCGTTGCTGTACAACCATAAACCCTTACCGCTGGCATTTGCTTGCCGATTATACCTGGGACTATCCGCATAGAATTGACAATGAGCTTAAAGCTTATCCGAACAATCTTGCCGGCTTTTTCGCCGCTCTTAAACCAGGTGTTCTCAATGCCGCCGGCTTTTCCGGCCAACAAGGCGGAATAGATTTTAATTTTGAGTATGTTCACAGGCCAATGTCGGTGGGCGCCACACCGCGGATATTTCAGGAATACAAACGAAACATTATCAATGTCCGCGAGTGGGCTGGCGGGACATCGCTTGCCAGGATAACTTTTTTACACAATTACAATTATCTGGCGCTGTGTCTGGGCGAGAACGCAAAGACGGAAAGACTGCAGACGCTGGACTTGATACAAACCTTGGCGCGCTGTCAGGACGTGAGCACTATTTTCGTCGAAGATGCTGCGCTCTATTCAAAGTACCGCGTTTTGGTTGCCACTCAGTACAGCGTTCGCGGTCTTTCAAAAGAAAACATGGACAACCTGAAAAAATACATCACCGGCGGCGGGATTGTCATCAGTCTGAACGCTCAGTGGTCGACATCGAAACCGGATATCAGTGATGAAACAGACATTTCCCTGGAAATGAGCGGTGCGGAATTCAACAAAAACGGTACCGGGAAAATATCAGACGGAACCATTCCAGTCAGGGAAAATCCCATTGGTAAAGGCATGGTCGTTACGATTCCAGTCGCGGACTTTGCAACGGCCATCCAGAAGGATGCCGCCATGGCGAATGCTTTTTCGACGCTGATACAGAAATACACCATTCCCGAGATAACGGCTGCCGAAAAAAAAGAAGCAAAAGTCCGGATTGTCAGAACACTCAAAAAAAACAACTGGATAGGTATTTCATTGTTGTCGGATGATCAAGCGCCGGCATCGACAACCCTTTCAGTGGATGTGGAAAAACTAGGTGTTAAAAGTGCGGTTGGTTATCGGGTATTGCTTCTCGGACGGGGAATGGAACTTTTGAAACCGGGAGACTTTGATGGAGGGGCGGCAGGCGCCAATTGGTCGCCGCACGGCAACTTCTGGACAGCCAAGGACTTAAAAGGCGGATTTGATGTCAATATCCTCCGGGATAACGATACTGATTTGAAAGTCCCGGAAAGTCGAAGCGTGGAATCTTTAATCTCAAAAGTTCCAAAGTATTCGATCATCAGGCCGGGTACAATTAAAAGGTGGCTGGATGAGACTTGGAGCAACTCGAAAGGGAGCCGCGCCTACGAACACGAGATTGTGGTAATTGCTCCGGCGAATGAGCTGACGATTGAAGGGAAATAAATTGCATTGTGTACTAGTTTTCCGAAAGTCGAAAAGAAGATGGCAGCGATGAAAAATAAAGTATTCGTGCGCCAGCCGGTTCCAGCCGAGGGGCGATCGAAATGAAGGCTCCAGAATCTTTTAAATTGCGGTATCAATGACTGTATATATCAAAAGGAGAAGTAGATATGATGAAAAAAATGCCATTCACTTTGATTGAATTGCTTGTAACGATAGCTATTATCTCTATTTTGGCTTCAATCTTGCTTCCGTCCCTGAAGCAAGTCCGTGACAGGGTCAAGTCCATAGATTGCATAAATAACCTTAAGCAATTTGGCATTGCAAATATGATGTATGCCTGTGATTACAAGGATTGGATTCCATACAGCAGGATTGAGTCTCGTTTATGGGACTATCTTTTAATGCCATATGTTGAATATCCACAGGACTGGGCAGTTGCTGAAAAAAAGACATCGTTCAGTATTTATCATTGTCCTTCCGGTGGACTCGCCGACTCATTTTCTTCATTATCCGAATACGGTAATTATCGGCGTAGAGGTTACGGGTATAATTATTATTCATGTTATCGTGATGGTGCTAAAATCATTAATTATAGCAGACCTTCTGAAGTGCTTCTCATGTCTGATTGGTGTTATGGAGGAGTTTATGGAGACAGTGAAGCGAAAACATTTTCCAAAACGACCCAAGCCCCTTTTTTAGATATGTCAGGATATTCTATCAATTTTTCATACAGACATAACGGGGGAACAAATATATTATTTGCAGACGGGCATGTAGATCCAAGAAAAAAAGGCACGCCCACAGTTGAGAGTGGCTGGTTGCCTTTAAACATATTATGGAGCTATAATTATTAATTTATATGCGTAAATATTCAGCAATTAGGATGGCGCACAATTTGATGAATTGAAGGGATATGGACATGGGAAAAAACACCGGGGGATTTATATGAAAATACGTGAGGACACAACAGTGAAAAAAACGCCCAAGGTCGTATGGAGACGCGATATCCCCGTCCGTTATGAGTGCGATGTTGCGGTGTTAGGCGGCGGAATGGCAGGCGTATCTGCGGCGCTTGCCGCTGCGCGTTCGGATGCCAGTGTCCTGCTCGTGGAGAAATTCGGGGTTTTCGGCGGAAATGCAACTGTTGGAGGGGTGGGCGCCTTCTGCGGTGAAACCAGGGGGCAGGGAGAGGCGTTCGACTCCATCGTGGAGGCGCTGGGGGAATTCAAGGCCATTGAGCCGTATCGTCCGTATCCGGAAGCGGATCACCGCTTGTTTGACCATGAGATACTGGCCATTGTCCTGCAGGAACTTCTGCTCCGACGGGGTGTCCGCTTACTTCTGCACACACAGCTTGTGGACGCTCGCATGAGCGGGGGACTCATAACAGAGTGTATTGTGTCCGGGGCGTCGGGTCCGGAAGCGGTTCGGGCGAAACAGTTCATTGATTGTACGGGCGAGGCGCAGCTGGTGCGCCTTGCCGGTCTTGAAACCGTCAGAGGGCGTCCCGGCGACGGATTGCAATTACCGATGTCCCTCATGTTCTTTGTGCGCTGCGCAGATGAAAAAGATGTATGCGCCCAGATACCGAAGGGATGGTTTGAACCTATCCGGAACGAGGATGCGCTCCCCATGACCACCATATGGCCGAACGGCCCACGCGGCCACGCCATAAAGATTAAGATACCAAAATTCGATGCAGGCGACACCGAGTCGTTAACCGCCGCAGAAATACACGCACGCCGCCGGATGATGCAGGTCCTGGATTATTATCAGCGTGTCAAGAGAGAACCGTGGCTGTTCGACCATTGCTCCCCCAGAATCGGCATTCGCGAAGGGCGGCGCATCGCGGGGGATTATGTGCTCACGCTCGAAGACCTCCGCGCGGGTCGCACATTTGACGATGCTATTGCGCGGGGCGTCTATTACCTGGACGGGCATAAACCGGATGACGACAAGCGCACCTACATCCTGCCCAAGGATACGCTCAAAGTACCTCCCTACCAGATTCCCTTCCGCTGCCTTTTGCCAGACGGAGCCGTAAACTTGCTTGCGGCGGGGCGTTGCATGTCTGCGGAACAACTGGCGCTGTCGTCGGCAAGGATAATACCCACCTGTTCGATGATGGGACAGGCGGCCGGAATCGCGGCGGCACTTGCCGTTAAAAAAGACTGCTCACCTCGCGATTTGGATTATGCGGAAATCAGAAAGACAGTCTGTGAACGAGGCGCAAAATTAAACGTGTGATCTGAGAAGAAATTCCAGAATGTCCTGACAGGCAAACCTCAGATTAAAAAACGAGGAGAAATACATGGACGTAATGACAACCGATGTATTCGAGGGCGATTTTCCGCCGGTAAGCTACGGTAAAACGCTCGCAGAGGTGGAGGCGACGATTTCACAGGTGATTGAACGCGTATTCCGCGATGACGAGAAACAGGGAACCAAAGGAAGGTTTTGATAAAATGAATGACCTTGCACAAGAGATCGTTATTCGCGACTTTTCGAATGCCCAGCCTGCGGAGGCGGTTTCCGACAGACCCGTGAAGGGCAGGTGGCGGCTGATTGATTGGTGTTCATCAACCGATTCAGGAACATTGCTTTACGCCTATCTGGATCCGACACCGGGAATCGTTCTTGAACTGAATGCCGGCGGGGTCTATGCGATTTCACTGGGTCTTTTCGGTCCCGCGCCCGGAATACGCACAAGCTTGAACGCGAAACTTTCCAACGACGACCGTTACAGCAACTTCAAACTTCATAAGCCCTGCGACTGGATACCGCTGCAACGCGGGTCGTATCGCTTTGAAGAACATTTCTGGAAGATCGCCGATCTGAGCGGACAGAAGCTGCATGTTTCGCCGACACCGGACGGAACAGGGCTGGGCTTTATTCGGTTGATCCCGCTGTCCAAAGAGCAGATCGCCCGGTTCCATTCGCCGGAACGTGTGCCTTTCATGTGGACCCTCGACGGACACGGGCATTTTGTAGAACGGCATGATACGCCGGGTGCTGCGGTGACGAACGATCTTGAAGCGATGGCGGGAACTGATTTCCAGGTGATCTCGTGGGGAATCCTGGGGGCTGACGTTACGAATTACAATACCAGGGCCGGACGGCGATTCGATACTCGCAATGAGCCTACGTTCCGGCATCTTGATACGGCGATTTCCGAGAATATCGATCGTTTGAATAAATCCGGCCAAAATCCGTGCGCGCTGGCGATTCGGACGGCGCGTCGGCTTGGATTGAAAGTATTTATCGCACAGCGTCCCCAGCTTTTCGCGTTGGAACCGCCGTGCGATTTTTGTCCGTCGGAGTTTTATAAAACGCATCGCCACCTGGCCTGCAAGACGGCCGACGGTCGTCCTTTGATGCAGATGTCATATGCCTATCCGGAAGTGCGAAGACACCTGCTGGACATATTGGCGGAGGTGGCGGCGTTCAAACCCGACGGCCTGCATCTGCTGTTTAACCGCGGAGTACCCTGCACGCTGTACGAGGAACCGGTCGTCGAGGGATTCCGCGAGGCTTTCGGCAAAGATATCCGCCTTCTGGATCGACTCGATCCGCAGGCGGTCGAATTCCGGTATCGGTATGTGACAGCATATCTGCGCGAAATGCGTCAAATGGCCGGGGCGGACATGATCCTGGCGGCGAATTGTTTTGCGACCAGGGCGTTGAACGATCAGTTCGGGCTGGACGTTGAGGGCTGGGCGAAGGAAGGCCTGGTGCAGTATCTTTTCCCGTATAACTGGGAATGGCAGCCCGGGGCGAATCCGCAGGATGCTTACGATATGGTGTTCTTCAATCAAATCGCCCGGACGACCGGCTGCCAGATCTGGCCGCACGCCTACAACCGCAATGCCCATCCGAATGAAATGCTGCCCCATCAGCACCGCGAGCGTGCGCTTAAACTCATCCGGGCCGGGGCGAAAGGGCTGGCGGCGTGGGATGCGTATCCTCAGCATGGCGCGTTGAATCTGGGACACGTCAACGAACTGGAAATATGGGAACAGCTCTCAACTCCATTGCCGCAGACCGATATCATCCTGCTGGGCGGAGTTGCTGTTGACCCTGTCGGATCTCCGCATTACGG
>JBAYIO010000163.1:0-6949 GCA_041665605.1 Victivallaceae bacterium | reverse complement strand
CGGCAGCGCTCCGGGCACCGTGCCTTTAATGGTGGTGGTGCTCCAGGAGGTTATCGGCGCCGTCGTCCCGCCTATCAACACGGTCGTAAGGTTCGCCTTGTAACCGCCGAATCCCGCGCCGGTAATAACGAACGGCAGGCCGATGGGGCCGGACGACGGGGTTATATCAGCCAAATAGGATGACTCTCCAACATTTACATAAGCTGTTTTTACACCGGCCTGGTTCCCCACATTATCGACGGCGCTGTAATAAACCGTGTGCGAGCCGTTTGACAGGATCAGCGGCCCGGAGTAAACCGGGTTTTGGCAGGTCCCTGCCGGAGCGGTGGACACCGGCGCGCCTGTTTCACCGCAGGTATCCGGCGCGGTATCCACAAAAACATATACGCCCCTGACACCGGAAGCCGAACCGCCGGCCAAAGGATCTATCGCCGTAATTGTTATTGAACTGCCTTGCGGTATATTCAGATTTAAACCTTCCGCCAATACGCCGTTTATATAAACCGAGGTGCGCGGGGCGGCGGTATCCACAAATATTTCCTGCAGCCATTCATCCTCTATATTGCCGACATTATCCTCCGCCCAATAATGCGCGGTATGCGCCCCTCCGGGCACGGTGAACGGCGCATTATAAACTGGATTGAGGCATGTCCCGAAAGGCCGCCCCGTATCGTACGGGACGCCCGGCGGGCAGTCATCCCTGTTAAGGTCCAGCAGGATGTTTATATGTTTTATGCCCGATACGGCGCCCTCATACTCCGGGTCCGAAGCATTAAAAGCAACCGGTCCGAGCCCTCCGGTGTAAAGGACATCCTCACTATTCATAAATTGATCTTCGCCCGGTTCGGGGAAAGTATCGGGGCTTGAGTAATCAATGTAAACAGTGGTTTGCTTGGGAAGTTCGATGTTCCCTGCATTGTCTACGGCAAAATAAACGACCGTATGGGACCCTTCCATCAAATTAAAAGTGGAAGTATAAATAATGAACGGCGAGAACTCCCCGTTCAAAGCGGACGCCTGCGAATTACTTGAGACATCAACGCCGAAATATGTCGCCTTGACGCCTCCGCCGTTAACGCCGTTTTGCGCCGGATCGAAAGAATATATGCCGATGCCGGCATCTATGCCTATATACCTTTCCCCATTCCTGATAAAGCACGCCGGGCCCCCGCATAGGATCATTGATTCAGGCGCCGCGGTGTCCGGGACAACGGGCTTTGCGGTTGAAAACAATCCGCAGGCATACGGCATAAAGCTCAGCGGCGAAGTAATACTGCAGGTATCTGTAACCACATCCGCCGGAGTTTCGAAAGGACCGTTAAAAGCGCAGGACAGGCTTAAGGTCTTGGGATTCACCCCTATCCTGGCAAGTTGTTCCGCTGAATAGCGGAATTTCAGCTTACCCGGGGGGACAAGCTCCGTTCCCGCACCGGCAAAAACGAACATATCCGATACCTGATATTTGCCGGATGCCGCCGCGGAAGAAACATAAATAGATACGGGAGCCTGCTCCGTAGCGGCGGCTGTGAGCGCGGAGACCGGGAAATAGGAGGTCAATTCGGCTTCGGCCTCGCCTTTGAGCCTGTTCGCGCTGTACGCCGTGTATGGCTGCTGCGCCGGATACGGAAATACCAGGGCCGCCTGCGATAAGGCCGTGAAGGCGCCCTGAACCCAGCCGGGGCCCGTTCCGCTGGTAATATTTACCCACCCCGTTCCTTCGACAAACCCATAAAGCCGGGCTTGCTCCTGCTGAGCTTGTGTGAACGGGGCCTGCCGGTAATCGACCCGGACGGAGGCGCTGCCTGAAAATATCGTACTGGTTTTAAGATCAAAACCAAACCCATAAGGGAAAGTAAAATATGAACCGGCGATCTGCGGCGGCAAGGCCGCAGGCATGGAATTAATAAAGGTCGCTCCTTTTGAAGTTACGGTGTCATAGGCTATATGAAAAACAAATCTTTCCCGGCCGTTAAAATTCAGGATCATGCCGGGGTCGTCGGACATAGAGGGATCCGGATTCAAATATTGCACGACATGGTCGTACGATCCGGTTTCCGGATTTAAATTCGTAGCCGAATGGATGGTAACGGGCGATGCGGACAACGAACCGAGAGAATCCTTGGCGTAAAGGACATACTCGCCGGCAGGCACGCCCTCAAAGGTAAACGCCGCGGATAACGCCCCGCCGCCGTTATACTCCCGGACGGAGGCGGCTGAATCAAAACCGGCGGAGTTAAGGGGATCGGCGGCGGTAAACGACGCCGGCAGCAGCTTTATCATTTCAAGTCCCCAATGCGACCGGGCCGAGAGGACAAACGAGTCGAGATAATTACCGCCGGAGAGCTCCAGCGTGGTAAAACTGGAAACGACAACCACCGGCGTGTAGTCGATATATAGTTTGCCCGTAGTGGACGCCCCGGCTTTGTTAAGAGTCGTCACAGCGTACAGATCTTCGGAAAAATTCCCGCTGTAACTTATTCCGCCCGAAGTCTGCGTAAAATATCCGGCGGATAAATTCTCACCGCTGGAATTTACGATCTGAAAATCGGCGATGCCGGATTCCGGGTCCGAAGCGTAAAAGCCGGCGCCCGGCCCGCGCACTGTTTTTTCCATCCCCTCGGCGGGCATAACGGTGGTGGAAGCCGAATAAGCCAGCCATTCAGGCTGCATAACGGACAAGAGCGGCGGGGTAGCGTCCACCACGATTCTTTGACTTGCGGCGGGATACCAGACCGGCGGATAAACATTAGGGCTGAAAGCGACCTTTAATTTTAAATTTTCAGCTCCGGCTGGAGCGTTTTCCGCTATACGATACTCCACGATGATCTGGCAGGTCGCACCCGGCCTGAGCGGTTCGTTAGGCGTTACCGAAACATTGTCGATATTGAACCATCCCGGCTTGCCGGGGTACCACACCTGCGGAACCGCGAGGGGTTCTACGCTGTCGGAAGAACTGCGGACCGTAAAGGCGAACTCGCCGTTATCCCCCGGCCGCAGGTAAAATTCCGCAAAGCTCGGTCCAGGCCGGACGGCCATGGCAAGCACCATCAAAACAGGAATTTTTTTAACCCAGGCCATATATTTCCCCCAAAATCCGGATATTCACCGGCGCTCCCCTCAATGTAAAAACCTCGCCTGTATTTCCCGTATGAGAAGACAAGCTCTGTAGTGATTCCCCTCTTTTCTGACTTGGTTCTTTCACCACTTTTCAGAACTTTTCATTTTAACGCCTGTCCGGCAACTGCTTTTGGCAGCGGGATAGTTGCGATCCCGGTTGAGATTGAAATTGTAGAACTGGACACCGCGACTTTACGGCTTGCTCTCAGGATCGCCAAGGCTTTAACCGCAGGTTCATGCAGAGATTCATCAGAAGAAAGCGTCTCGATTTTGGCGAGGATATCATCATCATTGTATCCGGATGAAACCACAACATCGATAGCAACTTTCTGCGTATAAAAAGAATTCTCAAAGGATAATCCAGCCATAATAATCTTCTTTAATTGCTTCCTGGAATCATCAGAAAGTTTTACTGTTTTATTCAACCACTCAACCATTCTAAGAATTTGTAGATTATCACTTTCCCATATTTCTTTATTATTAAATTGCCTCAGCAAGCCAGGAACAAGTTTTTCGCCATATGTTTCAATCATACGCTCATATATATTCCAACCGCTTATGCGTAGAGAATCTAGTAACGCGTCCATTGTTTTAGGATTATCACTGATACTGAATAAAGTGGCTTGCAAATTTACCAGATATTCCCCATATCCTTCCCCCAGTGCCGGTGGATTTTTGCCCGCCTCTTCATCTTTGTTCCATTTGATCGATACTTCTTGTCCTATGGCCACTTGGTTAATTACCGCCTGCTGTATTGTCAGCTTGGCAAGTTCGGCAGGGCATTCCCGCAACTCACTCAGCATGTTATCGCGGATCTCCCAGTCTGAACTTTTTAACGCACTCAGGCAATCCTGCTCCGTCTTGATACTGCAAGCTGCTTGAGCATCACATGTACCACCAAACAATAATATAATGAGAAATAATTTAATTTGTGTTTTCATTTATTAAAACTTCGTAGATGCCGCTATATTAGCCACTGGAGTATTTCCGACCCGGACTAATAGCCCAATATGTCCCAAAATACCCCCGGCACTACGCTTATCTAAAGCTTCACCTATATTCTCCGTAAAGATTATTGCGCGGTTGTAGATGCCGGCGGATCATTGACTTGTTTTTTCCGCTCCTCTGAATATTTTTTTAATTTTTCAATGGTCTTGACGGCGGCTTCCCTGACCGGGAATATTTTTCTCTGTACCTGTTTGCCGTTCACCAATGTGTCTTCCATATAAAAATATGTGTCGTTCCGCGATAGTTCTTCAATTATCGGGATAAGGCTCGGATCTCGAATTGCTTCCAGGTTAGTAACCGCACTCTCCCTCATAATTTCTTTTGGGTGTTTTAAATTCCCGACCAACACTTTTTTAACGGAATTAAGATCCTCTTTGGAGACACTATCCTGAAGTTCCAACAAAGTTGAGATAGACCTATTTTGCATCAACCAATCATTTTCATGAATTAATTTCATCAGGGCGGGTATCGCACCCACATCTTTCATATCGCTCAAAGCATAAACAGCACTTTTCCGTACGGATATGTCTTTATCATCCAACAATTTGATTATGGCCGGCATGGCTTCCTTCATTCGTCTTTTACCGAACAGCATGGCAAGCCGGCTCCGAACAACGGGTTCTTTGTTATCCAACTCTTTCAGCAAGGCTGCGGAATGCCTTGGGATCAAATAATATAAACATTCATTGGCGTCTTCAAAAATCCGATCATCTTCAGATTTCAGATTTTTCATGCATGTATATATATCTGTTCCCTTATCCCATGCTTCGATATCTCTTTCCTCGCCCGCAGAATTCTGGGCATATGTAAAATTAAATGAAGCGAGCAGGATCGCAGCACCCAGTAACGCAATACAGTATTTATTCATAAGCTCCATCGAGCCGGCCGGACCGCCGCTTTAGCGGGCGGCAGTGGATGTGTGAACATCATCTTCACCGGCTTGAACGTTCGATTTTTTTCTTCTTATATAATCCAACGCCTTTTGAGCTTCTTCACGAAACGGATACCTTTCTTGATCTTTATATATTGTCCCCGCTGCATCTCTTTTGTACACCCCTTTTTTATATGGGTCATTATGCGCGATATCTTCCAATAGTTTAATATCCTCCTCATCGGCGGCATATTTATATGCGGATAGCACAAAAAGATTTACGGGGGTCATATGAAGCTGTTTTTTTAACGCCAATTTAATTTTCTCACGCGCTTCACCGGAAGCCTCATACAAACCACAAGATGAATTTGCAATGGTTTTATATGAAAGACCTTTAACCGGATCTATATAACTGATCTTTATTTCTTTCGGTTTTGGCGCCAACATAGCTTCCAGCACCCTAACCGCTATTTCCTTGTCAATCATGTTTGCGGACTCAAGCATAGTTAAAGCCGGATCTACAGCTTTATCGCCCATTCTTGCCAAAGAGTCCTGAAATCCGCCGAAATGGATGTTTTTCATTAAATATGGAATAGCCCGGGTCTCTCTTACATCCCCCATAATATAGAGCAAATAATCAGCTGTGTTGTTGGTCTCCGATTCAACCGGCTTTATCTCTGCGGGTTCAGGGACAAGGAATTTTAAGGCATTCCACAAAGAATCTTTTATTTTTATATCGTCCCTATATTCCGGAATTACGCGTCCATCATTATTAACCAGCAATTCATATCCCTTAAAAATCACTTCATCATTTCGAGAATTAAGCTTCCTGATTATTTCCATTTTTTTATTCGTTGCCCCCTGTGAAGACGCTATAACAGCGGATCGCAGCAATTCCTCCAAATATTTATCCGCTTTGATTTTCATTGCGCCTTTCCAGGTATTATGCGCCTTTTCTATCATAAATTTGATTTTTTTCTCGCGATAAAATTCCAATGCTTTAGCTTTTTTAACAGCATCCTTACTATAAAAATATCTATGCATACGCTCTGAGAGTTCCAATTTTTCTTCTTTATATCGCTTCATTAAATCATCCCGTTTATCTTGAACTTCCAAAATTTTATCCCAAAATTCCGCGACTAACCCTTTTGACAAATACGACGGTATGGCTTCCCGGTTTTTAATTTTCTCAACAACATCTTCCTTTGTAAGCAATGGGCACACCGCATGCACAAATTCCGGGAAAAAGGCCTCCGCTTCTCGATAATATCCTTCTGAAATTAACACAACAAGCAAATCCGCCATCCTTTCAGGGTTTAGCCCATGAGACCTTCGCATTTCCGCCAATTCATTTTCATGATCCCCAAGTGTGCGATAGGCATGAATCCTGATTTGGGAACTTGACGGGAAACATATATCATTCGGTCCGAATGTTTTTGGCGGGATAGTAAATGACTGCATCTCATATAATCTCGTGTATTCCGGAATATTTTTTAGTTCTGAACATTTTTTATCAAGGTTGTTAAGAATATATTCGGCACTATCTTTTTCCCACTCTAGGTCTTGAGCTTTCTGATCTTCGGTCATATCTTTCCAAAAAATTTTTGCTGAACCGCTTGAATCAATAAAATCACTAACTTTCATCTCGGTATGTCCAAGTAGGGGTAAATTAATTACAAATGTAAGTATTAAAAATAGTTTCATAATTCCCTCCACCAATTTAATTCCCACTACCAACATGTACATGATCCGCGCCGCCCTCGCAACTATCAAACACTTTTAATAAACCAGCTTTATTTTTTTCGATACTGGCGGGATTTAGAATCCCTGTTGAAGGCGGCGGTCTAAGACTCCCCAGTTTTCGGCGGTCCGGATTCCCCACTTATTAAGCCCACCCGTGCGCCGGCCGCCCTGCAAAGACAATAATGTCCAGGAAAACACCGTCTATCCAGT
>JBAYIO010000162.1:0-6950 GCA_041665605.1 Victivallaceae bacterium | reverse complement strand
TAAGAAATCAATTCATAAAAATAAAAAAAATCGTAAAAAAATGCATCAAAACAACGTACTATAACTTTACAACCGCAATTATCAATATAAAGTTATATAAATCAAAATTCATTATTTAAAAAAATCTTAATACTTAATAACAAGGTGGAGATAGAAAGATGAAAATGTGGAAGCATTTATTCCTCGCGTTGATGGTAGTGGCAGTTGTTGGAACAACGGGTGCCGGTTGCAGTCTGTTTGACAATTCCGATCCTAAACAGCTTACCGGGACGATTCCGCCTCCGATTGGCGGCGATCCCGATGAAGGCCTGGATGTTAAAGGTGATAAAGATCTCGGCGGCTTGAAGAATGGCGCCGGAGAAGGCACTTTCGGCAAGATCCCGGGCGAATTTTCCGCCGATCCGCGTTATGCCGGGCTGCTCAAGCCGGTTTACTTTGATTTCGACAAAGATAACATCAAGGCCGGCGAACAGGGCAAGATTGCCGCAGGCGCCAAATTCCTGCAGGAACATGCTGATTCAGTCATGATCATTGAAGGTAACTGCGATGACCGCGGCACCGAAGAATACAACCGCGCCCTTGGCGAAAGACGTGCCATCGCGGTCAGAAATGCACTGCAGGCCGCAGGCGTTCAGGATGACCGCATGAAGACCATCAGCTACGGCAAAGACCGTCCGGCGGTTGAAGGCTCTTCTGAAGAAGCCAGAGCTAAAAATCGCCGCGGCGAGCTGGTCCCGGCAATCAAGAATAAATAAATGATGATTTAATTTAAATCCCGGGTAGCCAATGCCCGGGTTTTTTTTTCCCGCCGGAATTTTTTTGAAATCACGTAATTGGAATATTTAAAATAATCACACAAAGGAACGAATTATGAGCAAGATTCATGCGGAACATGTTTTTACCTCCGAATCAGTTTCGGAAGGACATCCCGATAAAGTTTGCGACCAGATTTCGGATGCGATTCTCGACGCCTGCCTGAAAGACGATCCGAACAGCCGCGTAGCCTGCGAAACTCTCGCGACTACTGACTTGATCGTTATCTCCGGTGAAATTACCACCAAATCCCAGGTTAACTGGGAAAAAGTTGCCCGCAAGGTTGTTGCTGAAATCGGTTACAATGACGGCACCGTCGGTTTCTGCGCTGAAAGCTGCAAGGTAATGATCTGCATTCATAAGCAGTCCCCCGATATTTCCCAGGGCGTTACCGCCGGACAGGGACTTTTCAAGGAACAGGGCGCCGGCGATCAGGGCATGATGTTCGGTTTTGCCACTGACGAAACCCCGGAACTGATGCCTGCTCCGATTATTTACGCGCACCAGATCGTCAAGGAACTTGCCAAATTAAGAAAAACCAAACCGAAAAAATATGCATTCCTGCGTCCGGACGCCAAGAGCCAGGTTTCCATCCGCTATAAAGACGGCAGTCCGGTCAGAGTCGAGACCATCGTGGTTTCACATCAGCATACTCCGGATATGAAAATTGAAGAGCTGACCGCGCTGGTCAAAGAAGTCGCGAAGAAAGTAATCCCCAAAGACATGATGCACTCCGGCATCAAATACTATGTCAACCCCACCGGCAAATTTGAAGTCGGCGGACCTCATGGCGACACCGGACTTACCGGACGCAAAATCATCGTTGACACTTACGGCGGCGTCGGCTCTCACGGCGGCGGCGCGTTCTCCGGCAAAGATCCCTCCAAGGTTGACCGCTCTGCCGCTTACATGTGCAGATACATCGCCAAGAATATCGTTGCCGCCGGACTGGCAAACAAATGCGAAGTCCAGGTTTCCTACGCTATCGGCGTGGCCGAACCCCTGAGCATCAATGCCGACACCTACCGCACCGGCAAGATCAAGGACGATGCGGTACTGGAAAAAATCATCCGTGAAGTATTCAGCCTGAAGCCGGCCGCGATTCTGGAAACGCTGCAGCTCAAGAAACCGTTTGCCAACGGCTGGAGCTATCAGGATACTGCCGCTTACGGCCATTTCGGGCGTGAAGGTTTCCCGTGGGAAAAAATTGACAAGGTCAAAGAGCTGAAAAAAGCTGCTGCCAAGTACCTTTAATCTGTAAAGACAGGAATGCCGGATGAATAACAAGATTCCTGCTGTACTCGGTGCAGGCTCCCCGATTGTGGATTTGCTGGTCAGCATTGATGACAGTTTCCTGAAATCCATTGCCGCCGCCAAAGGCGGCATGGAACTGGTTGATCAGGCCATGATCGAAGCCCTGCTGAATAAAGTTCCAGGCAATCCGGTAAAAGCTCCCGGCGGTTCCGCCGGGAATACTATTTTCGGTCTCGCAAGACTCGGTGTGCCGGTCGCATTCCTGGGCAAAGTCGGCGCTGACGCCGACGGCGATTACTACAGGAAGCGTCTGGTTGAACTCGGCGGCCGGGATTCCTCTTTCCGTATTGACAGTTCCGCCCATACCGGGCGTTGCGTCAGCATGATCACTCCCGATTCCGAACGCACCATGCGCACCGACCTGGGCGCGGCCGCCCGCATGACGGCGGCTGAAGTCCTGGATGCCGATTTTGAAAATATCGCCCATGTCCATATCGAAGGCTATCTGCTTTTTGTCGGCGATCTGGCGGAAAAGGTTCTGTCCACCGCCAAAAAGCACGGCTGCACGGTCAGCCTTGACCTGGCCACTTTCGAACTGGTCAAATTCAAACGCGATATTCTGCCCGGACTCCTGAAAAAATATGTGGACATCGTTTTTGCCAACGAAGACGAAGCCAGAGAGTTCTGCGGCAATCTTCCGCCGGAACAAATGGCGGAAAAACTCGGAGAATACTGCGACATTGCCGCAGTCAAACTGGGCCGCGAAGGTTCCTGCATCAAAGATAAAAATGGTATTGTCCGCGTTCCCGCCGAACTGGTGAAAGCGGTTGACACCACCGGTGCCGGCGATCTCTGGCAGGCCGGATTCCTTTACGGTTATCTCCAGGGGCGTTCGATGTCCGACTGCGCCCGTTTCGGTTCAATCACCGCCGCGGAAGTGGTGCAGGTGATCGGCGCCGATATCCCGGAAGAACGCTGGACTATCATCCGCCAAAAATTACAGGCCTGAAATATATGTATTTGAAGAAAAGAATCATCCCGGTCATGTTGTCGGGAAAATTACTGGAAGAAGCCGGCGGGTTCTAGCGGCGGCCTGTTTACGTTTTGCTGAAGATACATAAAATAAACTTAATAACGGAGTGAAACCATGGATTACAAAGTAGCAGATATGAAACTGGCGGATTTCGGACGCAAAGAGATCGAAATCGCCGAAAAAGAAATGCCCGGCCTGATGGCCACATGCGAAAAATACGGTAAAACCAAACCGCTGAAGGGCCTCCGGATCATGGGCAGCCTGCACATGACCATCCAGACCGCCGTGCTCATCGAAACCCTGGTAAAGCTGGGAGCCGACGTCAGATGGTGTTCCTGCAACATCTTCTCAACCCAGGACCATGCCGCGGCGGCAATCGCCAAGGCCGGTGTTCCGGTATTCGCCTGGAAAGGCGAGTCACTGGAAGATTACTGGGATTGCACCTACCGCGCCATCACCTGGCCGGACGGCAAAGGCCCGGACCAGATTGTTGACGACGGCGGCGACGCCACATTGCTGATTCATCGCGGCTACCAGGCGGAAAATGACGCCTCCATCCTCGATGTCCCGACCGACAACAAGGAACTGCAGATTATCAATAAACTGCTGAAAAAAGTTCTTAAAACCGATAAAAAACACTGGCACAATGTGGCGAAGAAAGTCATCGGCGTTTCCGAAGAAACCACCACGGGAGTTCACCGCCTCGTCCAGATGGAAGAGAGAAAAGAGCTGCTGTTCCAGGCAATCAACGTCAATGACTCGGTGACCAAGAGCAAATTCGACAACATCTACGGCTGCCGCCATTCGCTGACCGATGCCATCAAGCGCGCCCTCGACGTGCTGATTTCCGGCAAGACCGCCATGGTCTGCGGTTACGGCGACGTCGGCAAGGGTTCCGCCGAAGCCATGCGCAATGAACGCGCTCAGGTCATGGTCAGCGAAATCGACCCGATCTGCGCACTTCAGGCCTGCATGGCCGGGTTCAAGGTCTGCACCGTTGAAGACGCGCTGCCCTATGCCGATATTTATGTAACCACCACCGGCAACAGCGACATCATCACCGCTGAACATATCAGCAGGATGAAAGATCAGGCCATCGTCTGCAACATCGGCCATTTCGATAATGAAATTCAGGTTGAAGCGCTGGAAAACTGGCCCGGCGTCAAAAAGGAAGTCATCAAAGGCAGTTTCTGCCCGGTGACCCGTTACAAATTCAAAGACGGACATTCCGTATATCTGCTGGCTGAAGGCCGCCTGGTCAATCTCGGCTGCGCCACCGGACATCCGAGTTTCGTGATGTCATGCAGCTTCACCAACCAGACCTTGGCGCAGATTGATATCGCCAAGAATCCGAAGCGTAAAATCGGCGTCTACCGTCTGGCCAAGAAGCTTGACGAAGAAGTTGCCGCGCTGCATCTGGCCAAGCTCGGCGCCAAGCTGACCAAGCTGACCAAAAAACAAGCCGAATACATCGGCGTCCCGGTGGAAGGCCCCTACAAACCGGAACATTACAGATACTGATTTAGTGATTTGATACCATGCGGGAAAAAGCCGGTTCAGGCTTTTTTCCGCTTTTTTTTAAGTTTATTAGTTTATTAGTTTTAGTTCTGCTAATATTTTAATAATTTCTTTGCTCTGTTTTTGTCCGAAAGCGTTAAATGGCTCTGCCATAAAACTGCTGCAAATGTCAAGACAATTTAATGCGCACTTGATGCCCTTGATGAGGCTCGATGTATATTGTCCGCATGAATACAGCTTTCTCAGGATAAATATTTTTTTCTGCAATTCAAGAATTGTTTTTATGTCGCCATTTTTAGCGGCATTGTAAATATTCACATACAGTTGCGGAAATATATTTGCGCCGCCGGGAATACCGCCGTTTCCGCCAAATAACACTGATTCCGCCAGCAGCTCTTCCGGACCGATCAGCAGGCTGAATGCGGTTTTATCTTTCATGGCGGTAATATATTCATGAAATTTTATCATGCTGCAACTGCTGTCTTTGAACCCAATAACTCCATCAATTTCAGATGCTTTGCGCAATGTGTCAACATCGATATTAACCTTCGTCATGGCCGGCATATTGTAAAGGAACAAGGGCAGCGGCAGTTTGGGTGTTATATGCTCAAAGTATTCCAGCAGTTCCTGCTGGCCGGGGGGGAAATAATAAGGCGGGGCCAGCACCAGCGCGTCCGCGCCGCATTCCGCGGCATGTTCCGCCAGATTAATCGACTCCGCAAAAGAAGTATCTGTTATTCCTACTAAAAGCGGAACCCGCCGGTTCACAATCTCCGATGATCTCTTAACCATTTGATATTTTAATTTTAAACTGAGACTGGGGCCTTCTCCGGTTGTTCCCAGCAGAAAGAGGCCGTGAACTCTGCCTTTAAGCACGTGCTCTATCAGTTTTTCAAGCCCCTGGCAATCCAGATTGTTTTCGTCGGCCAGCGGAGTAACCAATGGCGGAATAATGCCGGTTAATGGCTTTTTTAGAAATTGCTGCTGCATAGTTTAAACCTTTTCCTTGTTAATTTTTGAATTTACCGCTGATATCCTGCGGGGTTAATTTAACGAAAGCAATACTTTCTCTTCCCCATGTATAAGTAATTGCCGCGCCGCCGTCACTGGTTGCGATGACGGCGGGATAGGAATATTCCCTGTCCGGTCCGGTTTCGATATCCAGCCTCTTCTCCCAGCTTTCGCCGTTATCCGGAGAAACGGCCAGGGTCAGCGGCCAGCGGACTCCCCAGCTTTGGCTGACGGGATTAAATGCCAGCAATAATTTTCCGTCTGCCAGTTTTGCCAGATCAATACCGCTGTTATTACTGGGCAGCCCGGTTTCATATATTGCGCTCCAGATTTGTCCGCCGTCACTGGAATCACTACGGCAAATCTTTCCTGAGTTGCTCCTGAGCAGCATATGTACATTGCCGGGGCTTGATTCCCAAAGCGCGGGTTGAATCACTCCCGGTGGTGCCTCTTGGCCAAGGTCATTCAACCCGATGACTGTTTT
Organism: Victivallaceae bacterium; assembly: GCA_041665605.1. GTDB lineage: Bacteria > Verrucomicrobiota > Lentisphaeria > Victivallales > Victivallaceae > CAIPAT01. The sequence continues at coordinate 837 of JBAYIO010000162.1, read as the reverse complement.
ATTTACCGGGATAAAATCGCTCCGGGTCCAGGTACTGCCATTGTCCGTGCTTCTGTCAACAAATGCCTGCCATGAACCTATTTCATTTGAAACCGGTGCCAGCCAGGTGCCGTCAGACAGTTCAAGGCATTTGTTTTTTACCGGTCCTCTTCCGCCGATATCACCAGGAATAAGTTCGCCCGGAATCGACCAGTTCTCTCCATTGTCGGTGGAAGACATTACCAGCGTCTGCCAGTGGCTGCAATTATTTCCCACTTTGAAATAAAGGAAAATCTTGCTGCCGCTTCCTCTGAAAAGCACCGGATTCCAGTGGGGCAGATCATTAACTTTTGCAAGCAGCACCGGCACTGACCAGACGCCGGCGCTTCTTTTCGCTCCCCATATCGCCACATCATCCTTGCCCTCTTTGCTGCCGCCAAACCAGGCAGCCAGAAAATCTCCGTTTCCCAGTTCAACAACAGTCGATGCGTGACACTCTTTAAAATGCTCAGAATTTTTAAATATGAATTCTTTAATCACTTTAATCCGCCCTTAATTTTTGATTTATAATATCCGTATTTATATTATATCCGGTGGAACTCTTCTTTGTCAATATTGAAATTGTTACATAAACTATTCATATGATACCTTCTTAAAATAAATAAATTACGCTTTTATCGGTTAGTCTAGTATAAAAAAACTTTCAGCAGTTGAAAAGACTAAATTAAAACCTATGAGGTAATTTCAAAAGTTTGAATTAAGACTTTGAAAAATGCGGAAAAAAGTTCATTTTATACTCAAACACAACTAAGAGGTAAAAATGAATAATCTCCGCAGTACATATATTACCATAGAACG
>JBAYIO010000161.1:0-7221 GCA_041665605.1 Victivallaceae bacterium | reverse complement strand
TTTTTTAAATAATGAATTTTGATTTATATAACTTTATATTGATAATTGCGGTTGTAAAGTTATAGTACGTTGTTTTGATGCATTTTTTTACGATTTTTTTTATTTTTATGAATTGATTTCTTAGATTTCAAGGTTAAACGGTATTTTCCAGGCCTGAAAACAGATTTTTCGATAAATTGCCTGTCCGGGGTAATTTTTCAATAAAAAGAGTTTTGCCCGGAACTTGCTTGAAAGAAATCCGGTTTCATCATTAACATTATGGATATTATTATGAACATCGAGTGGACAAAACTTGGTTTTGAGTTCCTCCCGACCAAGTCGAACATCCGTTTCACTTATGAGAACGGACAATGGGGAGAAGGCCGCCTGTACAATGACTATAAGATCGAGCTTTCAGTAGCCGCGAACTGCATGCACTATGGACAGGCGGTATTTGAAGGCTTGAAAGCGTTTTCCTGCAAAGACGGGAAAGTACGGGTATTCCGTCCCGGGGAAAATGCCCGGCGGCTGAATAGTTCGCTCCGGCATCTGCTGATGCCGGAGATCCCCGAGGCAACATTCATCGATGCGGTTAAAACTGTTATCCGTGATAATATTGATTATGTGCCGCCCTACGGCACCGGCGGCTCGCTTTATATCCGTCCGGTGGTTGTCGGAACCAGCCCGCAAATCGGGATTTCCGCCAGCGAAAACTATGAGTTCATCGTGATGGTAGTTCCGGTAGGTCCTTATTATAAAGGCGGCATCAAGCCGGTGGACGCCATGATTGTTGACAATATCGACCGTGCGGCGCCCTGCGGCACCGGCCACACCAAGGTTGCCGGCAATTATGCCGCCAGCCTGCTGCCGTCGAAGATCGCCAAGAAACACGGCTGTCAGGTCGCGCTCTTTCTGGATTCCAAAACACACTCGTTCATTGAGGAGTTCGGCACCAGCAATTTTATGGCGATTACTCCGGACGGCAGATATGTCACGCCTGAATCTCCGTCAATTCTGCCGAGCATCACCAATAAATCGCTGATGACAATCGCCGAAGATCTGGGCATCGCGGTGGAGAGGCGCCCGGTTCCGGAAACCGAACTGGAGAGTTTTGCCGAAGTCGGCGCCTGCGGCACAGCCGTAGTCATCACGCCGGTCGCCAAAATTTATCACGGCGATAAAGTATATGCTTATAATACTGAAACGATGGGGCCGGTGCTCAGGAAGATTTACGACCGGGTGACCGGTATTCAGTATGGTGAAATTCCTGATACCCACCATTGGATGATGGAGCTGTAAAAGCGTAAATTCAGGATTTTATGTATCACAACCGGGCCTGAGTTAATCGCTCCGGCCCTGTTTTATTTTAATAAGGAATCTCTGATTATGAAACTGATTAAAACTATCGCGGAAATGCAGCAGTTCTCGAAGGCCGCCGCCCACCATAGACAAAAAATCGGCGTCGTGCCGACGATGGGCTTTCTGCATGAAGGCCATATGTCGCTGATAGACCGGGCCCATAACTTGGCGGATGTCGTGATTGTGACGATTTTCGTCAATCCGACACAGTTCGGACCGAATGAGGATCTGGCAAAATATCCCAGGGATTTCGATCAGGACTGGAGCCTGTGTGAAAAACGCGGCGTCGATGCGGTTTTCGCCCCGTCGCCGGAGGAAATGTATTTCCCCGACCGCAGCGCCTGGGTAATTGAAGAAAAACTGTCGCAGGGCCTTTGCGGCCAGAGCCGTCCCGCTCACTTCCGGGGCGTCACGACTGTCGTGGCAAAACTTTTTAACGCGACGCTGCCGGATGTCGCAATCTTCGGACAGAAAGACGCCCAGCAGGCAATGATCATTAAACGCATGGCCCGCGACCTGAACTTTCCGGTTGAAATCGTCGTCGCTCCGATTGTCAGGGAGGCCGACGGTCTGGCCATGTCTTCCAGGAATAAATACCTGAGCGCGGACGAAAGAATTCGCGCTCTGTCCATATCTGCCGCGATGCGCGATGCGCATGCGCGGATTAAGGCGGAAGGCGGAAAAATTTCCGGCATCGCGGAACAAATCGCGGCGAAGATTACCGCATCCGGCGGCAGAGTCGATTATGTTGAAGTCCGCGATGCGGACAGTCTGGAGCCGGCATCGGCGGCGACCCGCTGCCTGCTGATCGCGGCGGCCGCTTATTTCGGCCCGACCCGCCTGATTGACAATATACTTATTAATCTGGACTGAAACAGTTCTTTAGCTGAAGGGATTTAGAATATGATCAAGATTAGTTTTAAACAGAAAAATTTTGAAGAGGCGCTGCAGGCGCTCTACTGCCGGCCGTCCTACCCGCCGGAAATAGAACAATCCGTCCGGGAAATTCTGGCGGACGTCAAGCATAACGGCAACGCCGCGATTGTCAAGTATGCCAAAAAATTCGATCATGCCGACCTGAAGCCGGCTGAATTCCAGGTTTCAGATACCGAAATCAAAGCGGCGGCGGCTCAAGTCGGAACTGCGGAGAAAGCCGCGGTCAAAACCGCGCTGGCCAATATCAGAACTTTTGCCAAACTGCGCATCCCGAAAGCCTGGAGCCATTCGCCGCGCCCCGGCGTAACTGTCGGAGAACGCTTTCAGCCGATGGACCGCGTTGGCGTATATATTCCCGGCGGCACCGCGCCGCTGGTTTCAACCGTGATTCATACCGCGGGAATCGCCAAAGCCGCCGGAGTCCGGGAAATCGTCGCCGTCACTCCCGCGGGTAAAGACGGGAAAGTGCATCCCGCGGTGCTCTACGCCATGAGCCGGGTCGGAATCAATGAGATTTACCGCCTCGGCGGCGTTTACGGCATTGCCGCCATGGCCTACGGCACGGAGACCATTCGCAAAGTCGAAAAAATCGTCGGCCCCGGCAACGCCTATGTGACTGCGGCCAAAAAACTGGTTTACGGCGAAGTCGCGCTGGATATGGTCGCCGGACCGTCGGAGATCATGGTCATTGCCGACGACAGTTGCAATCCTGAATTTATTGCCGCCGATCTGCTGTCGCAGGCGGAACACGGCAGCGGACTGGAGCAGGCGGTGCTGCTCTGCACAGACGCCGCGCTGGTCGGCGAAGTCGAAAAAGCCGTCACGCGCCAGAAGGCGTCTTTGAGCCGCCCGGACGCCGTTGACAAGGTGTTGAAAAGCGGAGTCTTCCTGATTGAGGTAAAAGACATTAAACAGGCGGCGGAGATCGCCGGCCGTTATGCGCCGGAGCATCTGGAGATCATGTGCCGCAAGGCTGCCGGAGTCGCCGCCAGAATCAAGGCCGCCGGGGCGATCTTTCTCGGCCCCTGGACTCCCGAGCCGATCGGCGATTTCTGCGCCGGCCCGAGCCATGTGCTGCCGACCGCCGGCAGCGCCAAATATTTCAGCGGGCTGTCGGTCGAAGGCTTCTTCCGCCGTTCCAGCATCATCCAGTATTCGAAAGCCGCGCTGAAGAAAGAAGTCAAGGCGGTGGAATGTTTTGCCCGGATGGAAGGACTCGACGCCCACGGCAACAGCGCATCAATCAGAATCAAAAGTAAATCACGTTAAAATAAGAAAGATTCCCAAGGTAATTTTTATGAAAACCAAAGTAAATAAAAGATCTTATTTCCGTCTGGATATTGACGAGATGAACGGTTATACGCCGGGGGAACAGCCTAAGATGCTGAACCTGATCAAGCTTAACACCAATGAAAATCCATATCCGCCGTCGCCGAAAGTGATTGAGGCCATCCGGAATTTTGAATTGAATCACCTCCGGCTGTACCCGGACCCGATGTGTGACGGGATCCGCGACGTTGTTGCCGGACTGCACGGCGTAAATCGCGAAAATGTCATTGCCGGCAACGGTTCAGATGACATTCTCACAATGGCAATCAGGTGCTTCACCGACGGCGAACGAGTCGCCGCGTGTTTCGATCCGACATATTCGCTGTACAATGTCCTGGCCAGGATGCAAGGCGCAAAATGCATCAAAATCCGTTTGAAAAGAGATTTTTCGCTGCCGACCAATGCGGTGAAGAAAGCTGACGGGGCCAATCTGCTGCTGATCGCCCGCCCCAATTCGCCGACCGGAAGCTCTTATCCGCTGGAACAGGTGGCTAACATCTGCGGGAAATTCGACGGAATTGTGCTGATTGATGAAGCGTATGCCGATTTTGCCGGCGACAACTGCGCGGATTTCGTCAAGACATTTGACAATGTGATAATTTCCAGGACCATGTCCAAAAGTTATTCCCTGGCTGGAATCCGTTTCGGCTATGCCCTGGCATCGGCGGAAATCATTGAAGGGATGATGAAAGTCAAGGATTCCTATAACGTCAGCATGCTGACCCAGGCCGCGGTAAAAGCGGCATTGCTGGACCGGGAATATCTGGCGGAAACCGTTGCTAAAATCCTGAACACCCGCAAACGGCTGGTCAAAAAGCTGAATGCGCTGGGGTTTGAAATCGTCGAATCCGATGCTAATTTTGTCTTTGCGGCGCCTCCGGACAACGACGGCAAGAATTTTTTTGACGTGCTGCGGGACAATCAGATAGTAACCCGTTATTTCCCGGGAAAAACCACCGGCAGATATGTGAGGATCAGTATCGGCACCGATGAACAGATCAACAAACTGCTGGAAGTAGCCAGAAAACTGTATCAGCCGCGTTGAAAAACGTTGTTGACAGGGCAACAAGGGAATCATTCAAATTCGGGAATCGCAGATGAGGCGCATACCGGCGGGATGTAACGTAAAAACTATTATTTCTGAATCCTGCGACTGAAAATTTTTAAACAAGATGCATAAATAGAAGTAAATTAATGTATGCACAAAAAGTAAAAAAAAAGTGGACAGACCCGAATGGACAAACCCGATATGTCAGCCCCCGCTCGGAACAGATGGTTCGGTTTGCGCACATATCAACTCTGTTTTGACCGGAACGTGAAACGGTACATTGCCAAGAGCAAAACCTCCAGTAAGCCAGCGACGCACCTCCAGATAGAGTTGCCGGTACTGCTGGCGCATCATGCCGATTCCCGGATGACCGGTCAGTCCCGAGATCAGGTCAAATGTCAGAAGAAAGAAATCCCGGACTGGCCGCAAACCCATACTTTGCGCACATGAGACAAACGGCAGCGCCAGTTCCTCATTCATTATAAAAATTCCTTTAGGATGTCCCGGATCAGCAAAAAGTCTCGCAGTACACTCCGAAACATCGCGTGGAATATCGTCAAACCGGTGGATGAAGGTCGATTCCGTTTTCAGATGCGCACCCAATTCCAGAGCAAGCCGGAAAAATGCCAGCATCCGGTTGGCAAGATATGGACGGTCAACACTGGGCTCACATGAAACAAACGCCAGATTGCGTCCTGCTTCAATCATCAGCCAGGACAAGCCTTCTCGAATACTAGGTTCCGGAGCCGTGTACACACAGTCATACTTCCGGTATTGCCGATTTACCAGCAACTGCGGAATCTTCTTGCGTTCAAGATGCGCCATCAGGGATAACGACTCTTCGCTGGGCATGAGCCATATCACTGCACTGCCGGGGGCCGCCAGCCGGTCAACCTGAAAAGCACTCTCCTTTTCATCCACCCCTGTTAACGGCAAACTCAGTTCATCTTTCGGGAACAATAGCTCGCTTAGGGTCCGCCCGGCATCCGTGCCGCCGCCAACCACAAAGATTCTCTCAATCCGCCGTTCCGCAGTATTTGCGCATACAAAAGTACCGCTCCCGCGACTGCTGGATACAAATCCTGCTTCAGTTAAAGAACGGATCGCCTGTTCGACGGTTGACCGCGAGCAATCAAAATTGCGGGCAAGATGGTGACGTGAGTGAATCCGGTCGCCAGGTTTTAGGCTTCCCGCAGTAATCTCCTGCAATAGATGAGTTTCGATCAAAGTACTTTTTTTCAACATCTTTTTCCTCTGCTTATAAAAACAATAATAATACAACAATACAACTTTATCAAGCGTAAAATTTAATTATTATGATTAATCATGCGTTAAAATCATGTATTATATAATTCAATCATACAACTTTTTTACTTTATTTAGATCGTTTTTCTCTTGCAGTATTCACTCCTGCATATTATCCTTAATTATCATAAGTCATGATCATATTATTCGAAAAACAGGAGGTCTGTCACTATGAAAAAATTAAAAATCGGGGTTGTCGGCATCGGTAATATGGGCGCAGTCCATGTAAAAAATATAAGTGCGTTGAACAACTGCCGGCTTGAAGCGGTTTGTGACATAGATGCGGAAGCGTTTGCCCGGGTCCAATCGCCGAATGCAGACCAGATCGCGCGTTTCACGGATTATGAGCAGTTCCTGGCCCAGGCGCCGATTGATGCAGTACTTATTGCCGTACCGCATTATGACCACCCCGATATGGCGATTGCTGCAATGAAACACGGTAAGCACATCATCGTCGAAAAGCCGATTGCCGTTCATAAACAAGAAGCGGAGCGGCTCATCAATGCGGCTGCGGAATTTCCCGATCTGGTCAAGTGCGCCATGTTCAATCAGCGAACCATTCCGGCTCACCGCAAAATCAAACAGTTAATAGATACCGGCGAGTTGGGAGATATCCGCCGGATCAACTGGATTATTACCGACTGGTTCAGGACACAGCTTTATTACGACTCCGGTGATTGGCGGGCAAGTTGGCGCGGTGAAGGCGGCGGCGTACTTCTGAACCAATGTCCGCATCAGTTAGACCTGATGCAGTGGTTCTTTGGGATGCCGGAAAAAGTACGCGCTGCTGCGAAATTCGGCAAATACCACGATATTGAGGTGGAAGATGAGGTAAATGCCTATTTGGAATATGCCAACGGAGCCACTGGTAATTTCATTGCCTCGACCGGAGAGGCTCCTGGAACCAACCGGCTGGAGATCACTGCCGAACGTGGAAGGCTGGTATTTGAGCATGGGAAGCTTGAGTTTTTACGCAACGAAATCCCAACTTCCGAATTCTGCCGCAGTACCCCGCTAAAATTCAGCATTCCTGATTATTGGCAAGTGGAGATCCCGACGGCGGCAACCAACCCGAACCAGCATCGCGACATTGTCGAAAACTTTGCCAGCGCCATTTTGCACGGCGAAAAACTAATTGCGCCGCTAGCAGCCTGTCGGACTTTTTTCCAAAGGCCATATAGCATGAAAATTGTGTAGTGATATATTACGATCAAAAAGGATTTGACGATGGGAGCGAAGTTTGTGAATGTGGACCGGGATACGCC
>JBAYIO010000160.1:0-7292 GCA_041665605.1 Victivallaceae bacterium | reverse complement strand
GGTAATGACGGGAGTTCCGGCGTTGACTCCGGCGTAGCTCTGGATGCCGGCCAGATAATCAATGGACGGACTGTTGAGTACTTTATCAATCCCGGCGTAAGCGACCATATGCGAAGACGCAGGAGAATGGATTAATTGCAGTTGTGCCAGATTATAGAAACCCCATAGGCCGACCAGCCACTCACCGTTGCATGCGGTTTTGATGTTTTCAGCTAGGCGGACAGCTGACTCGGCGACACTGTCAGAATGAAAATTCCAGTAATCCATGGCCATAGCTCCGCGAGCCGGGTCACGAAAATTCTGCTGGTCTTCACGTCGCAACTCCTCAATGTCCACTTTTGCTGATTCGAAATCCATTTGCGGATTCTGCCATGCGGTGCGCAAGGCATTCACATCATTTTTATAGAGATGCCGTAAATAAATTCGGAACTTATTTCTCGCGGCTGGAGAAAAGTCTCCGGCTACGACTTTCTCACGCGGTGTATTAAATGTATTGGTCCGATGTCCCCAGTGCATAGCCTCAGCGCCTTCCCCTATACTGAAATTAATCCCGGCAATATGCCCCGCGTAATCGCTCTGGCGGAGATGGGCGACAATCCGGGTTGCGGCATCGTTGCTCATTTGCAACCATACATCGGACGAAAATGAATGTTTGATACGGAAACCGTCGCTCATTTGGACGGTTTCATCAGGCCATTCTTCACTCCAACCCGTTCCCGGGCGAAATGACGGAGAGAACAGGATGTAAGCATTCGGATAAAGCCGCAACATATTATTAATGTCCTGATCGATGATGTCCATAAGCCGACGAAAAAATTTCTCGGGATCGGCCCCCTTGGGCGGATAGAGTTCACTGTCCAGCAGGCTATAACGATAAACCCCGGTCTGGATGGAACTGTGTTCCCCGAGTTCACGGAACGTATTGTTGTAACTGGCATTCAATGCGAAAATTACCGGCGGCATTATTTTACCGTCAACCTCCATGCGGAGCTGTCCGTCATGCCCCACGATGGCGGCGCGGACTGGCTTGTGGCGGCGCGGAGGAGGATTGTCGAACCGGACGATTTCGATGTTCTGCGGTGGCGCAGAGACAACGATTTCGCTGCTAGAACTCAGTGCTTGGAACCGGATTGGCATCTTGCCGTGTGGCGCCCAGTTCGGCATCCGCATTTTCCAAACGACTTCATAGGACTTGCCGGGTTCCCATTGCGAAGTAGGCAGATCGGTTTTAATATCGGCAGTCAGTACGGTGTAATCGGACGCGTTGCCAAGCGCCTCTTCTCCGATAACCGCCCTGAATCCGTAATCTTGTCCGATAGTTTTACGACAGGTAAGTGCGGCACGAAGTTCAAATGCTTCGCCGGGGCGAACAGACAGATTCGGCGTTAACTGCCGTAATTCAAAACCTGTTCCGCTGCTGCCGAAATAGCGGTACTTGATATTTGCGGTATAATTACCCAGATTCACGGAACGGATCGCATTCAGCCATTTAGAATCATCGAATCCGGGTTCAGTCCAGCCAGGGATCGGTTCTTTTGCCGCCAGCCAAGTTGAATCGGTACTGATCCGCTTCACCTCTCCACGAGAATCAATCAGCGTAAGTTCTGCCAATACACCTTCACAAATACTGAACTCTCTCGCTAGTATGGCGATACTGTTGCGGCCGGACTCTAACAGCGAAGTAACATCGTAAAGTTCTGGGCGAAATCCTCCGGTTCCAATCTGCCTGCCGTTAACATAAACAGTAAATGCGTCGTCGGCGCATATCTGCAACATTGCTTTGCCAATGGCAACTCCAGGTTCAATCTGAAAACTTTTCCGGAAATAGCGAACAACATCATTCACGGTCGGTTCCGGATACCAGATAAAGAAACCTGTCCAACCCGGAGATTGCAAGAAATGATGCGGCGCCGATCCGGTCACCTGCAGTTCCCGCAATCCCAGTTGCCCGTTCGGCGCATTATCAAAATATACTCTTATTTTGTCAGCGGTAATGGGAGAAAATGGATGTAATTCTCCAAGATTATCTGTCACATTAAGGATTTCCCGCCAGTCGCCATCCACCGAATATCTGACATGATAACCGCCGCTGGAGAATGGTGCGCGAAATACAGCCTGCACCCCATCGGCAATTACCGGCTGTGGCCAGCGGATTTCAATCCAGTGCACACCGTCATCCTTACCGGAAAGGTAATACGAGTCTAAATTGCCATCCATAGCCTGTTCAATCGCCAGACTGCTGTCAGGCTGCCATTGGGATGAAGGCAGCATTACGGCTTGAAATTTGGACGAGGCAATATTACGCGGCTGACCAGCCGCTGATTGTTTTTGGGCTGGTTCCGACATCACCGCTTCATCCGCAACTGTCGGAATCCCGGAATGGAGCCGGAAAAAATCGATAGCCGATTCTCCCCGGCACGGCGCAAAAATTTTTCCCCCGACATGAATATTCCCATCAAGATTAAGCTTTTCATAATGCCGTGGAGCGCTGGCACGCAGTTTGCCATCCTGATAGAGTTCCAGCCTGTCGCGCGTCCAGACCGCCTTCAGCATATACCTTCCACCCGGCTTCCAATCCGTTGCGGGAATCGATACTTTAGCGAATTTTTTGAGAAACCCGATCAGAAAGGCGACATTGCCATCGGGGTCTTTCTGCAACATGACAATGCTGCCGTCTTCGCGGTTGCGGCAGTGAAAGAAAAACTGAAATTCCTTTGCTGCACCATCCCAATCCAGCGGTCTGATGCGCATTTCCAGCATCCCTTCCTCCGGATTCAATCTCCCGTAATGCGGGATTTTGAGACTATTGTCTGCCCCGACTACCACCCCGCTGCCGGAGGCAAATCTTACAGGGCCGCTACCGGCGGCTGTGGCCTCGCGTTCAAGACCGGAAATCTTCAGATCGCCGTGAAAATCCATTTTCAACATTTTGGTTTGTCCGCTTGCCAGACATGAAATCCACAGCGATATTGCAATTGTCAGGAGTTTTTTTATCATCTTGTCTTCCGCCTTAATCCTTTTTAATGGTCATTTTCGGCTCAACCGGCTGAGTCTTATCTATATAGACGTCCCTCCGCGAATAATAACTTGCAGATCCGTTTATCGACAGAAAATTCTCTCCCTGAGAGTGCCACGGATAAAATCCCCACATGCCGTATGATGTCCATGCTCCAAAACCAAGATAAAAACATCCGTTGACATTGCCCGCAACCGGTCCGGTGTCAGCAATGGCAAAAGTATCGGGCGCGACGCGCCCGATTTTCAGGAAAGGAGTGATTATGCCGCTATTGCCGCCTAGACCATCAGTCATATTGTTAAAGCCGTAATTCGTGGTCGAAGACCCGACAGCCGGCGCAATTGTGCCAAACGTGTTGGCTGGGCACTGGTAAATAGTTCCCTGCCATTTTTGCGAGACCGCGCTGGTGGCAATCTTACCTTCATAACCGACATACTGGCCTAATGCATCGCGACAATACCACGCCCGGTAGGTAGGGGCGGCATCCTGCTGTGCAGTTGGGATATAATCGTTATTGTCAATAGTATACATGGACAAGGCATTCCCCATTTGCTTGAGATTGCCGACGCACACAATACCCTTGGCTGTTTCCTTGGCCTTATGAAGCACCGGAAGCAACATCGAAGCCAAGATTGCGATTATGGCTATCACCACGAGGAGCTCTATGATCGTGAAACTCGTTTTTGACGGTGTTTTCATTTTGTCATCTCCTTTTTTTGCTTAACTGTTTTTGGCTTCTTGCTTGTGAGATTCCAAATTCAAGCGGACTCGCGTTTGATTAAAACCGGCTTCACGGTCGCTGATTCAACCGGCTGGTCATAAATCAGGGCGATAAGTTTTTTCACCGCCTTGCAACCAATGTCCTCGATGGGCTGATCGACGGTGGTCAGCGCAGGATTCAACAACTTAGAATAATTCTGATTATCATACCCCACCACAAGAACATCTATTCCGACTTTTAACCCGTTGTCATCGGCAAATCTGTAAAACATGGCGGCATCCCGATCTGTCCCGGCAAACACTCCGGTGCGCAGTCCGTCAGCAATGCTATCTTTTATCTTGGCATAAACAGTGTCCAGCGGGGTTGTACCAACAATATAAGATTCACATTCAATCCCGTGCTGCCGTAAAATATCCGCACATCCATCCGCACGGCTGACGATGGTCGCATAGGCAAATACCTTAGTGCAGCCATTGCGCAGCAGACATTCCCCTGCCAGTCGCCCACCATAATAATCATCAATTCTCACTGTCGTTACGTCCGGCATATGCTGGCTCCGGGAGATCATCACGATCCGGCCACGATTCTTCACATAGGCCTCAATCATTTTTTCGCAATTGATATCCGTTTCAAAATATGGAAATGTTATGATTCCGCAGTTGCGCAGACTGTGAGCGCTACTGATAAATGAATGATAACTTTCGGTGGACATGTCGTAGTGGAACGATACCGGAAAATTCTGACGGGATGCTTCATCGCTGATGCCGAATGTCAGTCGCGCTACCAAGCTATCGTCGAAACGCGGCAGAAATACGCCAATCACTGGTGTTGCCCCGCGTTTTAGAAACTCGGCATTGCGGTTGGGACGGTATCCCATTTCCTTCGCTATCGCCAGCACATGATGTCTAGTCCGGCTGGCTACCCTGGAGTTAAGTTCCGGCTTGGGACTCAAAACTCGTGACACAACCGTAATTGACATTCCTGCCCGATCAGCTATTTCGTTTAAAGTCGGCAATTGTTCGATCCTCGAATAGATTCATTTTTTACTGCACGGCAAACGTTGTCCATACTGTCATTATAACTTCGTTTCTGATAAATGGCAAACGTTGTCCAGAAAAAAAACAGCAAAAAAAGAATTTGGATGGCAATGGCTCAGTAACCCCTCCTCGGAGTGACGGTTACCGAGCCATTACTTTGAATCGGCATCGGACTTTCAAATTCCACTTATGATTTTAGCCTTGACGGACTCGTATTCGGCATCGCTGATCAGCTTTGCGTCCAACATTTGTCTTGCCTTCTGAAGCCTGGTCACTTCGTCATTTGACTGAGTCCCGCTCAAGTCGGTGTTTGGAGATGCGCCTGTTCCTGAAATCTGGACGCCTCCGGCCTTGGCTCGCATTTCCTCGAGCTCTCTTATCCGCCTTTTCTCGCGCCAGGACTGTTCATGTGCCTGGCAAAGGCGGTAGACTTTCTGCGCCTGTTCCTTGTTAAGGCCTTTGAAGCTCACGGTATTTTCCATATCGCCTGTTACGGCAAGATCGCTTGCACCTGAAAAAGAAACCGTAAGATCCGCCCCGAAAATGCCGACTTGGATTTTTACGTCCTTGAGATCCTGCCATCTCTTGTCAATTATGTTAAAACCGCCAATGATATTCCGCTTTAAAACGATAAAACGGCCGCTTGTTGCAGCTGTTAAAATACGCCGGTGCGCAAGTGCAAAAAGACGCCTCTGTATTGCCCACGCCTCCAGATTTTCGCCTCCGATCAAAACTGAATTCAGGCAATCCAATGACTTTTTCAATCCGGAATCGTTTAGATTCAATTGCTCGCTCATGTCACCCCTTTTCCAATGTTATTGTTTCGTACTGTGCCTTGTCCGTCATTTGGATTGAACGGATGGGGTTGCCGGTGAAGGCTCCCTATATTGCCCCTGTATTGCGAACACGTCGGCAAGATTGTCCATAAATATGTCCAGCAGTCTCGGATCGAAGAAGACACCCCGGGCCTCGCGCATGATATGTACCGCCATTTCATTGGAAAAAGCATCCTTGTACGGGCGCTTGTTTGTCAGGGCGTCAAACACATCCGCCAATGCGGTTATGCGGGCCCACAGGGGTATTTTTTCTCCTGACAGCCCTTTGGGGTAGCCGGTACCGTCCCACCTTTCATGGTGTGAGAGGGCGACTATCTCTCCGGCCTGAAGAAGGTCGGAGGACGAACCGCTCAGGATAAGCGCCCCTATCTCAGTATGCGTCTTCATGATCTCCCATTCGGACGGGGTAAGTTTTCCGGGTTTCAGCAGTATGGCGTCCGGGATGCCGATTTTTCCGACATCGTGCATGGAGGCGGCGTGAAGGATGATCTCGCATTCTTGCGGCGGCAGACCCATTTTTCCGGCGAGCATGTGACAGTAATGGCTTACGCGTTTTATGTGAGACGAAGTTTCCTTGTCCCTGTGCTCCGCAGCCAGAGCCAGTCTTTCGATAGTTTCAAGCTGTGCCCGATATGTTTTGCGCTGGGCCTCCGCCGTTTCCTGTAGCGCCTGCCGCAGGGCTTCCGTCCGCTTGGACACGGTTTCCTCAAGTTCGGCCTGATATTGCTTGAGGGCTTCCCGGGATTCCTTTTCCTTGAGAAGCGAATTCGTACGGATTTTCAATTCCATCATGTCGAAAGGCTTGACTATGAAGTCGTTCACCCCGGCTTCCACCGCCCGCAATTGATCCTCCCTGTTGGAAAGCCCGGTCACCATGCAGATGGGAACATCCTGGAATTCCGTTCCTCCCCGGATTTTGCGCACAACTTCAAAACCGTCCATACCCGGCATCATAATATCCAGAAGTATCAGGTCATAACCGAGTTTTAGCTGGGTCAACGCCTTAAGTCCGTCGCTTACAGCCTCTGCATTGTGACCGAGTCCTTTTAACATCCTGACCAGAAGATCCCTGTTGGAGCTTTCGTCGTCAACCACCAGAATCCGTCGCATCCGATCCATTTTAGATTCTCCTTACAATTGGGTGCGCCCCTGTGTGGCGCCATGGGATTTTGACGAAATACCTGGAATTTACAATAATCGGCACTCGTTACGAGTGTTGAGAACAATCGCAGATAACAATCCCTCTTTTTGATAAAAACAAAAGATGATGCCAATTCCAAATGTCTCCGCAGCCTATAAAAAGGAAAAAGCATCAGCTTGAAAAATCTACAGCTGGTATTGGGGATTGACAAGAACAATCCGTTATTTTCCATAACTGTATTGGAATGTGTATCTTCTTGTTGTGTTTTTCGCCGGCATTATTCCCAATCGGTTATTTTGTCTTGAAGTTCAGTTTCCAGGCAACGTATCCGCTTCTGACTGGATTGAGATCAACCTTCAGGATACGCTCTTCTCTGGTGAAGGCCGCATTCTCGTTGCAGTTGACGCTTGCAAGCTCGCAGCCTTCCGGAACGTACAGTGTCAGGCGGCAGACTTCACCTTCCACGCATTTCGAGTTGCCGGAAAGGCAATTCGAAACAGCATCCCAACGCAGACCGCTCAGGTCGTAGGCGCCCTGGGTT
>JBAYIO010000159.1:0-7655 GCA_041665605.1 Victivallaceae bacterium | reverse complement strand
TCAAATTTAAAGGAGCGCGGGTTTTCTTACCCGCGGAAATCTAACTCAAGCGGCGGACTGGAAAGTCCGCCCTCCGTTAGTTTTGAATCGGCTCAGGGTAGTTTTGAAATTACCTCATACGCTCAAGACATAGAACTTTAAAACAAAGACACTAAAAACTGGCATATGGCGCGCGACAGGAGATTATGGGGAGACGACAAGGACTGGTGGATCAGTGGATAGATGACTGGGTAATTCAAAAGAGTGTCAAAACGGCAAAGTTACCGGATGTTTTTGAATTTGCATTTTAAAACTGGGACACTCGGTCACTGGCCACCCTGGAAACTGATATCGCAACCATCCAGGAATCCATTCATCCATGGGACGGACGTACCCCCCTTTCATAATTTACGGTCATGAAAAAAGGCTTGTCAAACGAAAGTCCGGGGATAATCATTTTCAGAATTCCACCGGTGAGTTCATACCCGTCTGTCCCGCTCCAAACGCCTTTCGCCGTCAATATTTCCACAGAGGAAACCGATTTCTCCCCGACATACATCTCCAATGTCGAAGTTTTCAGGGTGTCGTGCGAGAGGTTGGCTATTCCGCAAAGCGAATGCAAAAGGAAGTCTCTTCGGAACGGAAGCAGGCGACGGTCTCCGCTTACAAAAAGCGGAACTCTGCCGCGGTACATCCAGCGCATTATGTTATAAAGCATCCGTTTCCTGCCGGGATCGGCAAAACCTGTCCCCATTTTCTCCATCTCATAAGGAATCACGGCGATCCTCCCTCCGAGGGAATTCTCAAACACAAAGCTTCCCGGAAAAAGACGCATTGTGTCGGGATCAACAATTTCTGAAAGCTCAACCGCCCCTTCCGAGAGTTCGGTTTCCACAAATATCGGCCCCGGATGAATCGCCAGGGCGAAATAATGCCGTGCCGCACCGCCAAAATCACGGTTGTAAAAATGCTCCGCCGCCAATGGAAGACGCGTCATAAGCGGAAAGGCCGACTTTATGGAGGCGCCGATAAATTCGCCATAGCCCATCTCGGAGAGCGCCTGAAAGGCAGTCGCATCGCAAAGCGCTCCACCGCCCAGGATTTTCCTTATCTCGATGCCGGAGGCGGCACGGATGTCCTGTCCTGCAAGAGCCGTAACCGGACTATCCTCGAAGCTTACACTGAAACCCATGTTCTGGAGATACACGCTCCATGCGGCGCATGAGCTTGCAAGAGCGGATGACGGATCCCCTGCGGCAAGTTTCTTGCTCCTGGCCGATTCCGAATGGAAATAGAGACGGACTCCATTTTCCTTTCCGGGCCGGCAGGACTTGGATTTGAGTGCGGAAAGAAATTTCTTGTTTTTTCCCAGGGAGTGAAGAATATCTCCGGTTGTGCCAAGAGGTGTTCCACAATGGTCATACAGGTTCAGAGTGAGTACATTGCATCCGGCGCCTATCGCGACAGCACACTGCAGGAACATGAAAAGGTTAGACTTTGAAAAACCGGTATATGGATAATTTTCAACTTCCCCCTCTTCGATCCCCGCTTCCTGAAACACGGCACGAGTCAACCGGGTGCTGTCGGCAACAAAGACAAGCCCCTCAAGACTATACTCTATGTAATTCCCCAATGGCGGACGGCTCGCGCAGGGGAACTTTCCATGTCCGGAAATAATCATGGCAAGCTCCTTCCAGTCACGGCCTTCCGACACATGCCTGCCGGGACCGCTGGACATGAGACCTACTATTGTTTCCGGTGAAACCGCATGCACGGTTTTTGTCATTAACGCAATCGTTTCGGCTGTAATCTCCCGGAGAAAATCCAGCCACATGCCCCGTTCCGGCGCGGGATCCCCGGCTTTGAAGACAAGCTCGACCAGCTGATCCCGCCGGTATGAGCTGCTATGTTTTTCATTGAACCGTCGCAAATGCCCTTCACAGAAACAGCCGCTTTTGACGGGGCCGTGATTGAACGTCCTGATGTCATCCTCAATCCAAATCAGTGCGGGACGGGTTTCCGCATAGACAGTCCATTGCCTTGAGATATATTCCCGCCAACCGGGGGAAATGGAACAGACGCAGTCAGTAGCCTTAATGCCGTCCGTACCTGTGATCATGTGCCAGTCGGGATGTTGGATGAATATGTTTCTTCCGCGGTCGCCATGTCCCTGCGTCACGTTGGGATTGAGGGAATACCGGACTCCGATCCCTGCGAGTTCATCCCTGACGGTGAAAAGAATCTTCTGGTAGTTTTTCAGCCAGTCTGAAGACGGAAAATAGTGGGTGAACGTACCGGTGTCAACTTTAACACAGACCTCGTCAATCCGGCATTTACGGCAGTAAACAAGCAGCTCGTCAAGCATCTCCCGCCAGCACCATGGCGGGAGTGTAAGCCTCAGCGAATAGAGATAGTCATCCCTTTTGACATCATGTTCATAGTTCATATTGCAATCCTTTTAGCTCCTTTGTGGTTCATTTTCACCCTGACGGGTATCCCTCCTTTTCCCAAGGGCAGGAAAAGTTTTACGGCAGTTCGACATACTCGGAACTGGTCGGCCATGCAGCACCTGCCGGCGCCATGGGGCCGACCTGGTCATAGACGTTGAGAAAAAAGGCCGCCGTATTTTCAGGAAGCGTTGCTGTTGCGATGCCGTCGGCGAGTGTCGCAGGCACAGTCTGCCAGGTCCGCTTGGCACGGTCAACGCGTTCGCAGGTGTAATTCAAATCAGCTTTCACCAGGGGCCTGACCGCATCAACCTTGACGCTGACGTTCCGCCCGTGAATGTCCGCTTTTCCGAGCCGAGGGAGTCCCGGGCCACCCCGCAGAATGCTGTCGGCAATGCGCGCATTGAGCGGATAGGCCTGACCGCCGTCGCTGTGGCCGAGTTTCACCACCAGGCAGGCGGCCACCGTACCCGGCGTGGCATTGATCGACTTCTGCCACATGTCCGGCGAGAAATTGCCATCATCCGTGCCATTGATCCAGAAGAACGGTGTTTTTACCTGCGGTAAAAAGTGCGCCGGATCCCACCATGTAAGTCCGTTTTTCCCGTAACTCCGGTGGAAGGAGAGACTGTCGTCGCCACTCGAAAAGAATCCGCACCCGTAGACGGCAATGACGAATTTGAACCGCTGGTCGAGAGCCGCAGCGATACATGCATGAATGCCGCCCCACGAGGTGCCCACCAGGCCGGTTGCCTCCGGGTTCACTTCCGGAAAACTGCGCAACAGGGAATGAGCCAGAACAATCTGGCTGACGACGTGACAGGTCCATTCCTCAGTCCGGTCTTTGGCCGCTGTTCCATAGGGAAAACCGTCCTCCACCGACTGGCGCTCCCCGGGCTCCAGCCGCCGTCCGACATACGGGAGCTTGCCGTAAAAATCCATGGCTATCGCCGCGTAGCCGCGGGCATTCCACATCTTCACATAGTCCGGGTAGGCCGTACCCCCGCCGCCGTGTGCGATCACAATAGCCGGCCAGCCACCGGCCGGCGCCTGTCCTGACGGGGCGCTGTAGTAGGCGAAAACCTTGGTGGATTTACCGCGAAAAGGCACACTCTCGAAAAGCAGCGCCTTTACGCCGGCAACCTGCTGTTCCTTATACTGATCCGCGCTGAACGTCCGCGGCGTTTTGAGAAGCTCCTCCTGCGGCCAGGGACAAGATTCCCCGGCACCGTGCAGTTTCCCACAAATAAAACACAGGGCAGACACGAACAAATATTTCATGGCGTTCATTTAGCTTCCTTTATCCCGATCAGCAGAAAATTATTGCCTTTGATTTGTGATGTTGACAAATCGGCTTCTGAAAGCTCCTTCCCGTCATTCCAAACATCATAATACTTGACGGTTTTTCCTTCGATACCCAGCTTCTTCCTGTCAAGAGTCAGAGCGGCCGGCTGATCTTCGCGGCTTAAATTGCTGATGACCAGCATCCGGTCATATGGCATCGGCTGATCCCATTCGTACCAGCCGGTCAGCACTTTCGGGGATGACGATTTGACCGCATCGCTTACCCAGTAACCGTGATAATCCCTGGCCTTGCCCAAATTTACAGCCGACTTTATTGTCCACCACTTCTCCACGATTGCATAACTGATATAGGAGGCACACGCATTGAAATCGTGGACGATAAATGGAGCCAGGGCGCTATAGGCGTATTTCGGGTCGGACATAAATTCCTTGCCGTATTTTTTAAACGCGGGCACACAGTCGGCGACCCGTCCGGTTTGCGACAGCATGGTCACAATAACTCCCTTGTTGCGCCAGTTGTAATCACTCTGGTAAGCCTCCAGCGCAATCCCTTCGCAGTAACCGTGCTGCGGGTTGTCCACCATCAGGTGGAATGTGTTTTCCCCCGGCAGAAAGTAGTCGGTAAACGCCTGGACCATCGGATTGAACTGGATATGGCTGTGAATCATGATGGCCTTGTCCAAACCGTGTTTCTTGGCGACCTTGTAGGTGCGCAGATATATCTCCCGGAGGCCGAGCGCCTCGGAGGAAATGTAGTGTTTGCCAAAGGCATCCACACCGCCGCAGCCGTGTCGCGGATTGGAACAATATTCCACCGAGCCGCAATCATAATACAAGCCGGCGCAGGCCGGATGATTTTTCAATACCTGGTCCAGATTGTAGGCCCATAAATCCGCCACCAGGGAACCTTCCATTTTCCCGCAATATTTGTAGGTGGTCCATGGTCGCCCCAGCTTTGTGCTGCTTTCAGGATGTCCTGGGAGATTCTCGCCGGCGCGCCCCAGATAGTCATAGTCTGCCGCCAGATTGCTGATAAAGCCCGGCATGTTATAGATGATCGGCTTTATACCCCGCGCGATATAATTATTGACTGATTTGTCAAACTCATCCGGATATTGGGGGATCAAGCTGTACGAGAAGGTCAAGTCTTCAGGATGCTTTGCGTTCATAAAATTGCCGCCGGACATATATTGTACGTTGCAGCCTTTGGATTTCCCCCAGCCCATCGCGTTGTTGTTTCCGCGGAATTCTTCCGGCGCTCGTCGGCTCGGTGTTCCCATGAAAGCCATCGTGTAAGCGGCTGTTTGTTTCAACTCGACGGGAATGGAGATAATCTTCAACGTCGCTTCCACGGTATCCGGATTGCGAACGGCCACGATTGGGTTTTCCTGTGACTTATTCGCCCAGTTGGCATCTGATTCACCCCACCACAACAGCCCTTTTTCATCACCGGAAAGCCACAGCACATTGTCCTTGCGCTGTGCATTGGGCTGGAGATTGCTTTCGACCCGATTGTCCTTCCATGGGACATAAAGGGGGTTCAGGAAGAACCTGGCGTGCGCCGCCGGAACACTCCAGTTCATCGTCATCTGATTGATTTTCACTGTCCCGCCCGGATTCAGTTCAAAATGGAACAGGTACATGCCGTCGAAATGCAGTTGGGCCGTCCATTCGATGGTTAACTCACCGAGTTTTCCGCTGCCGGACAGGTCAACACGATCAGGCTGAACTGCCTTGACTTCGGCTTTGCCCCAGGCCGGCGTCTGCGCTCCATTCCCAAGATCAATTAGAAGCTGCGGCGCTTTGTCAATCACTTTTTCGCCGCGTGAAATAATTTGCCGGGGAAAAGGGGATTGTCCATCGAACTGATATTCCCGGTCCAGAACCTGATAGATGCTGTCCGATATTTTCTTAATCGGCGTCCACGGCGGCGGTATTGTGTGGTCGACGCCGATTTTCAGTTTATAGGGGGCGGTATCCGGCATCCGGAATGGAATTTCCGAGCTGAAGGAAGTATCCGGCCCGGTTGTTTTGACTTGAATGACATACTCTCCCTGGGTCAAGTCTTTCGGCAACGGCAGGTCAACTTGACTTACCTGTCGCCTGGCGGTGAAATCCACCTTGGACATCTGTTCGCCGGCGGCATTCAGCAGTATGGCGTTGCCGGTGATTCCGACGTCTGACAAAGCCCGGGCCGCTGCGGCTCCGGCGTTGCTGAAGTCCAAACTTACTTTAATTACGCCGGAGGACGGATCGGCGTCGTGCTTGATTTCAAGCGGGCGATTAACCACAAAAGCCTGCTCGTAGAAAAATAATTCATTCTGGCCGCTTGTGACTTCCAGAGTCAGGGTCTGTGCTCCGGGATTCAATGTCCGCTGCCACAGCTGATTGACGATATTGCCCGGATATTTCTGATCCGGCCAGCCCTCGGCCCTTACGGTTGCGGCACCGGCGGCTCCGCTTGTTTTCGGCGTGGCCGTCAATGCCAGATCCAGACGCCCGGCATTGAGGTCGCCGATTTTTTCCAACCGGTATACGTCCGGCCGACTGGAAAACTTGATTCGGGCTGACGGCCCGAAGCCTCCCGCCGGTGTATTGCTCCACTGTGCGTAATTCTTTTTACGGGTGACTGGATCATTGAATGAAGTGCAGAAGTTGGCGATCCAGTCGCCTTTGATCAGATTTTCCACGCCTCCAAACGCGGCAACGGGAATGGCAATTTCCGCCGTCCAGAAGTTCTCTCCTTTAAATGCGGCCGCCTTGGCTCCGCCTTGCCACTTGGGATCGAGGGTCAGCTGGTCAAATATCGCCCCGTTGCCATTGATGATGAACTGGTAGGACTGTTTGTCCGGAGACTGCAAATGCAACTCAAAACTGTCGTCCTCCCATAATTTGCCGTCATGTTCCCGGTACTCCGCCCGCCTGCAGGTAATTTCCTGACGGAATGCCGCATAGAGGAACTGTCCGTCGGTTTTAATGTAAACGCGGCCGGGAACGATCTGCGCGGCGTTTTGCACTGAATTAATAATCGGCGCCGTTGTCGCATCCTGCCATTCCGACTCATCTATTTTGCCGTCCAGCGTGATGCCGGACGTCTGCGGAACAGTCAGCAGGTTAAGCTTGGTCTTCTCATTTTTTACGGCTGGCGGATAGAATTTTTCATAACTGGCGCGGATTTCCGCGGCATTTAACATCCGATTATAGATCTTCACCTCGTCAATGGCGGTACGGTGCTCCGGATTGATATTCTTGTTATTGTCTTTTTGCCAGGAGGGCGGTACGCCAAGAGTAAACCAGCCGTTAGCCGCAGGTTCCTGAAATCTGATGGCTTCCGGAAATTTATAGTCAGGACGGGATGGTGCCACCGGCTTGTCCTCTACAATCAGGTGCATTTTGGTTGGCAGCAATATTCCGTCCAGATACAGTTTCATGCAGTTTTCGTTCCAGGTCACATCAAGTTTATGCCAGCGTCCGGAGATCCAGTCTTCCGGATTAACCCGGATCTGGGCGGCCACGCTTTTGGGCTTCCCATTGGTTGCCTCGCTTGAGTATATGCATTGTGCAATTATATATCCCGGCCAGGTCTTGAAAATCTGCAGCTTATAGTCTTTTTGCTCCGCATGGAAGAAAACCTGCCACGGTTCTTCCGTTATTTTCCAGTTCTGCGGACTGATCCACAGGGAGATGGTTCCCTGCCTGGGATCAAAGTTGCCGGGCATTTTGTACTTGCAGAATTCGCTGTTGGCCAAGTTCAGCGCATTTCCTTTTCCGGCTACACCGGGAAACATCCGCAACTGCAGATCCGGAGCCGTAAACCCCGAGCATTTGCCATCTGCCCCACTGTAATCGGCATCAACCCCGTACGAGTCAAAACCTGCCTCGAACAGCAAGCCCTGATCCTTTTCCTCGCCGGCCAATGTCGTG
>JBAYIO010000158.1:0-7767 GCA_041665605.1 Victivallaceae bacterium | reverse complement strand
TCAGAAAGCCAAAAAGATTCTCAACAAAATCTTAGAGTTGAATGCAGAACTGTTTAAACTTGAGTCAAGTAAAGACGCATCTCATTGATTTATAACTAATTACATCTTAGCTTGATAGCTATGGGGTTCAGCCCCGGATGCAACAAAGCCCTGCACCCGCATCCGCTTTTCCATGCAATTGACGCCTATGGTGGAAATTGCCCGAGCAACAAAGTACCAGAAGTCGAACCCGGTTCGCTGCCGGTTACAGAAGGCATTCATGAACGTGTTTTCTTCCTCCCGTGGTTCAAGAGATTTGACCGTTAACTGATTGAAAACTATGCGGCAGCCGTCCGCAAAGCGGCGGAGAATTACGAAGAATTACTCAGCGGCGACACGGATAAAGAATTTGAACAGGGCTGGGCATTGACCGCAAGGAAAAAGTAAAACTAAGGTTAACACCCTTGGCTTTTACCTGTCTATCGAAAATTTATTGAAAAATACTTGAATCCGTGAAAGAATTCGCATAAAAAGTTAATTAAAAACTAGCTAAAAATGTTTATTATAAACATATTATGACTATTACAAAGCGTTAATAAACTACTAACCTAATAGGCGATTATGTACAAAATACAGGGTAACGAAGAAATCACTTCCAATGGTGGGATTTCTTTAATCGGAGCATTGCTCAGCAATGTGAAAAGTTTAATGAAATTTTATAAAATGACATTTGGCAATGTAAAAAAAGGCATAAACAGCCATAGCGGTATTCGGCGAAGCATCATCGGTTTGCTTTCGCTTGGGCGGATTGACTTTGCCGATATTAAATTCTTTCGTGAGGATAAGTTATTTAGAGATTGCCTGAAACTGTCATTCGTTCCCTCAGAGGAAATTCTGCGTCAGAGACTTGACGGCATAGCTGCTGACGCGAACACCCTGAAACTCATTGATGACGCCAATGTGAAACTGCTTTCCGGGGTTGATGGCTCTGGGGTTGAGACGACAGCCTATTCAACTTATAATGTGATTGATATTGGCGTATCAGTTCTGGATAATTCCAATTCAAAAAAAGAAGGAGTTAGCTTGACCTATAAAGAAGTAGATGGCTATGCTCCAATTTTCGTTCACCTCGGCACACATGGTTACATGCTGGCCAACGAATTGCGCAACCGCAGCCAGCATAGCGCTAAAGGCACCTCTACTTTTGTCCGCAGATGCAATGATCTGGCAAAACGAATCGGAATCAAAAATATTTTGTACCGGGTGGATTCAGGACACGATGACGTTGAATTTCTCGAAACACTTGTTGATCTTGATGGCAAGTTCCTGGTCAAACGTAACCTTCGCAGCGAGAAATTGGAGCAATGGTTAGCTATTGCGCGTAGAGTTGGCGCTTGTGAAAAACCGCGTCCTGGTAAAAAGATATTTCGCGGCTTTGTCTCTCATAAAAAGCTGGCCAGCGTGGAAAATGTTCCGATGTTTATCGCGTTTGAAGTCCCCGAACGCTTGACCGATGCTAAAACCGGTGAACGATTTCTAATTCCTGAGCTTGAAGTCGCGACCTGGTGGACCAATCTTACGGAAGATGCAGCCACATGCATTAATCTTTACCACAACCACGCAACCAGCGAACAATTCCACAGCGAACTCAAGACGGACATGGACATCGAAATGCTGCCGCGTAGCTTTGACGTGACAAGACGTCGTTTGCGTTCAGTCATGCAGTATCTGATTTGTGTCGGATGCAAAATCGTGAGCCATGCCAATAGTAAAATTCTGAAGTTCGGGCGACATTGCCCATATTTTAACGTAATACGAGAGTTATATGCAATATCTTGAAAATCAACAAGAAACAGGAGGCAGAAAAATAAAACTACAAGGGAATTGTATCTAAAAATCGTGATTTTTGACCAGAAATAGCCATTTGCTATAATAAAATCATTGCAGAAAGCATGACTGGCTGAAATAGCGGCAAAACCTAATCAAAAATCGGTAGTCAAAGACTGAAAAAACGGTCAAAAAACGAAGGTGAGAAAATCAACAAAATTCTCTCACGGAATCAAGTGTATGCTAATCCATTCTTGAAGGCTTGCTTGGGTATGGTTTAGGTTCGTCGATGTTTTTCTCTTCCGAGTCAACGAAATCAATGTAATTATCCGGCAGTGTCTGTTCCTCGGCCAGTTTAACCGTGCCGTCGTCGGTGGCATCTGATTTATAAGTCTTCAGGTCAATATACAACTCATGCAAGTCGCGGATGCCTCCCCACAGAAACCAGACGGTAGTTACTATTCCGATAGCCAGCGGGATGATGATGGCATAATAATGCCAGTAGGTAGCCCACCAGCTTAACGGCCATCTGCTGATCAGATTCCATAGTGTGACGACAATGAACACAATCCACCAGAACATGGTCCAACTGAAAATACTGGTTGAAATCACTTTGTCAGTCTTTGTGAAATGTTCATCGATGCCGATGATGGAGCTCCATGACCATCTCTTTTCAAATTCTATTTTTACTTTATCGTCTGCCACCGCATATTTACCTCGGTGAAGCATTCTTTCCATGTTGAAATCTTCTTTGCAGGTGAGCAGCGAGACGATAAAGTATAATGTCAGCGCTGTAACCATAGCAAAGAAGTACATAACCTGTCCATTGACCGGGAATTTCGCGGCATTGTCTATGATAAACGGCGTATTCGGGAAGAGTTGCAGCAGCCAGGGATGGATTGTCTTCCAGCATTGCTGGAGGATGATTCCGCCCACTGCCAGCCCGGAACCGGAAATCATCGCGGCCCAGGCTCCGGCAGTAGTGCCTTTTTTCCAGTAAAGGCCGCCGGCGATGACCGCCCCGGCGCCGCCGAGAAAAATAGCCCCGGTCAAGGCAAAGAACATCAGGATATATTCCGTTTGGCGGAAAAGCAGACTGAAAAAGAAGCCGAAAAGCGCCACGCCGATAATCGCCCAGCGCAACAGATTAATGTGTTGTTGGGGTGTAAGCGGTTTTTTTCTTAAAGGCAGCACGATATCCTGAATAAAAATACTTCCCCAGGAATGTAAATATGAACTGTCGCACGCCAGCAGGCCGAAGAGCATGATTGAACACAACATACCCTTGATTGCAATCGGCAGCATGAAATTGATCGCAATCGGCATGCGCATCTGATTTTGCACTTGCGGATCGGTGATTTTGCTCAACACTTCATGGACCTGGGTGGCCTGGGCCGCAAAATCCGGATGCTTTAAAAAAGTTATCGAGCAAACTGCCAGCAGGGTTACCATAACTCCTTTTGAAAGATTGCGCCATGTTCCGAGGATTGCGCCCATTTTGGCCTCATGGGCATTCTTGGCGCAGGAATTAAACGCATGTCCGCCTTGCCAGGCCATGACTCCGTAAACGCCTCCCACCACTCCGATAAGCACATACCAGATATTAAAATCCTTGGCTTTGCTGATATCGAACGGGTTGAGCATGGATTTACCGGTGGGCGTATGCGACATTGCTTCCTGAATCTGCGACCAGTCGAATATAAGCAGCAGCGCCACAATGATAACAATGAACATTACCAGCGCGAGCAGGCCTTCGACGCAGTCGGTGATCATGACAGTAAGCTGACCTCCGGTCAACGTCATGATTAACGCCAGTGACAGATATATTACCATGATAATGGCAAAGGAGGAAATGGTAAAGGTTAAAAGATGCACTTCCTGCGGCAGCCCGCAGAAATATACGAAAAACCGTGCGCTTACCGCCGGGAAAATGCCGTAATTTATCAGCCCGGACATGAATCCGAGGAAACCCGCAAACAACCGGAATGATTTGCTGTATCTGATCTCGAAAAATTGCGCCAGCGTCATCGCGCGGGTCTCGCGGTAACGGTAATACACATAGCCGGTAAGCGCGATAAACAACCCCAGCGGAATAGTCATCATCTGCCACAAGGTTATTGTAAAGCCGGCTTCATAGAAAAGTTCATATACGGCGACCATGCTGACAACCGCCATCCCCATCTCACCTCTGGCGTTGCAGACCAGATAACGGCCGCCAAGTCGTCCGCCGGCCATAAATTCCGCAACACTGGTTACATGTTTTTGAGTCCTGAAAGCAACAATTGCAATCACAATAAGAGGAAGCGCCACAATCGTCCAGTCAATCCATGACATCATTTTGTAAACCTTTTTCTATTAATTATTTTTTGTTCTGCCGCACTCTATTTAGTCGCAAAACGTCGGAATCCAGATATTTATGTCGGCAATACCTTTCTACGGTCAATTCGCGGCAGCGGAAATCCGCATATTCCTTCTGCCAGTAATCATAACGTCTCTGGTTCATATTTCCTCCAATGATTTTTAGTAAAGATTTAGAGCATATCCGTAAATAACAGTTGAAATAGGACATTTATCTACTTTCTTCTCAACAGATGAACAACCTGTTATCCAGAACAAACAGACCACAGCCGACATTACAGACAAACCCTTTCTCCTATCATCCTCCTTAGTTTAACTGGTTTTGTTGTAAACACCCCATTCATCGGATGCTTTCCGTGTACCCAATTTTATAGTACTAAACTCTTGCTCCATTTGTACTCAACTTTATCGTTTTAAACTTTATATAATCTAAGTACTAAGTCCGAAAATGTACTTCAATTGAATCACCGACGCTCAACTCTCTTTCTCCTGTTACGTTGTATGCTGTCGTATAATTTATATTGCACTATTTTTGCTCACCTTCTCGCGGTAAAAACAGCCGCCTTGATATCCGGTAAGAATAAAAGCGACTTTAAGGCCTGATCCTTGTGTTCCCTGAAGCCATAAAATTTAAGATTCCCCCAAAAACTGATATTTCCTGTCTCATTATGGATAAGTAATGGTTAGTTGAAGGACGGGATAGCGGTGCTGATTTTTGCCATTTCGGCATGATGATTTGTCTATTATCTTTCCCTGTTGCGCGTCCTGCCAGCAACAGCATTGCATAAGAGCAAGCTGCGAATGGAGTTCATGTTTCAACGGCTTCTGGCATCCTGATTATTGCATCATCCAAGCCAAGAATATTTTTTTCGTCGCGAAATTTTAGTTCTATCTCCCAGCGCCACAAGTACCATTGGAGGATTTTACCGGCGTCGAGATTATGGTCGGGGGAAATGATATATGCCGGATCGCGGTACATCAATTTGCTCTTTGAGTTCAAACAGTAACGCAATGGCTGCACAATGATTAGTTTTAAATTATTTGCCCCGCCTTCAAAACAAAGCTGTATTGGGGGAATCATTTTGGGTCTCCCGGTTATTGTGTTGATACCGTCGGTCTGGATGAAGACATGATCCGCAAGTATGTGCGATATCAAGAAAAAAAAGAACGGTAAGCGGAACAGTTAGATTTGAATTTTTAAAACGCATTGTCGGCATCCTCTGGGAGCCTGAAGCAATACCACGTCCTCTGGGCGTGGATTTCTATTGTCTCTACTTTCTTATTTTAGCCAGTTACAAAACAAAGAGACTCAGCTTGGTTAAATTACGGAATTGATAAAGCACGGAACTAAGATCAAATTCGCTTGAGCTTTGCGGCGTATAATTTTGCCGGTTACTTGTCCTCGAACACGACCGGATTGACATAATTAAGAGGCAGACCTGGCGTAGTTCCTTTGCGGCACAGGTTGTCGCGGGCATAGCCAATTCCGGATGACGTCAGCCCCTTGATTTGGCCCGAAAAAATGCAGTCGCGCAGATTGACGATTCCCCCCGTCCCGAGAGTGAATACAGAGTCGGCGAATTCACAGCCGGAAAATGTGATTTCCGTGCGGGCCAGGTTAATATCGCCAAGCCGTTCGCAGTCTTTGACTGTGATCCGGGACGGAGCCGGGCTGAGGCTTTGCAGATTCAGCCGGTACGGTGAAATCATCTTGACGTCTTCAATGATAATGTGTTCGGGAACTCTTATCTGATGCGCATAGTCGAAATTTTTATTATACCCGAAATGAAACAGCGTGACATCATTTGTGCTGGCAATAGTCAGGTTCTTCAGAAAGATCGTGCCGGAAAAATCCCCAATATCACTGCGTCCGGAAAGAACGCCGCCGCAGTTGTAAAACCGGCAGTTTTCCACTGTGATCTCGCCGCCGCCGAAATTCAAAGCCACCGTAGGAATAAAAGACCACTTGGAGACATCGGCTTTAGGTGTACGATATCCGGGGATATCTGTGCTTACCGCGTTGAACACTGCATTACGTACCGTGTAATTCTTCCCGTAATGGTCGTCGACCCGGGTATAATGTCCGCCATTGATTAAAATATTTTTGCCGTGCCGTCCGGCAATGGCATCCCGGCAGTTGACCGAGACGGTATTGTTATAGACGATCGAGGCAACATTACTGTGGAGAATGTTATAACCCAGCCCATGATGTGTAGCACCGGAGATATGGGCCTCATTGAAAACCACGCCGGTGCAGCAAAATACACTGACCATGCTGCTGAGCAGCGAAAAACGGTCTTTACAACTGACGCGGAGCCGGTTGAAGGTGACGTTGCTGCGCGAACACCCCAGCGACGATCCACATTCCAGTCGGCGAAAAGTCCCGTCCGCAGTATCGGAATAGACCTCGATCTGCAGTCCGTTGATGGTCAGCGGCGGTTGCGGCGACACATAACGGACCGCGTAGTCGACCTTGACCCAGAGCTCGATAGTGTCTTTTATGCTGTTGGCGTATTGAAACGGATATTTGTTGCCTTGGGCCGGCGACCACGGCCCGATCTCAATCTTGCCGAGGTATGGACTGCTGTAAACGGTTCCGGGGCCGGATGGAAAGACCGCCTGATAAAACTGTCCGCCGATGTTGCAGTATTCGCCTTTGCGGTAAGTTTTTCCAGCATCCCACGGCGCGGCGGCGCACGGTTTTTCGTAGGAGAAACAAAATTCCGGGAAAACGTCGCCCCGGGGTGAAACCAGTTTGCAGATATCGTTGCGGGTATAATACTCGTCACCCTTGTTGTTATTGCGGGAAGTAAAGAAATCAGTGGTGGAAAAAATCAGAGTGCCGCCCTCGGACAAATCAACGGTCTTTGACGGATTGTCTTTCAGCGGAATCCCGGTACAGGCGGGGACTTTAAAGGAACCGGCTTTAATGCCGTAAAACCGGCTTTCGTCCAGCCGGATCGCCGGCTGGTCATTATTAATCTGGATGCTGGCGGTCTCAGCAGGATAGAAAGAGTCGACAAATGTGCTGCTGGACTTCTGGGGGCTGGCTGGATCGAAGACGATTTTCCGGATCAGCGTGCCGCGGCATTCGATGTGGCATTTAACCGCGATGACCCTGCGAAACAGATAACGGCCTTCCGGAATGAACATCGTTTTACCCATGGCGCCTGATGCCATGTCGGCGGCGCGCTGCAGCGCCTCGCTGTCGTCGCTTTTCCCGTCGCCGCATGCGCCGAACCACTGCGGGTAAACACGATGGTTCAGCGGTTTGCCTGAAACCGTTCCCGACCCGTTGAATATCTCCTCCGGCGGCGCATCGATTTCGCCATTAATCTCCAGCGTACAACCGGGTTTGATTTTCAACACCGCGCCGACGGCAAAACTCAATTTTACAGTTGGAGGCACTATGACGGAGCCGATCAGATATTTTCCTGCCGGGATACACAATTGCGATGATGATTCAGCCGCCTTCAACGCTTTGCAGAAAGCATCGCTGTCGTCGGCAACGGCGTCGCCGGCGGCGTTAAACGATTTCAAGTCAGTCGCAGCCGCCGAAGCGGCAAATGGCATAAATAACAATATCGAGAATACGACCAATCC
>JBAYIO010000157.1:0-7929 GCA_041665605.1 Victivallaceae bacterium | reverse complement strand
TAAGTTAAGGACCCCAGCGGCGATGGTACTGCATATTAGACTGTGGGAGAGTAGCACGATGCCGGAAATTTTTTAATCTACTGGAGCTCATGAGGATGCATCACCACATGAGCTCCTTTTTTTGCCCGTTGATAAACGCGCAAAAATGCCGTGAACAGCGGAAACCACCGGTTGCAGCGCTGCCAGATGATGCAAATGTCGATAAAATTTTGAACTGAAGTGGAAATGAGAAGACACAATCTTCTTTGTAAATATTTTTCCGGCGTCCATGGCGGGGTAGTCACACTCGTTCCCTTCCCGAACACGTAAGTTAAGGACCCCAGCGGCGATGGTACTGCATATTAGACTGTGGGAGAGTAGCACGATACCGGAAGTTTTTTTCAGTCGAGCTCATAAGGATATAATAATCCTCATGAGCTCGTTTTTTTTTGCCCGCAAAACAGGGCAAAAAATACTGGGAATGCCGGGAAGTATGGGAGTAATGGAAATTAATGAAGCTGATGGGGGAAAATATACTTCCCATACTTCCCGTATTGTGAAAATGGCGTCGCGGCTATTGGTTTTATTCCCGGGATATCTGATCGACTGACCGGTTTTTGTAGCAAAATTGCCTGGTTTTTCAGAATTTATTATTAAATTCCCCGGCAATGTCTTTGCATCTTTCTTTTTTGCAATCGTACCAGACAGTTTTATCGAAGGTACATTTTTCATTGAAACTGTCAATAGCAAATTCGCACTCAAGAAATTCGCACTCAACAAATTTGCAACCGGCGAAAGAGCTACCGTGAAATTTGCATTTCTCAAACTTCACTTCTACAAACACTGTCGAATTAAAAAGACCCCAATACCAATCACAGTTGTTGAATCTGCAGCCCTGGAAAAGAGAGTCAATAATAGTACCTTCTGTATTAATATTGGAAAAATCGCAGTACATGAATACATGTTCAGACCAGCTCGCAGGTTTCTGAAGTTCATTCTCAAATTGTTGCAGCTCAAATAGCATGATGCTCCTGTGATAAAACTTATTTCTCAGCTATCGGCGGCGATTGCTGGGAAAGTGATGATTTTCAACAATAACGGATTCGCGAATTTCCTCTTATCTTTGTTATAGATTAACTGTGCATCATTGAAATTCAAGTAGAATTTTGATTTTCATTTTTAGGATTCTTGTGGAAAACTTGTGGCAACAAATAACAATGTCGCGACAGCACTAATCTAGCCAGCAGAAAATCATGGAGTACAAAGCCATCGAATTCAGATACGTTTTTTGGAATAAATCTCATTTAAATAAAGGCAGAATCCGGCCCAGCCGCCGACTCCGGCGATATTCGGATTTTCCATGGGGCATAGTTCGTGAGTGGCCGAAAGCGCTTCCGGCAGGCAGCGGGATTCGGTCCAGTATTTTAAAAGCGCATTGAAGATATTTGTGCTGATTGATTTTGCCGTTTCATGCATACCGTAAGAATTCAGTCCCTGGATCACAAGCCAGTTCGTCATGACCCATATCATCAGCCGGCGTTCGTCCATGAAATCGGCGCTGAGATCAGTAGTAATGGCCGGATATTTGCCATAATAGTCGCTGCTCAGCAGATATTTTTCCATCCGCCGGGCCCGGTCTTCCGGCACAATGCCGGCAAACAATGGCAGAAGATTATCCAGCCCCCGGAAATATCCGCCTGATCTTGTCCTGAAAATTGCTTCGGTGTCCGCATTGTAATCGAAATAAAAGCCGAGTTCCTCATCCCAGAAACGGGCATTGATTTCTGCGGCTAAATCATTGTATTCCTGGCGGTATTTCAGGCCGCCGGCCCCTGTTTCACCGGCAAATTCAGCCAGAATTTTCTTTTCAAACGCGATTAATGAATTCATGCCGATCCCCGCGACATAAGGATACTTTTTAGGTCCGGTCGAGTAATCATTCCAGAAGCCGCCGGCGCCGGTGCAAATTCCTTTTCGCATAAAAGTGCGATTGACATAATTGTTGTGCATGGACAGAAACGGAAAGATTGTTTTCAGCAAATCATTATCTTTCCGCTTGTTATAAATATAAGAGGCGGCGACCATCCAGACCGGATAAGTCGTCCCTCTGATTTTATCATCTTTTTTGAGCGTCAGTGAACCGGAATCGCGGCCGCCCGTCTTCATAAAATACAGCAGTCCGCCGACAAGCATCTTCCCGGCTGTTTCCAGATTGAAATCAGCCATGGCCATTGCATTGAGAAAATGATCGGGAGACCATACCGGAGGGTAGATTGCCGGATCTACCGCAGAAACAATTCCGCAATATTCTTTTCCCCTGAAAGTCTTCCTTATTTCTTCAGGCATGCAGCAGTCGCGCAGATATAAATATTGCTGAGACAGTATCTCTTTGTATAATTTATGATTCTTTCCCCTGGGGATTTTTACGGACAGTTCAGCATCCGGCAGCTCGGGAATATATGCAGGACGGTAATCCGGTTCATATATTTTGGTTTCCGGCAAACCGGAGATTTCCGGCAACGGGTACTGCCTGGAGATGTCCAATGGTTTTCCAGCGACAAAATCGTTCTTGGCTTTCTCATATTCGTCAAATAACTTAATGAAAACGCGATCAGAAAGTTGTGATGCGGTATAAGATTTAAATCTCATCAAGCCGCTCACGTCAACCACCCTGCCGAATGCCCGGAGCACACACGGTAAAGATAATTGAGTGAAACAGCGCCGGTCATTATCTTTCGCGCCGATAATGTCCAGAAATATGTTTTCTTCGGCTTCAACCCGGCAAAACTCTCTAAACCTTCCTATGGTTATATTCAAGCCCGGCATTCTGACATGCCACTGCATATTGGAAACCGTAATTTTCGGGGTGCATTTTCTTGCAGCGGCAGCCAGTCCAATCAATGTTTCAGCAAAATTGCCTGGATTTAAAATACAAAAACAATTCCTGCCCTCTTTTTTTACTGCATAAGCACCGGCAGGTTCCTGAAGTAAATAGCGCAGCAGCAGTATCCGGTTATGGTCCAGGCCCTTTGTGATCCTCCCCTGCTGATTTACTCTTACGTCTCCGATATACAGCCCGTTAAGGACTGAATTTTTAATCTGCGGATCAACTTCGCTCAGCAGTCTCAACCTGATCATGGTTGTTTCATCGCATAATACAAAGCTCAGCCGGCGGAAAACTGCAATTTCCCGGCTGCTTTTTTCTAAAAATGAAAAATGTCCCTCAACTCCGGTCAAACCGGCAATATAGCTGGTAACTTCCTGAATGGCAGAGTTTGAAATTTTCGATGATATTTTTTGCTTCATAATATTGGCGAAACTTATCAGGGTTATTTCCCGACAACTCCCAGTACCGCATTTCTAAACCAGACTTTTCCGGTTTTATTGCGGAAGAGCGTAAGATAGCTCACCGACGCGATCGGTTTGGCCGGAGTGTATGAGAATGATGCTTTTTCCCAGTCGTGAGCGCCGGTTTTAAACGGCACGACTACACCGTAGGTCTTAGTACCGTCAGGGTGCGTAATGTCCAGATATATGCCGTAATCGTAGCCGGTGGTCTCGCCTGAAGCGTTTTCAGCTTTGCTTTCGGCGGAAAACTCGATAGTCCTGGGTTCGGTCTGGTTCAGCTCAATATTTTGCTGAACTCCACTGATCTCTTTTTCAGTTTTGCATTCGCAGGCAACAATTCCGTCACTCTGGATGACGGTATTGTCCTTGCCCAAAATATTCCATTTCCCCAACAGATTGGTTCCGGCGTCCTGGGCGGCGGAAGCCGCCACAACAAATCCGCAAACTACTGCCGCGATACCCAGTGATTTCATTAATCTTGACATTTTCTTCCTCCATAGTTGAATGGTAAATTTAACTTGTCTGTTACTATAATCTCTTTTACGGAATTTTACGATAGTTATTTACTTTCCGGCGGTGCAGCTCCAGTCGCAGGTCATCGTCCAGGACCGGGCGGGCTCCAGTTTGATCTTGGCGGAAACCGGTTCAAAGGTTGAGGCCTTCTGCTTGCCGGAATCCCAGAAAATTATACAGTGCAGGTCTTTGGCGGAGGTGATTTCAGCGGTGACTTTGACCGGACTCCACGGAGCGGAAAAGACTGCTTTCGGAACGGTTATCCTGGTCATCTGCTGCATAATGGACGCACTTTCCAGATCTTTATCCGGCTGCGCGGCGAAGCGATATAGTTTGCAGATGAACAGGCGTGGAAAGGTTTCCGGCTTGCCGTCGTTCTCCATTGCGGCCTGACCGCCCGTGCCGTTTTTGATTTCGAACAGACCGGGAATATTGTGCCAGCGGAACGAGAAAGCCAGCGCTTTCTTCGTATTATTAACAATTTCCGAATTGAGTTTAAAGCCGTTTACATTGACGTCATAAGTTTTTCGGATGACAATTCCGGCCAGATAATTGTTATCGGTCGCGGTAAGTTCCCGTTCCAATGTAATGCCGAGGCCATCGGCGGTTTTAGTCTGGCTGACTACTTTATACGGGGTGCTGATGGCGCAGGCGGCGGCTAAAGGCCACCAGAAGGCATCCACCGCCAAGCCGAATTTCTCATCCTGGCTGACCAGCTCATCTTTGCCTTTGGTCCAGCTCATCAGGCGTCCGCCGCCAGCCGGGTCCAGCGTCAATGTCATGTCGCCGGCTTTAAATTCGACGACGGTCTTGGCATTGAGGGTCTTTTTCACGCAGGAAACTCCGGCATTGCTCATATCTTTGATCCCGGAATAATCCGGCAGGCCAAGTTCTCTGGCGGCCTGTTCGCGCTTCCCGGCGGAGAACTGTTTTTCCCACTGTACCGCCTGTTCAATCGCGGGGAGACGCGCTTTCAGCGCTTTATCCATTTCCGCCGGAGTGATGACTTCGCCGTAATTTTTCCCGGCTTCATACGGTTCCAGCACATAGAAATTCCAGCGCAATGCCCCGGTGTGCAGCAGAATGCCCTTTTCAAGATCGCCTGAGCTCAGGGCTATCTCGCCCGCCGCATTGGCGAAACAGCGTTTCCGGTCAGGCTGGGTCAGCACATATTTCATTCCCTTGTCGATGGAGCCGGCTTTTAGTTTGAAAAAGATCTCGCCCTTGAGCCAGAAATTGCCGGCGGCGATCAGGCGGCGGCTGTCTAATTCATAACTGACGCATTGCAGCAGCGAGGCGTTAGCCAGATCAGGGATTTTCTGCAGAAAATCGCCGCCTTCGCTCCAGAAATTCGGGAAATTGGTTGCCGGGACGGGGCTGATAATCTCCGTGCTAGCCGAGAGTTCGCGGCGGCCTTTGAACACATAATTTTCATATTCGGCGATGGTG
Organism: Victivallaceae bacterium; assembly: GCA_041665605.1. Classification (GTDB taxonomy): domain Bacteria; phylum Verrucomicrobiota; class Lentisphaeria; order Victivallales; family Victivallaceae; genus CAIPAT01. Next base: position 2,640 of record JBAYIO010000157.1, on the reverse strand, counting down.
TTGTTTGAGTTGGCCAGTGCGCTCCAGTAGCGCTGGTCGTAACCGCGCGGAAAATAGTAGGCGAAAGCTCCTTCCCAGCCGTTCAGGAAGAAACATAGAAACTCGAATCCTAGCGCTTCCGGTTCGGTAATCATGTCTTTGAGTTGATAACCGTGCGCAAACGCAATCAATTTCGGGCGTCCGGCTGGGGCAGGCATCCTGTCAGCGACGAATTTTTTCATATCGCGGGCGGCCAGATAAGTGACCAGGTGAATACCGGTGTGATATTCATACGGTTTTGTGAACGGCTGGAAGATGTACGGTCCCCATACTTCGATCCATGGCAGTTTGTCCAGATAATCCGCCGGGTTATACTGGGCGCCTTCATGATTGGTGTTTTCGATAAAGTAACTCCAGCCGACTTCCGGCATGAAATGCGCATCTTTGCCGACTTTTTTTCCAAGTTCTTTAACAGTCTGTTCGATAGTCTGGAGCATCATTGCATGCTGCCAGCTCCGGAATTTGATCCATCTGTCGTTGTATGAAGTAACTATTGAATTCGGCCATTTTTTATCAACTTCCTCGCGCGGCAGCTTGCTGTACCGGATGAATTCCTCTTTGCAGCGCGGACAGAAACAGCCTTTGAAGTCGAACATGTAGAGTTCCCAGTTCGGCATGATATTGTCGGCTGCATCTCTGCTGACCAGAATTTTTTCCAGCATGGTTGCGACATGTTCTTTGTAGTACGGCCCCTGCTTGTAGACTTCAACCGGGCAGATGGCTTCCTCCGGTTTATTGTACGGCGAGCCGTCGACCAGACGGAAAAATGCTTCGTCAGTTTTTTTCGCCTCGCCAATGCGGTAGCCGTTGCACAGATGATAAGGCTGGACATAGCGGGAAATGCCGGCTTTTTTCATTGCGTCCCGCATGGTTTGGGAATTTGCGTCATGCACACAGTTGAAGCCGTTATTGATATAGAAAGGCACGAATTCTTTAGTTCCGGCATCGGCAAAATCGCTTTCCCGCTGGAGCATGGCGGCGCTGCGGAATATTTTCGGCGTTTTGCCGGATGATGCCGGAATTATTTTCAGGCTGAATTTTTCCGGTTCGCTGCGATAACCGCCGTCTTCCACCCAGTATTCGGCGGGGTACAGTTTTTCACCCGGCGACAGATCGGTTTTCAGCATGGCGGACGCAATCTGATAAGTGCCGTAAAATTCCTTGCTGATCGAACCTTTCAAAGCGCTGAAGTCAATTTTATAGGTGATATTGCCGTTGTCATCACGTTTCTGGCCGGTTATTTTAAGGATGTCGCGGACGTCAACCAGCTTGAACGCCTCCGGAATTTTGAGATAAAGCGCCGGATGTTCCAGCTTCATCGCATTTTCGTTGCCGAACGCGAATACCAGTGTGCCCGGCTGGCCGGCTCCCAGGCAGAAAATATTATCAAGAAAGGCGAGCGGCATCAGCTTGACGGTCATGCCTTTTTCCATCTGCACCGGCTGCAGTTTGACATCATCCAGATACGCCTCGCCGCAGCCGTAAAGCGCCAGCGAGATGTTCAGCGAGCGGGTTCCGGCGGGTGCGACAAAATTCAGGCTGTTGTCCTGCCAGTCAGGCTTGACCGGGAACTCGACATTCAACATTTCCTTTAACTGCTTGGCTTTCCACTGTTCCGATACGCTGTCAAAAAACGAGACAAAAGCGCGGAACCCGTTCAGGCCCGGCGTGCTTTCCAGTTTGCCGCGCAATTTGAATGTCAATTGATATTTAGTCGGCGCTGATGACTCCGGCAGTGCAACGCTCTGGTTGATCCGGTTGGAAATCATCGGATTGCCTTTGGCATCACGATACTGATTTACGTTCAGCGGCGTGATCAGCGCCGCGCAGCGAGCACCGGATGCCGGATTCTCCGTGCTGATTTTTATGACGGTCAGCGGCTCCATCTTTGACACGAGCGCTTCGCCATCTTTCTGGTGAACATAAAAACAGCCGCCCCAATTGTTGAACGGATAAGGATTTTGCTGCAAATCTGTTTTCCCTTCTTCAAAATCGCTGAATTTGAGCAGGTTTCCGCCCTGCGACGCAGCCTGTTCCGTCCGGCATTTGGATAGATCGACGCTGACGCCGCCCGCATCAAATCCGTCCACCCCGTCTGCGGCAATCGCACATAATAATGCTCCAATCAACAAAAAACTTCTTTTTATCATCTTCCGAAATCTCCTTTATTAATAACTTTATTTTTTATGTAGAAAAATTACTTTTTAAGCATGAATGTCCGGCAGGCTTCTCCCGTGTTTAATATATTTTATTTTTTAATTTAACATAGCTCTATTTTAACTAACATATTGTATATTCCTTTTTCGTGCATAACAGTCGGATGCGTGAAGAGTTGGGCGTATTCTCTTTGTTTGATGATTATAACGACAGTAATTGTTCTTAAAATAATTTTAGATAATAATACCTGTGTATGCAGTTCTATTATCCGCCACCGCTTCCGGCGGCAGATAAGTTCTTGTTTATTTTGCAATGACGAAGACCTTTTCCAGAATGTTGTTGTTTTCGTTTGCTTCCGTGACCTTGCCCGTACTGTCGGCGACCACCCTCACCTTGCAGGTCCCGGCAGTGATGGTGACGTTGTTCAATTTTAATGCAGCGGTC
>JBAYIO010000156.1:0-7986 GCA_041665605.1 Victivallaceae bacterium | reverse complement strand
GACAACTGGGTGGGTTACGGCGATGCCGCCGACTGCTATGAACTGACGCTGACCGGCGCCGGATTGCTGACGCTGAGCTTGACCGGGTTAAGCGGCAATGCCGATCTGTCGCTGCTGAATTCCTCCGGCAAGGTGCTGAAAACATCCGCGAATAAAGATACTGCCGACGAGGCGATTAATGACTTCGCTTTACTTGCCGGCGATTATTACATTAAAGTCGCTTCGGCCAAAGGCGAGAACAGCGCCGGCTACACACTGAACAACAGCTTTAATCCGTTCCCTGACGATAACGCCGGCAGTACTCCGGCCGAGGCGAATGTCATTGGCGAACTCGCTGACGGGGTTGTTGTCGAATGCAAGGACTGGACGGGGTTCGGCGATCCGGCTGATTACTATCAACTGACGCTGACCAATGCCGGAGCATTGAGTCTGAATCTTACCGGGTTGAACGGCGACGCCAGCCTGACGCTGCTGGATAACAAAGGCAAAGTATTGAAGTTCTCCTCAATTAAAGGCACTGCTGCTGAAAATATCAATCTGGCATTGCTGGCCGGGGATTATTTCGTTAAAGTGGCGCCCGCCGACGGCGGCAAGGGCATCGTCAACAACACCGATTACACCCTGAGCAGCAAAGTTGATTATTTCCCGGAAGATACTGCCGGCAATACCTCCGTTTTTGCGCAACCGGTAACGGCAAAAGGCCCGGTCAGCGAATGGCTGGGGTTCGGCGACAAGGACGATTATTACAAATTCGAACTGCAAGCCTCGACGGCGGTGACGCTCGACCTGACCGGCATGAATTCCAACGTCAACTTGTATCTGTACGACAGCAAAAACAAGCAACTGGCGGCGTCCGCGAAGGGCGGCAACTCCGATGAGAGCATCATCAGAACGCTGGCGGCGGGAACTTATTACGTCAAGGCGACGCTGGCCGGCAAGGAGAATACGGACTACATTCTGAATTTCAATATTGATCCGGCGGCATTCAAGGCCGGCAGCCTGGGGCTGACCGGGGCATTGAGCGGCGGCGCGGATACCGGCGGCAGCGATCCGCTGAAGAAAAACAATGGCTTGCTGGCAAGTTAATCCTGTAAGCAGGCGCTGATAAATCGGGAATATGGGAAACCCTCTGTCCTGACGTTTCTGCCGCCTGAAGTTTTCAGCGCCCGGAATTCGATGGCGAACAACGGAATATCAGTTCACCTAAAAAAATGGCGGCACACACAAGTCTGCGGGTGCCGCCATGATTTTATGGATATTCAGACCGGAATGCTATTTGACATTCATGTCTTCGTTGCCCCATATTTTAGTGCCCTGAACGGTGGCGTGAAGCGCGATTCCGTTGCGGGTGATCTTATACAGTGTCACTCCGGGAGAAACATCAACAGCTCCGGCAACTCCTTCGCCGACATCGCCAAACCGGAATACCGCGTTGGCCTGAACTCCCAGCCCCCAGCCGGAATTAATGAATTGAGTGATATTCTCCTGGTCTTTAAAGACAAACAAGGCGCGGAAATCCCTTATGCCCATGCCCAGTCCAACCCCGAGAGAAAACATTTTCATGTAGGATTTTTCTCCGGTGGCGTTGTTATATACCACGCCCCAGCCGCTTTCGGTGGATGGAATGAAAATATCGACGCCGAAGTCTTTAAATATTGCGTATCCAGCGGCCTTGCTGATTTTTTGCTTGAGATCGGGATTTTTGGCATAAAATTCCTGCAAACTGTTGTCGCTCATCTTCTGAACGGTCGCCTTTTTCTCTGCCAGGTTGTCTCCGGCCGGACTCAAACAGCCGGATAAACTCAGGACAAGTACCATTCCTGCCAGCAACGTTATGATCTTGTTCATGCCTGATCTCCTTTTTTTCGCGCCTTTTACAAAGTCAGTTTTGTAAAAAACTTATTTTTTAATCCCCTTGCGGAAGACCTCCTTCCGCCTTAAAATTACAATAAACGGTTTTACTGATAATTCAATTGCGGATTAACATTCAACGCGGTATCGGCACCATTTTTTTCAATATTTGAATCTTGACATCTTGACAAAATGAAGATCACGTACTACACTAGTTAAGTAGAGTGTTTAAATACAGGGCTAAAAGTTAATGAGATCAAGTCAAAACTATTCACTGGCAAGGGTTTCCGCGGAACTTGGCGTAAGCAAGACGGCGGTATCCCGGGTGCTTAACGGCAAAGCCAGGGAGAGCGGGATCAGTTCCAGGCTGCAGCAGCAAATCCTGGAATTATGCGACAAGGTCAACTACCGTCCCAACATTCACGCGCAACGGATGAACTGCGCACATGTCAAGAATATCGGAGTGCTGGTCGAGAGCATGGGGGGCGTCGATGAACATACGCCGTTCGGCGAATACAATCTGCCGCAGGTGCTTGGCGGCATTGCCCAGGCCTGCGATCAGGCCGGTTACCGCTTTACAATGCAGCTTTACAAGCCGGAGATGACCGAGGAACGGATTTTTGACTGGTTCAAGACCCGGGAAATCGACGGTCTGCTCTACTACGGCTTCGAAATGCCTGAACGCTGGCTTGAAGCATTAGTTGCCGAAAACCGTCATCTCGTCGGTATCTCAATTAATCCGTCGTTCGGCATTCCCAGCATCAATATCAATAATTTCGAAGCATCGTTCCAGTTGACCGAGCACCTGATCGCCAAAGGACGCCGCAATTTCCTCTATCTGGCCGGAGTAAAAGCCAGCTATCCGGCCGAGCAGCGGCTGGCCGGATTCCGCGCCGCCCTCCAAAAAGCGGGGATTCCTTTCAGCGAAGATCAGGTTTTTCCGGCTGACTTTGATTATGCCAAAACGGAGAAATTCATCAATGAATACTGGCAGCGCGGCATTAAAGAGGATGCGATCGTCTGTGCCAACGACTGTACTGCGGTTGCAGCCATTTCCGCTTTAAACAGCCTGGGATGCCGGATTCCTGAACAGATTGCCGTGGCCGGCGCCGACAATATTCCGGTCAGCAGCTTCGTCACCCCCGCCATTACCACCTTTGACAATCTTCCGTCCGGACAGGGGAAAGCCGCCTTCGAACTGCTGCAGCGGATTATTGCCGGTGAAACCAAACCCGGACACGTGGTACTTAAAACCAATCTATGTTTGCGGAATTCCGCCTGAATTGCCGGAAACAGATTAATTACGTAATTAAGGAGACGACGCCATGCAGGCTAAAAAAAATCTGACAATCAGCAAGTATGAACTTAAATTAAAACAGGAGATATTGAAATGAAACAGCAACGGAAACAAGAAAGTTTTACACTCATCGAACTCCTCGTGGTGATCGCAATCATCGCGATTCTCGCCGGAATGCTGCTGCCTGCGCTCAATAAAGCCAGGGAAGTGGCAAGAAGCGTCAGTTGCAAAAATAACTTCAAACAACTGGGACTGGCGATGCATAATTACCTTTCCAGCTACGATGACATGTTTGTCCCGGACGCCAGCTATACCGGCAGCAACGCGACAGGCAGTTTCTGGCCGGGGGTGTTTGCCAAAGCAAAATTCATCACGAAAAAGCAGATGACCTGTCCGGCCAGAGTGCGTATGTTGCCGAGCGGCAACACCTCCTACTACAAGGATTTCTGGGACAATCCCTCCACCAGCGCCAATAATCCGGATGCGGTGGAATGGTCCATCTCTGATTACGGCCTCAATTACATGTATCTGTCTTCCGCCATGTCAACAGGCCCCCGGCCGATACGTTTAACGATGTGCCGCGCGGCGTCCCGTACCGTGATGTTCATCGAATCCGCCAGGCCGACCCGCGTGGCCGGCGATATAAACCCGCTCGGCTACTTCAGAGTCAACAATTCCTACAGTGCTCCGGGAAACGGTCCGGTCATCTGGCCGGCGCATCAGGGGTACTCCGAGTGCAATGGCGTTTTTGTTGACGGGCATGTGGTCGGAACGCGGCCTTCCAACGGCGCTAAAGGAGAAAACGCGGCGATCATGCTGCTGGCCAATCCCGACAGTCCGATTTACGGCCCGTGGGTTGACGCAACCACCTATCGGAACGACAAAAGCATGTGGGTAAGACATGACGGTGTCTTCTATTAATCAATTCGCTGTATCACTTTTTCGCATCACCATAGCCAACGGAGAAACAATGATTAAAAATACGCTGTTATGCTGCTGCATCCTGACTGCCGCGGCAACCGGGCAGGCCCAGATGGTCAGGAATGCCGGACCCGGCGACAACAACGGGAAATTCGCCGGCTTTTATGCTCCCGGCATCGTCAACCCGTCTGAAGGTACAGTCGAACTCACCGCCACCCCTAGTAAACCGGCGGCGGAATTTGAAAACGAATGGTCGTCAGCCTTCGGGATGTTTCCGGCGCAGCCGCTTGCCGCCTCGACCGCACGCACGATCCTCGGAATCTATACCCCCAGCGGCGAAAACAACGTCCGCGGCATCTTCGCCATCGCCCGCGGCGGCAACGCAAAGACGGCCTACGCCAACACCGGACGGGAAGCGCTGATTCAGGGCAAGCCAGTCAATCTTGCATGCAGTTGGGGCAAAGACGGTTTGCGGCTTTACATCGACGGACGACTGAAGAGCCGCAGCGACTTCACCGGAGAGATCGGCCCGGTGCCGGCGCAGTTCCGGGTTTGCCGCGGCGCGCCATTCGCAATCAGCGCCATGCGCATTTCCGCCCGGCAGTTGCCGGACCGGGAGTTGAGCTCCGATCCGGCCGCCGGGTTTACCGCCGGACCGGGCACCACTTTTATCGCCGGCAATGATTTAGCTCTGGCGGAATACCGGATTATTCCAGGCATGGATGACTTTTCCGTCCTGATGCCGGTCTGGAATATGGAAAAATCATTTACCGTGAGCGGCAGTCCGGTAAAACTGCCGCTGATCTCCAGCAACTACACCAATGCTCCGGTAAAATATAGCGTCAAATTGAAGATATCCGACATTGACGGCAATAAGGTCGCCGACCAGGAATATACTTTTGAATTGGCGCCCCGCTCCCTGCTGGTTCCACGCGAACTGACGCCGCCGCCGCTGCCGGCCGGATTCTACGATCTGGACATGACTGTTTCGGCGCCGGGCCGGGCAGAGCAGCGCTGGCAATTCACTCATGCCGTTATTCCGGCCGCCGATCCGCAAGTCAAAGACGGCCGGTTTGCCGATTATCTCGGACACCATCTTTTTGATCACACCGAAGTGCTGGCTAAACTCAATCTGCACTGGTGCCGGAGCGATGCCTTCAAATGGAACATGATCGAACCGGAAAAAGGGCGCTTCGACTGGACATTGACCGATAAAATGGTGGCCGACGCCGAACGCAACGGCGTCAACTGCCTCGGCATTCTCGGCGATCCTCCGGTCTGGGCGGCGGACCCGGAAGTGAAACCCGGCCACAAGAATTCCTTCATGGCCGCCCGGCACAAACCGGCCCGGCTTGCCGACTGGGAAAACTACGTCTCTCAGGTGGTGTCCCGCTACAAAGGCCGGGTCAGCCACTGGGAGATCTGGAACGAAGTGGACTGGCATCCGCCCGGCCCCCCCGCGTCTTTCTCGGGTACGACCCGGGACTACTTTGAACTGCTCAGGACTTCCTGGCAGGCGGCGAAAAAGGCTGATCCCGGCTGCCGCATCCTGGTCAGCGGCTTCGGCTATGGCACCCTCTGCGATCAGAAAATGCCTTTCGATCTGCTGAAGATGGGCGCCGGTCAATATTGCGATATCTACAATATCCATGCTTATCAGGGACGGTGGGGCATCGCCCCGCTGCTGGCGGCTGTCCGGGAGGCCAAGCCGGGCATGCCGATCTGGCAGACCGAGCAGATGTGGCATACCATCGCCGACCGCAAAAAACAGAGCATGCTGACGGCGGCAATGTTCTTCTGGTTCATCGATTTTGGTTTTGAGAAATATTTCAGCTTCGGCGAGGATTTCTTCTTTTCGTACTATACCCTGACTCCGAATCCGGTGCTGTCCACTTTGGCGGCGATGCAGAACCAGTTGCGCAAATGCAGCGAATTCGCCGGGATGATCGACGATCCTAAAGTCAAATATTTCGACCTGAAGCATAGTTTCCGCCGCACCGACGGCGCCTGGTTCACCGCACTGGGGCAGGCAAGTTCGCCGCGCCGGTGGCAACTGGGCGGCAACGTCATCAGCCTCTCCGACGTTTACGGCCGCGACGTCAAGTTCACCCGCGAAGGTGATATCTGCCGCCCGGACGGAGCCCTGGAAATGCTGTTCGCGGTCAGCCTCCAGCCCGTAAAAGTGATCGCGGCGGAAGCCGTGGCGGCGGAACTCTGCCCTAACGGCGGATTCGAGGAAATCAGCGGCGACATCGCCATGGGCGGACTCGGCAACGCCGTCGTCTCCAACTGGCAGTTCAGGGACCGTACCTACGATCCCCGGGGGCGCATCGGCGTGGTCAAAGGGGGGCACAGCGGCAATTACGCGCTGGCATTGACCAGCTCCGGCAAAGGCCGGGTCTACGCTTTCTTTGAGCAGCAAATCAACGAACCTGGCAGTTACGAGTTTTCCGCCTGGCTCAAAAATCCCGGAACCGCGCCGGTCGAAGCCTATCTGGCGGTGTTTGACCGCAGCGGCAATGTCTATAAGAACTGTCCGCTAGGGCAAATCAAGGCCGGAGAATTTCAGCGTTACCGGATGACTGCGGATTTCCCGCGTCCGCCGGCCGGCAGCGTCGCCTTCATCATCGGCCTGGAGAAGCCGGGTACGATTATAGCTGATGACGTATCCTTGCAGCCGCAGTCGGCGGTTCCCGTTGCGGGAACCCGTTCATTGCCGGTTAAGAATCCGGAGGAGCGGCGGACGTTCACCCGTGCAGACATCGCCATCGGACTCGACGAACTGGTAAAAAAAATTCCGGCTGAACCGGTCATTAAAGGAATCCGGTTCCGGCGCTCGGATTATCCGGCGATGCTGTCGGGGGCAGACTGGCGCGGCATCAGCGGCAGTTCGCTGCGGCTGCCGGTCGGAGGACGCACTGCGGGAATCGCTTTTCTGCTGACCGCCATGTATGTACCGTCGGGAACTAAGATACTTGGCGAACTGAAACTTCGTTATGCCGATGGCAGGGAAACGGTTATGCCGCTGGAGAACGGCAGGCATCTGCGGGACTGGTTTCTGACAGCACAGCCGTCGGGGGCAGTTCCGGCAGTCAAATTTCTCAGCGAACGGTTCAATGAATACGGGGTGTTCCTGGTCGAGTTGACCAATCCGCACCCGGAATCGGAAATCGAGGCAGTGGAAATAAGCGCGGCAGGCGACGGACTGCTGTGCATCGTCGCGGCGACTGCGCTGCCGCAGACTGCGGCCGGAATCGCGAAATAATCAGGGCCGGTTGCAGATTAAAATCTGCCGGACTTAATGCGGAGAGTCATTTTCTCAGTTTGCGGTTTATTTCTCTGAGATTCGCCAGTATCGGGATCAAAATAATTACCCCCGCGGCCAGCAGCAGGATTATGCCGATTTGAAGCGGCATTTTGTATAAGGAGCAGACAACGGCAGCGACAGCCAGCATAAATGGAACCACCAGGCTTCCAATTGTAAAGGAATCTGCAATGAATTTGCCAAACGATTGAGTGTCTTTTGACTGAGCTGTCTGATTTTGTTGTGCCAGGATTGCCGCGGCCCGCGCTTTGGAAATATCTTCAGTGGGGTGGCTGTCTCTTTTTAATATTGAAATTGATGTCGGCAAAATAAATGAATTATTACAACCGAAACACTTAACCTTACCGCCGAGCGGGGTTTTGCCTAAGTCATATTTCCGGTCGCAAAATGGGCAATTTGTCTTCATTTTTATTTTCCTCCTTTAGAACGCCTATTACATTAATACGCAAAGATTTAAATGCAAATACAATGGGTGCGCCTATAATATAATGTCAGATAGAATTAGATTTATGATGTTTTTGACACCCGCATGAGGAAATTTTATTCCAAAACTGCTGCCACCTTGCTTTAGTCAAAACCAGACTCCGAATGG
>JBAYIO010000155.1:0-8114 GCA_041665605.1 Victivallaceae bacterium | reverse complement strand
TTATGCGTGGAATTTTACTCTTATGGCAATTTCACCGAACCTGGTCAAGAACAACATCTTGAAAAAACCAAGCAGAAGCGGATTGTTCTGGGACGGCGGCGGCCTTAATGGCGCCATGGGTCTCATCGGCAATCCCACAAATCAGTATATGGCGAACGGTACCTGGAGCATCAGGCCGGTGGACGCGCCCGCATCCAATACAATCGGGTTCAATCACAATAAAACCGCGAATGTGCTTTATGTTGACAAGCATGCGAAAACTTCTGTCAAACCGCAGGATTGTCCGAATCCGGCCACCAACAGCAACGGCGCTTTTGCCGCAGGCGGTGCCGGCGTTTACAGCAGTTCTTATCTATGGCTATAGCGGTGATTGTTTAATCGCGGCGGAATTTTCCGCCGCGGTTTCGTGAAGACACTTTTCAATTCCATGTGTATTGTGATTTTTAACAGAAGAGATCGACTTTCCCCTGAAGGATTTCTCAACCGTTATTATCGCGCTTGCGCTAGCTGTGCCCTATGATATGACAGTTGCCGGATACATCAGCGCTTCCGAAGGATTACATAAATAAAACAGTAATAAACAGAGATGGTATGAGTTTATGCCGCCGTATCCATTGACAATGTCATAATGTTAAATTTATAAACAGGAAAATCTTAAAAAGTGAAAAAAATGCAATTTACGAGACAATTCAAAGCATGTTTCCTGACGGCAGTGATTATCGCTTCCGGGATTTGTGCGGCAAACGCGGGATCTGATATCGTTTTGAAGAATGACAATACAGCGATCGCATTTGCTTCAGCCCGGGCCGGGTTCTCCTGTCTTAAAATCGCAGACGGCAGCGGTAAAGCGCGTTTTGTATTTCCTGAACTTTCCGCGCAAAAGGACGGTTTCTGGAGACTCGACTTTGCAGGGCAGGGACAGCCGGACAAAGTCTCGCTCAGCAATCTCTCTCCCGCCGTCGCTGCAAATTCCAGTGAAAAATTAGCTGACGGGTCGGAACAAATGACATTTACCTGGAAGAATATGGCGCTGGCCGAAGAGAAAAATGCGGTGGATGTCACCGCTACAGTTTTGCTGAAACCGGACGGCGAAAGTGAATGGCGGATTGATGTTCAGAATAAAAGCTCCCGGTACGGTTTGCGGGATGTCGAATTCCCCGTATTTTTGACCGTGGCCGCCCCCGGCACTGCGGATGTGGTCTTTCCCGGCGGCATCCTGGGCGGCACCCTGAGGGAAAAAAACCGCAACCCCGGAACTTTTTATTATCCCACCGAAAATTGGTCGCTGCATTTCATGTCGTTTGTGATTGGCAGCAAGGGGCTTTATATCGGGGTTCACGATCCGCGGCAGCGGCCGAGCGAAGCGAATCTGTCCAACGGGCAGGATTTGGTGTTCAGGCAATTTCCGGATAATATGTGCATGCCCGGAACTGGATACAAGTCGGATTTTCCGGTTGTTGTGAAGCTGCATGACGGGGACTGGTGGAAGGCCGTGAAGATTTACCGCCAATGGGTGACAACCCTGCCGCGCTGGTACAATAAACCGCTGTCCGAAAGAAATCTGCCGGCTGCGTTTATGGAAGCAGGCATCTGGATGTGCATGTGGCAGTCACCTGAAAATGTCGCTAAGATCGTGGTCAATGCCGAAAAATATTTTCAGGTTCCCGCCGGAGTATTCTGGTGTGAATGGGGACAGCATGTGTTTGACCGCAATTTGCCGGAATTCTTCCCGTTCCGCCCGAAGATGGCTGAATCCGTAAAAAAGATGGAAGACAACGGCACGGCTGTGATGCCGTACACCAACGCATTGTGCTGGGCGAAAGATAATAAGGAGTTCAATTCGGAGGCGGTGCAGAACGGTCTGGTCAGGGATTACAGCGGAAAACCTAAAATTCAAAACTATGGCGCAGGTATTGGAGTTATGTGTCCCGCTTATCCGATGTGGCGGGAGAAAATACTTGAAATCAACCGTAAACTGATCGGCGAAGCCGGGATCAATACTGTTTACTGGGACCAGGTAGGCGCATCGTTCCCGTTGCACTGTTTCGCAAAAAATCATAATCATCCCGCTGGCTGGAATCATTGGGTGGCAGATTATAATTCCCTGCTGGCGCAAGCCAGGAAAGATATCATCGGCAATAAGCAGGTTGCATTGACTACGGAAAGCGGACCGGATGCCTATGATTTTGACGGCATGCTGAACTGCTGGTGGACCCACCCTTATAATTCGCAGAATGCCATTCCGCTGACGGCCGCCGCATTGTGCGACCGGGTGCGCTACCTGCCGAATACGCCTGATAAAATCCAGACTTTTCAGGCGTATGCAATGATTCAGGGACGTTTTTTTCTGTGGGGCATGCCTTCGCCGGTGCATCACCGGGAATTTGAGAAGAACAATTTCCCGTGTTCAGATGTGGAAAGAAGCAAGGCGCATGAAACACTCAGGCAGATGGTGCGCTGCCGCTTGGCCGCTAAGAAGTTTATGGTTTACGGCGAACTCATGGGCGAGCTTAAACCATTGAACAGTTTGCCGACTGTTTCCGCAGTCTTTGACTGCATAACGGTAAAGGATACAGTGACTTTTCCGGCGGTGCGCGCTTCGATCTGGAAACATGCCGACGGGGATTTGGGAATCGGCATCATCAATTTCTCCGGTTCCGCGCAGACTTTCAGCTTCAAACTGGATACCGCGCAGTATTCAGATCAGAAAACAGCGAAATGGCAGGTCGTGGAGCTGACCCCTGATGGCGAAAAAAGCGCGGGCGAAAGCGGCAGCGAAGTTTCCCGCTCGGAACAGATGGAACCATACAGCGCAAAATTTCTGGCATTGCGCCAGGTAAAATAGCCGGATAACTGGAAATAACAAATTGTACTGTTCTGCGCAGCAATTATACAGACGGGAGCGACTCTCTCGGCATTGATATCAATGAAGATAACTCAAGCTGAGAAATTACCGGATATTGGAACTAAAACAAGAAAGGGGAAAATATTAATCAAATATTATTAAGACTAACCAGAGGTGTAATTACAAAGTCGCCTGTCGATATAATATGCCGGCAGGCTGTAGTAAATTCCGTATAACCGGCAGCAACTAAAAGGGGGGATATAATGAATAATAATACTTGTCGTGATTCGTCCTTGTCAAACACTTCGAACCATGAATGCTTTCCTTCAACTGAAAGTACATTTCGTATTTATCGAACGATGTTTAAAGTGCAACTTTTCCTCCTGCTGGCATTCATGTTTACATTTTCCCCGGCCCGGGGAGCTAATGTGGTCGTGACCACTGACGATACGACTATTTCCGGTTATACTCACATGCTGGTGCCGAACCAGCACGGCAAGATTTTGCCGATATGGACTTACTCCCAGAGCTATCCTTCCGGTTACCAATGCATGCAATTTATCGCTTTCTACAATTCAACCACCGGCGCAATCTATTATATCCAGACCCAGGACACGCAGGGCCGGCTTATTGACTGGAGTGTTGTTAATGAAAACAACGTCTATAAACTGCGTCTCACATTCTATACTATGAACGGACAGAATCCTGGAATCGTCAAAGATACCAGTATGACCGCTGCAAATTTCACCGACTTCTATAAGCAGGTCGCCCGCAAATATAAGGCATGGGCGGTAAATCAGTTCTGGGCAAAACGAAAAAAATCGGCTTTGGATGAGGCCGGCACCATTGCTGTTGTTTCAGATATTGATCCTAACGGAACTTCGTTGAACAATCAAGTTATACCTTATCTTGAAAAATGGAACGGGGCAAAAACTGCCAGTTGGTCCTCTTCCTGGCGGCGGTTCAATTTCGATACCAAATACCCTGATTATTTGTTCCCGAATAACGGTTACAGCCGTTCACAGGGAATGGCGCTGTTGAACAGTTACAATTCACTGCCGATTCTATATGTTAACGGCTGCCTCTGGGATGAAAATAGCACTTCAAGCGCACTGGTCAATCCAAGCAATCCGGAGGCGGTATATGATATTGCGGATATGGTGAAGGATTCTTCGGGCAGCACCTGTTCTTATCCCGGAATATCCAATCTTAAATACGCCTGCCAGGGACGCAGCCGCTGGCAGACTGTCATAAAAGATGCCTGGGATTACCAGAAAACAGCCGGCAGCGCCGGTATCTATTATGACATGGCCGCCAATCAAAAGCCGCTCTTGTGTTACGATGCCACCCACAGCCATGATGCCGGAGACCCGCTGGTCTGGCAGAATGGCGTCAGGTCCATCATGCAATACATTACAAACAGCGGCGGCATCATCATCAGCGAAGGTTGCGCTGAAATTTACATTGATCAGGTCGATGCGTTCCTGACCTATCTGGATACCGATATGGTGGATTCAGACAATTATAAACTGGTTCCGCTGTTCAGGGAAGTTTACGGAGAAGTCGCCAGAGAAACGGGCTGGATGGTATTGCCCAATGGCCAGTCCATCAGTAACCTGACCCCGTCCATATTTAAAGACGCCGCACTTAAAGCTGCTAATTTCGGTTCACTAAGCTACTCCAGTCCGTTCTTCATCGGTTACGGTTCCAGTATGGCTATTCAGGATAAACTGGTGCAGGACTCAACTTATGCCTCATGCCTGGGGATGCTTACTCCAGCCATCTGCAAACAGATCTATGAACGCGGCATGGGAGCCGGATTATGGGTCAAAAGCGGTTCCGGTACTGGTACCGTTGTCAATGTTGTTGACACGGAAACTGGAGCTGCGGCCGTCAGCTTCAATAGCAGCAGCACCGGTTATTACCTGACAATGGCTGATTCTCTGCGGTTTGACCTGACCTGGGACATGAAAATGACCGGCAGTTATTATGTTGATGTTTATGTTAAGGCCAGCGACAACAACTATTACTTCCTGGTTTACGACAACCATGCCAGAAATTGGAGATCAAGAGACGGCTCTTATGTAAAAGTCGGGCTTGGCACAGATACCACCGGCGGCACATGGCGCACCATTCACCGCGATCTTGATGCGGACTTGCAAAGCGGCTGCCCGGGACTGACCGTAACCAAAGTACAACAGATTATTGTCTTTGCCAGCGGCCTGATGGATGACATTGCTTTAAGTCTGGATCCGCAAATTTACGAAGATGGCGTCAGCGCCAGTGACTGGACCGCGTACGGCAGCGGCTTGACCGCGACGGCGGCGACTGATAGTGAAACGGGTTCCAGTGTCATTAATCTGACTGGTGTCACCGACCGGAGCGGAGGTAAATATTTCCAGAAAAGCATCAGCGACAATCAACGTTTTGACCTGGTCTGGGACATGAAAACATCCATGTCATATTATCTTGACGTGGTGGTCAGCGATACCGATGGCAACTGGTATTACCTGGTTTATGATAATCATGCCAGAGACTGGCGGCAAACCAGCGGGAATTATGTCAAAATCGGCCTGGGCGCTGACACCTCTGATGGTTCATGGCGCACTTTCCGCCGGAATCTGGCTGATGACCTGTATTACGGCACCGGGAAAAATATCGGCAGCGTGATAAACTTCGTGTTTTTTGCCAGTGGCTCTCTGGACAATATTGCACTCTATGGGAATGGAACCAGAAGCTCAGGAAGATAGTGTCAAGTTATTCTTTTGTCAGATTTCAATATGAGGTCTGACAAAAGAATCAGAAAGCACAAATTACAATAAATGCTACTTTGAGTTTCAAAATATTAAACCGCGGAGCGGTGAAGAGATAAACCTGACAAGGTTATTTTTGAACGGCTCCTGAATATTATAAACTATAAAAAGGATAGGTTATGATGAAAACACTATGGCAATTATTTATTGTGGTTTGTGCGATAAGCTTATCGGCCATGCCGTCTTACAACGATGTTCTGGTGGTAATCAATGATAAAGCGCCTTCGTCGGTGGAAATCGGAACGTATTTTAAAAATGCCCGCCAGATTCCGGATATCAATGTTGTGCATGTTTCCATGACCGACCAGCAGGGAGTCGGCAATGAATTCGGGCAGGCAACCAAGGATGAGAAAAAAGCCTTGCTTGACGCCATAAAAAATCATATGACGGTCAATAATCTGACAGACAAAATAAACTATATTGTTTTAACGCGCGGCATTCCGATGTATGCCGCGAGCCCGGAATTTGCAAGTGCAAGCGCCCCGTTCCATCTTACTGACGTCTATGTGCTGTTCGGTTTGTCAGAATCCGCGACAGACTATGGCATACCGGACATTTTCAGCAGGAATAAATACTTTTACTATTACAACCAGGACATTCTTAACAAGGAATTCTCTTCGAGAAAATTCGGTTATTACATCGTGTCGCGGCTGGACGGCGCAGGGGTTAATAATATCAAGCAAATGATCGATGACACCAGCGCCCCGGCGTATGTATCGTACAAGCAGAACGGCGGGAAAGCCAAATTTCTTACTCTGCATCAACAAATTTCCAGCATGGTGCGGGAAGAGTTGAAAAGACGTAATATTGAACTGGTGCAAGTCCCGGCGAATCCGACCACAAAACAATTGACCGCGACCATGGATACTGTCTCCAAAGGCCTGATGTTCGCTTTTTTTAATAACGTTGAAAATTCCGGTTATGGCTATGCCGCTTTGCCGGTGGATAATAATTTCTATGGATCCTGCGACATAGTCGGCCAGTATCCGCTTATTTACCGCGGCGCGACATTCATCCCGGGTTCGTTTGCCACCTGCTTCCGGTCGCATCCGTCACGGGAGATGAACCGGGCCAACGGCGGTCTGCTGGCAATAAATACCGACACCGCTGCCATCACCGACTACCAGAAAGCTTATGACGGCAGCGACGTTAAATTCCGGCATCAGACCTGCGTGGCGTATGATCCGGTCAATAATCAGATATGGTGCGGCACCGGCGAACCGGCATTGAATGTGTTTATGGTTTTTAACAGCCCTCGCGGCACTGATGAGTTTTTCCGCGAACACATGCGCAATGAAGGCGGCGGCATCGCCGTCTACGATGCCGCGGGCAATATCCTCAACTGGATGAATACCGCCAACAGTCCGCTGAAAAACAACCGCGTAGTCAAGATGGTTTATGATAAAGTATCAAAACTGATGTGGGTGATGCATTACAAAGGAGTTCAATATTACGATCTGGTCAAAAAAACATGGTCTGATGTTCCGGCGCTGCAAAATGACTTTGCGGCCGGCTGCTCAATCTATCTTGACCCGTACAATAGTGACAAAGCATATTTTTCTTTTTATTACAACGATGATGGCTCTTATGATTATATTAGAGTTGCCTCGCAGCTCGTCGGCGCTTCAAGCAATATTTATGAATACAGCAAAAGCGCCCAAACGGTAAACGCTTATACCATTGACCCCGACAGCATGGTTAGCGGCACAGCGCCGCAGATGGTAAAAACCTCCGCCGACACGATGTGGGTTGCCAAGGGGCATGACGACGGTCCGACCAGGAAAATCGCGCTTATCAGGTATGACCTGGCTAAGAAAGCGATAGTGGAGAAGATCATCCTCAATGATCTGATTCCGGAAGTAAAAAGTCCCCCGGCGGATCTTGGCACCATCCAGCTTAAATCGCCGTATGTTCTGGCCGCCGGGCCGAATAATACTATTCTGGCTCCCGTCGGCTGCGCAATAGCTTATACTGCGCCGAGAACCAGTCAGGACGGCAAAACAACCTATTCCGGGGAATCCAAAAATTATCTTATCCGGGTCACCGAAAAATCCGGAACCGCCAGTACCGTCGAAGTTATCAATGATCCGATAATGAACAGTACCTATGCCTACCCGGAATTCTATGCGCGTTCATTGATTACCGATCCGCAGGACAGCAGTAAAATGTACATGGCGTTGTCCTGGCTGCAATATACATACAGCATGATAGCAAAATCAACTGACGGTGGCACAACCTGGACTAAATTCTCAAATTCAATCAAGTTTAACAATGTTTATGATCTGGCGATCAACAACAAGACGATTTATGCAGTACGCGGTTATCAGACCTATCAGAATCTGATGTCCGACTTCATGGCCTTCGGGCTTGACGCCTTCGGCGGCGGCGTAGTACATGATAACATGATATACAATCCGTCACGCACTACGCCGCGTGATTCCGGCTTTTCGGAGTAT
>JBAYIO010000154.1:0-8151 GCA_041665605.1 Victivallaceae bacterium | reverse complement strand
GTTCTATAGTAATATATGTGCTGCGGAGATGATTCATTTTTACCTCTTAGTTGTGTTTGAGCATAAAATGAACTTATTTCCGCATTTTTCAAAGTCCTAATTCAAACTTTTGAAATTACCTCTTAATATAAAAACCTGAATTTTTACAAGGATTTGCAGACATGACAATACAACCTGGTCAATTATCCGTATCGCATAACGCCAATTTCGTCAACTGGACTATCAGAGCTAGAGAATACGACCTGGTGCTGGATAGAAAAACCGGCGAATTGATCGCTAAAATATCCAGTGGTTTCAATGAGAAAACCGGCGAGGAAATAGCAGAACCGATAACAATTGAGCAATTGGTGAAAGATAATAATATCACCAGTGTTTTATTGCCGAACGGAGAAGGACTGAGCTTAATCAATAAACGCGAATATTTCAATAGAGCCGCCGATCATTACTACTTGAGCCATACCCCCAAAAGCTATGAAGAATTAAAAGAGAGCGGGTATTTTGAATTTAAGAAGAAGTTATGGGCGGGAGATTCCGGCGAGGACGAATGGAAAACAATGGAGGAAGCTTTTGCCTGCGGAATGGAAAAAGCGCGCATGGCGATTGCGGAAGAGCAGAAAAGGAAAAATGAAAAATACACTGTCGCGGAATGGGATGGCGCCGAATGGGTTGGAATAGCAACATTCGAATCAGCCGCACAGGGAGAGGAATTCGTTAATCGCGCAAAAACAGAACTGTCCTCAATCCGCCCGGTTGGAACAATGAAGGTTTGTACTGATTTCAAAGGAATATATCCGCATGGAGCAACCATCTTTTCAAATCTTGAAGATACAGTCAAGAAAAGTTGTAAATAATCCGGTTGCGATTGCATGAACGGACTGATCTATTGTTTGCTGCCGCGTAATTTATGCGCCGAAAGAGGCGTCCCAGTCTTTGAATACAGGTTCCAGCCCGTTGGTTTTCATGTCCGCCACTACCTGGGCTACGGAACTGTGATCGGTCACGGTAAACTGCCCCAGGTCGCGCTTGTCTTTCAACCGTTCATATTCCTCATAACCGCCCGGCGCGACTTGTGAACCGGCGCTGATGTGGCTGGCGCAGGTCTTGACGATCCTGGTGCGGAAGTCGCGGGATTCGCGGGTGGAAATAAATAAATCGGCTTCATGGAAGAACAGCCGGAAAGCCAGCATCGTCTGTTCCAGATTCAGCTCCGATACCGGAGCGGGGACCTGGAAGCCGCCTTCGACCGGGGTGATGCGCGGAAATGAGAACTGAATTTTGCTCCGCCAGAAATGTTTTCTGATCCACAGTCCATGCGCGGCCACGGATACCGCTTCAAGCCGCCAGTCCGGATTCAGTCCGAGCAGCGCCCCCATGCCGAGGTTGTAGAAGCCGGCCTCGCCGCCGGCGGCCATTGCGTCAAGCCGGTTTTGATAATCGGCTTTAGGTCCACGCCGGTGAAGTGTTTTATACAATTCCTGATCGTAGGTTTCCTGGTAAATAGTCAGGCCGTGAACTCCGGCTTCGAAAAGTTTGCGGTAATTGTCGCGATCCATCGGATAAATCTCGATGGAGATGTAGGAGAACATTTTCTTCAGCTCTTTGACAACTTTCACCAGAAAATCCACCGGGATGCCGACCGGATCTTCGCCGCTGACCAGCAGCAGACTGTCCATGCCGTAACCTTTGATGATTCTAGCTTCCGCCATGATTTCGTCGAAAGTCAGCCGGCGGCGCTTGTGCTCATGATACGAGGTGCGGAATCCGCAGTAGGCGCAGTCGTTGATGCAGATGTTGGAAATATAAAGCGGGCCGTACAGCCGGACCGTTTTGCCGAAATACATCCGCCTGACGGCGGCGGCATGTTCGCGCATTTCTTCCAGCACGTTTTCCGCGGCGGGGGAAATATAGTTAAGGAAATCGGAAAACTTCGGTTCCGGATTCTCCAGAGAACTGCGGACCATCTCCCGCGTGACGGTTTGCAGATAGGATTTGATCTCATTTTCCGGATATTTGCAATAAGGAAACATTTTTAAGATTCCTGAATTAATAAATACAATCAGACAATATTGTCAAATGTGTGCAGCGGCGAGGTCGCCGATGCTCTGAAGCCGGGGGCGGCGGGAACCGCCTTGATGGCTATTTCAGCGGCTTTTACCGCCAGCGCAAAGGCCATGGCCATGGCTTCCGGATCGCCTGCCGCGGCAATGGCGGTGTTTACCAGCACCGCGTCAGCTCCCAGTTCGATGGCGGCGGCGGCGTGTGACGGCAGGCCGAGGCCGGCGTCGATGATCACCGGAACATTGGACTGCTCGATGATGATCCGCAGCATGGTTTCAGTTCTCAGTCCCTGATTGCTGCCGATGGGCGCGCCAAGCGGCATTACGGCATGCACTCCGACGTCTTCCAGCCGTTTGGCCAGAACCGGGTCGGCATTGATATAGGGGAGGACGATAAAGCCCTCTTTGACCAGAATCTCGGCGGCCGCCAGGGTCTCGATCGGGTCCGGCAGCAGATAGTTGGGATCGGGATGGATTTCCAGTTTTATCCATTCATAGCCGCCGGCGCGTCCGAAACGCGCAATCTTGACGGCATCCTGGGCGTTGCGGGCGCCGCTGGTGTTCAGCATGATTCCGACTTTTTTCGTATCAATCGCGGCAAGAATGTCATCGCCGCCGTCGCCGATGTTTACGCGCCGTAAAGCAACGGTGACAAGTTCGGTGCCGGATGCCTTAATCGCTTTTCTCAGATATTCAGCCGCGGCAAACTTACCGGTTCCGAGAAACAGCCGGCTTTTAAATTCTTTTCCCGCGATCGTCAATGTATTCATTTTTTCACCAATATGTTTCAATCTAAAACTCAAACTTGGAATATAGCATTTTTTTTACAATAAGCAACTGATAATGCATCTCCGGTTAATTTGAAGAAAAAACCTGTGAAAAATCATTTTTGATTTTTATTTCCGGCTTGAAACTGTAAATTATTGCAGGAACAAAATTCACATTGGAATTATTGATTGATTTATTTATGATATGTTCGTTTTTCAGTAAGGAGATGAAACATGAGTGAAATGGAAATGAAGAAATTTATCGCCGGGCAGTTGAATACTGGAGTCAGCTTAAACGAGATACAGAAATTGATTGCGGAGAAATTCGATAAGAGAATGACTTTTCTGGATTTACGGCTGCTGGCCGCCGAACTGGAAGGGGTGGAATGGAAGAATCAGGACCCCGAACCGGTGAAAGCGGAGGAACCGGCAAAAGCCAAGGCCGCTAAGGATACCGCCGGCAAAACTGTGGTTGAACTCAGTAAATTGATGCGTCCCGGCGCCGTAGCCAGCGGTTCGGTAAAATTTGCCTCCGGCGCTTCGGCGGAATGGGTTATTGACCAGGCGGGCAGACTGGGCTTGAACAGCGCTACCGGCGAACCGACCGAGGACGATATCAAAGACTTTCAAAAAGAACTGCAAAAAGCGCTTTCCAAGGGAAGATAAACTTTTTGCGGATTAGTTATGGCTCATTAAATTATTACCTTAAATAATCCGGCGGCTGCCGGATCGCAGGCGTATTATGAAAAAGAAAATATTGAAATTTATTGCTTGGTTTCTGGGCTCCGCATTGGTTATTGTTATCGCTGCATATTTTTTCCTGACAAGTTCCTTTTTTCTCACCGGAATATTGCTGCCGTATGTCAGCCGGGCCGCCGGCTGTGAAATCAGGGCACGGGAAATCAATCTGTCATTGCTGGGATCAAGAATAGAGGTTGCCCAGCTCAGGATAGGCCCCGAAAAGAAATTATTCGCCTCGGCGGAGACGGTCAAGGCTGCGTTTTCCATTTCTTCGATCATGAACGGCAACATAAAACTTGAAGATATCGTCGTGGACAATGTGGCGGTAAATTTGAATAAGAATGCCGCCGGTGAACTGGAACTGCCTTTTGCAAAGAACGCCGGCAGGGCTGAACCGAAAGCTGAGCTCAAAGAGAAGAAAACAGAGAAAACTCCGGCTTCAAAAATCAAACTGGATATTTCCAATACTAAAATCAGCAACGTGAATTTCACGCTGACGGAAGAAAAAAGTCAGGGTGTCCCCACCAAATTATCATTATCCGGTTTTAATATTGATATCCCATTGTTGAAAACAGGGGCAAGCTCGAAGATAAAGGTGAACGGCAATATCAGCATCAGTTCAGGCAATAATCTGAGCGTGACCTCCGGAGTCGTTGAAAATAATATTGACGTCGTGCTGAATGAGAATTTTCTATGTGACAAGCTGAACATGCGGTTAAGCATTTCCGGAATAAAAGGACGGGTGAACAATGTCAGTCTGGATGGAAATTCCCTGCTGCTGCAGCTTGACGCCTCCGGGGATCTGGATACAGTCAGGATTGACAATTTGACCGTGCGCCAATCCAAAGGCGACCAGATCAGCACCGATATTCAAATTCAATCCCAAATTGATCTTAATCCGTTAAAGATCAGCGCCACGGTTAAAATGAAGCCGGTTTCCGAGGAGCTGATCAGCATTCTCTGTGACGTTATCGGCGGATATAATCCGGGCCGTATCGGGCTGGCTTATTTCGGACAGTTTGATTACAATGGAAGCACCCTGGCGAGCAAGGGCAGTCTCGGCCTGGAACGCAGCGGCAGCGCCATGATTATGGGGAAAGTTTACGAACTGCCGGCGTTCGGCTTCACGATGAATCACGATATTACGGCGGATTTCAACCGCAGGGAAGTGAATTTGAATAAGCTCAGCGCGTCGCTGCTGGAAAAGAACCGCAGCGTGCTGGATCTCAAATTGCTGGCCCCTTCCGCATATTGCTGGGATGAAAACAATAGCGGATTCAACGGGACGCCGCCTGAAATAAATTTGCACATCAGCGATTTTTACCTGAAATCAGCCCAGTTGTTTCTGCCGGCCGAGTCCGGAATTAAAATTATGGAAGGTAGATTGAATGCGGATATTAATATCGCCGCCGGGAAAAAGGCCGATATCATAGAACTCCGCACCCGGATCGCGATTGCGGATCTGGACATGAATGTTCCGGGGATGCAGTTAAGAAATATCAACCTTGAGCAGAGCGCCAAATTGTTTGTTGAAAAATTCAAAAAGATCAATCTCGAACAGTTCTCGCTGCTGCTGAGCAAAGGGAAGTCCAGGCTTGCAGGATTGAGTTTGAACGGCGGACTTGATCTGGATACGATGAAAACCAATGCCGTGTTCAAGCTGTCGGATATTTCCGCCAGCACCATGGAAGGGCTGCCGCTATCCGCGGAACAGCGCAAAACGATCCTGTCCAGCCTCAATAAAATCACTCCCGCCAGCGCGGATATTGCCGGGCGTTTTGATGCGTCGCTGAAGCAGATGACCATGAATTTAAGCGCGCTTTCAATAAATCTTTACCAGAACTCGCGGAAGACCCTTAACCTTGATTTAACTCCGTGCAGCATTAACTTGAAAAGCATGTCTGAATTTTTGAACAGTCCGCCGGTAATCAATGTTGATATAAATCAATTGGGATTGGCCCAGTTCAACGGATTCATGGGGGCGTCAGGAACCGAATTTAATGCCGGCGACCTGACCGGTAAATTCAAGTTGAGATTTTCGGATAAGTTCAAACGGATGGCAGTCGCCGGCATTTCCTCGCTAAATAATATTGATCTGTCGCTGCCGGGGAATAAACGGTATCAGTATGTCACCATTAATCAGAATATGGATTTGCAGATGGTAAACTATAATGAGCTTAAAATTGCAAACCATTCCGCCGAAATTATCGTTAACCGCCAGAAAGCGCTGCGTCTTGAAGACAGCGGGACGATAAACATCGGGCAGGGGGATTTAATGCTGAACGCCAATATTGTCTATTTAAATAAAGATCTGGTCAATTTATTTTATGCTTCAGAGATTACCGAACTGAACCTTAACGGCAGGCTTAATCTTGAAGCCTCTGACAAGTTCCAGTCATTTCAGGTGAAAGGCGATGTGAATATTGATAAACTCAACAGCCGCCAGATTACTTCTCCGGTCAGCGGACTGGCGGTAATTAATATTCAGAAAAAAGACGGGATGCTTAATTTCAAAAGGGTTTATCTGGAACTGTTGAACAACGGCAGGACTGCCATGCAGGTGACGGTTGACGGACAGCGGCCGGACAGCGGCGGCCGGACAGCGGTTAATCTTTCCTCTGAAAAAATTGACGTCATGCTGATTCAGAAGTTGTGCGCCGCTTCTTCTCCGGACAAGAAAGCAGCAGCCGGTACGGCTAAGAAAAACAGCGGCAAAGCCGGTCGCACTCCATCCAAAACAGACAGGAAGGAGCCGGCGTCTTTCAATTTCGGCAATAATGAGATTGTCGCCAATCTGAACCTTAAAGGCATCACTTACGGGCCGGAAATCAAAGCTGCCGTCAGCGGCAGGATTGTCGCGGTTGACAATATGATGGATATCGGGCCGTTGAATATTGTCATTAATGATTCCCCGGTTAATTTTAAATCCAGACTGGTCAGCAATCGCGACGGGATCAGTTACAGTGCGGTCGGCAATATTAAACAGCTTAACGTCCATCCGCTGGTGCAGCCGTTTGTCGAAGGCGACATGCGCAATATCGAGCTTACGGTTGAAGCTTTGGACATGGACATCAAAGGGGTTGGCGTTGACACTCCGGAATTATGGGACAATATGACCGGGCAGACCAATATCACGCTGCGGGATATTTCCATCCCGAATGAGTTTGGCAAAACCACGCTGGGCCGCATTTTAATTATCCCGTTTGAAGTGCTGTCAAAACTTCAGACCATGAACCTGAACTTGAAGCAGGACTCCGGGAAGAAGACAGACCAGGCATTTTCGTTCGTCAATAATTTTTACAAGAGCACCGAAACGATTCATTTAAACACCGGGAACATACAATTGCTTTCGCAAAACCGGAGACTCTATGTCAACAAATGCGAATTCAAGGGTGATCTGGTCAGCGAGCTTACGGTTAAAGGCTATGCCGGGCTGGGGTCGGACCGCGGATTGGATTTAAACTCAAAATTGGTGATGGGCCAGCTCGCGGCTCCCGTGCATATTACCGGAACTGTTGACAATCCCAAATATAACATTCAGGAAGTCGTTACCTCGTTTTTAAAAGATAATGCGCTGAGTATTCTTAATGCCGGTACGGAGATGCTCAAAGACGGCGGCAAAGGGCTGGAAAATGTCTTGAACAAGACCATCGATGTCATCGCCAATCCGCAGGATGGCGCCGCTAAATCTGATGCTTCGCCGTCAAAAGACAAATCCACGAAAACGGACAGCGCGAAAGCGCTGGAGCAGGGCGTCAAAAAAGTCTTTGATTCGTTGTTCAACTGACAGTTGACAGACACTTTGGACGGGAACGGGGAATGGGAATTGTAATTTAAGGCATAGTGGTAACTGTGTCAATTACGGGTGCCGGCTCCACTTTCCATTTTTATTATATAAACCTGTTTCTAAATAGTGCGATGAATTATTATTTCTATAGTTTCACCGCAATATAACCCGAAAAAGATTGCTATAGTTAATGTCAGTAACACAATGAATGTTGTTATATGAAATAACCGTCCCAGCTCATATGGCGCATATTTACTGCGACCACTGCCAAGGTCAATTTCTGTTGTGCCAGGTACGATAAAAAGTTCAAATTCGGTATATAAAAACCGGTTAAATCTTTTGATGTGATACAAAAGCATAAACAAACACAATACAATTAAAAATATCCAGTATTTACTGTATAAGAACATGCCTAACAATAAAAGTTCTAAAAACAGATTAGTAAAAATCAGAGTTCTAGCACTAAACAGCTTCATAACTTTATCCTCATATAATTACTTAATTTGTTTTTGATCGGAGGCTGACCACATATTTTCACAGCATAACGTTATCAGATTAAATCAATAAAAATGGCTATGTCAATAACTATTAGATAATTTTCTCACACTGCCATTAAAGCTAATATAATTGTTTTGTCCTCCTTCAGGGCAAAACTACCACCGGCTGAGCCGGTGAAAGTCAAAAATCTTCAGATGCAAGTGATCTCCAACGTCCATTGCTATAGTAACGCATGGTTCGCCAACCACGTTATCAACTAACACATGAGGTTAAAATGACAGATGTACAAAGCTTATCGCAC
>JBAYIO010000153.1:0-8259 GCA_041665605.1 Victivallaceae bacterium | reverse complement strand
TAAGTTAAGGACCCCAGCGGCGATGGTACTGCATATTAGACTGTGGGAGAGTAGCACGATGCCGGAAATTTTTTAATCTACTGGAGCTCATGAGGATGCATCACCACATGAGCTCCTTTTTTTTTGTAAAAAAAGGGTAGAAAAGCAGCAAAGATGCAACAATGGAGAATGGGAATGATGAGAATTCTATAGTAACACTTCACAAAATTTGCATGAGCCTCTTACTGGACGGCAATATCTCATATCTTAAATGACTCCCAGATCATGAGAAGACATTTAAAAACAGACAATGAAGCAGCAAAGAACAGAACTTTACAAGATCTGTTCTTTTTTTTTGATTTTTTGGGTCATGGTATTGACTTATTTTAGCTAATCACTTATAATCACTTATAGACACTTATGGTAACTTGGGATTGCCACTTATGGAACTGTTACTGAAAAAGAATACTGTTTACAATCAGTTAAAGCGTGATATTATTTCCGGTAAACTGCGTGCCGGAGAGAAGCTTCCGCAGGGGGTTGACCTGGCTAAAGAGCTAGGAGTTTCCCACAATACACTCCGGTCAGCAATGGCTAAACTTGAAAAAGACGGTTATATTGCGATGATCCATGGTAAAGGCACATTTGTTTATCCTGATAATGCTAAATCCCAGGCGACCTCGACAATCATGGTTTTGCACGGCAATGACAGCGGTTTTGAAGCTCCATGGCGCTATATTGTGCCGGAAGTATCCCGTAATGCCGCGGAGAAACAGTTAAAATCGTTCATCAGCACTGATGCTGCGATGAATATATTTTCAGAGTCGGACATCTGTGAATTTGTTAAAGCGAATAATGTTATTGGTATTGTATCAGTAATGAGTAACTTTAATGGTACAGAGCCGGTTATATCAAAAATGAAGGCCGCCGGTGTGCCGGTGGTGATTACGCATGGAAGGATGACCGATACCGAAATTACCGGTTTTGCCAGTATATGTGTGCCGGAAATGTGTGTGTGGGAGGACGCAATTGCCTATCTGGCCGGACTCGGCCATAAGAAAATAGGAATTATCGGATCCGCTCCTGCCAGTTCTTATACTTCGAGAGTATGTCCTTTCCGTTTTAACACTTATGAGCAGACACTGGGTTTGCTGGAAAAATATCATGCACAAGCAATCCCTGAACTGATAAAGACTGCAACATTTGATAAAGACAAAATAAATAAGGCCGTTGAAGAGCTTTTTCAATATCAGCAAAAGCCTACCGCGATACTCTGCTTCTCCGATTTTTTTGCGATTTATGTTTACGAAACGCTGAAACAAATGAAACTGAGGATTCCTGAAGATGTAGCGGTGATGGGAATATGCGGTTACCCTGACGCCAGACTGCTGAATCCGCCGCTGTCAACAATTGATTACGGCTATGCTGAACTGGGAAAACTCTCGGTGGAAATGCTGGAACAACCGGAAAAATGGTTCGATTCGCTGACCCTCAGGGGCAAGCAGCGGGTAAAGCCGTATAAGCTAGTTAAAAGACAAAGTACCGAACTTAAATAATAAAACTTAAACCAGGGAGGTTTAGAAATGAAAAAGTCAAATTTTACGCTCATTGAACTCCTCGTCGTGATCGCCATCATCGCGATCCTCGCCGCCATGCTGCTTCCGGCTCTGAATAAAGCAAGGGAAAAGGCTAGGGCATCGGAATGCGCCAATAACCTGAAACAATTTGGACAGGCATTCATGCTTTACACTAATGATAACAGCGATAATCTTCCTCCGGCAAGAGATTATGCGCCCACAGCGACATATTGGCATAGAGCCGTGAAGAATGAGGGGTATCTCCAGCCATACCTCAAAACATTGTCAACCGGGGTATTATATTATGGGGTGGTGAATGATACAGGACGCGGTCCGCTGAGTTGTCCTTCCTTTCAGGCGATCCAGGGGGTTGGCGTAAGTACTTACGGGTATAATGGAGTTATTTCTATTCCAGTAAATCTATCCAATCCAACGGTCATCGTCGGCGGTGCAGGTATTTTGCGTAAATTAGCGCGATTTAAAAAGCCTTCAGAAACTTCACTGGTAATGGATATTGCCTCATGGACCGGAGCCTACGCAGATACCAGCGCTCAAACCAAAGCACATTCTGTTGGAGGCTCTGATTATCAGATAGCGTACCGTCACGGCGGAAAATCCCTCGTGACCGCCGCTGCCGCTAATGTAACTTTTGCTGACGGCCATCTTGAAAGCAAGAAATTCGGCTCACTTCCCAGCGAAGATACAGGTAGCGCAGGCTGGACTAATTCACGCACAAAATACTATTTCTGGTCTTCACAGCCCCCGCTATACTAAATTCAATAAAACCAATGTATTGAATATGTGCCAGGACTTCTAAATGTCCTGGCATAATCTTAAGATGCTCATTTAATTTAGTAGAACCATTTAGAGTCTTTAACCACAAAATTTGAGGATTTGATGAAAAAAAAGTACTCCTTGCTAGTAGTAGGATTATGTGCAGTCGTAATAACCGGCAATGCGGTTGCTCAAGTCCCGGGGGGGGCTGCCGGAAACAATATTGCTATGGGCAAGAAGTATACGATGAGTGCGCTTCCGACCAATATGTGGGAAAAATCGCTGAAAGCAGTTCCTGATTATTCGAAAATCCTTACGGACGGGATAATTGAGAAAGGGGAAAGCGGTTCTTTCTGGGTATCGGACAAATGTGCGAATTTCAGCGGCGCGATGAATACGGATGTTATCATTGACTTGGGCAAGGAGTGCCCGGTCTCCGCGATTAAGACCCGGCACGGGGCGCGGCCTAGTGCGGGAATATGTTTCCCTAAGAAAGAGGAATATTTTGTCAGTGACGACGGGGTGAAATTTTACAAGGTTGGTGAATTCAAGAATACATTCGATGACTATTCACTTAAAGATGAGCTGGAAATAAAAAAGAGATTTGCCGCCGGAGTCAGGGAATATGGCATCAGCGGTTTGAAAACCAGAGGTCGCTATGTCATGGTGCGGACTTACGGTTCCGGCGTCGGCAAGGCTTTTCCAAATTACGTTGGATATGACGAAATTTTTGTAATAGATGGCAATTTTGCACTGTCCGAGGCGGTAAGGGACGAATCTGCGGCAATCGGGCTCAAGGCGCTGGATATTCCGGCGAATGTGCTCGGATACCGGATAAATCCGCCGGATTTACAGAAGATGGCGCAGCAGCAGCCGATGTATATGGCGCTGGCACCGACTCAATTCATCGGGGACAATGAGTTCCATCTTTCGGTTGGCGGGGTGCACGCATTGACATTTTCGCCATTGATCAGCAACGGCAAAACGATTACGGATACAAGGTTTGAATGTGAATTGCCTTCATCAATTGAATTACTCGGATATCATAGAGAAAGCAAACTGATTTCCACCACGCCGGTGACGAAGAACGGCAACCCCTATCTGAAATATTCATTTGTTATTCCCAAATTGACCGATTTTGCCAAGTCGTACAGTGAACAGCTTTATTTGATTGTCAGCAGCAAGAGTACTGCTACTGGTAAAGCCGGAGATGCTTATTATCAGTATTCTTATAATACTGACGGGAAAAAATATGATCGTTCAGATTCATTTGCGGTTATTGTTGATCAGCAGATTTCAGCCCGGGAGCCAAAGCGGTTTATCACTGGATATTGGCTGCCTTACCAGTCACGTTTTCTGTCAAATCCTGAAGCCACTGACAAGATAACCGGCTTCTATCATGCGCTGGGCTTCAATTGTCAGAACGGCGGTAATCTGTCTCCTGAATCATCCAGGGCTTGTCGCCGCAACGGGATCACACTTTACGGTGGCAGCGGCTTTGATAACGGCATGATGCTGAGCGGTGACAAGATTCCGGAGGAAGAGCAGTTCAAGTATCATCCTGATAAAGCAAATGATCGGAAGAATGTGATTGGTGTCTGTCCGACGCTGCTTTACACTTCTCCGAAATATGCTGATATCTTGAAACAGAAATTTATCAAAACTCTGGCGGCAGGCGATCATATCTATTCCAACTGGGAGCCGTATATGTTCATGAAGCAGGGGTGCATCTGCGACCGCTGTAAAAAAGAATTTCAGAAATTTAGCAAACTCAGTGACGAAGAACTGGCGAAAATTTGGCCTGCCTGCGTAATCAACGAGGAAAATAATCTGCATAACCGATTCTCCTCATATCAGTATGCCAGCATTATCAAGCTGGCGCAAAAGACCACTCGGGAGGTAAATGGCAAAGCCAATTTCATGATCGCCTATGAACCAAGTTTTGTCAATACTGGAACTCCATGGTCCAAGTATCATGCGCATCGTGATTTCTACAAAGATATTGATATGACAATCATGTGGTCATACCCGAACACAATATCACTGAGTGCGATAGATATAAAATCGATTCCGGGCGACAACCTGGCGCAGTTGCCGGAAGATTTTGCCGACGCCAAAAGAATTGCGGACGAGGCAGGGCGCAAGGAAGGTGATGTTACTTATCCCAGGATTTTCTTCATGGGCACTGAATACATGTTCAACAACCTGGTCATGCCGAAAGACTACTATTTTTTATCGCTGCTCTGCTTTTTCAGCGGACTGGACGGCTACGGTACCTGGTGCACCCACTTTAAATGTGATGCCCGCTATACAGCAATGAACGCCAAGGCCAACACGATCATCAGTGATCTTGAGAACATTGTGCTGGACGGCAGGAAAGTGGAAAATGTTAAAATAAAAATTGTTTCACCTGTTCCTGAGAAAATCAGCGACAAGCCGGTGAAATTGTCCATTGTCCGGGCTTTTGAATATCAGGGCAGGGAACTGGTTGCGGTCGGCAATGACTATATTTACAGAATTTATATTAAACTCTCAATCAGCGGACTGCCGGCGGGAGAGTACAGTTTGACTGATGCAATTGGCAGGACTGTTTACCGGAAAGACCGTAACGCCGGATATTCCGCACAGGAGCTGGCCGACGGGGTGCTGATCCAGATCAACGGCAAGGAATGGGCGGCGCTGATGCTGAACTCAAGTTTGGCAAATTCCGCTGATTACACGCTTTGTTTTCAGGCTGACAGCGAAAAGCATCTAGCCAAAGACGCCCCGGTATTAAAATCAGTTATAGCTGATTTTCGCTGAGCATTTGCAAATCTGTCAAATCAAAGTACTCTATATCCAGACTTAGGGAATTAAATTTATGAATTCGAAGGAACGGGTGAGGGCGGCTATCGCCAAACAGCCGGCGGACCGGGTGCCGCTGGGTTTTTATCTGGTTGACCACGATACTATTTCCAGGGTGATCGGGAGACCGACTTATCTCCGCAACCGTGTCGCGCAGAAGCTGGCCTACTGGGAAGGCCGCCGCGATGAAGTCGTCGAGAGCATGAAAGCCGATATCACAGATTTCTATAAAAAGATAGACTGCGCGGATTTGCTGACTTTCAAAGAAGGCCAACTGGAGGGCGTCGCCGTGCCGCCCAAAGGCTTTAAACCGGAAAATCCGCCGCGCAAAATTGATGATAACACCTATGAAGAAGCCAATGGCGCCATCTGGAAATTTTCCCCGGATGCCAACGATGTCGCGTTGATTCCTCACTTTAAAGTGTCCGATGAATTGAAGGAATATACTGTGGAAGAATTTTCCGGACGTACTCCGCCGGCAATACCTGACCCGTCCTGCTTTGAATACGCCGATCACCTGATTGCAACTTTCGGCAAGGACAAATATATCGCCGGATTCTCCGGCGGCCTGGTCGCGATTACAATGCTGGATGGCACCGAAAAAGGCCTGATGACGCTGGCGCTGCAGCCGGATGAGATCAAGGCGTGCAATGAACAGCGGGTTTTTCAGCAGAATTTCCTGGATGACTACTACATCCGGCCCGGCGTTGACGGCGTGCTGACTGAGTACGATATGGCCGGCACTAACGGTCCGCTGGTTTCGCCGGCCATGTTCCGTGAACTCTGTTTCCCGTATTACCGGGAGCGGATGCGGCATATCAGGCGGTATGTGCCGCAGGTGATTCTCCATAATTGCGGCAACAATCTGCCGATCATGGATATGCTGGTTGACGGCGGCATCGATGCCTATGAATCAATTCAGACTACCTCCGCCATGAGTATTAAAACTCTGATTAAAGGGTACGGCGAACGCCTTTGTGTATGGGGCGCGGTGGCGCTGGAATCCTTGATTGGCGGTACTCCGGACGATGCCCGCCGCGAAGTCAGGCGGTGCTTCGACGAGGCTAAAGACGCTCCAGGATTCATCCTCGGTCCGAGTCACTCCATCGCGTTCGGAACAAAATACGATAACTTCATGGCCATGCTGGATGAATTTGTTAAGCTGCGCGACCGTAAAAACTGCTGAGTATCATAGCGTGGATTGAAAATGATTGAGGACAACCGTCCGACTCCGACACTTTGGAGTGTCGTTGAACATAATGCTTTTCACTTTTCTCGCTTTTCTCGCTTTTAACTTTTCTCTATTTTCGACATTTTGGACAATCTGGACACCCCTGCGCCAGCAGAATAAACCGGACAGCCGTCTGCATTTTGGACAGCCAATAACCTCATTCTGGACACCATCCTTGGAGGGTTGCCCATTTTCAGATCCCGGTTATGACAGAGCATAACCCTCCATTTGGGACAGCCCACTCCGACACTTTGGAGAGTCGTTGAACATAATGCTTTTCGCTTTTCTCGCTTCCCCCGACTCCGACACTTTGGAGTGTCGTTGAACAGAGACTGTTTCGCCCATGCGGCCAGCATAACCCGACGGACAACCGTCCGACTCCGACACTTTGGAGTGTCGTTGAACAGAGACTGTTTCGCCCATGCGGCCAGCATAACCCGACGGACAACCGTCCGACTCCGACGCTTTGGAGAGTCGTTCAGCACAACTGCTTTCATATTTTGATAAGATTTTCAAACAACATTTTGGGTACTATGCAGAACATTGCCGGGGTCGCGTTCAGAGATTGCGAGGACGGCCCTCTGCAACCAATCCACATTCCGGAGAGTTTGGAGAGCCGTTGAGCATAATGTATTCTGCTTACCCAGTTTTATAATTTTCCATTTTCAATTACCATTTAAGCCATAGTTCCCCATTTTAAAATTTGCATCAAAGTCTACATATATGGTAAAATTGTCAACGGAAACGGCGATTATGAGCTGAAATAACGCGATAAAATGAATTTTAAAACTGAAGGTTTTTGCGGCAAAAATCCGTTAGCCGCGGAAACGGAGGATGCGGGAAATGCAGATACCATAATAAAACCTTACAAAGCTCCGCCATCTGATTGAGCGTCAGCCATACCGTTTCATCTTCCAGCCGCACATCAATTTTAATCGCGCTGTCCGGGGACTGGTAGATTAACAATTGGGAATTTTAGTTTAAACCATCCATATTTCTTTCCCGTATTCTGCCGGTTGTTCCCTGACCGCATTGCCTTTTTCGCCGCCTAATGCGTCATTCCGCCAGTTCCGCGGATTATTTTTGATATATCTGCATATCCTGTCCAATTCAGATTCATCGCGTACAATATGTTCCCAATAGTTCCGTTGCCATAATTTTTTATTAAATGATTGCCATTTTTCCGTTTTTACGCCGCGAATATATTTAACGGTGACAATCGATTGAAACGCCCCGATGATATCCCCCACCGTCGCCGGTTCAATCGTCGCCATCGGTTCAATCGCCGTAGGGGCAATCCCTTGTGGTTGCCCCATTTGGTTTTCATTGAATACGACGTCAACGGGAACGTCCCCGCCGTCAACAATTTCCAATATTGCGTGAAAATGGTTGGGCATAACCACATGGCCGCGCAAACGAATATTGGCAAAACGGCCCGGCAATATCAGCCATTCGTTGTCAACCATTTTTCCCGCATCATTTAACACCATTTCCCCATCAACAATTTCCCCGAACAGACAGGCCCTGTTCTGTGTGCAAATGGTGATAAAATATGCCCCCGGCTGCGCATAATCGTAACCTTTCAACCGAATTGAATGGCGATGATGGTTGTCAGGGTTGTATTTCATTATCCCTAAATATCAATATTTTCCGGCTGTTTTTCAACCATTATCAATATCCCCTCTGATGTCGCCGGATTAAATTACGTTAAACAAAATTAAACATATAATAAATCACATCTGTCCTAACAAAATAAAAAAGATGAAAGTGGAGCTCCTTTGTTCGTAACAGTATATTACGAAAGCCTAAAACCCAAAGGAGGGCTCCGTAATATGAATACACCAGTAAGTCTGT
>JBAYIO010000152.1:0-8297 GCA_041665605.1 Victivallaceae bacterium | reverse complement strand
GTTGATAACGTGGTTGGCGAACCATGCGTTACTATAGCAATGGACGTTGGAGATCACTTGCATCTGAAGATTTTTGACTCTCACCGGCTCAGCCGGTGGTAGTTTTGCCCTGAAGGAGGACAATACAATCAAATGAAAGTCTGCGTAAACGGCTGCCAGAAATATCAACGTCTAATTCTATATTTAATAAATTAAATAGTTTATTCACTTTTCGATCTATTTTTTCTTGTTCAATCTCATTTAGTTTATTAAAAGTCTCGGCATAATATTCCGTTTTAATTTTTTCTTTTATTACTTGAATTTCGTTTTCAATTTTAGCTCTTACAAATTCAAATGCTTTGATTAAAAAACCTCCGCTACCACAACAAGGATCGCATATTGTTTCGCCTTCTTGAGGGTCTAAAATCTCTACCATATAATCAACAATGGTTCTCGGAGTAAAAAACTGTCCTAACTCCCCTCTGAATGTCCTCCCAAGAAATTGCTCAAAGGCAATTCCTTTGATATCGTCAGATGTTGTAGAAAGATTATAAATCTCTAATTCTTTTACGATAGCTTCAAAACTATTTTCCCTGATTCGAATAGTTTCATTGGATTCAAACAAATCATCATTTTTTAACTCTTTTTTTACATTGTCAAATAACTTCCTGAAAAAAGGTAAATCATCTTCATTTTTATTTTTATCGTATGATTTCTTATCTTGTTTGTAATCTTCAAGCAAAAATATCTGCCCTTGCTGATTTTTCCGTTCATACAATGTTTTGATAAATAGTATTTTGCTTATTTCGTCAAAAGCCGCTTCGGGAGAAAGCTTGTCATTATTACGGATAATATTATGGCATTTGGAAAGAACCTTACTAAATTCATCTCGTGCAAATTCTTTCGTTTGGCTAAGTAAGTTATTTATTTCCTTTTCATTATTGACATCATTGGCTTTAGGAATGTTAATGATCTCATTAAGATTGTAACTAGTTCCTTTTTTATCTATTTTATAAATTTTGGAAAAAATTCTAGTTTCTTTTATGTTGTTCGTGACAAAAAAATTAGCTCCAACTAAAGCAGCATAGTATGCTCCTTTATAATAATCTTCTTTCCTTATTGTTACTTGTTGTGCTTTACATTCCACAACAATTAATGGAGCTTTATTACTTTTCTTATCATCATTCGACTTCCAAATAACAATGTCAGCATAAGCATTTCCTTGCATTTGCTTGGAGTTATTAATTTTTACCTCTTGCGCCATTTGGTCAAGTTTAAAACCATAATTATTTACAAGTCGGCAAATGTATTCTTGTCTAACCTTCTCTTCGGCGGTCAGCACCAACCAGCAATTTTTGAGCGGAGCAAATATTTTATTGCCTTTTATCTGTGGTTCCAATGCCATATTATTTTCCTTTTTGCTTTCAGGTCATAGAGTCAAAAGTACTTCACTGCTCCATTAAAAGATATTCGCAAACTGTTTAATCTGTTCTCTTTCAGCCAGCCCCGCCAGGGGTAAACACCATTAATAACATGTTTATTGCCAGCGTGTTGCAACAAATCATCCCCTGTAATTTAAAATCAACGCAACAGTTCAAAGTATGAAAAATACAGCAGGGAAGTGAATAAATCAACTCAAAAGGCGGAATTATTTGAGCGGAAATCATACCGTATGCCGGTAAATTTCTCTATTTTCAGATTAACAGGCATTCCTTGAAAGACGGTTTGCAAAAACAGGAATAAAACTTATTTTAAGAGTAGTGAGTCTTTTAAACTTAAAATATCCGGAGGCAGAATACCTTGAATCCTCGGTTTCATAGTGAAGTGCTGGCCAAAGTAAAAAAGACCATACGGCAGATGGCCCCGTCCAGACCACGGCGGCAAAGCGCCGATTATCTGGTTTTAATGAACATCCCGCCGCTGATGGGACGCCGTGACGCCGCCTACGACCGGGCGGAACAACTTCTCAACAACAACCTGTTCGCCAACCGCGATCAGGAACGCAAGGAAATTTACCTGAAAGCGGTATCCATGCTGGAGATTGCCATCCGCGATACCGAGGCCATCGTCACCGCGCTTTACCAGGACGACAAAGGGTTTAAAGAAACTAAATTCCTGCGCTATCTGGCGGTACTGAAAAATACGGTGCAGGCGGCGAATGACCTGGTCGAGCATGAACTGTCGCTGTTCAAAGAGGAAGACATGCTGAGCGAGTTCATCGGCAACGACATTACCGGACAGTTGCGGAAAACCGATGAGATCTTCGGCGAAAGCGAAATGAGCATCGCCCAGTGTGTTTCGGAACTCCAGACGATCTCCCGCTCCCAGATAACCCGTTACCGCGAGTATTCCAAGAAAAGTTTCAGCCGTCACAACCTTGAACGTTACAGCAAAGCCTT
The DNA here is from genome assembly GCA_041665605.1 of Victivallaceae bacterium. Lineage (GTDB taxonomy): Bacteria > Verrucomicrobiota > Lentisphaeria > Victivallales > Victivallaceae > CAIPAT01. The sequence continues at coordinate 5,919 of JBAYIO010000152.1, read as the reverse complement.
TAATGAGTTCAGCCGGATTTATACCGAAAATACCCTGGTCAAAGTTCCCGACTATGACAATACGGATGACGAGTGACCGGCCCGGCTTAAATCCGGGATTTGACAAAGCGGTTCAGGATTGTATTTTATACTATACTTATGATGGAGGAGATATATCATGAAAAAAATCTTTGTACTGCTGGCCGCGCTGATAATGTGTCCGTTCGTATCTTATTCCACTGATCTGGTTTTAAACAACGGGGCCGCATTCAATAATATCCAGGTTACCGAGACAACTCCTATCGGGATTAATTTTGTCTGCAACGGAGCGGCCGGCTGGGCCGATTTTATGGACATGCCGCTGGACGAAGCGACCTCTTTCGGCTACGACCCGATGAAGGCGGCGGCTTTTCAGCAGCAGCTTCAGGCTAATCAGGGAAGCGCCCTGCCGGACAATGCGTCGCCCGGCGATTACATTCCGCAGCAGGCGCTGACCAATGCCGACAATGTTCAGCAGACCCCCGGCAATACCATTACCGTAAATCCAGGGGATTCCATTCCTTATGATATGCAAGTCGCATACGGCGGCGCACCGCAATGGGTAAACTGGAACGGCAGTTGCTACCCGTACAACTATTGGCATCACTGGTACTGGAACAATCACTGGGTTTATTCCAACGGACATTACTGCCCGGCCCATTATTACCATCAGCACGGACTCTGGCACGGCGGCAGATATTACCCCTACAAACATAATCTGCAGAACAGGCCGACGCAGCAATACCGTTCAGCGCTCCGCAACAACGGACATTCGTTTGAAAGTCGGCAGGGCGGCGGTTTGCAGCATAGCGGCACCGCACGTGAAGGCGAACGCGGCGGTGAACGTGGCGGCGGTGAACGTGGCGGCGGCGGACATGGCGGCGGCGGACGGCGGTAACAGATTTCCTTTACTTTTCTTCCGGCAATATTGACAATGCCGCCGGAAGAAAATCAAGCCTGTCCTTACCGGTTATACCATATTTTACACATGCGCCTGGATTTTTGCAGAAAAGGGAATGTTCCGAGCAGCAGCATGATCGCCAGCAGTTTCAGCGTGGAGTGTTCATCTATTTTCCTGGGTGAAGTCTGAATGAATTCGGTGCTGATATAACCGAAATCCAATTGCTTTTTCCTGCCCCATTTTGCCATGCTTTTAGCGAAATAAATTTCTTCCGCGGCATAAACGTCCTCCCGGAACCCGCCGATATCATCGAAGGCTTCTTTAAGACAGAAAATATAGCATCCGGCGACCCATTTCCGGATGCCCGCATGGCTGTTCCATAGTTTGGTGAACAGCCTGATAAGCAGCGGCGCATCTTCCGGAAATCCGATCTTGATCCCCCCTCCGTAATATTTGCCCGACCGCAGCATTTCCAGTGATTTGCGCAGAATCACGGGCGTGATTCTGGTATCGGCATCCAGAAAAATCAGGATGGAACTGTCTGCCGCCCGGCCGCCGCAATTTCTGGCGCGGGAAATCTGGTTATGTGATTCGAAAATGACTACGGCCCCGGCTTCCCGGGCAATTTCAGCAGTGCGGTCAGTGGAATTATTATCGACAACGATGATCTCGCCGCGCAAAGGTTCCGCCGCCGCCATCGCCTTCCGCAAGTTATGCAAAGTATCCGGCAGGTGCAGTTCTTCATTATAGGCCGGAATAATGACGGAATAATCAAACATGACTATGTCCTTGAAATTGCTCAGGCTTGGCGGTTATTCGCTTTTTGACGGCTGCTCAGCCGCGGCATCGGGGTTTAGTTCAATATTTTTTGCTGCTTTTTTCGCCGGGAAAACAGCTACGGCCAATCCCCAGCCGAGCAATAGATAAACGGCAATTTGATATATGAAAAAAAGTACCAATGCGACAGCAGGGCTTCCAGCCATGGATTCGGTCATTGAGGATATTTTAAATGTGCAGTTGCAGGATAATTCAGCCGCTCTCATCAGCAGACTGTCCGGATCCGTCGCCGACGGGGCATAAACAAAAAACAGCATTGATGCGATCCCCCAGGCCAGACAGGATACGAGTACAATTAATCTCTTTGTCAGTCGAGTCATAATTAATCTTTGTATTAGCGGATTGATAATATGTAAAGATAAGACACAAAATAACGCCATTAAAATAAAAATCAAATACAGTTTTCTTTAAATCTGCGGTATCCCGCCGCATCTGTTCCGCGACTTGACTGCAATCAAAGCACAATATCAGGATTATGTTAGTATCTGAAAATTAACCGAAAACTAATCCGTCGGCAACGCCGTTTTTACACAAGCGGCATATTCTATATATTATGAAGAAACGTTACTCAATAAACCGGAAGGAAAAACCAGGCAATCGGAAAAGGATGCAAAAAGGAATTAATGAAAACTAAATACAGGACTCTGTTTATCAGCGATGTGCACATGGGCTCGAAAGTCAGCCGGAGCCGGTGCCTGAATGAGTTCCTGAAAGCGGTGGAGGCTGAAAAAATTGTTCTGCTCGGCGACATTATTGATGTGAGTGCGATCAAGCGTAAATTCTACTGGGACCCGGACCATAACGCACTTATCCGCCGGATTTTCAAAATGGTCAAGAAAGGGGTTGAAGTAATCTACATTCCCGGCAATCACGACAAGGACCTCCGGGATATGGCGGGCATGGATTTTGCCGGAATCAAGATTCGCAGGGAGGATATCCACATAACCGCCGGTTCGCGCCGCCTGCTGCTCCTGCACGGAGATAAGTTTGACGGCGTGCTTAACGAAAAACTCATGTTTCTCTATACCCTCGGCGACCGCTGTTATGACATGGCGCTGCTGCTGAGCCGGGTCATCAACAAAGCGCTTATGCTGTTCGGCTATGACTGGTCACTGTCGCGCTACCTCAAAACCAAAGTCAAGAACGTGGTTAAGTTCATCAACGATTTTGAGCACCTGGTGGTGGCCGAGGCCAGGAGCCGCAAGGTTGACGGGATCATCTGCGGACACATTCACACGCCGGAGCTCCGCATGATTGACGGCTATCTTTATGCAAACTGCGGCTGCTGGACTGAAAACATGTCGGCGGTCGCCGAGTCCATGACCGGCGAAATCGAATTAATCAATCTGGACGCATTCGCAATGTCGGAATTAAGAAAAAACATAAAGGAGGAAATGTATGTTGAAGAAGCGGAACACATTCAAACAATTGGCGCATGACTGCATGTTCAGGCGGATTCATGGCTCCAGACTGATTTACAACACCTGCTGGGAGGATGCCGCGATCGACCGCCGGCTGATGCAGCTTGACGGCGACAGCCGGGTCGTGATGATCACCAGCGCCGGCTGCAATGCCCTCAATTACCTGCTGGACTCGCCGCGCGAAATCCACTGCGTGGACGTCAACTCGAAACAGAACGCGCTGCTGCATTTGAAAATGGCCGCCGCCGCAAAACTCGAACACGAAGATTTCTTCCAGTTGTTCGGACTCGGCCGCCACGAAAATTATCTGCCGGTATTCGACTTCCTGAAGGATTCCATGCCCGGATATGCCGTCGAATTCTGGCGGCAGCACATGAACTATTTTTCCGGCAAAGGCATCCGCAAGTCGTTTTACTATCACGGCGCGGCCGGCAATGTGGCGCTGATGATTAATCAGTATCTCAAGCTGCGCAAGGAGTTGCGCGGAATGCTGTTCGCCGTTCTGGACAGCGCTTCGCTCGACGAACAGCGCGAGCTGTATGCCCGGATCGAGCCGGAATTCTGGACGATGTTCACCAGGGTGCTGGTGGCAAACCCGGTCGTCCTGGCGATGCTGGGCGTGCCGCGTCCGCAGATACAGATTATCCGCAACACCTATCCCGGCGGCATCCTGGCCTATATCAAGGATAAACTGCGGCATGTCTTCACCGAGCTGCCGGCGCAGGAAAACTATTTCTGGAGAGTCTATATCCGCGGCGAGTACACGCCGGACTGCTGTCCGGACTATCTGAAAGAGGAAAATTACATGCGGCTGCAAGCCAATATCAAACGGGTGCATGTCTACAATTCAACCGTTACCGGTTTTCTTCAGGAGAAGCCTGGCGAATACACCCACTTCGTGCTGCTGGACCATCAGGACTGGCTGGCGGCGCACGACGTTCCCGCGCTGGAGGAAGAATGGATGCAGATCATCCACAACAGCGCGGAAAACGCCAAACTGATCATGCGGTCAGCCGCGCCGGAGATTGATTTCATTCCTGAACTCGTGGCGGCCAACCTGAAAAAGCACCCGGAGCGCACCAGGCCGCTGCACCAGCAGGACCGGGTCGGCACTTACGGCAATCTGATGTTTGCCGAGGTCGTCTGATGTTCTCGGGAACCACTCAAAGCACGCCGGGCTGTGTTCAATCCGCCAGGATGGAACGGTATTACCGCCTGCATTCGCACATTTACGACTATACCCGCTGGAGTTTTCTGTTCGGGCGGAAAAAAATCATCGGCATGACGGCGGATTTCGTCGAGCCGCGGCGCATTCTTGAGGTCGGCTGCGGTACCGGGGCCAACCTGGAAGCGCTGGCCCGGACCTTTCCCGCTGCGTCTATCACCGGCGTGGATATCTCTGATTCAATGTTGAACAAGTCCCGGCGGCGGCTGGATAAATACGGCGCCCGCATGGAACTGCTGAACTGCAATTACAACCGCCCCATCCGGCGCGGATGCCATGACCTGGTGCTGTTTTCCTACACGTTGACCATGATCAATCCCGGCTGGCGGGATGCGCTCAATGCCGCAGCCGCCGACCTGGCTCCTCACGGCTGCTTGGCGGTGGTGGACTTTCACCGCGGCGGAACCGCCTGGTTCTCCGGCTGGATGGGCATGAATCACGTGCGCATGGAAGGCGAACTGCTGCCCTCGCTGCAGCAGAGCTTCGAGCCGTTATTCCTGTCAGAAGCCAAAGCATACGGCGGGTTGTGGCAATATTTTTACTTCATCGGCAGCAGGCGCGGTTGAACTTCTGCGCCTGAGCCATATTCCAGGCCGGAACCGATTTATCAGCCTTTTCCCGGATGATAATGATTATTTTCTTGATTTAAAGTTAATGAACGTTACATTTAAAACATGTGCCGTTTTTTTAGTGTAACCTCAAATAACCACATGGAGAAAATCATGAAAAAAATGTTAATCGCCGCCGGAGTAACGCTGTTCGCAGTTGCCGCATTTGCCCAGGACGCCGCACCGGCTGCCGCCGACGCCGCAAAAGCCTGTGCAGTCAAAAAGTGCTGCGCCAAGGCAGGCACCCCCGGATGCTGCAAAAGTAAAGATAAAACCTGTCCGATGAAAGCTAAAGCCGATGCTGAAAAAGCCAAAGCTGATGCCGCCAAGGCCGCGACAGACGTTAAAGCTGATGCCGCCAAGACTGCCGCTGACGTTAAAGCCGATACCGAAAAAGCCAAAGAAGAATCCAAATCATGGTGGAAATTCTGGTGAGCTGACGCCGGCAAGCTGACATTCAAAACCCGTCTCAACCAGGACGGGTTTTTTATTTCGGCAAAAGATTTTTGTCAATTGCCTAAAAACTCTTGACATTATCGTTTTTTTGTTGTATAATCCTAAATACAGAGTCAGTGATGTAACGGGAATGAGCCATATAAGCGCCCCCGCTTTGATCTCTTAAGATCAAATAGTTATCACTGACTCATTCTTTTTTACGACTATACCCTCACCTTGAACTATTGAACAATTCATTCCCAGTCCTCCCGGATTATGGAAAAGCGCCGATGCCCTCCTGCTCAAGTGGTCGCCAGAATGTCCGGAATGTTGAAAGATGGCGGGAATCAAGTAATGGCTCAGTAGAGCGGTGACAGAGGAAAAGGCGTTTACATCAGCAATGGAATCAATTTTGTATTATTTCCCATCTGTATTGCATTGAGTATATTTTCAAATGCGGCAGCGGGGTCTCTT
>JBAYIO010000151.1:0-8348 GCA_041665605.1 Victivallaceae bacterium | reverse complement strand
TTTCTCGCTTTTCTCGCTTTTCTCGCTTTTCTCGCTTTTCTCGCTTTTCTCGCTTTTCTCGCTTTTCTCGCTTTTCTCGCTTTTCTCGCTTTTCTCGCTTTCATTGTGGTTAATGCTGCTCGCGGCGTTTCTGGGCTTCCCACTTGGCCTTTTCCTCGCGCAGTTTATTCAATTTATCCTTATCCACCGGCGTCGGATTTTTGACCAGCTCCGCAAAACGCTTATGCGCTTCCTCCAGGTTGTGCTTTACCTTCTGATACTCCGGTGATTTGGGAATGTCATCCCGCCTGATAAAGCTGACCATGAATGTTTTGCACTCGCCCATATAGTCCAGCATTTTAGCAGCCCGTTCAAACCAGCTTCTGTCAATTTCGGTATCCACCTCAATAAACCGGTTATTTTTCAGCCAGAATGCGATCATGTTCGCATTTTCTCTATATGGGAAAGCAGTCTGTTCCTCATTTTTCTGATCGTTGGCGATAGCGCGGTCAAATTCGGTAAACATACCAATGATATTGCCCTTGGTCAGCGCATCATCCTCTTCCTCATTATTGACGCCCAATACGGCCATCGGCAGCATCATGGCGGCCAGCCAGATCAATAAATTTTGCTTAAGCATAGTCATTATTCCGTTATTCGATAAATTCATAAGATATGATTCTTGGTGTATTGGACGGCGGCTCCAGCGAAATCAGGACTTTGATTTTCTGTTCTCCAATAATTTCATCGGCATAAAGCCCGGTCGCGGCATCATAATCAAAAGTTCCCAGCTTTGCCGCCCGGCCGCCGTTGGCCGCGGTGAATTTGAACACCTTGGTTCCGTCTGTACTCTTTTTAATTATATCAATGCCGGCGCCGCCCGGCCCGCCAATATCCTTGATTGCCTGGGCCAGCACAATGATATAAAAATATCTGCCGCTGACATCGGTCAGGTTGATGAATTTGCCGATCAGCTCCTCCTGCTTGGCATCAGCAGTTCCAACGGGTATTCCGCAAGTGCCGTTATATAAAGCAGCGAGGGCGGCCACGGCGGCGCGGGTCTGGTAAGTCCTGGCGGAAACCGCCGTCACCAGCTTGGCAAGTGCGCCGGGATAGTTGGTCTCGTTAATTTTAACTCCTGTGCCTCCCGGATCGGCACAGGTGCTGCCGAGCGGGATATTTCTCAACAGTGCCTGCAGCGCGACGTTCTGGAGAGTGGCCGGATCGGTGGCGGCATTGATATTCACTTTGTAATTGGTGGTATTATTGTCCATTTTGATCTGGTCCAGGACATTGGCGTCGCCTGTGATATAGGCGGCCCCGCCGGGGATAATGCCGCTGCCGGTATTGATGAACGTGGTGGCTTTATCGGAATCGTATGCTTTCAAATTGATGGTTTCCCAGGCCGCCCCCCGGTAGATGAAGCCCAGTTCCCAAGGCGACTTCATCGGCCCCCCTTGGATATAAGCAGTCGAAAGCCCAGGCTTACCAGCGGTGTTATCATACGCCGGATCAGTACCATCGGCATCGGGGCCGCCTGCGGAATTGACCAAACTGCCGTTAAAGTTATTCCTTGAATTTAACGTACCCTTAGCGCCGGTAGTGTAGGGCGAATAACCGGTAGCGGCGGCGACCGCCGTGGTTTCAGTTTTGAACCAGTCTCCCGCGTTCAAATTCTGCCGCGGATCATTGACTTGAAAGCTGACAAAGTAATCGCCGTACAAAGTCGTCGACGTTTTTTTGGGAAGCGAGATAGTTATATTCGACGTAGAAGCGGTATTAACTTTTGCGCAGTCAACATTTATTCCATTATAATTTAGAATTGCTTTATTAATTGTCACGGTAGGGTTAACTACTATTGTGGCACCTGTATTTTTGTTAATTGCAACATTATTAACAGGCGTAGTGGTTAGATAAGCGTGAGCCCAGCCGGTTGGAGTAGCATATCGCTTGATGCCGGTCCAGTTGCCAGCAGGTATGAGAATATCAACATATTGAACGGTTCCTGCAACTGCGGCAGGAACAGCAATCCCGGTGGTGCCGGTAAAGTTGTATGACACGGTATAATATACCCTAATGTTAGCAGTCGCCATAGGAGCAGTAATCCCATATATATCAATCAGTTCAGCGGTCATATCAGCAAGGATGGATACAGTAATCTTAGTTGAGGGGTTACGTGTCGCTGTAACTCGGAAGTCCAGTCCCAGTTCGTTGAGGTATGGCGTTTTTTTGTTGCCGGTAAATGCCGGATCGGTTGCTCCCCAATTTGCCGGATCGACATCGGACGAGGGAGGAATAGTTGTACCTGCATCGGCTCGGCAGTAATCCACGAGATTGGCGGCGATCTGGCGGCGGCGGTCAATCACTGAAGCAAATGTACCTTTTTGTGTATTGTCCAGCGCACCGGTTTTATCGTAACCGAAAAACGCCAGCCAGGGAATGCCGTAGCCGTCGTTAGTAGTGGAAACAGAATAAGCCGCGGGCATCTGGTCGGGAACGCCGTCGGGGGTGCCGGGCGACGCCGGAGTTTTGTCCAGCAGGATTTTTTCATACATGGCCACCGGCGGATAAACGGCCGGCGGAAAATCCGTGTTCCAGTCACGGTTCAGATTGAAACGATGATAATAGGCGGGGTCGGACTTGTCAAGCCGGTAGGCTTCTTTGGCTTTCAATCTGCTTGTATCCAGCATGAACCATTTCAGGAACTTCGTTTGCAGGGTGGTATCGGTAATGCCCGTCAGGGTGAACAGGTTCTTGAAGCTCTGCCAGCCGGTGGCCGGTCCGGGATATTGACCGATGGCCGTATAACTAAGTTTTTTTGCGTCAGCGTGAATTCCAGACGGCGGAGGCACTATGTCGGCGGTGCTGACCGACATGAGGTTGATCTCGTCAACAGTTTTTCCGGGCCTGGGCTCAGTGCCCAGTGATTCATCCACGCCCGGGGCCACCAGGGCGCCGGGGTCAAGTCCGGCAACGGGAATGACCTGGTAGGCGAAACGCCCGATCAGCCGGTTGTCGGTGCCGTCATTTACCTCCAAATACTCCCAACCCACCGGGTCCGTATTTTTCCAGGTATAAAGCGGCGCCCCGCTGACGAAGGAGCTCAGATGGCTGAGCATGTCATTGTTATTTGTAGGAGTAGTGGGATTGTATTTGTCATAGCTGTATTGCACATTGGCGCCGTACACGCCCAGCAGGGTAATCACCCGGTTAAGCGCGGACTGGGCCAGTATCCGGGCATTGGTGGAGCTGGCGCTGTTGGAGGCGGCCTTCTGTTCAAAGATCGCGCTGGTGGCGAACCCGATCGCCATGATCAGCAGCAGCGACAGCATCGCCAGCGCGAAAATCAGCGCGATCCCCTGCTGTTTCCGCCAGGATTTTAATTTGAAGAGTGATTTTTTCATGTAATATAGGCCCTGTATGTTATAAATTTAGGAGTCAGAAGTCAGGAGTCAGGAGTCAGAATGGAAGAGATAAATACCCCATCCTGAATCATGACGTTATTTTTAATATTCATTATTCCATATCCTTAATTTTATCAGAAGGAGCCAGAATGGAAAACATATAAGCATCCAGCAGTTTACTGACTTCTCCAAGCAGCGGATTCAACTTTGAGGTATCGGCATATTCCAAATCCCGGCTCAGAATCAGATAGTATCGTGATTCTTCAACGGAACCTTGCGCAATATTGAAGAACCGGACTTTATCCGCTTTTCCTTTTTTTCTGAATCCCTCCGCAATATTGGCGGCTATTGATACGGCGGCACGGCGAAATTGTGAAGTCAAACCGTAGGTTTCAGATTTAGGAAATGCCTGTGACAGATGATAAACGGCAAGTACAAACTGATGAGCTTTCTGCCATACTATTAAATCTTGAAATGTCTTTGCCGCAGTTTTCATTATACTCTCATTATAAATGTTAAACTCTGTCTTTATTCTGTATTTATTCTTTATTCTGTATTTATTCTGTCTTTATTCTGTCTTTATTCTGTCTTTATTCTGTCTTCTGTCTTTATTCTGTCTTCTGTATTTATTCTGTCTTTATTCTGTCTTTATTCTGTCTTTATTCTGTCTTCTTTATTCTGTCTTCTTTATTCTGTCTTCTTTATTCTGTCTTCTTTATTCTGTCTTCTTTATTCTGTCTTTATTCTGTCTTTATTCTGTCTTTATTCTGTCTTTATTCTGTCTTCTGTCTTAAATTCTGACTCCTGACTCCTGACTCCTGACTCCTGACTCCTGACTTCCGGCTGTTCAATCCCCGGCTGTTCTGCCCCCATTCTGACTCCTGACTTCTGACTCCTGACTTCTCCTCCCCGTCTTCCTCAAAAATTCAATCTGTTATTTATAAAAACCACCTTGGAGAAAGTCCGCATCCGCTGGAGTTTGATCACTTCCGCGGCGGGAATATTGCCCATATCAATTTTAGCTTTCCATTCCCGCCAGTCGGTGGGGGACAGCATGAACAAATCTATTTTGACCGCATCCGGCAGCGGAGTGCCGTTCAGTCCGGCGGTAGCCAGAGTGTCGGCAGCAGTACCGGTAGCGCCGCCGTTCACATTGCTGGCGGCGCCGGAGCCGAAGCTGAACAGCGGAGTGCCGCCGACTGTATACCGGATCGGATAACTCTCCTGCCAGTTTCCGCCCGCATCGATATAATAACAGGTGAACTTCAGGAAGTAGACGCCGGAAATGACCCGCTGGTACAGTGACGAACTGTCTTTGCCGGTGGTAACGTCGCCCCAGATATCATTGATCCTGGTGGCGCTGCCGGCGGTGCCGTCGGCTTTCAGGCGCGGCAGCGGCGTGGTGAAATCCCATTTAGTGTTGGGAATATAGACCCCGGTTCCGTTATCGGTCATATCGGGAGTGCAACTGCGGACCAGCCAGCCTTCGCCGATGTCCTTGCCGTCAATGGACTGCGCCAGCGGAATGGTTTCACCGGCCGGAACAAACCGGTAGCGGACTTCGCAGGTGTTCGACACCGCCCCTTTCGGCTTCAAATCCGTGTCCGCAATAAAATTCAGTTGCGTCAATTCAAAATCACTGCCAGCGGAGTGGGGATAATAATTATTGACCGGGTCCGTGCCGACCGCCGGCGATGACACATCCCGGATTTTCTGAAACCAGAACGGATAAATGCCCGCGGTGGAGTTGTCGTTGTTATACATGACGGCCTGCAGTTCGCGGGCCATCAGATCCAGCGCGATATGCGCGTCGTTATACATGTCGGCGCGCTGCGAGGCCTTGCTCCAGACCTGCTGCGCGGAACTGTAAAAGCGCATCATGATCAGGGACAGGATGGAAAACACCGCCATCGCCATGATCAGTTCCACCAGCGTAAAACGAAGTCTTTTAATTTTTTTTCGATTGCTCAAAATCAGCTTCCCATTTCAATATTTATTTAACCACAGAGACACAGAGAAATCTTTTTTTACATGGTATAATTTTAATCTTTTCCCGCTTTTCCCGCTTTTCTCGCTTTTCTCGCTTTTCTCGCTTTTCTCGCTTTTCTCGCTTTTCTCGCTTTTCCCGCTTTTCCCGCTTTTCCCGCTTTTCTCGCTTTTCCCGCTTTTCTCGCTTTCAACTTCCCCTACGGCGTTCTCACTTCAATATAATAATACTTCTTTTCCCGCTGCGCGTAAGGTTTTTCCAGCGGCCAGCTAAGTTCAAAGTTGATGCCGGAAAAATACTGATAGGCATTGGGGACGGCCGGGCCGTTGTACCAGTTGCCGGCGGCATCCTTGACCGTGTAACTGACCGGCGACTTCCAGACCAGCAGCATGGCCGAGAAATCAATATTTTTTGACGTTATCTGCCCCTGGACAATGTAGTAAAGGTAGGGCATGCCCGCCGACACCTGAAAAATATTCATGTCCGTGAATACTCTTTTATAAGTGGCGGGGAAATTACTGGTCCGGTAATCAGTGAGAAAGTCGGCGCTGTAAGCATCCAGCGTTTTGCCGCCGACAAGTTTGGACCGGTCGGCGCCCACCGCAGCGGTCAGGGCGGCAGCATCGGGCAGCCCTGTCACAAACGCAGTATAATTCCCGGCCGAATACTCCGCCTGGTTCTTAATATAACCGATCATCTGGTCAACGGAGTCGGAACAGTAATTGTCCACCATGGACGACTTCAGGGCATTCAACCCCACCGGAAACAGGCCGAGGATGCTGGACATGCCGAACGCGATGATGGCCATCGCCAGCACCACTTCGATCATGTTGAAACAATAAATTTTAATTAGTCTGTTTTTCATAACTCGCTCTGCCCGTGAAAGGATTTACCGTAATATTCCAGTCATTGTTTTTCTGGGATTTGTTCGTATAGCTCAAAGACCCTTCAGTGGATGACGGCGTAACGTATTTGCCCATGAACACGCTGATATTGACATTGTTGCCGCCTGCGACCGCGCCGGCGGGAGTGAACACAATCGCCGTCGAATTCAAATTAACATTGCCGTCAACGCCGGTCACCTGGAACGGCGCGGAGGACGGGGGAACCGTGTCAAACTGGGCGCAGGCCCCGTCCGCCAGGTTCTGCCACTCGTTACCGTCAAGCCACCCGGCGAACTTGGCCGTGGACGGCGTCACTGTCGAGTCGAAATTGCTGACCAGGCAGATCCTGGCTTTTGAATAACAGTAGGAACTGAAACCCTGGGTTTTAAAACTGGAATAAGCCGCATTGTCGTCCGGCAGCAGCAGCGCCACATAGGTGTTTTTGACCACGGCATAGGAACGGGTGAGCGCAAGCTGCGAACTGAGCGTCCGGACCGCGCCGGAGGCACCCTGGCGGCCCATCATCCGGGTGAGCCCCGCCATCGAGACACTTAACAGAATCCCGGCAATCACCAGTACCACCAGGATTTCAACGATAGTAAATTTACTGCGGGTTGTTCTGTTCATGCCGGTCATTGGTTATTGTGTTTTTAATCCCTGCGGCCAGATGTTATCGGCATTGACCGCGTTGTTCATATCAGTAAACGGTAATGGTGAAAGATCCCTCCAGATGAACTTCCGGTCATTGCCGGCGGAGAAGAGATCATACGAGGATGTATTTAATAATCCCGGACAGACGTAATAAATATAAGGACCGCCCTGATCAACATATGTGGTGCCAAGTGCAGGTGCGGGTGACCAGACATTTGTTTTCCAGCCGTCGATTACTCTATATCTGCCAGAGACCATAACAGAATCTTCTTTGGAGATTTTGCTATACTCAATACAACTGTTAAAATTATTTTGCGGCTGGCCTTGAGGCACAGTTGGTGCGTTGATATCCAACAGGAACGGCGCGATGGCAGGCTGCTGCGGGTAATAGCCGAATTTTGATTTGTAAGATTCGAGGCCGATGCGGAGTTTGTTCAGGGTGGCTTCGGTCTTGGTCCTGGCGATTTTGCGCTGGACGGCCTGGTAGCCGGCGCCGCTGAGACCGAGCAGGATGGCGATGATCCCGACGGCGACCAGGATTTCCACCAGTGAAAAGCGATATTGGATTACGGTATCAGTTCTGCCTTCTTTCATAGTATCCTTTCCAAGCCGCGAAGATTTCCGGCCGCAATATTTTTTTTCAAAAAGAAACCTATTTCTAATATAAGTATAGCACCGCTCAAGAATTATTTCAATGCATAATTCAGCATGTTTCAAAAGGCAGTTGACACTTTCATTGCAGAAAACGCCACTTTAAATTTAACCGCGCGCCGGAACTTGTATTTTTTGTCAGGCGCTCCGGACTCCTTTGAAACTTAACCACAGAGACACAAAGACACAGAGAAAACTTTTTTCTTTTATCTGCTTTAAAATCATAAATTAAAATTAGCATATTCTAGCATTATTTGAACTTACCTTCACGGTTTCAGTTGACATTTTTACTATATATGTAAAGACAAATGGTCAAGAAGTTCTGAAATTCTGAAGTTCTAAAGTTTGAAGCGGGAAAAAGGGAAAGAGATAAAGTTGAAAATGGGAAAACAGAATTGCAGCAGCCTCAAGCTGGTCTCCAAAGACTCCGGAACCGGACGGTTGTCCGCGAAAACAATGGGGCCTAGTCTCGGAGTGGTGAAAGCGAGAAAAGCGAGAAAAGCAAGAAAAGCGAGAAAAGCAAGAAAAGCGAGAAAAGTTATGAAAACGGTGTGCTCAACGGCACTCCAAAGTATCGGAATGGTGAAAGCGAGAAAAGTTATGAAAACGGTGTGCTCAATAACACTCCAAAGTATCGGAGTGGCGAAAGCGAGAAAAGCGAGAAAAGCGAGAAAAGCGAGAAAAGCGAGAAAAGTTATGAAAACGGTGTGCTCAATGACACTCCAAAGTATCGGAGTGGTGAAAGCGAGAAAAGCGAGAAAAGTTATGAAAACGGTGTGCTCAATGACACTC
>JBAYIO010000150.1:0-8767 GCA_041665605.1 Victivallaceae bacterium | reverse complement strand
TTCAAAAATCAAGTTTTTGGCGACTTTTTCAGAGAAAAGCAACATTGAAGGCATCAAAATGCTTTTGATGCATAACAAAACGAGTTATTAACAAGAAAAAGCCAATACTTTTGAAATTGGCTCTATAAGGTTGAAAATTTAACATAGACGAGTAGGATTGTGGATTGGATTTTTTCGATCCGCCTGATGGGCGATATAAATATCGCCTGAAGAAGGAATGGAAAAATGCGGCCGCAAGACACTCACCGCAAAGCGGTTGCGATCTATTTTAAATTTTCAACCTTATAGAGTATATATCCTTAAAATTCATTTATGAAGGAACCGGCAAATGAACGATTCCAGTAATTTATTGTTAGAGTTGTCGGCAGTCGTCCGTTCCTATCCGGAACCGGCAGGCCGGATACCGGTATTGACCGGCATTGATCTGTCCGTCAAACCTGGAGAATGGATCGCCGTGACCGGACCTTCCGGTTCCGGCAAAACCACGCTGCTGAACTTGATTGCGCTGCTCGACACGCCGGACAGCGGCAGCATCAAACTCGCCGGGCGCGAAGTCGCCGGACTGCCGGAAGATCAGGCGGCAAAATTGCGCTCCCGTCAGCTTGGAATGGTTTTTCAACTCCACCATCTGCTCCCGCAATGTTCCGCCCTGGAAAATGTCCTGCTGCCGACCATCCCGGCGGAAATCGACGGCAAAACCGCCCTGGCCCGGGCCAGGTCACTGTTGTGCCGGATCGGGCTGGAATCGCGGATGAACCATTATCCCGCCCAGTTGTCCGGCGGCGAATGCCAGCGGGTGGCGGTGGCGCGCGCGCTGATCAACTCCCCCGGCCTGCTGCTGGCGGACGAACCCACCGGCGCACTGGACCTCCATGCCACTGATGCATTGCTTGAGCTGCTGGCCGGTTTTCACCGCGACGGCATGACCATCCTGATGGTCACTCATTCTGAACGCGCCGCGGCCGCCGCACAGCGCCGCTATGTCCTCGGCAACGGCAAACTCGCTCAATCTTGATAAGGAATCGCGAATGAGAATGAACTGTCTGAAACTGGCGCTGCGCAATCTGCGCTATTATCTGCCGCACAATTTGACGACGGCGGCCGGGATTATGATGGCGACCGCAGTTATCGGCGGAGCGCTGATTATCGGCGACTCGGTCCGGGCCAGTCTGTTCAAGCTGGTCGGCGACCGGCTGGGAAAAGTCGAATATGCGGTGATTCAGCAGGAAAATTATTTCCGCTCCGCCCTTGCCGGTGAACTTGCCGCAAAAACCGGAACTGATTGCGCGGCGGTACTGCGGGTCGAAGCTTTTCTGGCATCGGAACATGGCGCGGTCAAGGCTAATCTGTACGGCGTCAGCCGCGATTTTTTCCGTTTATCGCCTGCCGGAGACGAGTATTCCCTCCCCCCCGATACCGTCTGGCTGAACCGGACAGCAATGCAGGCCGCCGGAATTAAAACCGGCGAAACGGCGCTGCTGAGAGTTTTGAAGCCGGACCGGATGCCGGCGGATATTCCAATGACTTCCCTCGACCGGACAACTGCCGCCCTGCGGGTGCAATGCGGCGAAATCATTCCGAATTCTCACTTCGGCGATTTCAGTCTGATCAACTCCCAGGTATTGCCGGTCAATATTTTTGTCGACCGCGAATGGCTGGCGGGAAAACTCGGCATTCCCGGCAGGGCCGACTGGCTGCTCGCGGCGCAAGGCTCCAATCCGGCCGCACTGACCGCCGCGTTGAAAAAAAGCATTACCGCAGATGATCTCGGCTGGAAATTCAGCAAACTGCCGGACAGGGAAATCGCGCTGAAATGCGACCGGGTATTCATTCCCCGCCAGGTCGTGAACGCGATTGATAAGCTGAAACTTGAACACCGGCTGATTCTGACCGGGTTTGTCAATAAAATCGAATCCGGCAAATTTTCCACGCCGTACTCTTTCGTCTGCGGGATGCAGGACAAAAACTATCAGGAAGGAGATGAAAGCTGTCCCAACCTCTGGGTCAGCGGCTGGCTGGCCGGCGATCTGGCGCTGCGGACCGGCGACAAAGTCAAAATGAGCTATTACGTCATCAGTCCGTTGAGAACGCTGATTGAGCAAAGCGCTGAATTCAAAGTTGCCGGAATTTATACGCTGAAAGACAATCTGTCGAGCCGCGAACTGATGCCGGATTATCCCGGAATGACCGACAGCGAAAACTGCCGCGACTGGAGCACCGGACTGCCGATAGACACCAGCCGCATCCGCCAGCGTGACGAAGCGTACTGGGAGTTGTATCGCGGCACTCCGAAAGCGTTCATCTCCTATAAAACCGCCGCCAGAATATGGGGAAACCGTTTCGGCGAAGCCACCGCCTGCCGCTTTTCCGGCAAAAACACTCCGCTGGAAATATCGGAAAAACTGCTGGCGCAACTGCCGTCGCAGGATTTGAATCTGCAATGGACGCCGGTATTGCAGGATGGAATGCACGGCAGCCGCAACGCAGTTGACTTCGGACAGTTGTTTCTGGGCCTGAGCTTCTTTGTCGTCGCGGCGGCGCTGCTGCTGACCGCCGTTCTCGCCGGATTCAATCTGGAACGCCGCGCCAATGACATCATGACGCTGGCCGCGCTGGGCTGGGAACGCCGCCGGATCAGGAAAATGCTGTTTATCGAACACGGTGCGGTGGCAGTGGCCGGAGCCGTCTGCGGCATTCCGCTGGCCGTGCTTTACGGCAAAGGACTGCTGTGGGGAATTACCACCGTATGGAGCGGCGCGATCGGCGGAACCAGGCTGGTTTTTGAAGTGAATTCCGCGACTTTACTCCTGACTTTCGCTATCAGTTGCGCAATCTCCCTGCTGGTGCTGTTCATAGTACAGTCCGGATTCTTCAAAAAACGTCCGGTTGAAACCGTCTGTCAGCAATTCACGGCTTTAAAATCCAGCGGGCAATGGCATCAGGACAGACGGCTGCGCACCGCCGGGGCGCTGTTGCTGTCGGCCGCGGTTATTATGCTGCTGAATCCCGGACAGGGCCAGGCCCGCGCCGGAATCTTTTTCGGCTGCGGCTCACTGCTGCTGACCGGAAGTTTGCTGCTGTGCCTGTTTACTGTGCGCCGCCTTCCGGCCTTATTCAGAAACCGCCGTCCGGGAATGATCCTGTGCGGATTGCGCAACTGTTCGCGCCGCCCCGGACGTTCGCTGGCGGCGATTGCTCTGCTGAGCTGCGGGATTTTCCTGATAACTGCCGTCTCGGTCAACCGCCAGGGCGTGTTGCGGGATCCGGCGCGGCAGAACAGCGGTACCGGCGGTTTTGCGCTGTATATTGAAACCGCGCTGCCGGTGCTGGCGGACATCAGCACCGCCGCCGGCCGTCTGCGTTATCATCTGGATCTGCCCGAAAACACCCGCTTCGTGCAGTTATGCGCCGCGCCCGGCAGCGAGGCAAGCTGTCTGAACCTCAACCGGGTCACCCGTCCGCGCATTCTGGGCGTTGTTCCGGAAGAACTGGCTTCAAGATTTTCGTTCGCCGGGGTCATGCCCGGCAGCAGCAGATACGCCTCGCCATGGGAACTCCTGAACCGCGATTCCGCCGATTCCGAAATCATCCCGGCAATCGCCGATATGGCGGTAATCAACTGGAGCCTGGGCAAACAGCCTGGCGATACCATTGAATATGAGGGCGAAAACGGCAGACGCTGGAAACTGCTGCTGGTCGGAGGGCTCGATAATTCACTCTTTCAGGGCAGCGTACTGGTTTCCAGGCAGAATTTCCTGCGGATGTTTCCGGATATCTCCGGCTCAAAAATCATGCTGGCCGATGCCGCGCCGAAAGACTTGAAGCCGCTTGTTTCGAGTCTGGCGAAAGGCCTGACGGTCACCGGACCGCAGATTGAAGATTCCGCCTTGCGGCTGGCCCGGTACAATGTGGTGCCGAACACCTATCTGATGATTTTCCTGGCGCTGGGCGGATTCGGACTGATTATCGGATCCATCGGACTGGGAGTGCTGCTGCTGCGCAATATGCTGGAAAGACTGCCGGAATTCGCCTGGATGCGGGCGGCCGGGTTCTCCCGCCGCGATCTGCTGACAATGCTGCTGGCCGAACATCTCTTCATTTTCATTTGCGGTTTATGCTGCGGAATAATCGGCGCCGCGGCGGCCATCCTGCCGGCGCTGAGTTCCCCCGCCGGTTCTCCCCCCTGGTCCGGCCTGGCGCTCTTCTTCGCCTGCCTGCTGCTGACCGCCGTAACCGTAACCGCCCTGACTGCCTGTTACGCCTCCCGCCTGAATATCATCGCCGCCCTGAGAAATGATTAAAAAGATTATTGCTTCTTCACGAGATTAGGGATAAAGCGCGGCGCCAGTTGCAACGCGGCCCGCTGCAATGCGTCTTTGCCGGTAATGGTTTCGGACATGCCGACGCAGACGGAAGTCTGACGGTCAACCCCAAGAATATTGTTGTTTTTGTCAACGGCTTTGACTTCGACTCTGGCCCGGACGCTGTTTAATGCGCCGTGACTTGCCCCGAACTGACTCATTCCGTCGCCGGTGATAACCACATCTGCCTTGTCCGGATCATCAACCAGCTTGAAGTTCAATTTCTGGCAGATCAGCTTCAATTCGGTTTCCGCCGCGGGGTCTATCACCGGACGTCCGATATGTTCTTCCTTGATCTTTATGTACAGCGCCGGGCGCGGCGCACTGCCGAGTTTCTCCGTCAGTTCTTTAACCACATCTTCGCTGGCGACGGTTTTCGGCATGATGTCCCCGGCCTGCTTGACAATGGCTTCGCCAATTTTCTGTCCGAGCTGTTGAGCCATGACATCAATTTCCTGGGTGCCGTTGACACTTTGCCCAAGCACCCGGCTGGTTTCAGTGCCGATGATTTTGGCGATAATAAACGTCTTGCTGCCGATTTTAAATACAGAGCCGGTAATCAGGATTTTCGCCCCGCTGAGTTCGCCGACCTTCGCCGCCTGCTGCGGGTTGACCATGCCGGACACATTTAACTCCAGTTCCTGAAGAATTTTACTGATATCCTCGCGCTCCACCAGCCATAGTTCCGGCTTTTCCGCCAGCGAGGCAAAGATAATACTCGCAATCTGGGAGCCTTTGTCTTGCAGGCCTGGACCTTTCTCGGTGAACGGCAGAACAGCGGTGGGATAAGGTTCCGCCGCAATAGCGGCGCCGAGCACGGAAATTAACGCGATCAGGGTGATAAATGCTTTTTTCATACCATTTTCCTCTATTTTTTAAGTTAAAAATTCATAATCATCAGAGCAGCCATGTTCTCAACAGATACCAGGCGGCTGGATTAGTCTCCTGCATTTTCGCCAAATCCCAGGTTGTGATGATGACGGCTCCGCGCCCGGCTTTAAATATGCCGCAGGAAAAGCCGTCTGCCTGTCCGGAACAGGACAGGACAAAAGCTTCATCCCGCGCGGAAGCTGTAAACGAACCGGCGGCAGGCGGAAGATCAAAGTCTTTGTTAAAGCTTTTAATATATTCTGCCTTGTCCAGTATGATCTGCCCGTACAAACGGCTGCCGGCCGGAAAATGGCCTTTCAGCGGCGGCAGGATGATTATTTTCTTGCCTTGCGCGGCCAGTGCGGCCAACGCTTTGGCGGACTCCTGGTTTTCATCGAAATCCATCCCGCAAATAATCAGCGCCTGACCGTCAAATTCTTCAAGGCTGCCGATCTGTTTGAACGGGATTTTCCGCGCTTTAAAAGCGGCGGTCAACGGATCTTCGGCTTCGCCGGCTTTCAGGATATTAAGTTTCCGCGCTTCAATGGCGGCCAGCGGGGTGAAGATTTCCGCAGAACGTAAAAACAACGGCGCGGCCGGAGTTCCGGGAATGTTTCTGCAGACTAACTCCGCCTTGACCGAAATTTCCGGTTTCAGTTGCGGGGCGTTAAATTCGATTTCAAATGTTCCGTCCGGCCCGGCCGCGGCGTTCCCGGCGCAAAGTTCGGCCCCCATGCTGCTGATGGTCCAGGCGATGCCGGACTGGCTGGGCAAGTTTGCGGGAAGCGCGATTTTCAGTCGGCATTTTTCGCCGGCATAAAAATTATGCTGCGAGAGTGTTATTTCGCCGGCCGCGGACAGGAACGGCGGCAGCGTGAAAACCGCAAGAATTGCCGGAATCAACCATTTGTATTTGTTTAAACACATTTTTTCTCCTGAAAACTCAAGTTTAGATTAAAATATTGCTTTTAAAATATAAATATCAAATTACATTAGTTAGTTTTAAGGGAAGAATTGCAGAATTCTTTGGCAGCGATCATGTCAAAAATTTTTATGTATTTATTTTCTATAATGCAATGAGCGTAAAACCAGTATGAAAAAATGCCCGTATTGTTCGAAATATCTGATGAATGCGCGGGCGGTAATTTGTATTCATTGCGGCCGCAACGTCGTTACCGGCGAAGCGATTCCGACGGCAATGCCATCGGAAAAATCTTCAGACTCCCTGCCGCCAAAAATATCTTCAAGTCCGCCGGCATCTAAAACGCCGCCGGATACCCTGCCGCCAAAAGTATCTTCAGACGCCAAAACCTCTCCGCGCAGTTATGGAAAGAAAGCGTTCTATGCGGCCAAGCTCACCGGCGCAATCGCCCTGATGATTTTTGCCGGAGTATGCCTGTTCGATACCTATAAAAATTATAAAGCGCAGGAAACTGCCAGCGCGGTTTCGCCGGAGATGACAGGTTCCGCAAACGCTGAGAATCCCGGCACGGCTGTTGCGACGAAAAACATTCGGTCCGCGCCGCAGCCGGAAGCATCTGCTGGAAAAACGGCGGAAACAGAAGAAAAGAACGACGAGGCGGCGGCGGAAACAATGCTGAAAGCGATTGCAGAGTGTAATTGCGATTTTCATCCTTACGCGCTCCGTGCCGGTACCCGTGAATTCAGAGTTTCGATTTCTGGATATATCAGGTTCAAGCCGGACCAGGAGCAGCCGGTAAGAATGAAAATTTATCGCGCCGCAACGAATGATGGCAAATATTCCCTGATATACAATGATATCCTGAAAAATTTTCAAAGACCTGAGACCAGGACGCTACAGACACCAGTCAGGACACAGGAAATCAGAATGATAAACGGCGTACAAACCACTGTAACGCGTATAACTGGAACCGGCAACCCGATGGGCGCGTCTTTGAATTTCAACATCGCCGATGCCACAGCCTTGGATTGCGGCAGCAATAATGTTTTTTACAAAATAAAGCTGTGTTCGGAATCCGGATTGCCGCTAACCGAATCCAATCCGCTAAGGGTTCCGCTGGTTCCGCGGCCGGTAGTGGCGGATGATCTGAAAACGTGGACATGGACGCCGCTGTTTCCAGGCCAAGATCCGCTGCTCGGTGTTTTACAAAACGGACAGACTGCAATTCCTGTTTCCAATGCCCCGGTGGAAGGACAGCTTGCCGGCGCATTGTCGAAACAGAACCGGTTCAATCCGCCAGTATATTTCAAATCCGCCGCGCCTCCGCTTAGTGGTTGCTGGCGCTACAGCCGTTCCGGACAAAACCAAATGAGCCGTTTTGCTCCGGATGCAATCGAGATCAAGCCGGTGTTCAGCAAAAACCGTTTATTTGAGATAAAAGGTCAGGTTGAGTTAAGATCGCTGAAAATTGACGGACGCAAAGTCAGCCTTCAGGCGGATAGCAACATTTCCACGCAAACAATCCGGAAAGTGACGTTAAATTATCCGGGGACGCCGGTGGCGGAGCTGGAATTCGCATATGGCGGCAAAACGAATACATTGCGCGTCCAACTGCCGCCGGTTCCGACCGGATTGCGGGCGCAATTGCTGGATGACGGCTCGGTTAAGCTGACCTGGGATCCGCTGGCGGGACGGATAGATCCGGGACAGTTTACAGGGCCGCCGGACATAAAACTGCTCCGCGATCAAAAAGTCATTCACACTTGCGATATTAACCAGACGGAATTTATTGATAAGCAAACCGCGCCGGACAGGATTTATGCATACTCGATGGCGCTGGATGACGCTAACATAAAAGCTCAAGTCTGGACAAAAGAAAAAGGCTTGACCGAAACCAGAGTATTGCTGGAGAACCTGGAGAACCCTTATCCGGAAAGTTCTAAAGCCATCGTTTACACCTATCCGCAAAAACCGGCGGCGCGGCCGGTCCGGATCAGCTTCTGGGAACCGGCGCTGTGCTACGAGCGCACCGGCGGACCTGGAATGCGGCTGTTTTCGGCGGCAGTACGGAAGCTTGGACAGGAGGCTGATTTTGAGTTGCTGGACCGGACCAGCCGCAATCATGTGGTCGAAGAAAAGGTACTGACGATGTCTTATGAAAAAAGCATTTTGATCAAAACCCTGTCCGCCGATTTCACGGTACTGGTGCGGGATTATTCACGCCAGCAGGGCAACGGCGCGGAACTGTGGCTGATTCAGAACAAAGCGTTTGATTATAAGGATGTCATACGTTCCGGCACCTGGATATTGCCATCGAATGCGGACGATAAATTTCTCGCCTGGCGGATCGGCTCCATCAGCGCGGAAGAGTTGAAGATGCCGGAGAAGGCGGCTGAACTTGGCGACAAACTGGCGGCGGAAATAAGACGCAGGGTGTTTTTCAAGAGCGCGGCATCGCCGAAAGAAGCATCCGTTCCGGTAAAATTTATCTTTAGAGCTTATCTACTAATAAAATCATTTAAACCGGATATACTGAACAAATTCGATTAAAAACAATAATGGCGCTGGCCAACTGTACGAGCCCAAGGAATGAGACATCCTCTTTTTCGTACCG
>JBAYIO010000149.1:0-8796 GCA_041665605.1 Victivallaceae bacterium | reverse complement strand
GATGGCCGCCATATCGCGAACCATCTGCCGCCAGTGATCTTCATTTAAGCTGCGGATTTCCTGCTGGAATCTCGCGCCTTCAGTATCGCTCCAGTGGTCCATCTGCATAAACGTCCCGCTGATAAGACGTGTATTCTCTGACTTATTCATGAAATAATTTTCCTTATAAAGTTTGATCTGCGTTAATCATTTTTATGGTTAATCTGCTTAAGCGTATCAATAAATGATTCGGGTATTTTGCCATCTGCGGAAATCGGGGTGTCCCAACTGATGACGCCGTTGCGCTGGATGATGCGGCGGGTGATCTCCGCCGTCAATTCCGGACTGAAGCGCGGCTGATCTCCCCGGCACCAGGAGTCACCCAGATAAGTGAGAATGTGAAGTTGCGTCCCGTTAACCAGGCCGCTGTCGTCTCCGCCCAGCGGAAAATAGTCGGTGATTTCGCCGGCGGTGTAATCTTCGGCCGGAGTCAGTGACGCAATCTGCGGCAGGACGCCGCCGTTGAACGCCACGATGCTCGAGGGGTTTCCGGCCCGCGCGGCATCCGCAAAGCTATAAAAGTTCGGGGTGTCATTATGACGGTACATCCGGTCGGCGAAATAGCATCCGTCAAACCACCAGCCCTTAACATTATCACCCCAGCGCAGCGACCATTCGCGGATAACCGCCTCCCAGTTGCGCTGAAACAGGCTTAATCGTTGATCAACATCAACTTTGCGCAGATAAGTTCCCGGCCTCAACTGCCAGGCGGAGGCGTCCCAGGACGGGGTGCAGGCGAGATTTTCCACAGCCTGCCGGTCCGTTGCCGGGGCATGCGAGGGCAGATATACCATGAGCGGGATTCCTTCATGTGCCAAAGCCGTCTGCAAATCATCCGCCAGATCTCTTTCCGAGCAACGGCCGGGTGTCCGTCCGACAAGCTGATCATAGGTTTGATTCGGCGCCAGATAGAAACCGGAATTCTGTCCGATAGTGATAAAACAATACCGTGCTCCGGCGGCGGCTACCTGTTTCGCAAGAGCGCCCACATCCACCGAGTCCGCCTGCCGGTTCCAGTCGTCAACGGACATCTCCGCTTGGGCCGCTGAACCTGGCGGCGACGCCAGAAAATGAAGAAATATTCCCCATCCGGCTTTCCTGAACCATTCGCATCTGTTCATCGCGTTATCCTTTACTTTCTGTTTTTGCATTTAGAATGCCCAGCCGGTCAACAAAATCAATGAATACGCACATGCTTGGCGAATAACCAGCGGAAGTGGAGAATTCGCCAGTCCACGGATTCATCTGCTGCATAAAATCCGGCGCCGCCAATATTGCCTTTACCCAGCAAGTCATCAAATGGCGCAAATCCGCAAATTTTCCGTAATATTCAAACCATCTTGGAGTGCGCAGCGCAGTCAGTGCCTGTGATGCTCCGCCCCAGGAGTTAGGCGGCAATTCGTGCACAAAGGCAGGATCGTCCAAAGCGATGGACGGCAAAGGGTAAGGAGCCCAAAAAATTTCAGGGTTCCGGATGTGCCTGGCATAAATACGTTCGAACATGGGTTGCTCAACCACATGTTCACCCATAACTCTGGTCAAGGCGTCACCGCGGATCCTGACAAAATTACCATCTGAATCCACATCATAAAAACATTCGTCCTCCGGATCATAACAATACTTAATGATAAGCCGGCGCAGCGCCTCGCTCTTTTCCAGCCACATTCCGGCTTCCGCAGGCCGGTTAAGATGTTCGGCCATTTTAGCAAGGGCAACTCTGCCGCCATAAACTGTGGCGGACAGATCCGGCGCCAAGTACGGCAGTTTGCCGGCATCGGGACAAACCGCAGCGTCATCGCCAGGACACTTTTTAGGTAATCCTTTGAATCTTGGACTGTTGTCATGCCCTGTGTCAAATTCACAAAAAGCCTCGCAGAGTCCGGTTCCACGCGTGTTCCGGTTTCGTGCCAGCCAGTCATCCCATCGGCTGCATGCATGATAAGCCTGCTCTAGAAATTCTTCGTCTCCGGTCAGATCAGCGGTCTCAAGCGCAGTAGCGGCAACAGGCACCACCATCTGAATCTGTGAGGCCTCGGCTCTGTCTTTGATCACCCGGAACGGCAGATAACCGTCCGGACGCTGCAGATGAAAGAACACTGCATGGCTGGCTTTGGCTACTTCAGGTGCAAACCGGCCATAGATCAAACTTTCCAGCGGTCCGCATTCCAACCAGATGCCAAGATAATTACCGCCCTCTATCAGTACCGGTTTATCGTATCCGAATACTTTCTTTGTGTTCTGCTCCAATCCATGAAGCGCGGCCTCATACTTTAGTCTTACAGCATTAATATCCATGATTGTGATCTTCTTTAAAAAAATTATGGAACGTCACCGGCTTGCCTGAACGATTCACATCTGTTCATCGCGTTATCCTTTGACATAGTAAATATTGCACATTATTGCAGCGTTACTAAATATTCTGATGAAATACTTTCTCCATATTTGAGCAAAATCTCTTTGGAAATAAATTCAATCGTATAGCCGGAATTTTTCGACCACCACACATAAAATCCGGCGGTTTTTTCCTTGTCCGGCGTAAAAATCATCTGTTCGTTGAATTTTCCGATTCCGGCAATGACTTTAACCGGTGTAACAGTCCATTTATACGGTACGGGTTTCACTTTGAAGAAACTTACCGGGGAACAGCCTTCAGCCAATACATAATTGTCGCTGTCAACAGCCCCGTCTTTAAAAACTTTTTGACCTTCACTGGAATCAAAAGACATTTGAGTTATTTTGGACAGATCTTCGTTTACCAGTGCGCCGCCGGGCTTGGGAAAGTTCTTAATGCGGAAACCCAGATGGATATCTTTTTTACGTGAGTTATTGTTGGTGAAAGTGTATTTTATTTTTACTGCATTCCCTTTATTTTCCAAAGCGATCTGCTTTTCAACTTTCAATCCCTCCATGAGCCCGGTATCGGCGCTGGCGCTGGCGTTGAGTTCCGGCGGCACGGCATAAACAAGTTTAGCGCCGGGACTGCCGTCTTCAGCAATAAACAGCTTATCAAGCGTAAAAACATAATTGCCGGAAGACAGTTTTTCATTGTTCAGGATCAAATTGCCCAGACATCCGCGCTGTTTGTAAAATAACAGGTCATTATTGCTTTTATTTTTTTCTCCCCACGAAACTACACTGGCTCCGTTTTCGATGTTTATATACATTTTGCGTTTATCGGAAATCAGCTTGAGCAAAGGTGTTTTTGCGTCTTTCGTCACACCCCAGGTGATTTCCGCATTGTTCTGCTTAATTTCTTTAAAACTGTAGTTCGCCTGGAATTTTTTCCTCAAGTCTGTCAGCTCATCGTTTACTTCTTTTTGAAGGATATTTCCGCCCCGGCATGTCATCGGGTCTTTGGATATTTCAATTACCTTCACGGCGTCCCGCGGGATTTTCACCAGAAAACCTTTTTTAATGTCTTCACTACAGAGAGGCTTATTGTCATTATTGCACAACAGGCAGCCGGCATCCAATTCTCTGACCGTATAGCCGGCATTGGCAAGGCCGGGAATGCTCAGGGTGACGATTGCATCATAGTCGGCATTATAATTAAACAGCGTAACTAGAATATTGTCGCCATGCTGATGCGCCAGCCACTGCAAAGTATCATTGAATACCGGCAACTCAACATTGATCTCTCTTTTCTCGTCCTTGATATTTCTTTCAAAATACTTTTCCGTTCTGACGCTGGCGATACTGTCATTTCTTCCGGCAAAATAATAGTTCTCAGCCTGAGCGACAATAGAGAACGCGGATTTGATCTGCGTCAGGTATCTGCCGTCCAGGACATCGCTGGGCCAGAAACCGAAACCGGCGCAGCCCAGTGCGGCGCTGGCGACGATGTTCTGTTTAACTTTTTCCGGCGTATAGCGGTTAAAAAAGTCCTCTTCCGCCGGATCAACCAGCACGAAATCGCGAGTCTTCAGAGTTTTTGTTTCCAATGCGACATCTTTGAAAAAATCCAACCCGCAATAATACGGCATATTCATAAACAGATCGGCATCTTTATCCGACAAGCTGACGTCAACCCCGCACCATTGCTGCAATCCGGCAACGTGCAGCGGATCGGAACAGACGATTGCCGGAACAGCGAAGTTCTTTTTGACGCAATTACAGAATTGAGTGATGATATCAGCGCTCTGCCGGACGCGGAAATTGAACCACTCCGCGGAATATTGTTTTTCGATTTCATCGGCAGTTGGAACCTTGTCCAGCCTGGCAAAAAATTTAAAATCATTTCTGCAATTGTCGCAGAAACAGAAATTTTTCGCTTCCGGTTCGATATCGTAAATGATTCCGGCTTTACAAGTATCCGCCGGATTTGGCGTTTTTACCTTTGCTGCATTTTGTTTCAGCTCGACGGCGACAAAATCATTCCAGTACGAGGTGTCTTTCGCCAGAAACCCCGGACACAACTGCATCGTAAAAACCCCTTCATTGGCCGGTTTCCCGGATTTCAATATCATCAGCGGCGGCTTCACTCCTCTTTTTTCGTACCAGGCCTTATTGTTAAGCAGCGGCGTCCCGCCAGCATTTGATCCCAGTATCGTCATCACATGAAAATTGTCCATAACTATTTTTACCTGATCCGCATTCAAATACGGCCAGTTGCTTAACATCGTATAAGGTCTGTCTGTAATGGACTTCCAGTAACTTAAATAGGCCCCTCTGATTCCATCGTCGGGAACGGTTAAACTTTTCATGGAGGAAATCATAACTTTAAATTTGTCCACTTTGGGGATTGCCGCAATTAATTCAGGCAGCAGAACCAGTTCAAATTTTTTCTCCTGCCCTTCCCAGTTGTCAGTCGCCAGTTTCCAGAATACTTCTTTCGTTCCTTCGCCGGCAGCTTTTGAAGAGGTTTTAATATAGAGGCGTTCATAGTTAGTACCCGATACCGCATCCGGCTTCAACTCCTGCACCAGATAATTATTCAGATAGATAACGTACCTAGTGTAAGGGGTCTCGTTTCTTTTTAACGGCTCCGCCGTCATTCTCTCCGCGCTCCAGGTCCAGGTCGAAGGGGAATTCGGGAAGTTGGGATATACACCGGGGCAGGAGTAGCCGTCAGGCATGTCCAGAATGATTCTCGGATTTTTCAGTTGCGCCGGATTGCCTTTAAATTTAAAAATTAAAGCCGCGGGAAAATTTTCATTTATGTAATATATTCCTTTCTGCAGCTCAACGGGAAACACCACGCCGGAAACAGGAGTTTCAATTTTCGCACCGTCATTGCCGGCATGCATGTTGCATGCACAGAGAAGAGCTATAACTACTGCAATATTTCTTAACAATTTACATTCCTCCGATTGATGCTTTTAAAGACAGGTTAAATTATTTATTTTAAAAGATTTGTCAACTGCTAAACAGACGAAAATTTACGCATGCATCCGTCGCGGGTGCGGTCAGGCTGAACGGCAGGCATCCGGAAAACTGGACACATATTATATTTATGGCTGAAATGTCTGTCAGGGCGGAGTGTTTATGGCGCTATTTTGTACCAGTAAGACACGTTGATTGTTTGTCCGGCCCGGGCCATGATCGGTTTGGCGTAATCCGCGGGACATCCATAAGATATTTTTACCGCGTTGCTTGAATCGTGTCCGGCGCCTTCGACGATTTCCGCTTTGAAGTCCGGCGTTACTTTGAGCCGCCAGGTTGAGTTGTCTTCATTTTCAAAATTACCATTTTCAAACGCTATGCCGGCGAGAGTTATGTCGTCTATCAACACCCAGCCATTTATTGTTTTGCCTTTATCATCCGCCGCCCAGGATAACAGTTGCAACGAGATTTTCCCGTCCTTTTCCGGAGTGAAGCTGAATTCGCCTTTTTTCCATTCTTTGTCTGCGCTGAACGATGCTATAATGATTTTCTCATTATTGCCGTCCTTGAGCCAGGTGGCGTTGCTGACCGAACCGCCCGCGGAGCAGGTTCCTTTTGTCATCTTCACCCCGTCTCCGACTCCGTTGATCATAATTTTCGCCTGATAGGATGCGGCAGACACGGATATTTCTGCAAGTACAATCGCCGTCATCAAAATTCTTTTCATATTATGGCTACCTGGATATTATTTAAAGTTATAAACAGAATTAATAAGGGAGCGCACTCCATGAAAACACATAAGAGATCGTATCTGACGGAAAACGGCCGCTGTTATTTGTTACAAGCTGTGTCCATTTCAGCAGGCTGACATGAAAATCCGCAAAAAGAATATTTGCATTCTTATTATGCCTTGGATCAATTTTTGATACATAATTGCCGGACACCACCATAGAGTCGGGGCCGCCCAGGATGGGGCCCAAACTGGCGGGGCTGATTAATCCGTCATAAAGCAGAGTCAATGAAGACGTCTTTTTCCATCTATTGGTTTTGGCGCAGTCCCTGGTGAGAACAGGGGTATTGGGCGCGGCCAGCCATGGCGGCGTCAAAGTATATGTTGCCGCATCTGCGGCTTGAAATGCGCCATAAGAAAAACAAATATTGGAATTCGTGGCGCCGGCCGCGGGTATGCCGGCGGGAATACGTGTCGAACGGCACCAGAATGAGGATTTTGGAGTTCGGACCATTCCCACGCCATTCCATTTGGCTGCAGGTTCGCCAAGGTATGCTTTGTCTATCATGGCAGCCCACCCGTTGCCGGTGCTGCCGTTATAAGGCGGCATGTAATCGCCGTAATCATTGGCGTATAAATTCAGCGCGGTCCCGATTTGTTTTAACTGGTTGGCGCAGGAAGCGGTTTTGGCAGTTTCCCGGGCTTTATTGAGCGCCGGCAGCAACATGCTTGCGAGAATTGCTATGATCGCTATCACGACCAGCAGTTCAATGAGTGTGAAATTGTGTTTTCTCATAAAAAACCTCCATTTGCTGTTTCAAGTTAATTTTACTTTCCATATTTGGTGAATCTTTCTTCAAAAGAACAGTTTGTGCGATACTCCGGATCTCAGTTCATTACCTCCGTTTTTAATGTTTTATATACCGCTTTTATTATAAATTGCCGCTTACGCATTTCCTGTACTCCCCCTGACAATCAGTTCCGGTTCTATCAGCCGGTTTTCAACAGGTCGTCCACCGACCCGGTCCAGCAGCATTTCCATCGCCTGGCGGCCGATCTCGCCGCGTTTAATGGCAATCGTGGAAAAATTATATTCCGACGGTGACACTGCCCATATATCATCAAATCCGAGAATTGATATGTCATCCGGTATTTTCATCCCTTTTTTATCAAGAAAATGTTTAATCCTGATTGCGTCATAGTCGGAAAAAGCCACAATTCCGGTTGGCGGCTCTCCTGAATCGAGCAAAACCTCAAGCATCTCTTCTGTTTTAAAAAGAGATGGTTTCATGATCCCTCCGGCTTCCGCGGCGGCACAACAGCCGTCATAACGCAATAATTCAACATTTTTCAAAAAACACCCGTATGCGATGCGTTTGTGCCCCAGTTCGATCAAGTGCCGCGCTGCAATTCTGCCGCCTTTAAAATCATCATTCATGACCGACGGCAGATTGTGGTCAAATCCATAACTCGAGCATACAATCACAGGAAAACCGGAGTCGTTGATTTCATACAGGCGATGATGCAATGAAGGAAGTATCCATGAAGTTATAATTCCGTCAACCCGCTTTTCACAGAAATTCTTCAGATGCGCCTCTATATGCTGCTCTGAATGCTTTATGAGTCCCAGCAGAACGGTGTAGTCGTTATTAGACGCAATCTCCCCGATGCCCTGTAGCAGTTCACTGAAATAAGACGTGGTCAAATCTGTCATAAGGCAGCCTACCATCATACTCTTTTGCGACTGCAAAGCCTGGGCGATGTGGTTAGGTATGTAATTGCGCCTCTTGGCGGCTTCCAGCACAAGCTGTCTGGTTTTCAACGGAATCCGCGGATTGCCGCTCAAAGCAAAACTTACTGTCGCGTAAGACACGCCTAAATCACCAGCTATATCTTTTAGTGTCACCTTTGACATAGTCACTCCATTTTTGCGCTTAAACGTTTAACCAAAATTAAAAATAAAAAAGCCCAGCCTTCAAAATATTCTGCTTAAACGTATAAACAAGATTATAATCTAAAAAATCACACTTGTCAATAGCCTAATCAGAATTTTGTGGAAAAATAATGAAATTCATCAAAAAATAAAAACCGTGCTTTAATAAGCATTCTTCCGCTGCCCGAGTGTCCGTTTATTCATTGATGCTTGGAAAAATCATCTTCTGCCAGCAATAACGGCTTGCCGATAATTGGCGTAATCCTCATAGAGTGTTATCGCACGTTCGCCGCCGACTTTTACCGGATGGTCCGGATGCTGCATCAAGCCTGGATACTGGTAAATAATCTGCTTTTCAACGAACGGCGCGGTCAGGTCAAGCTGCGCGGCCATGCGCGATATCTCGGTCGGAATCAGACTCAATTTAGAGTCAAATTCCCATATTTCCAAATCATTCCAGATCGCGGTACGGCCGCGTTCCCGGAAATAGGTATTCCACATGCACAGACTCTTTTTTTCAGCTTTGCTGTCACGCCAGCCGTCATGGGCAAATCTTAAACGTTGATAGAGATAAGGCAGGCGGTGTAAACTGTGATGGCGGTCTGCCATAAGGTAACGTCCGAGCGGGTCAGGCTCCACTGCCAGTCCGACACAATCCTGATAAGCCACGATATCCACGTCAATATCCTGTAATAAGGTCGCACACATCATGCGGTCGGCATTGGGCGCGATCACAAACGGGCAGTCCGCCAGTTCTCTGATTGCCGGAACG
>JBAYIO010000148.1:0-9406 GCA_041665605.1 Victivallaceae bacterium | reverse complement strand
TGGGAAGAAAGGATGAGCGATTGCCGGTGACGGCAATATCCCGGAACTCCCGGTCTTTCCGGACTCCCGGATTACGAAAACCGTTGTGCTCAACGACACTCCAAAGTGTCGGAATGGCTGTCCAATATAGTACCCGTAAAACCCGGATTACGAAAATCGTGTTGTGCAGGACGGGTCTCCAAAGTGTCGGAGTTGTTTGAAAATTTTAAAGCTGTTGTGCTCAGCCGGTCTCCAAAGTGTCGGAATGGCTGTCCAGAATGGCCCATAAGACCCATAAGACCCATAGGACCCAGATTACGAAAGACGCGTTGTGCTCAACGACACTCCAAAGTGTCGGAGTTGTTTGAAAATTTTAAAGCTGTTGTGCTAAACGACACTCCAAAGTGTCGGAGTGGCTGTCCAGAATGGCCCATAGGACCCATAGGACCCATAAGACCCATAGGACCCAGATTACGAAAATCGTGTTGTGCTCAACCAGTATCCAAAGTGTCGGAGTTGTTTGAAAATTTTAAAGCTGTTGTGCTCAACGACACTCCAAAGTGTCGGAGTGGCTGTCCAATATAGGACCCATAAGACCCGGATTACGAAAAACGTGTTGTGCAGGACGGGTGTCCAAAGTGTCGGAGTTGTTTGAAAATTTTAAAGCTGCTGTGCTCAACGACACTCCAAAGTGTCGGAGTGGCTGTCCAGAATGGCCCATAGGACCCATAGGACCCAGATTACGAAAGACGTTGAGCGGGACGGGGCTCCAAAGTATCGGAGTTGTTTGAAAACTTTAAAGCTGTTGTGCTCAACGACACTCCAAAGTGTCGGAATGATTGTCCAAAATGAGGTTCTATTGCAGCGCCGTCCGTCCCGGACGGCAATATCCCGGAATTCCCAGACTTCTCAGAACTCTCAGATTACAAAAACCGTTGAGCAAAGCATGTGTCAAAAATGAGGTAATGGTATGTCCAAAATGTGCGGATCGGGTGTCCAGAATGAGTCACGACGGTTCTGTCGGGGCTATCGGCCGAGAAGGCGGAGAACGCCGTTGATGAAAGTCAGCGGATGCACCGGGCAGCCGGGGATATAAAGGTCAACATGGTATTTGTCGAAGAATTTGCGGTTAAGCGCCGGAGAGTTTTGAAAGACTCCGCCGCTGATGGCGCAGGTGCCCATGGCGATGACAATCCTCGGACTGGGAACGGCCAGCAGCGTGTCCTCCAGCGCATAGGCCATGTTTTCCGAGACCGGGCCGGTGATCACGATGCCGTCGGCATGGCGCGGCGACGCCACCATTTCAATCCCGAAACGGGTCATGTCGAAATTCACGTTGGAACTGGCATTGAGTTCAAGCTCACAGCCGTTGCAGCCGCCGGCGGACACGGAGCGGAGTTTCAGGGAGCGTCCGAACAGCCGCTTGATTTCGTGGTTGGCTTTCACCGCGTCAAGCGTATACAGATGCCGGTCGGCGCCGGAATCGACGATCAGGGTTTCCCGTTTGTCCGCCGCCATTTTATGGAAGCTGGTGAACTCAATGGACTGGCTCCGGCAGGCGCGCTGGCAGTCGCCGCAGAAAGTGCATTTGCCCAGATCTATTTTGAGCGGACGGAGCGTGACCGCCCCGGTCGGGCAGGCCTCGGCGCAGTTCCCGCAGCGGGTGCATGTTTTATCATTGAGCCGGGGGAATCCCCTGAATTTGGGATTGACTTCAGCTTTTTTAACATCGGGGATATATTGCTTCCCCTGTTTAATTCTAACTTTTATGGAATCGAACATGTGATCATCTCCTTAAAGGTCATGGCCGCAGTATGAAAGGTCAAAGCTCTTGTTGCAGATCGGGAAATCGCTGACGCCTTCGCCTCTGACCGCCAGCGCCAGCGCGAACCAGTTGTTGAAAGACGGATCCTTGAACTTATAGCGGACGGCCTCGCCGTCGGCCCCGGTAAGCATGACATGCACCAGTTCGCCGCGCGGGCCTTCAACCATGGATACGGTCATGCTGTCCGGTTTCAGGCTGCCGCGCTCCGCCAGCAGTTGCGCGCCCGGCGGCAGTCCGCTCAGCAGGTCGATCAGGTAGCCCAGCGAACGCTTGGCTTCAAGGTAGCGCATATAGGCGCGAGCGAAGACATCCCCCGAGTCCAGCGTGAGTTTGTAGGCCGGATAAAGCCGGTAAAAGCCGAACGGATGGTCCGCGCGGACATCGCGTTTCAGGCCGGAAGCCCGGGCGGTGATGCCGACCATGTTGATCTTTTCGGCAGTTTTGAAATCGACGATGCCGGTATGCTGGAAACGGCTCAGCACCCCCGGCATATTGAATGTCCTTTCTCCGATGAGAAACACCCGTTCGCGGACCATTTCCAGCGTCTTCAGCAGTTTAGCCGACAACTCGGCGTCAATGTTGAAATTGACCCCGCCGGGCCGGATCAGGCTGTAACCGAAACGGCTGCCGCAGATATCCAGCAGCGAATTGATGACATAGGTGCGGGTGGCGCCGAAGAAAGTGTTGCCGGTCAGGTCGCCGACATCGGCGCAAAGTCCGCCCAGCGAACTCATATGCAGCGCAACCCTTTCCAGTTCCAGCGCCAGCGCCCGGATGGCGGAGGCCCGGGCGGAAACTTCCATCCCGGCCGCGCTTTCCAGCAGCGACGAATATGCCAGCGAATTGGCAATGGCGCTGTCGCCGGTGATGGATTCAACCAGCTTTGACTTTTTCCAGATGCTGCCGTCAGCCATCATCGGCTCAATGCCGCGGTGCTGGTACCCCAGATGAATCTCCAGGTGGTGCACCTTCTCCCCGCTGCACATGAAGCGGAAATGCCCGGGTTCGATGACGCCGGCATGAACCGGCCCGACGGCAACCTCATGAACAGACTCCCCTTCGACTTTGAAAAAAGGATAGTCGGCCATGCCGGCGGAACGGTCGGCCCGGTTGTGACTGAAGCGGACCGGTTTGAGCCACGGATGGCCTTCCGGCTTAATGCCGGTCTCCTCGAAAAATTCCCGCTCAAAAAGATAGAAACCGGGAATTTCACTGGTGATTGACGGATATGATTTTTCATTTTCAGCGAAGATGACGGAAGCGGCCAGCAGTTCAGAGCGCGGGTCGTTGGCCAGAATCACGAACAGCCGCACCCCGGAGTCGAGTTTATGCCCGAAAAACGCGACAGGGTGTGCGCCCCGGCCGCACTGTTCGATAATCTCCGAACGCAACCCGACGGCGGTTTTGACCGGAATCGCGGACAGGTCTATGGTTTGATTGTTGCCTGTGACTGCCCAGCTCATATTTTACTCTCCCATAAACTTTACGGCATTGTTCAGCATGTCGATCAGAAATGACGGGATGTACAGCCCGAGGCAGACCGCCAGGCCCAGCAGCACGATTTGCGGGATGTAGCCGGTGGCGTGAATCCCGCTCTCATCAAGCGTTTCCGGTTTTTTGGGATCTCCGGAAATCATGCTGATGACATTCCTGGCGATCCCGTAAATGATCGCCGTCAGCATAACGCAGAAAATGATCGTCAGAATGACGCTTTTTGCCAGCAGTTCCTTGATAATCAGCAGTTCGCTGATGAACGTGACAAACGGCGGGAACGCGCAGATGCCGACAAATGACGCCACCCATAACCAGGCATTGGCCGGAGACACTTTCAGCAGGCCCGTCACGTCTTTGATCCGCTTGCTGCGGAACAGGCAGAATATGTTGCCGGAATTGAGGAAGAACGCCGCCTTGACCAGCGAATGGCCGATCGTATGCAGCAGCGCGGCAAAAAGCCCCACGCCGCCGATGCTGGTTCCAATGGCGACAATCCCCATGTGCTCGACGGAAGAATAGGCCAGCATGCGTTTATAGTTCTTGGAACGCAGTATAAACACCGCCGGAATCAGCAGTGACATGAATCCCATGATCATCAGCAGAGTATTGGAATAGAAGCCCAGCCCGGCCATAATCATGACCTTATGCACGCGCAGCACCCCGATAAAAGCGGCATTCACCAGGGTCGCTGAAATTAGCGCGGTCGCGGGGGCCGGCGACTCGGCGTAAGCGTCCGGCAGCCAGTTCTGCATCGGCGCCAGTCCCATCTTGGTGCCGAAGCCCAGCAGCAGAAACGGAAACGCCATTTTCAGCCAGAACGGATTAATGAGTCTGGCATTGTTGTTAAGGGAATCCCAGAACAGCGAGATTTCGCCGCCGCTGCCGCCGATGCACCCGATCGAGAGCAGGATTATCCCGATAAAGGCGAAAGAGATGCCGATCGAACAGATGAAGATGTATTTCCAGGTGGCTTCCAGCGCACTTTTGCCGGTATAGTAGTAGATCAGCATGGCGCTGAACAGCGTTGACGCTTCGAGGAACACCCATAACATGCCGATATGCGAACTGAGCAGGATGCCGTCCAGCGAATCCACGAACAGCAGCAGAAAAACATGGTACTTCCAGCTCCGGTCAACATGCTTTTCCTCCTGTTTGTGCGAGAAGAAGCTGATGCTGTAGACGGCAACCGCGATAAACACCACGGACAGCACCAGCAGAAAGATGGTGTTTAAATTATCCGCCTCGAAGTAATGGTAATACATCTCGTGAAAATTGGCCAGGTATATCGAGGCGGCCAGGTGTATCACCGAATACAGCAGCGTGAAGTATATGTGCAGACCGCGCAAAGGTTTAACGAACAGAATCGTCAGCGCCAGCGCCAGAGGCGTGATCAGCAACAGAGGTATCATTAAAGATGTCATTTCAATCCCTCAGTCCTTTCAGTGAATCAATATTCTGGCCGGTAAACGAGGTCTGAATCATCTTTACGAAGATTCCGGCCAGCAGCACCCAGGCAAAAATATCCAGCATTACGCCGAGGTTTACGATAAACGGCATTTCCTGGGCGACAGAGAGCGATAACAGGAATATCCCGTTTTCCAGGAAAATAAAGGCGATGATGTGAGTTATCAGTTTCTTTCTGGTCATAATAATGAACAGCGCGGCCAGAATCACGGAAATCGCGCCGCCGAAAAACAGCGGATTCACCGGCTGCCGGGTGCCGGTCAGCCAGTACGCGAACACAAATCCCACCGCCGTGATGGCGCTCACGATCATCAGCGAGTAAAGATTCGGAATGGACGGCTTGGACTCCCGCTGAATCTCGTTCTGCCGGATCAGCCTCATCAGGTAAAGCGGAATCACGATGGTTTTCAGCACCAGCGTTTCAAAAATAATGAATGAAAAAGTAATGTAGTCTGAAGGGGAAATGCTCTGCAGCGAAACCGCGAACAGCAGCGCGCCCTGGGCCGCCAGCATTTTAATATAAGCCTCCATGCGGCTGCTCATGGCGACATAAAACATGGTCACCGCGAACAGGATGATAATTGAGTTCTCAAAATTTACAGGTGCGGTCATAATGCTTTTCCCAGCTCCATCATTACTATGAAAAAGATGATTATGGCCAGCGCCGTAATCATAAACACGAATTGCGGTATATGCGTCATGCGCATCCTTGCCATGACTGATTCCAGAAATCCGATAAACACGGCTTCCGCCGCCACGAACGCGCTGAATATTATCATCCCCGGCACAAAGCCGACGCCGGTCGGAGTAGCCAGCGACGCAATCAGCGACGCGATCAGGAAAACTTTCAATGCCGCTCCGTAGAAGATGAACCCGAGGTCAGGACCCGAGTTGTCCAGCACCATCACTTCATGAATCATTGTCAGTTCCAGATGGGTTTCCGGGTCGTCCACCGGCAGGCGGCCGCCTTCCGTCAGCAGCATAATGAACAGTCCGATGGTTGCGAGCAGAATCAGCAGCCCGGAGGCGGGGCCTGAATTGTAGATGGCCTGAAAAATAGACTCAAACGACCGGCAGCCGGAAATCCAGGCAAACGAGCCCATGATAATGAAAAAACCCGGTTCCGCCAGCGCGGAAAACGTCACTTCGCGGCTGCTGCCCATGCCTTCAAAACTGCTGCCGGTATCCATGGCGCTGACCACCAGCATGAATTTGCCGAGCGCCAGCAGATAACAGAACATGATGAAATCGCCGTTGAAGCTGAGAATTGCATTTTTGCCCGCCATCGGCACCACCATTGCCGCGCAGATGGTTGCGGCCAGCGACGCCGAGGGCGCAACCATGAATACCGGCGAAACCGTCCGGCTGATGACTTCCGATTTTTTCATCAGCCGGCTGAAATCAAAGAACGGCTGAATCACCGAGGGCCCCTTGCGGCCGCCCCATACCGATTTCACCCGCCGAATTATCCCTGAAATCAGGAACGGGAAAAATATTATCATTAAAACGCTGATGATGATTTTCATATTTTTACCAGAATATTATCCATATTAGTGACAGAACCAGAAACACAATCCCGTAAAACAGGTAATACTGCATCCTGCCGTTCTGAATCCAGGAGAATCCGGTCAGCAGAAACACGGTCCCCTGCCCCAGCGGCCGGATGATTGCGGTCTCAAAAACATCCTTGATCTTAAACTCAAAAACTGCTTTCAGCGGAAAAAGCCCTTTCACACCGACAGTATTATCCTTTCTTTGCATCACCGGTTTGATCACATCAAGAAACGGCATGGAAAAAGACGCCGCGGTATATTGAATGCGGCTGGTCGGATTGTCGTAGCCGCACCCCCAGGTGCCGGCGACAGCCGCCGGCTGGCGGCGGAGCAGTTTAAGCCGCAGCGCAAACAGCAGTATTGTCAGCAATACCAGGGCGATGAACACCATTGAAATAACATACAGCGGATCGTGAAATTCAGCAGCAATGCCGGGAATATTTTTGACCCCGGTTATTACTGCCGCCGGGTGCTCCGTAATTCGCAGCAGAACGAGCGGCAGAACGCCGCCGGCAAGGCAAAGCGCCGCCATCAGCGTCATCGGGAACGTCATTGCAAACGGCACCTCCACCGCGCCTTCGGCATGCTTGTCGCGCGGCGCGCCCATGAAAACAGTGCTGAACAACCGGGTGAAGCAGATCACCGACACCGCGCCGACAAACGCCAGCAGCGCAAAGCTGGCGATTGCCGCAATCAGCAGGGATTCGCCATTGATGCCTTTGCAGTTCAACATCGAATAATAGATGATGAACTTGCCGATGAAGCCGTTAAAAGGCGGCAGGCCGCATATCGCCAGACTGCCGATCAGAAATGCCGTTCCGGTTTTAGGCATCTGCTTGAACAGACCGCCGAGAAAATTCAGGTTCCGGGTATGGGTCTGCATATAAACGGCCCCGGCTCCGTAAAACAGCAATCCTTTGAACAGGGAATGGTTGAACAGATGAATCAGCGCGCCGGACAGCCCGATCATTGCCGTCACCGGGCTTTTATAAGCCATTCCCAGCATCGCCACCCCGATGCCGATGCCGATGATGCCGATGTTCTCCACGCTGCTGTAGGCCAGTGCGCGTTTAATGTCGTCCTGCGCCGAGGCGTAGAAAATTCCGGCCAGCGCGGACAGCACCGCCACCGCCGTAAAGGTATAGCAGACCCATAATGACGGCACGCCGAGCACCATGATCATCAGCAGAATGCCGAAGATGCCCAGCTTGATCATGACCCCGGACATCAGCCCGGAAACGTGGCTGGGAGCCGCCGGATGCGCTTCCGGCAGCCAACTGTGCAGCGGCAGGAAACCGGCTTTGATGCCGAACCCGGCAGCCAGCAGAATAAAGGCCGTGTCGGAGGCCGGACGATACGTCCCCGACTGGAAAAAGTCATGAAAGTCCGCGAAATCCGCGCTGCCGGCAAGACGGATAAGCACCAGAAAGCCGACCGTCAGTAAAATTACGCTGACATGCATCATGATCAGGTAAAAAATACCCGCGTCAAACACTTCCTTTTTTTCACTTTCAAAGATAACGAGAAAAAACGAGGACAGCGACATTATTTCCCAGACAATCAGAAAAACAATCGCATTCCTGATTACCGGCAGCAGCAGCATCGCCACAAACAGACATATCAAAAAGAAGAAATGGGCGGAGACGGCTTTGCCTTTCCCGTGGTATTGCTTCATGTAACCGCTGCCGTACATGGCGCAGAATATTGACCCGAGGGCAATCACCATGACAAAGAACGCGGCAAACGGATCAAGCAGCAGGCGGACCTGGCCGACCGGATAATTGGCCATAAATGAAAGCGGATACGCTTCTCCCGAGAGCAGGATTCTGACACAGGGGATTAAAATCGTGACTCCGCCCAGCAGGCTTCCGCAGGCGGTCACCAGACCTTTCCGGCTTTCATTCACCATCATGGACAAAACTGCCGTAAGCAGGTATATCGCAATTCCAATGAAAAAGAGGTTCATGATAAGAAATCCGGATCAGCGGCTCCAATTTTTCTTTTGAATCTCAATGTATTCAAAGATTTTTTCTTTGGGAGCCTGTTGCTTCAGCATCGTCAGAAATTCCGGCTGGCGGCATAAGTTCGATATTTTAAACAGCATCTCCAGATGACGGCATTGATTTGCGCTCAACACAATAAACATTACGCTGACGGAAATCTTGTCCAGCGCTTTAAAATCCACCGGCTGTTCCAGAAAACAAATGGAAATGCTCTCATTGTTTATGTCTGAAAGAATCGGCACCCGCGGATGCGGAATGGCGATCCCGTCCCCGACGGCGGTCGGCATCATGGCTTCGCGCTTCAGCAGATGGAATATGATCAGGTCCCTGTCCAGCCTCGGAGGAAGCGTGACGGCATTCATCGAATTCCTGATCACCGCTTCAACCGTATCGCCGGCAATCTTGTAATAGATGCCGCCGCGGTTCAGACATTCGATTATATCGACCGGCGAGTCCGGAGACTGGGATTCCATAACCGCCGGAGACGCATCCACTTTGTTGGTAAGTATCCATTCGTTCAGCTCTTCACGGTTGAAACGATACTGGTAGTTGATCTTGTAACAGGGGATCTTGCCTTCGTCTATCCACTTGGTAATCGTCTTCTCGTCTACCTGGAGCAGATCAGCAACATCTTTGATTTTTAAATCCATTTTTTGTAACACCGAATATATAAAAATATGTCAAAGTAAAAAAGACATCGGATAAATTACATACTTTTACTCTATTTTTCAAATAGTTTTTTACCGGAATTCACACAAAATGCACAAGATATTTATTATTAATGCTTAACAGCAAACCGGAATATGCGCAATCTGTCAGCGGTTTTAGGACTCCGCATGTTTCAGACGGTTCGGGACGAAAGATGTCACAACACCGGTCTGGAACAATCCGGACACCCCGGTATTACAGTTCTGTCATCAAAAACAGGGTATTCGTGGCCGTTCTCTGATGCGATTTGTCTAATATTCGTAATGGCTCAGTAGAGCGGTGACAGAGGAAAAGGCGTTTACATCAGCAATGGAATCAATTTTGTATTATTTCCCATCTGTATTGCATTGAGTATATTTTCAAATGCGGCAGCGGGGTCT
>JBAYIO010000147.1:0-9783 GCA_041665605.1 Victivallaceae bacterium | reverse complement strand
GCCGTCAGCAGGTACTTTGTGGTATGGAAATTTTGGCAGAGAGCACCATGTGCCTGAAACGAAAAAAATCGAATATCATCTCTGGTCGCCAAATCTCGAAACCATCAACTTCGGGGACAGTGAAGCCTTTGGCGAGATAATATTCGGCGGCGACAAAAGTTAACTTTGAATGGACTGGATTGTTGGCTCAGTCCCGGCAGTTACGCCATTCCATTCTGGTCTGTCCACTTTATTTGATTGGTTTTATGTTTTTTAAGCATAAATAATTGAATTTATGGTTATTAAATGCGATCTTATTTTAGAAAGTCAAAGCATAAGATATTTAAATAATACAAATGTAGATGCGTTATTCCTGAACTGGAAAATGGTGTGCGCCTTGACAGCGGAACACACTTGCGCAATCGGGAATAATCAGTTCCTGCCGACGACCAGCACCGCGAAGGTATTCGGGACGACGATTCTGCGCCGCTTTTCCTGCGATTCCGGCGCGGGCTTGGATTCCGCCGTGACCAGCCACACCTGATGTGTGTTCATATCCAGGGCCAATGTCCTTGCGCCGGGCCGGGTGGAAACATTCTGAATCACCTGAAATTTGTCCGGGGCGTCTTCATGAATCACGGTCAGGGTTCCGTCGCCGTTCGAGCTGAAAGCGTTCTGCGATTCCGGATCGAATGCGACCGCATCCACCCCGGCGCCGATCGGCAGACTCGCCAGCACCCTGCCGTTATTCGCGTCCATTACTTCAACCGTTTTGCTGCCGCGGCAGCCGCTGAAAAGCCGTTGATGTTCGATGTCCATGGCCAGTCCGGTCGGGGTTTTGCCCGGATCAAGCGGCCAGTGGTTCAGGACGG
Organism: Victivallaceae bacterium; assembly: GCA_041665605.1. Taxonomy (GTDB): domain Bacteria; phylum Verrucomicrobiota; class Lentisphaeria; order Victivallales; family Victivallaceae; genus CAIPAT01. The sequence goes on along the minus strand of JBAYIO010000147.1, from coordinate 8,932 downwards.
TCATATTCACGGAGTCGATTTTAACGACTTCGTCTTTATCCTCGATGTTGACGTAGACGCGGCCCTTGCCGTCAGCCACGGCAAATTCAGGAGCTCCGCCAAGCTCGATATTGTCGGCAACTTCGCCGGTTTTGGCATCGATCACCGTTACCGTGCCGCCGCCGTTGTTGAAGGCGAAGACGCGGCGGGAGGCGGGATCGTAGATGATGGCGTCGGGTTTCCCGCCGGCTTGAGCCTCGCCGACTTTCTCCAGTGTTTTCAGGTCATAAATTCCGATTTTGTTTTCGCGTCCGTTGCTGGTGAAGAGCCGGTTGAATTCGGGAACCGGCGCGACGTCATGAACGCCATCAGTGCCCGCGATTTCCCGGACAACCTTTAACGTGTTCATGTCCACAACCATGACCCGCGTTTCACGCGCTATATACAGAAGCCTTGTCGCCGGGTCCATCGTCAGGTAGTCCCACGAGCCGTCGCCGCCGATGATCTCTTTCTTCACCACGCGGTATCCGTCCTGCTTCGCCGCATCCTGTCCCGGCGCTTGTGAAGCTGCGACGATGCTGACTGAGGCCAGCAGCATATAAGTAAACCGTTTCATCTTTGCCTCCTGATTCCTGAGTTGGCTGGAAAATAGATTTTACAAGTGGTGTAAAAATAGCCCTGCGGCATAAGAATGTCAAAGCGGCAGCGGCAAAGTTTATTTATTGCGATGAATGTTCAGCCAGCGGCGATGGGCCCACAGCCATTGCTCCGGCTGTTCGGCAATGAGTTTCTCCAGCGCGGTGGTGTACATCTGGGTGACGGTTTTAATATCCAGTTCCTTGTTATCGGTCGGGGTGTAGCGGATGAGGTCGCCGACGACGAATTCGAAATTGAAATTATCATCCACGCGGCGGGTGATTTCCGGAACGATTGCAACGCCGGTTTTAAGGTGCAGCAGGGCAGGTGATGAATGGGTCCGGCACGGCTGTCCGAAGAAGAGCGTTTCAACCCCTTCCTTGGAACCGGCATGCTGGTCGGCGAGAATTGCGATGGTTTTGCCGTCGCGCAGCGCTTTCAGCAGTCCTTTGATTCCGCCGCTCTTGGGCACACTCTGATGGATGCCGGATTCGCGGTTGCGGAGAATATAACTGCCGACCAGCGGGTTGCCGAACGGGCGCATGATTGAAACCATCGGAATCCCGGTTTTCTCCGCCCATGCGGACCCGGCCAGTTCCCAGTTGCCGTAGTGGGCGGTGATGATGATCACATTGATATTTTTATCGCCCTGTTCAAATACTTCGCGGATGGTGTCCGGATTGCCGGTATATTTTATTTTTTCCGGCGAATAGAGCTGGCTCAGCTTAATGATTTCCACCAGCAGTTGAGAAAAACTGACGTAGGCCTGCCGGGCGATTCTTTCGGCTTCTTTTTCATCTTTGGTAATGCCGGCATGGAGAATGTGTTTAATCGAGCGGACGCGGTGTCTTTTATCGATGCGGAACAGCAACCTGAACAGAAACCGGCTCAGACCGTATGCCGCTTTTAGCGGCAGCATCCGGATAAACATGTAAAGAAACCAGAACGGAATAAATTCCAGCCAAATCCTGAACAGGCCTTTGACTTTCCGGTTCTTTTTTTTCTGCGGCGCTTCAGTCACAGCATTGGTATTCATAGATTAATAATCTTATCTTTAAGGACGATTCAGAGTTTTGCAGTAATGATGAAAAGCAGCCATCCGTTTCCATTTTTACATAGACCCAATATAGTGTTTTTATAAGAGTATTTCAATCCATCGTTCAGCATAATTCGGATATTTGCCTGAAAGCGCTGATTGCTTTTTTTTGATTTTTTTATAATTTTATCTAAGAATTTGTCCTCTTCAGGGTCTATTTTAATGAAAAGAAAGTTGGAATATTTTTATTGCAGGCAATTTTGATGATGAAAAAGATAATAAGTTTGCTGTTCTCGCTGTGTATCGCAGGCGGCGTCATTTCCGCCCGTGCGGAGAATGTGGATACGTCCGGGGCGTTGGCGGAGGCGGAGAAAATGCAGCAGAACGGCAATGTCCGGGATGCTTTTATACAATATAAAAAACTGCTTGCGGAAGCGCCGGAAAACACTCCCGGAATCAATAAATATTATTTAAATGCAGTAGCTTGTCTGATCAAAGCCGGCAACGCTGATGCATTTGACGATTTCACTGCAACGGTGCTGCAAAGACACGCCGCCAATCCGGAAATGCTGCATGCCGCCGCCGCTGCATACCTGAAAATAGTTCATGACGGCTTTCTCATAGGCGGCCAGTTTATCCGCGGTTATTCAAATGCGGGCGGCGAAAGTGTCAGCGCTTTTGAACGCGACCGCGTATTCGCGCTGCGTTTGCTGATGAAAGCAATCAGCGGCGCCGGCGCGTCCGAATCTTCTGTGAAAAGACAGTTTTATACTACGCTGTCCCAGGCGCTGATGGACGGCCGTACCGGGAATAATTCCTATAAACTGCAATATCTGACCGAGCTTTCGGCGACTCCGGATTTTGAAAGAGTATTCGGACATTTTGTCATGGGGCGGATTTCAATTTCCGGCGCCCCGGTTGACACGAAAGGCAATCCGGTTTTTTACAAAATGCCGAAGTCTTTTGAAATGGCGGCGAACGACGGCGAACGCTGGCGTCTGGCATTGGCGGCGGCAGGGGAGAACGGTTACAAAAAATCTAAACTGGATTTTGCATTGTTTCTTTACCGCCAGTTCGGTGTGCAGACGATAGGGAACCTGTTCAACATTGCGGAAACCACATCCACCGCCGACAGCCCTTTTGCTGTTCAGCAACTGCCGGAAGACGAGACAATCGCCAGACTTGCCTGCGGGATTAAGCGGTTCAAACTGCCGGAAGAATTTAATTATATAAAAATGTTCAGAGAAATGGCGGCTTCCGGCGATTCCTGCGCCGCGGATGCCATGGACAACCTTGCCAGAATCTTCACTGACCGGAAGCAGTATAAAAAAGCGGCTGAATTCTGGAAATCTGGAATAGCCGCATTCGGGCGCGGCAATGAAGGCTTCAGGGAGGCTGCGCTTGAGCAGATTACCGGCAGCCTGGGGTGTTTTATGCAGGCGGGAGTATTTCCGGCGGGCAAGGAGCCGGTTTTGAATTTCAGATACCGGAATGCCCAGGAGGCGAATGTCGAAGTTTACCGGGTGGATCTTGACGAGTTCATAAACGACATCAAAACTTCTCTTCAATCCATGCTGAATACTGATAAATCGAACACCCGCGGTATTTCGCCTGAATCTGTCGGCAACTGGCTGCTGAACCGGAATGAGCAGAAGTACCGGAAACAGAAGCTTGCCGTCTGGAAGGAAAAGCTTAATCCCGGTCTGGATAATATGGATGTGGTTGCCAATATTAAAGTTCCGTTGAAGCAGGCCGGAGTGTATCTGGTTAAGGCTTCACTACCTCAGGGCAATACCTCATTGCAGATTTTGTGGATTACCGATACCGTGATTGCTGAAAAGTCTTCCGGCAATTCAAGACTGTATGTGATAATGGATGCGGCCGGCGGCAGGATCATTCCAAACGCTGAATTATCCTTTTTCGGTTATATCAATGAATTTATAAGCAATCCTGAAGAACAGAAGCAGCTCGGCCGCAAATTCAGAGTTATTACGCACGAATTCAAAGCGATTGCCAATGAACGCGGTTTTTATCTGCTTGATACCAATTTACTCCGGCGGAATTATTCCTATATGGTCGAGGTTAAAACCGCCGACGGCAGGAATGCGGTGCAGGGTTTTTCCTATTTTTATAGAAACGGTGACGCGGTCAAAGAAGACGACGCATTGAGAAAAGTTTTCTGCATCACGGACTGCCCGGTCTACCGCCCCGGTCAGAAGATGTTTTTCAAATATTGGATCAGCAATGCCGGGTACGGCAACGTGAATGCGATGGATTATGCCGGTAAATCATGCAAAGTGATAATCAATTCGCCGCGCGGACAGAAAGTATTTGAAAAAGATATGCAGGCGGATCAATACGCCGCGCTTGACGGAAGTTTTGCGATTCCGGCAAATGCGGAACTGGGCAGTTATTATATATATATCGAACAGCTCGGCGGATATTGTTCATTCCGGGTCGAGGAGTATCGCAAGCCTGAATATGAAGTGCAACTGGACGGCCCCGAGAAGCCGGTTAAAACCGGCGACAGTTTCAATGTGACATTGAAAGCGGATTATTATTTTAATGCGCCGGTGGCGAACGCCAGAGTGAAATACAAGGTTATGCGTTATTCCCAGCCGGAAAACTGGGTACAGCCCGGCCCGTGGAACTGGCTGTACGGAGACGGCTTTACAGCCGGCCCGGCGTCAGGCGCAAAAACCGCCATTATTCCATACCCCGGCGATTTTCCGCCTGAACTGGTCATGGAGAATGAAGCCCGCACCGATGAAAACGGCCGTTTGTCTCTGACCATGGATACCGCGCCGGTTAAAGTATTTTATGGTAATATCGACTGCCGGTATGAGGTCTCGGCTGAGGTCGCAGATGTGTCATTGAATACGGTAGTTGCTAAAAAATCTTTCATTACATCAGGAAAGCCGTTCAAAGTTTACTGCTGGCTGGATAAAGGATACTACCGTACTGACAATTACGCGGTGCTGAATGTGCGGGCTGTAACTGCCGACGGCAAAAATGTCTCCGGAACCGGGATGATAAAAGTATTCAGGATTACGACGGGCAAAAAGGGCGTCGCGGAAGAGACCGTTGACAAGGAAGCTAAAATCACATTGGATGAAAACGGGGGGATGTTGAAATTCAGAGTGGGAGACGCCGGACAGTACCGGATCATATGCGATGTTTCCGATACCGGGAACAATACTATCCGGAGCAAATGCCTGCTGCGGGTTTTCGGAGAAAAAATCCTCTATGATGAGCTAACTTTTAATCCTGTTGAAATTATTGCGGAAAAAAATGAATATCACCCGGGTGAAACCGCTGAATTAATCATCGGGACTGAAAAGCGGGAATCCACCGTGCTGCTTTTCACGCGGGCGTCGTCGGAAAGCGATTCAGCGCTACCGGAAGTGCTTGAGGTTCGCGATAAAAACATTACTGCTTCCGTCAGCATACGCAATTCCGATATGCCGAATATTTTTATTGAGGCATGGACTGTATCCGACGGCAGATTGAACCGGGAAGTGAAACAAATAATTGTTCCGCCCGAGAAGAAAGTTCTGAAAGTGGCGGTGACATCCGCCGGGAAGTTGTATAAACCGTCACAGAAGGCAAAAATAACTTTGAAAGTAACCGACCAGGAAGGCAATCCGGTTAAATCCGCCAGACTGGTCGCGACGGGTTATGACAAGGCCGTTGAGTATATCAGCGGCGGTTCGAATATCATGGATATAAAATCCTTTTTCTGGGGCTGGAAGCGCTATTATTACGAAAAAAGCTCCTGCAATCTTGGTTACGTTTTTGACAATATGTATGAAAAGAACGAGGTCGCCTTGCGTCCGCTCGGAGTTTTAGGTGACATTTTCGGCGGCAAAAGGGAAAACGGCAAAGCAATGGCTGCCGGCTCCAGGCTGATGGCTGCTGCTGTTAATAAGTCCGGACCGCAGGATGCGGTTGAAGCGGAAGCCGCAGCCGGTCCGGTTGCCGTAAGAAAGAATTTTGCGGATGCGCTTTTATGGTCTGCAAACATTCAGACCGATTCGTCCGGGGAAGCGGAAGTCTCATTTGATTTTCCTGATAATCTCACGACCTGGAAAATCAATGTATGGAGCATGGGTGAAGGCGCCTGTGTCGGGCAGGGCGAAACCGAGCTTGTAACCAGTAAGGATTTTCTGGTCAGAATGGAAATCCCCCGGTTCCTTACCGAGGATGATGAAGTGGTAATTGCCGGGATTGTTCATAATTATGAGAAAAACGCTGAATCTGCGAAAGTAATGCTGCGGCTGGAAGGTGATTCCATAAAATCAATTGATACCGCGGACCGGGACGTGGCTGTGCCGACAGGCGGTAATGTCAGAGTTGAATGGCGGGTCAGGGCGTTTAAAAAGGGTATTGCGGGCGTTGAAATATCGGCTGCCGGGAAAAACGGTTCCGATGCGGTTAAAATGGATCTGCCGGTGGACATTCACGGCATTGAAAAACAGGTATCCTGCAGCGGATGCCTGAATGATGATTCAAGCGGAAGCGCATTTATCACATTTGACGTTCCGGCAAACAGGATTCCGGAATCAGTGCAGATATCCGTGAGATATTCTCCGTCAATCGCGATGTCTGTAGTTGATGCGCTGCCATATCTGATGGGGCCGGAAGGCAAAGACACGATCAGCGCCGTCAACCGGTTCGTGCCGGCCGTGACTGTGGCTAAAGCTTTGAAGAAGTTTGATATTTCACTTAGTGATTTAAAAAACAAGCTGACAAACTTGAATTCTTCAGAACAGGGGGATGCCAGAGAACGCGCCGAACGCTGGAAACGCTTTGAATCATTGCCTGTGTTTGACAACGCCAGACTGGCGGAGTATGCCGCGAAATCGCTTGAAACGATGATGGCGATGCAGAACGGAGACGGCGGCTGGGGCTGGTTCAGCGGGTTCTATGAAAATTCCTGGCCGGACATGACGGCTTATGTGGTCAGAGGGCTGATTACTGCCCGTGATAACGGAATTAACGTAGATCAGACGATGCTGTCCCGCGGCGTGGCATGGCTGAAAGTGTGGCAGCAGGCCAGGGCGGCCGGACTGGCTGCAAAGAAAGCGCCGGCGGTTTCCAATAACGATGCGCTGGTTAATTATGTACTGACGCTTGCCGGGCAGAGAGATAATTTTATGACAGAGCAACTGTATGCCGGACGCAGTCAGTTAAGTCTTTACGGCTTGACTTTGTGCGGGCTTACCCTCCAGATAATTGCGGACAAGCCCAGGCTCGATATGATTTTGCAGAACATTGACCAGTTCTGTATTCAAGACCCGGAGAACCAGACCGCATATCTTAAATTTCCGCAAAGCAATCCATGGTGGAACTGGTATGGCAACGAAATTGAAACACAGGCTTTTTACCTTAAACTGCTTTCGCTCTGCAAGCCCAAAGACAAGATTACCGGCTGGCTGGCCAAATATCTGGTGACCAACCGGAAAAATTCCGCACGCTGGAATTCTCCAAGAGAAACGGCATTGTGTGTTGAAGCGGTTGCGGACTATTTTGCGTCTTCGAACGAGATCAGTTCCAATATCAATCTGGAAGTATATTTTGACGGGCAGTTGAAAAAACAAGTCAGCATCAGTCCCCGGAATATATTTACTTATGATGCTGAATTACTTCTAAAGGGTTCTGATGTATCATCCGGCAAGCATACCATTGAACTCCGCCGCAAAGGAACCGGGCCGCTGTTCTTCAACGCTTCAATGTCCTTCTTTTCACTGGAGAAGACGATCAAAAGTGCACAATCCGATCTGTCTCTGGAAAGGAAATATTACAAATTAGTAAGAGAAAATGCCGTGCAGCAGCGGCCCGGCATCGGCGGCAGTCCGCTTTTGCAGACGGTTGAAAAATATAACAAACAGCCGCTTGCTGACGGGGAGCAGTTGAACGCCGGCGATCTGGTTGAAATCGAAATGATTTTCAATGCAAAAAACGATTTCGGGTATGTAGTTATTTCCGATCATAAAGCCGCAGGCTTCGAGCCTGCTGAATATTTGAGCGGCTACTGCGGCGCCGGATTGGGCGCTTATGTCGAATACCGGGAACGCGAAGTATCTTTCTACATCCGCGAACTGCCGCGCGGCATTCACAGTCTGACTTACAGAGTAAGAGCTCAATTTCCAGGAAGATTCAGTGCGCTGCCTGCCCAGGCAAAAGCCGTTTATGCGCCGGAACTGAGAGCTAATTCAGATGAAAGCAAAATTATTATAGAACAGTAGACTGACAAGTCAGCCGATCGTTTCGAAGATGAAGTCCGGCTTTAATCCGCCTTTGGCCGCCAGGGCCTGTTCGGCAGTGGTAATCCCGGTAAGCATCAGCCCGGATTTTATGCCCAGCATATTTGCTCCTTTTATATCTGACTTAAGCGAGTCCCCGAGCATAAGTATTTTGCTGTAACTGATATCCCCGGCCAGTCCGAAACGCCTTTTTAAAAGATCGACAGTATATTCATAGATCGCCGGATACGGCTTCCCGAAATATTCCGGTTTGACGGAAATGCCCATTTCTTCAAGGATTCCGCAGATGAACCTTGCTTTGCCGCCTGCTCCGATGCCGAATTCTCCGCCTTTGCCGTTCGGCCAGTAGCTGTCCGGATTAGGCACCAGCAAGGGCCTGTCCGGATTTTTGATGAAAAAATTGAAGACTGCGTTGATATTTTTCTGCCAGTCATAAAAGCCTTCGCCGATAATCACGCCTGAACATGCATTGATTTGAGATACGTCCCGGCATACTTTCAATCCGGCAAGCTCTGCATAGCACGGCTTGCCGAGGTCACCCATCACAAAAAAAGTTTGGCCGAACGCATTATGATGTTCCACAAAATGCGAGACCGCCATTCCGCAGGACACAATTTCATCCGGCGATATTTTCAGTCCGGCTTTGCCGACAATTACGCTTTTTTCCTGTAACGAATGGTTGCCGTCGTTCGTCAGCAGATAAAACGGAAAATGCTGCTGTTTAAGTTGTTCCAGAAGGACATCTGCACCGTCAAGCAGATGCAGTCCGGAGACCAGAGTGCCGTCAATATCGAATAAGATTGCTTCGAAATTCCGGCATTCACTCTGCCACCATTCAAGAAAAGTTTTTGCTTTAAACATAATTTACTAATATTTTATTGGTTGAAAGGAGCTATACTATATTAGTTTGAAAATTAAACATATTAATGTATATTTTTATCATGTGTAAAACTAATTATATGGAGTTGACATGATAACGATAAAATTTACAGAAACTGAGGTTGAAAAATTAAAG
>JBAYIO010000146.1:0-9849 GCA_041665605.1 Victivallaceae bacterium | reverse complement strand
TTCCCAAGTTTTTAATCGCTTCATCACCATGCCTGCCTCCCGGTATGTCGTTTTTAAGTTTACCGGGAATAATATACATCCGAGTTCAGCAAAAGTCAATTATTAGTAGATAAGCTCTTAATCCGCTGGAGGCGGTCCGTCAGCAAAGCATGGTCGCGGAGGACAAGGCCATTAGCGAGTCCATTATGATCGGACTTAGCGGTTTGATGCCTGACTGTAATATTATGACCCGCGACAGTTGGAAAACCATTTTCGGGGAACAGGCCCTGATGCGGGAACAGGGCGAGAATCTGGCCAGCGATATCAGCGGCACTGTGCTTATTTCCGGCCGGGTGTGGCTGGAAAATGACAAAAAGCAATATGCGTTCACCTTAACCGATATCCGGAGCGGAATTTGCGCCGGCGCGTTGCAGTGTTCTGGCACTGTTGAAGCAGTGACTGCGCAACTGGCCGACGCCTGCAAGAAAATTAAACTTGCAATTCCGGGCGGCAACGAGTCAATCGGGCAGACAAAACATGAACTTGACGGTGAACACTGGAAAATATATGACTGCTTCATGAAGCGCTTCGGGCTGAGCAACTCCGAAAAAAAGTATAAATCATTAACGGAACGGGAAGACCGGAAGGAAATGAGCAAGCCGGAGTTTGCGGAAAAACAGTGGCAGCTTGGCAACCGGGAGAATGCCGTCAAAATCCTGGAGGAAATGTGGAAGACCAATAAATCAGTCTGGTGGCAACTGAAAGATTATCATTGCCAGATGAAAAATTACACCCGCGCCCTGCAAATTGTTGAAGTGATGATGCAGCAGAAAAATGCGCCGATTGCGGCGCCTTCGGAATATTCCCGGCTGCGCGACATTGTTGCCGGAAAAGCGCCGCCTGAAACTGCCTCCAGGAATGAAGTCAATAAAAAATCAAAAGCCGCAGGGGTGGAGGTACTGCTCGGAGTAACTGAGAACGGAGTATTTCATAAATACATCCCAAATGCCTTTTCAAATGAAAATCTTGATGCAGAGTATGCTGAACGCCTGACGCCGATCGGGCAGGAATGGAACCCCGGCGGCGAGTGCCGGGCATGGGTCAAGTATTTGCAATTCGGCAACTTAAAATACACCGAGTATTTAAAGCGTGACGAGGTACGGAGATACGGAATATGGGCTACGGCATTCGAAGACAGAAATTGCCAGGAAGAAAAGCATGATGCAGTATATGTTTCATTGGCGCTATGGGAGTCGGAACCGCTTTTCGGGAGCAGTGATTCAAGCGCCTTGACCCGTTCGCTGAAACTGGCGGAAAGCACCGGGCGCCTCATGGAAATTACGCAAAACGATTGCTCGTATAAATTTGACAAATCAAAAATTTCACTAATCAGGAGTTATCTGGCAATCGCCAAAAATCCGGACATGAAATTTATTCCCGTCGAGAAGAAATTCGCAGATTATAACCCCGATGAAGAAAAGCGCTCCGGTTATGGAAGCGCCATATATGATGCCGATGAACGCCAACGAAACAAGGAATATGCGGAATGTGACAGCGGACGCAAATTCCTGGAACTTAAATTGAAAAAAATTATCAGAGAGCAGCAGGACGGATACGGGAAAATCAAACTGAGTGATATGATCTGCATTGCCGTTATGGCAAAGTTCGGCAGTTCCGCCGCGGAAAATTTACTGAGTGAAATAGATACAATCGAGTTGCCGTCGTCATTTGAAACACTTTACCAGTTAAAAACCAAATATGAAGCATATGATTTATTAGCGTTTAAAGTCTATCGCGGCGACCGCACCGCCTGTGAGCTGGCACTGAAAGGCCTGCGCGCGGGCCGGTGTTGCCTGGGATACCGGGACGGGATGGATGAGATTTATTATCTGATGGCCAGGGCCGGAAGAAAAGAGATCATCACCGCCATGCTTTCAGTAACTGAATGTAAAGATATGAACAGTATTGCCGCCATCCGCTGGGGAAACCCGCAGATGCTGAAATCGCTGCTGCTTGAACACCCTGAACTTTTCGAACTGGAATTATATTTTTACCTGATTGACGGCCTTAATGATCCGGATTTGCGTGACGAAACGTTCAATCGTCAAGCTCTTTTGAACATTTGTTCGGAATACTGGATAAAATATGTACTTTGGCTGGGCAAGCCTTTGCCGGAGCTTTACCGCGAGTTGACCTTGAATTATAAAAGGAGAGAATGAAATGTTTCTCCCGGCAAAAAATACCATTCTCAAAAGAGGTGCTGAATTATGAATCTGAATTTATCCGGAACTATAAGTCGTTTGTTCGTCAGCCTGTTAACCGGTTGTCTTTGCCTGGTGACAATATTAGCTTCAGCCGACATCAGCGTTTCAAAGGCATTGGCGGGAAACGCGACGGAAACAGAAGAGAAAATGGATAAAGCAGCAGCGGAAACAATGTTGAAGATAATTTTAGAATGCAATTACGCCACCCATTTCATGCCATTGCGCGGTAGCAGGGAAGTCAAAGTTTTACTGCTTGGTATTATCAAGTTTAAACCAGACGGAGAACTGCCGGTAAGAATAAAAATTTACCGTTCCGCGATGAATGACGGCAAATATTCCCTGATTTACAATGAAGTATTAAAAAAAATCGGAAAACCGGAAGTAAATCATTCAACTCCTCAACAACAAACTGGCGACAAACTAGCTTTTCAAGTCACTGACACCTCCGCACTTGACTGTGGCGGCAATAACGTGTTTTACAAAATCAAGCTCTGTTCCGAGTCAGGAGTGTTACTGCTGGAATCCAAGCCGATGAGGGTAAAACTGGCACCGCTCCCGGTGGTGTCTGATGATCTTAAAACGTGGACGTGGACCCCGTTTTTCCCAGGCAAAGATTCGCTGGACGGGGTTTTGCAAAGCGGACAAACTAAAATTCCAGTCTCGAATGCTCCGGTGAAAGGACAGCTCCCTGTCGCACTGGATAAAAAAAACCAACCCAATCCGCCAATATTTCCTTTTCAGCAAAGCCAATGGCAATACAGCGGTAACGAGCAGAATCAGCGAGGCCGCTTCCCTCCGTCAGTGGCTAGTACTTTCGCAGGTGCATATCCCAAAGAAAAATCACCAGTCGGCACAGAGGCAAAAAACTCTGCTGTTTCTGTCGAAAACTCTCACTCCTCGTCACCTGTCGTACGAGGCGGCACTCTGGAGGTTTTGGCTGGAAACGCAATGGAAACAGAAGAGAAAATAGATGAAGCGGCAATGGAAGCAATGTTGAAGAAGATTGTCGCTTGCAATTGCAATGCATCTCTGGTACTTCAACCTGGTAACCGTAAAAACAAAGTCTTTCTATCCGGCAATATCAGTTTCAAGCTCAATCAGGAGCAGCCGGTAAGAATGAAAATTTACCGATCTGCGAAAAACAGCGGCAAATATTCTCTGATATACAATGACGTTCTGAAAGATTTCCCCAAAGCGATGTCCGGCTATGAGGAATCAAGTCCCCCTCTGCACTTCAACGTCGCTGATGCCGGAGCATTTGACTACGGCTGCAATGAAGCGTTTTACAAAGTCAAACTTTACTCCGAGTCAGGTTTGTTATTATTGGAATCTAATCCGATTGAGATTTCGCTGGTATCAGCCAAGATTTGTTATTGGAATTACAACCGTAACGACCAACCGGGCGGTTTGAAGCCGGACTCCGCCGAAGTCAAGCCTGTATTTAATGGTGGCCGTTTCTTTGAAACGATAGGTCAGGTAGAATTGAAATCGCTGAAGATTGACGGACGCAAAGTCCATATATCGGCAGATGACAACAATGCATATATTTATACTAATGGAGTTGAAACCAGGTTGCCGGGCAAGAAATTGACGTTGAACTATCCGGGAACTCCGGTTGCGGAACTGGAGTTCGCATATGGCGGCAGTACGAATACGCTACGCGTTCAACTGCCGCCTGTGCCAACCGGATTGCGAACGGAACCGCTTGAGAATGGCTCGGTCAAACTGACGTGGGATGCGCTGGCTGACCGTATTGACCGCAGGCAATTTATAGTGCCTCCGGACATCAAGCTGCTCCGGGATAACAAGGTTATTCAAATTTGCGATATCAATCAAACTGAATTTATTGATAAGCAAACTGAACCGGGGCGGGCCTATGTTTATTCGATGATGCTGGATGATGCCAGAGCAAAAGTTCAGGTCTGGACAAAGGAAAGGGGTATCTCCGAGATCAAAACACTACTGAGAAACCTGGAAACCCCTTTTCCTGAAAATTATAAAGCCACGGCTTATATCTACCCGGAGAAGCCGCCGGTACGCCCGGTCAGGGTGAGTTTTTATGAACCGGCGCTATATTACGAGCACACCGGAAGTTCGGGGATGAGGTTGTTTTCCGCGGCAATGCGGAAACTTGGAGAAACAGCAGATTTTGAGTTGCTGGACCGTGCCAGTCGCAATAATGTAATTGAAGAGAAAGTCCTGACCATGTCGTATGAGAAAAGCATCATGATTAAAACCCTGCCAGCGGATTTCACAATACTGGTGCGGGATTATTCACGACAGCAAGGTAACGGCGTGGAATTATGGCTGATTCAAAATAAAACATTTGACTATAAAGAGGTAAAACACTCTAAAGGATGGGTGGCGCCAACGCATGTAAAAGATGATTTTACCGCCTGGCGAATCGGCTCAATCAGCGCGGATGAGTTTAACGTCATTGAGAAGACAAATGAAATTGGCGATAAGCTGGTGACGGAAATAAAGCAACGGGTATTTTTTAAAAGCGCAGTACAGCAGAAAGATGCAACCGCACCAGGGAAATTTATCTTTAATCCGCTGAAAGCTGTCCGGCAGCAGTCCATGGTAGTGGAGAATGAGGCGATTGGGGAGTCCATCATGATTGGACTTAGCAATCAGATGCCAGGCATCAATATTATGACTCGCAATGACTGGAAAAATATTTTCAGCGAGCAGAATATGATCAGGGAGCAAGGCGAAACCATGGATAACGACATCAGCGGAAACGTTCTTATTTCCGGGCGGGTGTGGCAGGAAAACAACAAAAAGCAATATGAGTTTATCCTGACCGATATTAAAACCGGAATCTGCGTTGGCTCTTTGCAGTGTTCAGGCACCGTTGAAGCGGTGACCGCGCAATTGGCCGATGCCTGCAAAAGAATTAAACTCCCAGTTCCAGAGGGTAATGAACTAACAGCGCAAACAAAATCTGAACTTGTAGGGGAGCGTCTGACAATAAATTATGCCGGATTGACCGCTCCTAGAACAAAGTATATCTCGTTAATAGGGTTAATAGAGCGGCAGAAAGAAATGAATAAGCCGGAGTTTGCGGAAAAACAATGGCAGATCGGCAACCGGGAAAATGCCGTCAAAATTCTGGAAGAAATGTGGGAAACAGATAAATCCGCCTGGGAGCAGTTAAAAAAATATCACTGTAAAATGGGGAATTACAACCGCGCCATGCAAATCGTTGAAGCGATGATACAGCAGAAGGATGCCACTAACATATTATTTATGGAGTATTCACGGTTGTGCGCCATGGCTGCCCGGAAAGCTCTACCCGAAAATTCTATTACTGAGGAAGCTGATCAGGTGAATATGCCTGCCGCAAAAATAAAGGTAAGCACCGGTACAGTATTTGAAAATTATTGGAATGAAAATTTTAATAAAGACTATTTTGAGCGATTGCCGGATTGGGGTATGGAGTGGAATCCTGAGGGCAAATGCAGTTCCATGGTCAGGCTGGAAGTATCCAATGAACTTAAATTTGAGGAATGGTTCCAGGCAAATACAGTTCAGAGCAATTCGGTACTAATTAAAATATATGAGAATAAGATTGAGCAAAGAACATGGCGCGCAAATGTGCTATGGGAATCTGCTCCGCTTTTTGGCGCTGACGATACAATGGCGTTGTCGGGGATGATGAAATTATTTGGCAGAGGTAATAGTGGACTAAAAATAGATGTTACAGATTTTGAACACGAAAAATTCTCCAGGATCAGGGCTTATTTCGAAATCGCAAAAAAACCGGAAGTGAAATTAGTTCCAGTTGTTAAATTCAGCCATATAGATAGATTTAATGAAGAGGCGGCGTGTAACAGCGGACGCAAATTCCTGGAATTAAAATTGAAGGAAATCATGAAAAAACGGCAAGAAAAATTCTGTCCCTACATCATTGGAAGAATCGACCTGAATGACATGATTTGTATCGACATTTTAGCACAGTCCGGCAACTCCGCCGCACAAAATTTATTTCATGAAATTAATGCAATAGAGTTGCCGTCATCGCGCGAGGAACTCGATAAATTACAGATCTGCAACTATGACCCTCGTGCGTTATTGACGTTCAAAGTTTATCAGGGACAGCGCAACGCCTGTGATTTGGCTCTGAAAAGCTTGCGCGCAAACAGATATAAATGTTATCTGGGAGATCAGGACAATATGGCAGATATTTATTACCTGATGGCAAAAGCCGGGAGAAAAGAGATCATAACCGCCATGTTGCCGGTAGACGAATGCGAAGATAAAGACAATATCGCCGCCATTCGCTGGGGAGACCATAAAATGCTGAAATCGCTACTGCTTGAATATCCTGAGCTTTTCAAATCAGACGTATATTTTTATCTGCTTGACGGACTAAATGATCCAGATTTCCGTAATGCGCTGTTCTATAATAGACATAATGACTTGATAAAATCTGCGCTTTGGCTGGGCAAGCCTAAGTCGGAGCTTTATCGTGAACTTACATTAAAATACAAGAGCGGAGAATGAAATGTTTCAACCGGTTAAAAGTACAATTGTAACAATATTGCTAATACTGTCCGGCATGGCATTTGCCCAGGGTTTTAATCTGAAAATATATGTAGACAGGAGCGGCAATCCTGACCCAGGCGGCAAACCGTTCGAACAGTATTTTAACTGTTATCCCATGTCAGACAGCGTCGTAATCTCCATTTGCGGCGGCAAATATATCTTCAACTACCTCCTGACTCCAGATAATATCCGCAAGAATCGTCTTGACGTGATTAACTGGGAAATTGAGAAAACGATGCGCCGTGAAATATTCAAGCTTTCACAGATCAAGCCTTCCACAACTCCCAATGGCATGGGGCCTTCCGGTATTATTGCTTTTCTGCATTTCTTTCCTGACGGCAGCGAATGCATCGCCCCTGTTTTTTATTTATGGCAGCAGACGGCTGGAAGCAATCACGCTTCCGGGATTTATAATTTCTGTACAATTCTCTCTAAATTGGGAAATTCTGGGAAAACCTATGCAAAAATTATTGAAGAAAACAATTCTCGCTCACATTCCACCACTAACACCACCGGCAACGAGCTCTTCAACCACTACGCAAACCCGTCTTTTGAGAATTTGGCAAAGGCGTTCAGCCACGATTATTCTGATAGCCCGGAGATCAGGAGATATGAAAGCGTAGTACTCCAAATGCTGGAACATAAATCTCCGCAGGAAATTGTGAAATACCTGCTGGCAAATAATGTAATTACGCAGAAAAATTTTACTTGGCTGACTCTCTTTTTGAAGATGTGTCCGGAATGGCCGCCGGAAGCTATTGAATTCCTGAAAAAAGAATATATTGCCCAGGGGATGAAAAAAGATATGTCGTTCAGAGATAAAATAGTTGCCGTATCAGTCAGGAATGCGGAAATGAAGCGCTGGCTGAAACCTTACATGGCAAAATTTGTCACAGATAAAGAAATGAGGGTCAATGTGGCTGTGGCTTATATGTTGATTATCGGAGAATCCGATCCGGCTGAAATTGCCAGGGACCATCTCTTTCGTGAAGACGATGTTATCTATGAATATGCGTACGCAACCGGCAAATATAACAACGCATGCAAGCTGATTGAAAAGCTTAAGCCGCGATATCCAGGATCAATTAGAAAGATGCTCTACGATAAAAGCGATCTATCCACAGAATACCGGATAATGATATTTAAATTGTTTCTCAACCTCACTGATTTTGATCCCATAACAAAGAATTTTTGGGAAGAAGGCAGGCTGTTGCATCCGGATAACTTGCCCGCGCTGCTGACTCTGACAAAAGATGTAAAATATGCATCAAACGCGTGGCTGTCCATCAGAGCATTTCCGGTAAGCGAGATGCCGCCGGACGTTGCCGCACAGTATTTTGCCCATTGTGAGCAGGAACTAAAATCCCCGGATGTGAAAGTCCGCAATGAAGCCATCCGCAGCCTGCGATTCTTCATCGTAGATGCGCAGCGCCCTGAAGCAGTAAAGTTGCTGTTTAATCAATTGCTCTCCAGCGATCCGGCTGCTGTCGCTGCCGCAAGTGATTCACTGACTGCAATGGGTCCCGCCTGCATCCCGGAACTGCTGGAGGCCGTCGGCGGTAGCGAACTATATTTTGCGCTGCGCGCCTGTGAGCTCATCGGCGGCATGGGGTTGTACGGGCAGAAGGCCGCGCCAGGGCTGCTGAAACAACTTCAATCCAATCCGGACTGGATGATTAAGACCATGATTATCAAGGCGCTGGCGCTGAGTAAAGGTACCGAAGCTATTCCCGAAATAGAAAAATACGTTTCCGCCAGGGAGCCGATCCTGGCGTCAACTGCGGCCCAGGCGCTGGTGTTATTGAAACCAATTCCAAAGGAGATATTAAATGATCCGTCAGATTTTGTCCGGAACTATAATAAACCGGTGGCTCGCTAGTCTGCTGGCCGGCTGTCTTTGTCTGGCAACAGCCGCCGCCGACAACGCTGCTAAAAGCGTGGCCATATTGAATTTTTATGACCGGCAGGAGCAGGTCCACCCCGACGGCGAAAAACTGGAAATGCTCATTTTCGCCAGGCTGGCGGAATATGACAATGTGCGGATGATAGAGCGCAAGAATATTGACAAGATCATGGCCGAGCGGAAATTGACCGCAGACGGCATGACTTCCGGCAGGCAGTCGCTGCAACTGGGCACGATGCTGGGCGCGGATTTTATTTTGACCGGCCGGATTTACAGCATGGACGGCAGCGTTTATTTCAGCGCGAAACTGATTAACTGCCGGAATGCCTCAGTCAGCGGGATTGTTGCCTCGTATCCAGAAAGCATGAAAAAAGAAGAAATGCTGGAAGCGTTTGCCGACAAGGCTGCCGCGCAAATCCGGAAAACACTCGAAACCAGGAAGAATTAAAAATAAATCGTTCTTTTTCGTCAAAAATCAAGGGCTGTTATATTCATTTTGCGCTTTGAATTTGCATTAAATAGTTTTACGGCCGCTTTTATTCAGGCTCTCCGGTTCAGGGGAATCGCGCAGGGTGTGGACGAATCCGGTCAGACGACCGGCGTTCCCGGTCTTTAGCTTTTTCATTTTACTGCGGCAAAGAACTGATTTAAGTGATTTGTGGATAAGCATTAACACAGAATATGATTTACAAATTTACTATATATGTAAAGACAAATGCTGAAGTTTTGAAGTTTTAAAATTTTAAAACGGGAGAGTTGAAAGCGGGAAAAATTGAAAGAGGTTCCGTTCAAGATGTCTCTAAACTCTCCGGAATCGGACGTCCGTTGCATCCGGGTTATGCTTTGCGCAGGGGCAGAACAATGGGGCCAATGGGGCCTATGGGTCTCATAAGGCCTATGGCGGACGGCTGTCCAAAATGCCCCATAGGCCCCGCCCCATAACGAAAATGCATTATGCTCAACGAGACTCCAGGTTCTCGGAGTTGTTTGAAAAAACAAAAGCTTTGTGCTCAATGACACTCTAAAGTGTCGGAGTCAGGAAGCCCGCGAATGCGGGAGTGTGCCCCGCTTGCGGGTCCCGCGAATGCGGGAGAGAAAAGCGAGAAAAGTGGAAAACCGGAAAGCGTTATGCTCAACGACTATCCAAAGTAT
>JBAYIO010000145.1:0-9945 GCA_041665605.1 Victivallaceae bacterium | reverse complement strand
TCACTCCAAAGTCTCCGGAATGTTGGACAATCAGCAAGTACCTCCTGCTCAACAGGTGTCCAAAATGACCAAAATGTCAAAACGCACAAAATTGTTATCAGTCAATGAGAATCTAAACCTGGCCGCCGGAGTCGGGTGGCGAAAACGTCTTGGACAAGTGTGTCCAAAACGAGGGTATGATGTGTCCAAAATTGGTTTGTTGCAGCCCCCGTCCGTCTCGGACGGCAATATCCCGGAACTCCCAGGCCGTACTGTCCAAAATGAGGTAATGGGGTGTCCAAATTGTCGTGAGCGGATAAAAACGTAAAAAAAACTGAAAAAAATGCGGCAAAGGGTTGCAGGGCGCGGTTGTTGCGGTATAGTATACGCTCTTTTAGTTGACTTTTGATAAAGAATCAAAGAAACGTGATTCCGGTCACGGGGTACGCGTTCCGAAGATTGAGAAAGTGGCTGGCTTCGGAGGGTGGAGCTGTTTGCCGGAATTGAATATAAAGTTGGGTTTTTAAGTAAAAAGAGGTTTTAAAGAGTATGGCAGTTTCAATCAGATTGAAAAGAACCGGATCAAAGAACAACAGCTGTTTCCGGATTGTTGTAATGGACAGAAAGACATCCAGAGACGGCAGAGCGGTCGAATTTCTGGGTTTCTACGATCCCAGACACAAAGATGAAAAAATTGACCTGGAAAGAGCGGACTACTGGCTTTCCACCGGCGCAATTCCGAGTGAAACCGTTGAGGGCATCCTCAAGCGGGTAAGAAGCGGCGTCAAGATGTCCGACAAAGTTAAAGTAAGCAAGCCGTCCAAGAAAGCCGTGGCGAAAGCCCAGGCTGCGGCAGCAGCGGTTGCCGCACCGGCATCTGAAGCAAAACCTGCATAATTCAGCATTGAATTTGTAACCAAGGAACCATTAAAAGTGTTAAAGTCATTTGTTAAGTTTTTTACCGGTGGTGGTAGTTCGGAAGAAAAAAAGCCGGTACCCGGAGCAGAAGGCGGAATCAAAGATCTTGAAAATTTTGTTGATTACGTTGTCCGCGCCCTGGTCGATTTTCCGGACGCGGTCAGAGTTTCCTCTGAAATCGGTAAAGATTCGAATATCATAAAGATTGACTGCAAAAAAGAAGACATCGGCAAGATTGTCGGCAAAAGAGGCAAGACGATCATGGCAATTCGTGCTCTGGTCAGCGGCGCCGCCGGCCGTCTGCAGAAAAAAGTTTCAGTCGAGGTAAATGATTGATTTGCGAATTGATATCATAACGCTTTTCCCGGATATTTTTTTCGGCCCGTTCAAAGAAAGCATTATCGGCAGAGCAGTGAAGCAGGGGCTGGTTGAGATTAATGCGGTAAACCTGCGGAACTATACGCACGACGAACGCGGAACTGTTGATGACAAGCCGTACGGCGGCGGACCGGGAATGCTGATGAAGGTCGAACCCCTCTTCGAGGCGGTGGAAGACCTCAGGACTGAGCAGTCGCTGGTGATTCTGACCAGTCCTCAGGGAGAGCGCTTTAACCAGAAGATGGCCGTTGAGATGACCGCGCATGACCATCTGATTATAATATGCGGCCATTATGAAGGCGTGGATGAACGAGTCCGCGCCGCGTTGATTGACAGAGAGATTTCGATTGGCGACTATGTGTTGACCAGCGGAAATCTGGCCGCGATGGTGATGACTGACGCAATTGTCAGGCTTCTCCCGGGAGTGCTGGGTTCCGATGAATCAAGCGTTGATGAATCGTTCGCCAACGGTTTGCTGGAGTATCCTCAATACACCAGGCCGGTGGAGTTCCGCGGCATGAAAGTGCCGGATGTGCTGCTTTCAGGCAATCATGCCGGGATCGCCGCATGGCGGCTGAAGCAGGCGCAGGAGCGGACAAGGCAGCGCAGGCCGGATTTGATAAGCGGCGCAGACAGTAAAACAAAACAATAACAGATATTGAATATAAAAAACTTGGAGGCTGATATGAACATAATGGATAAAATCAGAAAAGAACAGTGCAAGCAGGACGTCACCGATTTTTCCGCCGGCGACACTGTGAAAGTGCATGTTAGAATCGTTGAAGGCACTAATGAGCGTATTCAGGTTTTCGCCGGTACGGTTATTGCCCGCAAAGGCGTGGGCATTCAGGAGACTTTCACCGTCAGACGTGTTGTTTCCGGTCAGGGCGTTGAACGCGTATTCCCGCTGAACAGCCCCCGCGTCGCCAAGATTGAAGTGACCAGACAGGGCAAAACCAGACGTGCCAAACTCTATTATCTTAGAACTAAGATCGGCAAGTCTGCCAGAGTTAAAGAACGCAGAACAGTGTAAAAAGAGGATTCCCCTCCTTACATTCTGTATAAAATGGAATATCTTTCCATAAATGATAAACTCCTCCTCCTGGAACAAAAACGCTGGGCTGAGGGGTTTTCATTTGTAGGCGGAGTGGATGAAGTCGGGCGCGGCCCGCTGGCCGGCCCGGTTGTCGCCGCCGCCGTGGTTTTCCCGATGGGTGCCCGGATTCCGGCGGTAAATGATTCGAAACAGTTGACGGAAGAGCAGCGGATTGAGCTGCGGCAGGCGATCCTGGAGGTTCCCGGATTGCAGTACGGCATCGCTGTGGTGTCGGTGGAGATGATTGATAAAATTAACATTCTCCAGGCGTCGCGGATGGCGATGCGGCAGGCGGTAAGCCAGTTGGAGAAGCTGGATTTCCTGTTGATAGACGGGCTGCCGGTGCCGGATATGCCGGTGCCGTGCGAGGCGATCGTGAAGGGTGACGCCAAATCGGCCAGCATCGGCGCCGCCAGCATTCTGGCCAAGGTGTTTCGCGATGAACTGATGGTGGATTTGGCAGGACAGTATCCGCAGTATGGCTTTGAACAGCATAAGGGATACGGGACTGAAAAACATCTTGAGGCGCTGAAGGCCTATGGCGTATGTGCGATTCATCGCCGGTCTTTCGCGCCGGTGCGGGATATAATTAATCCCCCGCCTGAACAGTTGAATTTGTTTAAGTAAAAACAGGTAGCATATTTTTGAAGAATTTGCGGATAAAATCATATATTGCAAACAGAGTCAGGCTAATTTCTGATGACAGCCGAACATGTGTCTGAATTATTCAGGAATTGCAGATGCTTGTATTTGAGATAACATGAAAATTGAAACATAGGATTTAAATAAAATGAGTAAATTTCCGATTGAAACGATTCGTCACAGTACGGCGCATATTATGGCTGCCGCGGTACAGCAGCTTTTCCCCGGAGTTAAATTTGACATCGGACCCTCGACTGAAGACGGGTTCTATTATGATTTCGATATGGAACACCGTCTGACCCCGGAAGACCTGGAAAGCATTGAAGACGCCATGCGCAAAATCTGCAACCAGAAACTGGCGTTTGAAGTGGTCGGGATGGATCGCGCTGAAGCGCTGGAGTTCCTCAAATCAAAAGATCAGACGTTCAAACTTGAGCGTCTGGCGGATATTCCGGAAGGCGAGAAAATCACTTTCTACCGCTGCGGCGATTTTACCGATCTCTGCCGCGGGCCGCATGTGGAGCATACCGGTCAGATCGCGGCATTCAAGCTGATGTCGATTGCCGGTTCGTATTTCCGCGGCAAGGAAACTAATCCCATGCTCCAGCGCATTTACGGAACCGCGTTCCCGGGCAAGCAGGAGCTGCACGATTACCTTCAGTTGATGGAGGAAGCCAAAAAGCGCGATCACCGCAAGCTAGGCAAGGAACTGGATTTGTTCAGTTTCTCCGAAATGGTCGGCCCCGGCCTGGTGCTGTGGCATCCTAAGGGCGCGTTTATCCGCAATACTTTTGAAAATTTCTGGAAACAGGAACATTATAAAAACGGCTACGACTTGATCAATACCCCGCACATCGGGCGGAGCGATCTCTGGCGCACCAGCGGACACCTGGATTTCTACAAGGATTCCATGTATGCGCCGATGAAGATCGATGATACTGATTACTATGCCAAGCCGATGAACTGCCCGTTCCATATTGAGATTTACAAGTCGAAATTGCGCTCTTACCGCGAACTGCCGCTGCGCTGGGCTGAACTCGGCACCGTTTACCGTTATGAAAAAAGCGGCGTGCTGCACGGGTTGCTCCGCGTCCGCGGTTTTACTCAGGATGACGCCCATATCATCTGTACGCCGGAACAGATTGAGGACGAAATCGCGGAAGTTCTGCGTTTCAGCCTCTCCATCTGGGACGCGTTCGGCTTCAAGGAAATCAAGCCTTATCTGGCGACCCGCCCGGAAAAGGCGGTAGGCGAGCCGGAGCGCTGGGAAAAAGCGATGGTTTCGCTGCAAAAGGCTGTCGAAAAATGCGGTCTCAAGTGTGAAATCGACGAAGGCGGCGGCGCGTTCTACGGGCCGAAAATTGACCTGAAAGTCAAAGACGCCATCGGCCGTGAGTGGCAGACTTCCACCATTCAGTTTGACTTCAATCTGCCGGAGCGTTTCGACATGACCTATATCGGCGAAGACGGACAGAAACACCGTCCGTTCATGGTCCATCGCGCACTGCTCGGTTCCTTGGAGCGCTTTTTCGGCATTCTGGTCGAACATTATGCCGGGGCGTTTCCGCTCTGGCTGGCGCCCGAGCAGGCCAGGATTCTGCCGATCACCGAGCGTCAGCACGAATATGCCCGCAAACTGTTCAAGGATCTGCGCGGGCAGGGGTTCCGTGTTGAACTGGATGTTCGCTCCGAAAGCGTCGGCTCCAAGATCAAAGATGCACGCAATCAGCGCATCCCGTATATGCTGATTATCGGCGACCGCGAGATGGAAAACGGCAACGCCGCGGTGCGTTCGCGCCGCGAAGGCGAAATGGGAGAATTGACAATTCCTGCGGTAATTGAAAAAATGCGATTTGAAATTGAGCAAAAAATATGATAATATTATATGATAATCAAATATCGTGTTTATTTTGATGTTGAAAAAACTAACTGGAGGGTACTCGTATCGCTAAGCTGATTAAACCGGCAGATGTTTCATTTGCGTCTCGTGAGATCCGTCTTATTGACGCAGATGGAGAGCAAGTAGGCGTTGTAACTTATGAAAATGCCCGCAAGATGGCTATCGAAGCCAAGCTGGACCTTGTCCTGGTTGCGGAAAAATCCGATCCGCCGGTCTGCAGGATCATGGATTACGGCAAGCTGACCTATGAGCAGAAGAAAAATATCAAAGCTCAGAAAAAGCATGTCATCACCCAGAAGCTGAAAGAGGTCAAGTTTCACATCAATATTGATAAGCACGATTATGAATATAAATTGAAACACGGGTTTGAATTTCTGGAGAAAGGGGCTAAATTAAAAGTCACTCTGGTTTTCAGAGGCCGTGAAATGGCTCATAAAGAGATCGGTTTCGAACTGATGGAGCGGATCATGAACGACCTCTCCAAGCACGGAACTGCTGAGGAAAGGCCCAAGTTGCTTGGGCGTAATATCAGCGTCACTTTCTCTCCTCTCGGGAAAAAGTGATAATAAACGCCGGGAATGGCTGGCATCGGCCGTCCTGGATGAACAGTTAACAATGTAGAATAGGAGTTTAACTAACGATGCCCAAGCAGAAGACAAGGAAATGTGCCGCGAAGCGGCTCAAAAGAACAGGTACCGGCAAGTATCGTCATCACAAAGCCGGTGGTCGTCACCTCCTCACCGGAAAAAGCGCCAAGCGCAGACGCCGTCTGGGACAGGATGGAGCAATAGGCAAGACTGAAAGAAGGCGCATTAAAGCCGCTCTTCCGTACGGCCTCTAATCCATTAACTGATAACAGAATAATCCAGGAGGAATTTAATCATGTCAAGAGTAACTTGTGCAGTACCTTCCCGCAAAAGACGCAAGCGCGTATTAGAGCAGGCTAAAGGTTTTTACGGATGCAGCAGCAAGAACATCCGTACCGTTTATGACGCCGTGGACAAAGCCATGCGCCATGCCTTTGAAGGACGCAAACAGAAGAAACGTCAGTACCGCAGACTGTGGACCGTGCGTATCAACGCCGCCTGCAGAATCAACGGTACCACTTACAGCAAATTTATTGATGGTCTGAAGAAAGCCCAGATCGACCTGAACCGTAAAGTTCTCGCCGACCTGGCTGTAACCGAACCGCAGGAGTTTAAGTCTCTGGTCGAGAAAGTTACACAGGCCTGAGCAGTTTGTTGATGGAACATTGAAAGCTTGAATAGGAGGCCTGTGCTTTCCTCTTCAAGCTTTCTTCATTTTAGCCGGAAATCAAAATATTATGTCAAATCCAATCATTCAAAAGATCGATTCCGCTCTCAGCGACGCCGGGGCGA
This sequence comes from Victivallaceae bacterium, assembly GCA_041665605.1. Taxonomy (GTDB): domain Bacteria; phylum Verrucomicrobiota; class Lentisphaeria; order Victivallales; family Victivallaceae; genus CAIPAT01. The sequence continues at coordinate 3,653 of JBAYIO010000145.1, read as the reverse complement.
AGCTCTTGAACGCAGTGACTGAAGCGGAAATTGAAGAAGTCAGAATCGAAATCCTCGGACGGAACGGCCTTTTTCCTGCTTTGAGCAAGGAAATGGGCGCGGTTCCTCCGGAAGACCGCAAAGCGGTCGGGCAGGCTTTTAACACCGGCAGAAACCGCTTCCAGGAACTGCTGGACGGCGCTAAACAGCGGCTTGCCGCCGGTTCCGGCGGAAAGAGCAGCGACGAACTTGATCTGACGCTGCCCGGACGGCTGCGCAAGCTTGGTCATAAACATCCGGTCACCAAAGTCATTGACGACAGCGTGGCTATTTTCCGCCGGATGGGATTTATCGTTGCCGACGGACCGGAAATTGAGACGGTTTACCATAATTTTGATGCCTTGAACACTCCCGCCGATCACCCTTCGCGCGATCCCGGCGACACTTTTTATTTTAAAGACGGCAGACTGCTCCGGACACAGACGTCCCCGGTGCAGATCCGCGTCATGGAAAGCCAGGAGCCGCCGGTGCGCATTGTCGCTCCCGGCCGCTGCTTCCGCCGCGACACGCCTGACGCGACCCACAGCATGAACTTCCACCAGATCGAAGGCTTGTATATTGACCGCGATGTTTCGCTGGCTGATTTGAAAAGCATTCTCCAGGCTTACGCCCGCGAACTGTTCGGCCCGAATGTTTCGATCCGGCTGCGTCCGCACTTTTTCCCGTTCACCGAACCCAGCGTCGAATATGACTTTTCGTGCATTATGTGCGGCGGCAAAGGCTGCAACGTCTGCAAGCAGTCCGGCTGGCTGGAAATCGCCGGGGCCGGCATGGTTGACCCCAATGTGCTTAAAGCAGTGGGCTACGATCCGGAAATCTGGAGCGGTTTCGCCTTCGGAATGGGGATTGAGCGCATTGCCATGATCCGTTACCGCATTAACGATATCAGGCTTCTGTACGAGAACGACACCAGATTCCTTGAACAGTTTTAACCGGGGCACAAACAATGAATATTTCATATAACTGGCTTTCACAATATGTTGATATCTCCTGCGGCATCGAGACGCTGGCGGCCAAGCTGACTATGGCCGGTATCGAGGTCGAGGCGATTGAACGTTCCGGCGGAATTCCGGAAGGCATTGTCGTCGGGGAGATTCTGGAACGCAAACCGCATCCCGATGCGGACAAGCTTTCCGTCTGCCGGGTTTCCGATGGTAAAGAAGAGCTGCAGATTGTCTGCGGCGCGCCGAATTGCGATGCCGGAAACAAGGTTCCGCTGGCGACAATCGGCGCCACGCTTACCGACAAGTCCAGCGGCGAGTCGTTCAAAATTAAGAAGTCCAAATTGCGCGGCGTTGAATCTTACGGCATGCTTTGCAGCGGCCGTGAACTCGGCCTGGATGATGATCATTCCGGCCTGCTGATTCTGGACCGCGCATTGAAGACCGGGACCCCGCTGGCGGAACTGTTTCCCGGCGATACCATGTTCGAGCTGGAGGTTACGCCGAACCGTCCGGACTGGCTGTCGCACTGGGGCGTGGCCCGCGACCTGGCCTGTCTGCTCGACAAGGAAGCTGCCATGCCGAGAATCAAGTCGCCGGTTCCGGCGAAAAATGAAGATACCGCTAATCTGGTTACCGTGCTTGATCAGGAGCTCTGCCCGCGATATACAGCCAGGGTTATTCGCAACGTCAAAATTGCGGAAAGCCCGGAATGGCTGAAGGAGCGCCTGCTCAGCATCGGCCTGCGTCCGATCAACAACGTGGTTGACATTACCAATTTTGTGCTTATGGAACTCGGTCATCCGCTGCATGCTTTTGACCTGGATAAACTCTCCGGCAAACGCATTGTCGTCAGACGCGCCGCGGACGGGGAAAAGATGACCATGCTGGATGACAGCAAGTTGTCGCTGAAGCCGACCCATCTGGTGATCGCCGACGCTGAAAAACCGGTCGCGCTGGCCGGGATCATGGGCGGACTGGATTCCGGCGTGACGGAATCCACGGTCAATGTCCTGCTGGAAAGCGCCGCGTTTTTCACCTCCAATATCCGCGCCTCCTCGCGCGAACTGGGGATTTCCTCCGATTCATCGCACCGCTTTGAACGCGGCATTGACTGGAATATGCTTGAGATTGCCAGTGACCGCGCGACATCGCTGATCCTGGAACTGGCGGGCGGCGAACTGGTCACCGGACTGGTGGACATTCAGGGCAACAAGCCGGTATTCAAGCCGGTGACATGCCGCTTTGAACGCATCCGCAAACTGACCGGAGTTGACTTGAGCAACGACCGGATCGTGGATATTTTCAAGAAACTGCGCCTCAATGTTTCCGATATTGACGAGGTCAAGTGCGTGGTCACCCCGCCGTCATTCCGGCTGGACATTGAGCGCGAGGCCGACCTCGCGGAAGAAGTCGCCCGCATCAACGGACTGGATGCCGTGCCGGTAGTGCCGGTTACCTCCAAGTCAGTTGCGTCTTTCTCCAAAGACGCCTATACCGGGATTCAGGGGCTCCGCGACGAGTTGATTGCGCTGGGACTCTATGAGTGCCTCCACTACAGCACGGTCAGCGACAAATCCGCCTTGAGCGACTCCAGATTCGCATCTGAAGATGTGATCCGGATGGACAACCCGCTGAGTCTCGATCTGGTCTGTCTGCGTCCGTCGCTGCTGGGGGAAATGCTCGCTACGGTTGAGCGTAATATCTCGCGCAAGAATCTGGATTTGCAGCTTTTTGAAATAGACAATGTTTTCTGCGGCAACCCGCAGAAATTCCCGGAGGAGAGACTTGAATGCTGCATGGTCCTTGCCGGGCACAAACATCCGGAACGCTTCTCCGCTGAACGCAGTGAACTGTTCGATTTCTACGACCTCAAAGGGCTGACCGAAGCCTGGTTCACAGACCGCAAGATCGAAAAGTTCCGTTTTGAGAAAGCCGAAGACGACAGATTCGCGCCCGTCCGCTGCGCCGCGGTCATGATTGACGGCAAATGCGCCGGTCATATCGGCGAACTGAACGCCAGGTATTCGACGAAGTTCCGCTCCGAATATCCGATTTTCCTGGGAGTATTCGAGACTTCCGCGATATTGGCTGCGAAGCTGGAATCCCCGTTGTATTCGCCGCTGGCGATGTTCCCGTCAACAACCCGCGACGTGGCATTTCTCGCCGCTCAGTCGCTGCAGCATCAGACCGTAGCGGACTTCATCCGCAGCGCCAGGTTGAAGAATCTCGAAAAGGTTGAACTGTTCGACATCTTCACCGATGAAAAAGTGCTCGGCGCGGGCAAAAAGAGCATGGCTTACACCCTGACCTTCCGCAGTTCCGAACGGACCTTGACCGATAAAGAAGTCAACGAAGCCTTTGACAAACTGCGCGAAAAGCTCAGTTCAGAACTCAAAGTGGAACTCCGCTAATACTCGATACTCGCAAAAACTCCGGGCTTTAAACCCCCGGAGTTTTTTCTTGTCCGGGGGAAGTCAGCAATCATTTTGGACATTATGGACATTATGGACACCCATCGTCCGTGACGGACGGGACTATAACCAAGCCACATTTTGGACATTTTGGACATTTTGGACATTTTGGACATTTTGGACATTTTGGACATTTTGGACATTTTGGACATTTTGGACATTTTGGACATTTTGGACATTTTGGACATTTTGGACATTT
>JBAYIO010000144.1:0-10011 GCA_041665605.1 Victivallaceae bacterium | reverse complement strand
CTCCTTAATTTTTGATTTATTAAAAAAGGAATTACAATATATTTTACATCATATTATAGTTGCAAATTTAAGAAACACAAAAAAGTTTTGCATATATTCACATTATTCTATAGGCGCACCCAATACAATTATCTTAAATTGAATAAGGATTAATTACGCTCCTGTCATGTGACAGTCCTGTTTGATTGTGAAAATCTGCTTCAAAACATATAATTTTAAAATAAAAACACCAAAAACTATTGACAAATTTCGAAACATCAGTTATACTATTAATTACTGGACTAGTCCAGTTTGATCCAGTTGCAAAATAAGGGAATAATTGATGCAGGAAGTAATTGACAAAGAAAGCAAGACTGCGCTGTCTGTGCAGGTCAGCGAAAAACTGATTAAAGAAATCAGGCGCGGAGTTTTCAGGCCCGGCAAGAGAATGCCCGGCGAGAGAATGCTGGCCGAGCAGTTCGGAGCCAGCCGGGGTACAATCATCGAGGCGCTGGATCTGCTGGAGAAGCAGAATTACATTGAACGCGTTCCCGCCAAAGGCACCTTTATCGCCGAAGATGTGAATCACGAACTGAGCACCGTCCGGATTATTTTCCCGTTCCCGGAAGCGTCGCTTTCGCCGGACGCGATAGGCTCCATGGAAAACTGGGGAGCGGTCTCGGAAGTGTACCGCGGCATGGTAACGGAGGCGAAAGAACAGCAGGCGGAAATTGCATTTCAGCATTTTGAAGATACCGACAAGGCAATTCAGATTCGTCGTCAGAGCCGCCGCATGGAAGAATTTGACGGCGCGATTTTAATCGGCTATCAATTGTCAGGACTGCGGCAGGCCCTTATCAGTGACAACAAATACTGTGTGAATATTATCTCGAGGAAAAATGATTCAGCGACCTTTTCAACGGTGTTCAGTGAATATGCAACAGTATTTAACGCGCTGGCCGCGCATCTGGCGGCAAACGGCTATCGCAGGCTTCGCGTCCTGGACATAATTACCTCACAACGCATTCCTGTTGATAATGAACAGGAGATTAGTAAACTTAGCGCCATGCGCGCCGCCGCCGCCAGTCACGGCATCGAAGCGGATCCGGCATGGATTTATCGTGCGAACAGGCCGGATATTAATGGTCTGAGCAAGTTTATTGCCGGTTCCGGCTGGGATATGACCAGCCGGAAGGACGCGATTTTCTGCGTCTACACCGAAGGGGTGCCGCTGCTGTACAAATACTGCATGGAGAATAATATTATCTTAGGCAAAAATGTCGGTGCGTTCGGTTATGCATCCGGGATGACGTTCAATAATCTGCTGCCGGAATTTACCCACTGCAAGATTGACCACTTCAATATCGGCCGGACCGCCTGCCGGATGGTGATTGACGCAATCCGCACCGGCAACCGGACACCCCGGCATGAAAGTGTTTCCGCCAAATTAATCATACAAAAATCAACCTAATAAAGGGGGTTATCATGAAAAGAAGAAACCGCAGTTCCGCTGGAAAAGTAAAAGTTTTTACGCTTATCGAGCTCCTCGTCGTGATCGCCATCATCGCGATCCTCGCCTCCATGCTGCTGCCGGCGCTGAGCAAAGCCCGGGAAAAAGGACGTCAGTCAGCATGTTTGAACAATCTTAAACAGATGAATCTGGGAATGTTCACCTATCAGGATGACTATAGCGGTTTTTACATGCCATGGCGATTCCGCAGTTCGGCAACATATGCCGGCGAATTCCCATGGGCGGCAGGCCAGGTAATGTTTAAGTATCTGCCCGATGCAAAAATGCTTTTGTGTCCGTCTGCGCAAATGGTTTTTTCCAGCGATTATATTATTGGAGGAAATCGTGTTGAGCTGAATCCCAAGAACTGGTACAGATACTATTATCTTACTTACGGCTATAATGCCGATTATATTGGCGCAGACCAAATGAATACGCCGGTTTATTTAAAAAATACTATGACCCGCAACCCCAGCAGTAAGATCATGCTTGGAGATAATTGGATACCTTCAAACCCGCAGGCAGGCATAACCTGGGCTGCCCTGGGCTCCAATAATCCGATAAGCGCCCCTACCATGGCTCAACTTAATGATCGTCACAGCAACAACGCGAATATTGTCTGGGTCGATGGTCATGCTTCGTCCGAGCCCCGCGCCTCGTGGAAATTCACCGGACAGTTAAACAGCGGATCAGATCCGCTGGGTGATGCCAGGCGTCAATTCTGGAATCCGAGATATCGGACTGCAACCTGGGGCAGCAACTAAAAGTTGAACGGGGCAGACATTATGTTCCGGTAACTGACGTCTGCTCAGTTTAAACTACGTCAGATAATTAATCCGTACATGTTATAACAGTCCTTTATTGCCGTTTTCCGGCAGGATTTCAACAATTAATGAGAGGGTTCTCGCGATGCAAAAAAGTTACTGGAGAAGATTAATCAAAGCGGCAGGAATCGGCATGCTGCTGTTGTCCGCAGTTGTTCCGTGTAAAGCCGAAGATTCAAAAAATTTTTTCATGCTGACCGATAAAATTACTGACCGCGATTTGTCATTCTGTGTGACTTTCGACAAGTTCAGCACCAGTGCCGATCTGGCGCTGGGGGACCCTTCCTCAACCACGTTCAAGGACAATCTGGAATTCAGGGGCTTTGGCGGTTATGACGGCAAAAACGCGTTTCTCAGAAAGGGCGTTGATGAGCTGATGCGGTACAATGTGGATAAAAACGTCAATTACCGTCAGGGAACCGCGGCGTTCTGGGTTTCCGCCATAGACTACAGTCCGAAAAACGTTAAAGTAGGCGATGCTATTCAGACCCATAAACCGTATCTGTTTCTCCGATTCAGTAACGGCAAAGAGTGGCAGAATATATTTTTCTATCAATATTTTCAGGAACCAATAGTTTATCTGTTCTGGCAGAATTCCACCTGCAAGCCCAGTATGTATAAACTTGCGGGGGCAGGCTTGAGCTTCACTAAAGGCGAATGGTTTCAGGTCGCCGGCTCCTGGGACGAGAAGGAAATCAAGATTTACCTCAATGGTGAATTGCTCGTAACTACCGCGCTGTCCAAAGACAATCTGCTTCCGGCGAGTTTTGTGCCGGCGGCGAAACAGTCATGGATCGGTATTCGCGAAAGCATGTGGGGAGCAAGCGGCAGCGATCCTTCAACCCAGACCGCGTTTGACGATCTGAAAATCTATAATCGCGCCCTGACTGCCGCGGAAGTTCGCAATCAGTATCTGAAAGCGGCGTCCGTGCTAAAAAACGCGCCCAAAAGGGAAATGACCTATATTGATATCGAACTTAATGGCGTCGATGACGGGAAAGGTCCGCTTGACCGTCTGTCCGTCACGGTTGATTTTGCGCCGATGGATGACAAATGGCAGTCCGAAATCAAGGCTGGCAAAACCAATGCGGAATATGTGCTGCTTTCTCCGTCCGGCAAAACAATTAAAGGGGTATGGGGTTCGAAAGAGATTAAAAGCACCCGCGTCATTGACGGGGTTAATGAGCCCGGTGAATATGCGTTTACCATCGACATTACCAATTCCCGCGGCGAAAAAATGAATGTGACGAAAAAGATTATCCGTCCGGACACCGCCTGGTATGGCAATAAAATCGGACTTGAAGATGCTGTTCCCGCCCCTTGGACGCCGATGGAACTGACCGGAGACAATGTGGTTAAAGTCTGGAACCGCGAATACTGTTTCGGCAGCAATCCGCTGCCGCGGAAGATCGTTGACGGCGGCGAGTCAATTCTGGATAAGGCACCGGAACTGGTGGTAACAACGCCGGAAGGCAAAGCTGATATTAAGTGGGATGTCACCGGCAAAGAACTTAGTCCGAACAAAACTTCCGTCATGTTAAAAGGCACCGGCAAAGCGAAAACCTTTTCCATCAACTGGACCACCAGGATTGAATTTGACGGGATGATCCGCTGGGATTTTGAAATTCTCGGGCGGCCTGAAGTCAAGTCCATGAAACTGGAATGGACCGTAAGCAGAAAATTCTCGCAGTTCACCATGCACCCGCTGCTGAAACTTTCCGGCAATGGCAAATATGAATCGCCGTTTCCATTCGACTCCCGCAAGTCGGCGACCGTCTTATGGCTGACTTCCGAGGCAAAAGGTTTTTGCTGGGCTCCGGAACACGACGCCAACTGGATTTACGGCAAAGATGAAAACGTCATTACGGCCAAAGTCACTGATCTTGGCGGCAACTGTGAAGTCAATATGATCACCAGAGCAGTGACCGTTCCGGAAAATACGGCATATCACGCGATGTTCATCGCCACTCCCAGCCGTCCGCTGCCGGAAAAATCCCGCTCTTTCCGGCTTGGAGGCTATAACCGGTATCCGAATTGCGACGTGGCGCTGGTGCAGCATGTCGGTGAAGGTTACGAATCATGCTTTACCATGAAATTAAGTCCGTACTTTGGACAGGTCATGGACGAAATGAAGAAGAATGGAATGACGCGGGTAATTCCATACGGCGCCGCTACTTTCTGCAACAGTTATGACAAGGCCGGCAATTATTTCCAGAAATACTGGGATGTCACCGGCGAAATTATTGGCGGCGGTTATCCCATCCGTCCGACCGGGAAAATTACCCCGGACGAAAAAGAATCCCCCATTACCAGGGCCGACCCGCGTACCGGCTACAGCGATTATATCATGTGGAATACCAGCGAAGCCCTGAACCATCCCAAGCAGCTCTATGTCGGTTTATATTATGATATTTCCGACAATCAGATCAGCGCCAATGAACTTAACGGCGCGAGCTTTATTGACAATTTCGGACGCCGGGTCAATTCGCTGACCATTATGGGGCTGCGCCGGCACATGCTGCGCACTTACCGGCTGGCGCATCAGCATAACGGCGTCACCGTTTATCATGCCCACAGTTTCTACAACCCGATGATTCATGATTTCGGTGATTACTGGTTTCCGGGCGAACAGTATTGTGGACTGATGCAGGAGAAGCGGACGCCATACTACTACTTTGATGACATTACCAGAGACGAGTACCGCTCCGAACTGAACATGCGTCTCAAAGGTTCCGGCATACTTTTCCTGGGCAACCTGGGCAGAGCAAATCCGGCATGGGGCGGGTCAATGACCAAAGGCGATGCCGCGACGGGCGAGGAATATACCAAGGCAATGTGCACCAAGCTGCTGCTGAATGACGTTCCGCTGACCATCGCATTCGAGGATGGCAATGTCATCAGCAGGATATGGGGCGCAGAGATGCGCTATAAACTGGACACGGCGACAGTAAACTTCTACGACCAGCAGAAGGAAATCGGCGTGGAACCGGCGTCCAAAGCCGGAGTTACTTACTACAAATGTCCGGACGGCCGCTTTTTCGCAATAGTCGGCAATCTGACCAAAGAACCGCAGACCGTCACCGTGGACATTTCCAAACTCAAACAAGGTTTGCCGAAAGTCCGTGACGAATATAACGAGCAGGATATTCCGGTCAACGGCGACAAGTTTACGGTTTCGCTGCCGGCCAGGCACTTCAGCATCATAGGGTTTTAACATTTTTAATGTCCAGGAGTTTAAAAATGTCATTCAGAAATTTAAGTCCGCAACGGATGTTTGTCGAAATGGCCGCTGAGCATGTGCCGCAGTATGCATTCAACGCAAAAACAGACTTCGCCAAATGGAAAAAACAGGCTTTGCCCAAAGTGCTTGCCACCATCGGCGATTCCCCGGAACGGGTCCCGTTAAACCCGCAACTGCTGGCGGAGTGGGAACATGACGGTCTGACTAAACAGAAATGGCTGATTGATGTTTCAAAACATATCTCCGCAACATTGCTGGCCGCATTCCCGGAGAAAATGAAAAAAAACAAAAAATACCCGGCGATCCTCTGCTGTCACGGCCACGGTCCATGCGGGAAAGAACCGGTTATGGGCAATGATTCATCCCCGGAAACGCGGGACCAGATCAGCCTGTATAACTACAGTTACGGGCATCAAATGGCAAAGGCCGGGTTCATCACTTACTCCATTGACTGGATCGGCTTCGGTGAGCGCAACGACAATAATAAGCCGAACCATCGCTTCCAGGAGGGACGCGACTGGTGCAACCTCTATTACCTGCATGCCACCATGTTCGGCATGACCTCGCTGTCCATCAACGTCACCCACGGCAAAGCCGCCACCGACTTTATCTGCTCGCTCCCGCAAGTTGATTCCGGCAAACTCGGAACCATGGGACTCAGCGGCGGCGGAGCAATGACTCTCTGGATGAGTCTTTGCGACGAGCGCTTCAAGGCGACGGAAATCATCTGCTACAGCGACCTGTGGGCGCATTTCGGCATCCGCGACATCAATTACTGCGGTCTGCAGATTGCGCCCGGTCTTTACAAACTGGTTGATCTGCCGGAGCTGCAGGGATTGCTTGCCCCTCGTCCGCTGCTGATTGACATCGGCGCCAACGATTCATGCTTCAAAGTGGATACTGCAATGGCATGCTTCAGGAAGCTCGAGAAAATATATGCGGCGGCCAGGATGCCGGAAAATCTTCAGCTCGATCTGTCACCCGGAGAACACGGATGGGGCGGAAACAAGGCAGTAGCGTTCTTCAAGCAGCATCTCGGTTTAAAAATTAGTTAATACAATCAAGCAAGGAGAATATTATGAATGCAAATTTGAAAAAATGGACTGCAGCAGCAGTGAGTATTTCCATATGTGTTGTCGCAAACGCGCAGGACACCGGGCTGAAACCGCAAACCATCAGTGACTGGAGCTGCGGCTGGAATGGCGGCGGATCTAATTTATCCGAGCCGGCCGCCAAAGACGGCAATGCTGTTGTGCTGAAAGGCAACGGCATCGTTTTCTCTAAAGGCACAATAAGTGTTGATCCTGCGAAAACTTACCAGGTTTCCGGTTCATTCAAAGCGGTTCCGGGGTCGAAGGCAGGGCGGTTTTATTTGGGTGTCCAGCCGCTTAATTCAGATAATGTCTGGATTGCGCCGAGTCAGGTGAATGCGGTTGCCGGTACCGATGCCGAACTGGCGGAGCCATGCAAGCCTGAAGATAAGGTGATAAAGATCAAGGGCGGCAAGGGATGGGAGCAAGGGCAATATTATTTTATCGCATTTAACACTGATAATTCCGGCAGCTATTCCGATCTGCCGAATTCAGCGCTCAGTTCGATGGGATTTGCCAGGGTCGAGAATAAAGGCGATGTGACGGAAATAACCCTCAATGACAGTTGCGGGAAAGAGTTTCCCGCCGGGACTAAAGTGCGGGTTCATCGCGACAGCGCGACCTTTATGTATATTGACAGCGCCAGCAATGCTCCGGCCCCGGCGGAATGGACTGAATTTAAGGGTGTATTCAAGGGCGAAAATCCGTTTGGCGTAAAAACCGGCGTATGGTATAAAGGCACCCGCAATGCCAGGATTATCCTTCTCGGCGTCAGCCCGGAACTGGAATTGATGTTTAAAGATGTCACGCTTGAGGAAATTAAGTAATGTCACGCCCGGGGTAGGTTAATGCCCCGGCAACCGTACTTCCCGTCTTCTACACCTCGACGCTGTGCGTCGGGGCGGTTTATATAAAATCAGACTAAAAATTAAAAATTCAGCATTGGGCAATCCGTCATATATGCCGGGGCTCAATTCGTGTATAAGTGTATTGCGAAAACATATAGACAAGGGGGTCAGTATGAAGAACACGATATTCAGAATGATCGTATTGTTGACGGCAGTGTGTCTTGCCGCAACGCCGGTATCAGGCATGCCGTCTTACAGCGATGTTTTAGTGGTAATCAACGACAAAGCGCCTTCGTCGGTGGAGATCGGTGCGTATTATAAAACCGCCCGCCAGATTCCGGATATCAATGTTGTGCATGTCTCCATGACCGACCAGCAGGGTGCCGGCAACGAATTCGGGCAGGCGACCAAAGATGAGAAAAAGGCATTGGTTGACGCCATAAAAAACCATATGGCGGCCAACAACCTGACAGACAAGATAAACTACATTGTCTTAACGCGCGGCATTCCGATGGTTGCCGCCAGTCCGGAATTTGCAGACGCAAGCGCTCCCTTCCATCTTACTGACGTCTATGTGCTGTTCAATTTGTCCGAATCAGCGACGGACAACAGCATTCCGGATATTTTCTGCAGGAACAAATACTTTTATTACTACAATCCCGACATTCTTAACAAGAAATTTTCTTCGAAAATGTTCGGTTATTACATTGTGTCACGACTGGATGGGCCGGGAGTGAATAATATTAAAAAAATGATCGATGACTCCGGCTCCCCGGCGTATGCATCACACAAGCAGAACGGCGGGAAAGCCAAATTTCTTACGCTGCATCAGCAAATTTCGGCAATGGTGCGAAATGAGCTGAAGAGGAGGAATATAGAATTGATCCAAGTTCCGGCGAATCCGACCACGAAGCAGTTGACCGCGACGATGGATACTGTCGCCAAAGACCTGATGTTCGCTTTTTTCAATAACGTTGAAAATTCCGGCTACGGCTATGCCGATTTGCCGTTGGATAACAATTTTTACGCAGTAGGCGACATAGTCAGCCAGTATCCGTTCATTTACCGCGGCGCGACATTTATCCCGGGGTCGTTTGCCACCTGCTTCCGCTCACACCCGTCACGGCAGATGAACCGGGATGCCGGCGGCCTGCTGGCTATAAATACTGATACGGCCCAAATCACTGACTACCAGAAAGCTTATGACGGCAGCGACATTAAATTCCGCCAGCAGACCTGCGTGGCTTATGATCCGGTAAACAAACAGATCTGGTGCGGCACCGGGGAACCGGCGTTGAATGTAAATATGTCGTTTGACAGCCGCGCTACAGATGAGGTTATACGCGAACACAACCGCAATGAAGGCGGCGGCATCGTCGTTTATGACGCCGCAAACGGCAATATCGTCAACTGGATAAATGCCAAAGACATCAGCAGCCCATTGAAAAATAATTGTGTCGTCAGGATGGCTTATGACCAGGTGTCGAAACTGATGTGGGTGATGCATTATAAAGGCGTTCAGTATTACGATCTGGTCAATAAAGTCTGGCATGATGTTCCTGCTTTGCAGAATGATTTCGCCGCAGGCTGTTCCATCTATGTTGATCCTTTTGACAGCGACAAAATTTATGTTTCTTTCTTTTACAGCGACGGCCAGGTTCCTTCCCAGATTGCAGGCGCGGCAAACAGTATTTATGAATACAGCAAAAGCGCTAAAACGGTAAAAACTCTGGTGATTGATACTGATGTCGCAGTCACCGGCGTTGCTCCGCAGATGGTGAAGACCTCCGCTGACACGCTGTGGGTTGCCAAAGGGAGGTATGCCAAGGGTTCCAGGCAAATCGCGCTTATCAGATATGACCTGTCCCAAAAGTCAATGACGGAGAAAATCATCCTCAGCGATCTGATTCCGGAAATGAAAAGTCCCCCGGCTGACCTGAAATCGATCCAGTTGAAACCGCCGTATACTTTGGCCGTCGGGCCGAATAATACGATTCTGGCTCCCGTCGGCTGCGGAATGACTTATACTGCGGCAAGAACCAGTGGCGACGGCAAAACAACCTATGTCGGGGAAACCAAAAATTATCTTATCCGCGTTACTGAAAAATCCGGAACTGCGAGTACCGTCGAAGTTATCAATGATCCGATAATCAACGGAACCAATGCATCCATGGCACCGGATTTCTATGCGCGTTCGTTAATAACCGATCCGCAGGACAGCAGTAAAATATACATGGCGCTGTCCTGGCCGTATTCCTCACCATGGATGCTGGCAAAATCAACTGACGGCGGCAGAACCTGGTCCAAACTTTCAAACTCGGTAAAACTTTTAAATGTTTATGACCTGACGATAAACAACAAAACAATCTACGCGGTACGCGGTTACCAGACCTGGCAGAATCTGATGTCCGACTTCATGGCCTTCGGGCTTGACGCCTTCGGCGGCGGCGTAGTACATGATAACATGATATACAATCCGTCACGCACTACGCCGCGTGATTCCGGCTTTTCGGAGTAT
>JBAYIO010000143.1:0-10048 GCA_041665605.1 Victivallaceae bacterium | reverse complement strand
TTCGCCGATGGGCTGGGCGCGGGCCGTCGGGAACGTGTACAAGGACTGGAAAGCCGACCGGGTGGTCTGCGAGGCCAACAACGGCGGCGATCTGGTGATCACCAATCTGCACGCCGTCGCCGGAGACATCAGTTGCAAAAAAGTCACCGCGACCAGAGGCAAGTTCACCCGCGCCGAACCGGTCTCCGCGTTGTACGAGATGGGCAAAGTCCATCATGTCGGCAGGTTCCGCCAGTTGGAAGACCAGTTGTGCGGCTACAATCCGGAGATGAACCAGTCCAGCCCCGACCGCATGGATGCCCTGGTCTGGGCGCTGACGGAGTTGAGCAGCGGATCCGGCGCATGCCGCATGATCATGGCGTAGAGGGGGCGCGTTGCAGGGGAAAGACAGATGGGGCCTATGGGGCTTATGGATGGGGATTTCTGGGAAGACTGGGACAACTGGGAAAAATGGGAGAGCGATATATCCCAGAATTCCCAGTCTTCTCAGAACTCCCGGATTTCGAAAACCGTTGTGCAGGACAGGTGTCCAAAGTGTCGGAGTGAGGAAGCCCGCGAATGCGGGAGAGAAAAGCAAGAAAAGTTGTGAACGCTGGAAATGCAGAACGAGGGGCCAGAATGTCCGGAATGATTGCAAAACTGAAAAACATTGTGCTCAGCGATACTCCAAAATCTCGGAGTGGTTGTCCAAAATGTATAAGATCATGACGGAAATTTTTTATTTACGGTTTTTCAAATTCATGCAGGGGGTTATATTATGTGGAAACGATTTAACCTGGAGCTTTCAATTATGAATCGGAACTTTTATTTGAATATCATTGCCACAGTGCTGGTTATGGCGGTGATTCTGCTGGGCGTGATCCTGATCAATGCGGTTGACCGGGTGCATTTTGATTATATGGACATGCAGAAGAAGCTGTCGGAAATGAATGATTCGCTGCAGCAGATGAAGAATAAAGGGATAACCGCAGTGCAGCCGGCGAATACCGTTCCGGCGGCGGATGCGGCGGTTGACACGAAAACAGCAGCGGTTGAGAAATCTCCGGAGAAAATAGCCAATCTGGAATTTTACGACCGGAATGCAGTTCCCGGCGACCGGATCATCACTTCAATATCCGCCGATGTCGGCAATATGAATCCTTTAATCAATAATGATTACACGGTAAGTTTGATTAACGGTTTCTGCACTTCGTCGCTGGCCGAGCGCAATTATGAAAAGCCGGAGATCTTTGAGCCGCTGATGGCGGAAAGCTGGACGATTTCCCCGGATAAGAAAATCTATTCGGTCAAACTGCGGAAAGGCATCACCTGGCATGATTTCACCGATCCGGTAACGGGGAAAGAATGGAAGAGCAAAGAGGTGACGGCGCGGGATTTTAAATTTTATGTGGATGTGATAAATGATCCGGACACCAACTGCGCCTCGCTGCGGGTTTATTACAAAGACCTCGAAAAAGTTGAAGTCGTCTCGGATTACGAGTTCAAAGTTTACTGGAAAGTGCCGTATTATCAATCGCTGGAGCTGACGCTCGGCCTGAGTCCGCTGCCCGTGCATCTGTACCACGCGTATGAAGGCCCGTTTGACGCGAAGAAGTTCAATGACGACCACCAGCGGAACCGCATGATTGTCGGTTGCGGACCGTACCGGCTGCTGCGCTGGGAGAAGGACCGCCGGGTCGTTCTCGCCCGCTATGAGAACTTTTTCGGGGACAGGCTTGGAGTTGCGCCGCCGATAAAATATACGGCGTTTGAAATCATCAAACATTCAAACACCAGTTTCCAGTCGCTGCTTTCCGGAAGCATCGACCGGCTGAGCCTGCAGCCGGAACAGTGGGTGAACCGCACCGGCACGCCGGAATTCGCGCCGGGCGGCAAACTGAGCAAGCTGAAGCACCTGTCCAGGGTGTTTTATTATATCGGCTACAACTTGAAAAATCCGATGTTCCAGGACAGGCGGGTACGCCAGGCGCTGTCTTACCTGGTGGACAAGGAGAAAATCCTGAGAGACGTATATTTCGGTCTGGGTGAGACGGTGAGCGGTCCGCTTTACTACGACGGCCCCTATTATGACAAGAGCATCAAGCCTTATGAGTTCAACATTGAAAAAGCCAGAGCGCTGCTGGCGGAAGCCGGCTGGTCGGATGTTGACGGCGACGGCATTCTGGAGAAGGACGGCAAAAAGTTTGAGTTCACCATCCTGCAGGTGGCGAACCATCCGATTCAGCAGAAAATGCTGCCGCTGATCAAGGAGGACATGGCCAAGGCCGGGGTCCAGATGAAGATCCAGACCCTGGAATGGTCGGTTTATCTGCAGCGGCTGGAGCAGAAAAATTTTGAGGTCAGCACACTTGGCTGGACGATTGCCTACGAGCCGGACCTTTACCAGCTTTGGCATTCCAGCGAGGCCGACAAACCGTTCAGCAGCAATTACGGGTTCAGGAATGCGGAAGCCGACCGGATCATTGATGAACTGAGAGTGACTTTCGACCACAAGAAACGGGTCGAATTATGTTTCCAGTTTCACCGGCTGCTGCATGAAGAACAGCCCTATACATTCCTGTTTTCGCCCTATGCGCTGCTGGCGCTGTCCAGCCGCTACCGGAATGTCCATAAGTTTCCGGCTTCGATGAGCATTCAGCAGGAAATCATGTGGACGCCGAAGGCGGAGCAGTTGAAGATTCCGGACCTTTAGAATTTCAGATATTCAAACCGCAATAAATTAAATAAAAAATGGAGATGAAGTCATGATCAGAATAGTAATTATCGGCGCGGCCGGCAGAATGGGCAGACGTCTGGTTGCCAACATCCTGGAATCGCAGGACCTGGCCCTGGCGGGCGCGGTTGAAGCTGCGGGAACCCCTTTCCTCGGCAATGACGCCGGCCTGGTGGCGGGTTGTAAGGAATGCGGCGTAAAAATCACGGAAGCGCTGGCGCCGCTTTTGAAAAACGCGGATGCGGTCATTGATTTCAGCACCGGCAGTGTTGTGCGGAACGCCGCCGCCGCGACGGAAGCCGGCTGTGCGGTGGTGATCGGCACCACGGCGCTGTCCGATGCCGACAAGGCCGCGCTCAAAGCGCTGGCCGGTAAAGGCGGAAAACTGGTGCTGGCACCGAATATGAGCGTCGGTGTCAATCTGCTGTTTTACCTCAGCCGCAAAGTCACTGAAATCCTGGGCGAAGATTATGATATTGAAATAGTGGAAATGCACCACAACCAGAAAAAAGATTCCCCCAGCGGCACCGCCGTGCGCCTGGCGGAAGTCATTGCCGAAGCCAGAAATCTTTTGTATGCGGATGCGGTCGTGCATGGCCGTGAAGGCATGGTCGGGGCCAGAACTAAACAGGAAATCGGCATGCATGCGGTGCGCGGCGGCGATGTTGTCGGTGATCATACCGTGATTTTCGCCACCGGCGGCGAACGCATCGAGCTCACCCATAAAGCTTCCAGCCGCGATACCTTCGCCAAAGGCGCATTGCGTGCCGCCAGGTTCCTGCACACGGCCCAACCCGGCCTGTATGACATGCAGGATGTGCTGAATCTGAAATAGGTTTCCGTGCGGAGAAGTGATTTAAATTTAAGGACTTGTCATTATGACGGGGAAATTACACTATGGTATTGGCCGGAGATGCATAAATCCGCAGATGCCGCTGTCGCTTGCCGGATATTTCAATGTCCGGATGTGGGAAGGTATTCTGGACGATATTGAGGTAAGAGCCTTAGTATTGCAACAAGGCGGGCAGCATTGTGCGATCATTCAGTTCGACCTGATTACAGTCTCCCAGGAACTGGCGGAAGCGGTTTACCGGAAAATCGCGGACTTGAAAGTGATTTCCAGGGTCAATATGATCATTACAGCGACTCATTCGCATACCGCCCCTGTTTTAAGAGTGAATTCACCGGGCGGCAATCCGGAATATGTGCCGTTTGCGGCGGAGAAAGCTGCGGAAGCCATCCGGGAAGCGTTTGGCAGTATGCGTCAGGGGGAGATGTTTGGCGGGCTCACCCGGGATAATCGATTCTGTTTCAACCGCCGCTACTGGATGAAGGATGGTAGTGTTGTAACCAATCCCGGCAAGCTGAATCCGGACATAACCCGTCCCGAAGGCGAAGTCGATTATGAAATTCCGCTCATCGGGATCAAAGACAGCGGAGAACTGAAAGTGCTGATTGCCAATATCGTTAATCACACCGATACCATCGGCGGCAGTAAGGTCTCGGCGGACTGGACTGGCTTTTTCATTCGCAGTATCCAGGCGACGCTGGGAAAAGGCTCAATGGTTATTCCGCTGATTGGGGCATCCGGCAACATCAATCACTTTGATGTCAGTACAGATCTGGACCAGACGTGTTACCGGGAAGCTGAAAGGATCGGCTGCGGTTACGCCGGCACGGTCGCGAAGGCGCTTGGACAACTGGTTGCAATCGGTGAATTCAAGCTGAAAACAAAAAACGCTGAAGTCGTTTGCGCCCCCAGGGAAATTCCGGCGGCGGAACTCGCGGAGGCAAAGCTCGTGCTTGAAAAGTATAAAGCTATTCCAGATCCGACTAACGGCGGAACTCTGACCTCCGAAGACCTGGCCAGAAAAGCACCGGCCGCATTAAAATTCTTTGCGCAGAGCCTGATCGCCCTTGCTGATGACCCAAGCCCCAGAGTATTTAATCTTGTCGGTATTTTTCTGGGCAGATGCTGCATTGTTTCGCTGCCGTCCGAACCTTTTGTGGAGATCGGCTTGCAAATCAAAAAAGAAATTTTTGCACAATACAATGCCATGGTTGTTTCACATTCAAACGGCACCGGCAGTCCGGGAGTCGGCGGCGGCTACATCCCCAATGCCTGGAATTACGGTCGCGGCGGTTATGAAGTTACGCCGCGCTCCAACCCTTTCTCGGTAACAACAGCGGAACACTTAATTGCCGCATGGCGTAAAATAGAGCAGAGCGTTGCAGGAAATTAGGCCGGGCCGGTGTTGTCCGCATCGCGGATAGTATGACCGAGAACAAAAATTGCAACGGCTGGATTCGAACCCGCGGAATGGGCAAGCCCTTCAGCGATTTTGAGATGGATTACAGCGTTTGCACGGGAACGACGGTATCGGCCTGAACGATTCTGACCCATTCGGCAACGGTTTCTCCGTCGGAAAAGGTCTTGCCTTCGAGAATGCTGTCCCTGCCCAGCCGTTTTAACTTTGATTCCCCCAGCGGATGATAAGGCATAAGATTTATTTCCCGCAGATTAGCCATCCCGGCGGCAATCGAAGCAATTGCGCGAAAATGCTCTCTGCGGTCATTCAACCCCGGAATAACCGGGCAGCGCAGCACGATCGCGGCGCCGGCGCGGTCCAGCGCGGCCAGATTGTCCAGGACAGGCTCCAGCGGAACCCCGGTATATTCCAGATGCATGGCCGGACTTGTCTCCTTCAAATCATAAAGAAAAAGGTTGACCAGAGGCAGCAGCTCAAGATACTCTTTCAGCGGGGCAAAGCCGCAGGTGTCCAGACAGGTATGCAGGCCGGATTTCTTTGCCTCTGCAAGCAGCCGGCGGGTGAATTCGAACTGTTCCATCGGTTCTCCGCCTGAAATGGTCATGCCGCCGCCGGAGTTCTCATAGAAAGATTTGTCCTTCGACACTTCGGCAATGACCTCATCCGCATTCATTTCCTTCCCGATCATTGTCAATGCGCCCGAGTAACACCTTTCGGCGCATTTGCCGCAGCGGATGCATTGGCCCCGGTCAAGAATATGCCTGCCGCCTTCCGTGCGGTGAGCTCCGGACGGGCACTGCTGAAAACACCAGCCGCAACCAATGCACTTTTCCTGCATGAACGACAGTTCCGGACGCCTGTCCTGCGACTCCGGATTATGACACCATAGACAACGCAATGGACAGCCCTTCAGAAACACGGTCGTCCGGATGCCCGGCCCGTCATGAAGCGAAAAACGCTGGATGTCAAAAACCATTCCATTATTCATAATCGCTGCTCGCTGCGGACAATTATCATTTCCTGCCACTCTTTTGACAGCGTCGCGAAACGCGCCGACCAGCCGGAAACCCGGACAGCAAGATTGGGGTACTTTTCCGGATGCTCCTGTGCGTCGCGGAGCATTTCAGTATCCACCACATCGATCTGCATGAAAATCCCGCCAAGAGCGACGAAAGTCTTCATGAGCCCGACGAGCGCCGCAATCCCGGCATCTCCCCGCAATGACGAAGGAAGTATCTTCAATTCCAGCGCGGTGCCGCAGGGGAGCCTGGAAAAGTCCACTGCGCAGTGCGACTTGATGACAGCAGTGGGGCCGCGTTTGTCGGTGCCGGGCGAAGGGCTGAAATTCAGCGCCAGAATATCCCCTTTTTTTGAGCCTGCCGCTGAAGCTGTCCGGTCATGCAGAAAAACATTGGCTTCACGTCCGAAGGTGCTGATTCCGGCAGGAAAGAGCACGCCCTTGTTTGATGGAATTCCGGCGACAAGACCGGTATAGTCGTTAAAAACTTTCTTCATCATCGCATTGCTGTCTTCAGAATCGTTACCATAGAAGTCGAAGCGCGAACGTATCTGCCGGCGGGTTTCCTCATGGCCTTCCCAGTTGTTCCGGAGAATGTCTGCAAGTTCTGTCAGGGAAAATTCATGCTCTTCATAGACGAGCTTTTTTATCACCTGCAGGCTGTTGGCGACGTCCGGGAGCCCTCCCGCGTGCGGCGACATGACCGTGTATTCCGGACCTAGATGATAGTACGAACGCCCTTTTTCGATGCAGCCGTCAATCAGCATATCGACCAGTACGGCGGGTTCCGTCTTCTGCTTTAATGCTGTAATCACATGGCTGGTAATTTGCAATATCTGTTCGTCCAGCTTTTTCTTGAAAGCTTCGTATAATTCGTCGAAACTGGCATATTCAATTGCGTTACTGCTCGAATTATCCAGCCCGAGGACATCCTGAAGTATTTTCAGGGCGTCGAAAGGGAGGTAGCTGAAGCAGGTTTTGCCGGGGATAAGTATCTCCCAGCAGCCGTCGTTGGCAAAATTTCTGGCTTCCGCCAGCGGGTATCCGAAATTTACCAGATTCGGAATGATCCGGTCATCGTTGTAAACAGCAATAATGCCGCCGCCGAGCCGCTGTATTTCCGCAATCCGGCGCAAAAGCTCCTCAGCCGAACTTTTCGAGATGCGCACGGCAATCGGAAAGTCGGAGATATGCAGTTCTTCGACGACGTCAAGTACAAGATAAGTGACTTCATTGACGGCATCATTTCCTGATTCGTCGACCCCGCCGAGAACAATATTCTGATAGAATTGAGCATCGCCGCTGCCGCGGCCTTCCGCAGTAATCCATTCGCAGCCCTTTATCCAGAAATGCGCGATCAGCTCTCTCGCCTCGTCCATGTCGATAATTCCCGCCGCCAGATCGCGTTTGAGATACGGCCCGAGCATTTTGTCGATCCGCCCGATGCCGCTCCAGTTGCCGCAAAGGCGCTGAAAGTCCCATAACATCCACAAGGCTTGCACTGCCTCCCGGAACGTCTCCGGCGGATTTTCCGGCACGTTCTGCAGCGCCTCTGCAAGATCATTGAAATGTTCTTTGTCTGCACCGGCGGATTCCCCGGCAAGTCTCTTCAGTTCATCAAGATATCTGTCGTGCCATATTTTTGCTGAATCCAGACAGGACAGCATTGCGTTGAGCAGTTCCGTGCCGCGTTCGTCCAGGCCGCCCCGTGAAAGCCGTTCTTCAATTTCCGCCCTGATGCCTTTGTAGCCGACGGCAAGCGCCTTTTCAAAATCCAGCGTCGTATGGCTTATAGACCCGCAACGCAGAATTGGAACGATATGGCGCATTGCTTCTTTCAGCGTCGCAGCCCCGACTATTTTTTCTCCGTCGATTATTCGCAGCGGCGCATTCAAGGCGATCAATCTGACTGCTTCCTCATACAGTTCAACCTGATCCGGCTCTCTGTATTTTTTTTCCAGCGGCATAAATTCTCCTTTTGCCAGAACCAGCCGCCAGCCGCCGGAACCGCCAGTAATACGAAAACCGATCAAATTACGGCCTGTTTTCAGCGGAAGCCTAATTAATTTGGACAGGCCGGTGCCGGTGTGTTCCAACTGTCCGTTGACAAATATGGAACAATACCAGTCGCAATCAAATGAAACCGGGAGCATACATGCGGAAGCAGTATCTACTTCTGTGAAGCAATACGCGGCGGAATGAACTTTCGCCGAACTGAACAATTCCTTGAAATCTATTTTGCCATGGACGCTATTGACCCGCTCAGGCAGGACGTCCGCTGAGAAGTTGAGATCCTCCAGCGTTTTAACGCCGTCTAAAAGCAAATCATCAGCCGCCAGTCCATCCGGAGAGCAGCCGTTGTTATTCAGCGGTCCCGCCAGCACCCAGCCGGCATTCCATTCATGGAATTTATCATATACCGCCAGCGACATCCAAAGATTGTCTTCCTGTATTGAGCGGCCTGTCTCGCCGCGAAGATAACCAGCCGCCAGATCCTTTGTAGATTGACTCAAAAGAGATGTAGTCCCGCCTCCGGCCGGTCGAAACACTTTTAATGTGTCCTTCATAACATTATCATTCATAGATTTCTCCTTTCACGATTTGTGACCCGCCGGCGGAGGGTTTCATTCCTCCATGGCTCGCCAGGAACAAAAATTACCAGGGTTCCGGGGCATACCACGTAATTCTCACACTTTAATACTGACCTGTATATATTATAACTTGAAAATCCGTGTTAAGAATGTTTATTTATTTAATAAATATATCTGTTTGTCTTAATGTTTTAAATCAAAGAGCGGTTGCAATGTTCAACTCCAATGACATTAAACTGGAATTCATCCAGTCCGGTCAAATGGCATTGCCCCGGACAATGGATGGCTATATCCACCGGAAGGCGACTCCGGAACTTATTGTTGCCCAGGCCTATGAAGGGCACTATGAACTTTCAGCAGGCGCTGAATTTGCGGCGCTCCGCTCAGGCGAATGTTTTATTACCCGTCCCGATCAACCGCTCGAAATCTGGCATTATGTCGATCCGGACAGCGGGATATTCAAGTCCCGATGGGCGCACCTGAAAGTCTCTTTTATCGGGGGCCTGGATTTATTCAGCCTGCTGGAACTGCCATTGCATCCGCCGGAATCATTTTCGCACAGCGCCGGTGAAATCCTGATAAAACTTATCGCGATGAACGCAGAGGATAATCTGCAAAGCGCAGTCCGCCGCATCAGTCTGACATTTGAATTGCTGGACTTGCTGATAGCGATTTCGCGGCCCAGTCCGCACTTTGAAATCTTCATTAAAAATGCCGAAAAGCTGTTGCCTCTGCTCGAATTCATTCATCATAATCTGGCTCATCCGGCCAGCGTGAACGTGCTCGCGGCCAAACTAAATATGTCCAGGGCGGCGTTCTATGCGTTTTTCATGAAAAACATTGGAATTCCGCCTGCGAGGTATATCGAAGAACAACGCATGAAGGCCGCAGCGGAAAAGCTGCGGATTCCAGGCAAGTATTCTGTAAACGAAACTGCGGAGCTGCTGGGCTTTAAAAACCAGTTTCACTTCAGCAAGGTGTTCAAACGGATATATCAGATGTCGCCGGCGCAATACCGCAAGTCTCGCACTGAAAATATGTGGTGACGGCCGTATTGGAAGCTCTCGCCGGATCATTTCAATTTCTGCGGATTAACCCGGATTCGGAGGCGATTTATCTGTCTTGTCATGACCAATGATGATCACAGTTCAGCCTTTTGACTCGAGCCGGAAGCGCGCGGGGGTGGTTTTCAGAACATGCCGGAAAATTTCGTGCAGCCGCTGGGCCTCGCCGAAACCGGACTGGGCGGCAACGCTTTCGATTTTCATCTCTGTTTCGCGCAACAGCCTGCAGGCGGTTTCTAGCCGCATATCCTGCAGTAACCGGCATGGAGATGTTCCTATTTTCCGGTTCATCAACTTGCGCAGCCCGGAATCGGAGATGCACACCGTCCTGGCAATATCAGCTACCGAGATATCGGCGGTGTGGTTTTTCCGGATAAATTCCACCGCCTTTG
>JBAYIO010000142.1:0-10155 GCA_041665605.1 Victivallaceae bacterium | reverse complement strand
TTTGAGTTTGGATTCGCACTCTTCGAGGCTTTCGATACCCCGGTATCGGCAGCCTTTCAGAATACGAACCAATTCTCAAAATCTTCGCAATCTATTGTTAAAATTTCAGCCGTGCAGAGTATACTTTATAATTGACTTAATCGAACCGAGGTTGAGGATTTCCTGGTCGTAATAGTAGTGTGTATTTTCCACTTTTCCAGTTTTGATGATTTGGAACAACACTTCCATAATCTTCTGGCAGCCAACTGCGATGTCGCTGCGCACGATGGCCAGCGGCACTTTGGTGTGCATCGCCAATGCGTTTTCGCCATGTACCAGGATAGAGATGTCTTCGGGGATTCTTAGCTCTAGTTCATCCAGAGCACTAAGTACAGGAGAGATACTCATCCAGTTTAACAAAAACAGCGCATCAGGTTTAGCTTTCTTCATCATTGCTTTGGTACACAGGTATTCGCCATCGGGGGGATTGACAAATTCATCCAGAATCATTCCGGGTATTTGCTTTGCCTCTTCCCGCATGGCGGGCAGCATACGGCTCATGATGGTCGCATCTGTCCCGGCACCTATTACGGCGATTCGATTTAGCATGCAATGATGAAAATACTGGACTATTTCACTCCCCTCCAGTTCAAAATCAGTGGATATAACAGGGAAATTGCCCGGCAGATTCAAACCGATACCCACCACGGGAATATGACATTTCTCCAGCAGGTCAATATCGCCGGGTTCAAAAATTCCGATGGTGATTATTCCTTCCACCTGGGCGTCAATCAGCGACTGGATGTGGTTATGACTCAGATATAGCATATACCCGTTTTCGGACGCGCATTTATGCAGTGAACTGATAACGCGCCCCAGCGCCAAATTATTGTCCAGTTCGATATTGCCGGTCAGAATGCCGATGGTGCAATGATCGGTAATCTTCAGCCTGCTGGGACGGTTGGGCAGCTTTCGGACATAGGTGCCGCTGCCGCGTTTGCGTTCAATATACTTGTCCTGCTCCAGAAGCGCCATTGCCTGGCGCACGGTAAGGTTAGTCGTCGAGAACTTTTCAGCCAGTTCATTTTCGGAATAAAAGCGATCCCCGAGCTGATAAGCTCCGGACGAAAGGCGCTCCATCAGGAAACTGCGTATTTCCTGGTATTTAGGCAGCGCCGCTTTATTGCTGATAACCATAAATTTCTCACATGTTATATTTATAACTATATAACTTGAAGTGCTTTTTTGCAAGTTGATTTCAGAATGCCGGGTGCTGCAGGCAGACAGCCTGACTTCCGCGTTCTGCCGTGGCTGAAAACTCATATTCACGATCATTGCGGCATTCGGACTTTTTTGCGATTCAGGACTTTATAAATTTGAGAAAAATGATATATTACCGCCAGTTAATTTTGACTAAATGTATTGAATTCGGGAAATAAGCGGCCATGAGTATCAGATTCCGGTGTAAAAAATGCAACCAGAAATATGAACTGGACGACGACTGTTCAGGCGATAAGCTGGACTGTGTCAGGTGCAGTTCTCAGATGCTGGTTCCGGCGGAATCGGAAATTTCCGCAAGCGCAAACACGCTGACTGATTTGACGCCCGCAATAAGCGAAAAAAATAAAATCCAGGAAATCAAGATTGCATCCAGCACGGCAAAGAATAAAGCCCCCGACGATATTATTTTCCGCTGCAAAATATGCAACCAGAAATACCGGCTGCCGAAAAGCATTGGCGGCCAGATTGCCGAATGCGCCAAATGTAAAAAAAATATGATTGTTCCCAAGCAGTCGGATAATGCGTCGGCGCCAAAAGAAAAAGTTCTCTTCTGGTGCAAATCCTGCGGACAGAAATACCGGCTGTCCAAAGAGCTTGCCGGCGAGGAAGGCGAATGTTCCAGATGCCGCAAAAGTTTTGTGGTGCCCGCGGAATCGGAAGATCGCGCACCGGTTCCGGAGTCGCGCAAAAACATTGAAAAAGCCACTGCCATTGCAAGTTTCATTCCGGTTGTTGATAAAGATAAAGACAAAATCCAGAAGATCAGCGTCCGTTCGACTACAGCTAAGAACAAAGCGCCTGACGATATTATTTTCCGCTGTAAAGTATGCAACCAGAAATACCGGTTGCCGAAGCATCTCGGCGGACAGCTTGCGGAATGTGCCAAGTGCAAAAGAAATATGGTTGTTCCAAAGCAGTCAGACAATGTGCCTGCAAGCGGCACACCACAGGAAAATGTCATTTTCTGGTGCAAATCCTGCGGACAGAAATACCGGCTGCCGAAAGAGCTTGCGGGACAGGAAGGGGAGTGCGCCAAATGTAACAAGATTTTTGAAGTTCCGGCACAATCGGAATCCGCCCCGCCCGGCAAGGCGCAATCAGACCAGATCAATCTCCAGGCAACAGGGGAGTCTGAAAAGCGTTTTGAGTCCAGGGCCGATCTGCCGCAGCCGGTAAAGCATCTTTTGTCAAAAACCCCGGTGCCTAAGAAAGGCGAGCCGTCCAAGCCTGCAACCAAGCCCCCGGTTATAAAGGACGCCCTGCTTAATAAACATCCGGAGCGGGATGCGGAGCGAACTCAGACGTCTATTACCATGACCAAAACTGCAAGAACAATGGTAAAATATGTACTTGAAATTCCGGAGCGCAATTTCTTTTTTGTGAGCTTTTCGCTGATAATCGACTGGATGATGCAAATAGGAGCATTCAACCGGATGCCGCGGAAACTCGTCATTTTCCTGTTCTTTTTTATGACATCGCTGACACTGCTCATCACTTACGGCGGCATACAAATATACAAGATGAGCGAGAAAAGCGGTCCGCCAATCAGCGTCATGTGCGCGAGCTGCAAATTTTGCGAGGCGAGACCAATCAAAAATATCTTTACCGCCAAATGTTCCAAGTGCAAGGGGCCGCTCGGATTTCAGTGGAAATGCAGTTATTGCAACGGTGTTTTCACCCGCATTGAGAAAATGTCAGATGATAATCCGATCAAATACGACAAAATCGATGCCATAAAGCCCCCTGTCTGTCCGTTCTGCAATTCCACTGCCGTGAAATATCTGGCGCCGCCTAAACCGGAGCCGCCGGGCCAGCCGAAGAAAATCAATATCCGCAGAAACCGCAATTGAAGCCGGAAGACGCCATTAAAACTCAGTGGATCTGTTTTTTTTGAACAGGCTGTTTATCAAGCAGTTATATCATCAAGTCCGGGATCGAAAACCAGGCTCATCCATAAGCGGACAATTTCATGGAAATGAAAAACAATCCATGAATCAAATTCGCCCGGCGCACACTCTGCACTGGCATTTCTCCGCGTTACGATTAGAAATAAAGTTCTTTCTGAAGGACTGAAAGAACTTCGCGGAGAAAATTGCCGCCGATGGAAGAGTATTTGCGAAGCCATACCGTGCCGGTTCTGCCCGGAGGCAGGCTCTCGCCTTCCGCCACTGCAATGTTGACTCTGTAATAAGGTTCCACCGGCTGAAATGTATTGCCGTCAGGCATGGGGTAGCATACAATGCGTCCTCCGAAAAAATTAATCAGCGGCGATGGTGCAAGAATAACCGGGACCGGGGCCGTTGAAACAATCCTGCCGCGATATGACTCGAGTCCGTCTTCCAGAGAGACTGACACTTTTTCATTGCCGGAAATTTTCTTAAAATCTGTTTCCCTGATAAACGCGGCGATGATCTGCTTGTCCGGCTCATATACTTCTCCAATGATCTCGCCTTTATGCAGCCACTTGCCCGGCTTCAGATGCAGATCATATATGGCAAAGATACCGTTAATTGCGCTGGCGGTAGTTAAAAGCGATTTTTTATGCTGGAGTTCGTCCAGTGAAATCTCCGCATTTTTCAATGCCTGCAGCTTCATCTGGGTGAGTCCAAGCGTGGCAGTATTGCTCTGCGCGAAATCCAGCTCAAACGCACCGATGCGCTTATCCAGGTTCGCTTCTTTTAAATCCCATTCGATAAACGGGTTTGCCTGCTTAAAAATAACATCGCCCTTCTTCACGCCGCCCCGGTCTTTAACGCAAAGTTCTTCGAGAAAGCCGTCGGTGCGGGCATAAACCATATTCGACACGGCCGGTTTTACTTCGCATGGGATCGCGATGTTCCATGGCAGCGGCATAAATAAGGTCAGCAGCAGTATTCCGGCGCCGGACAGCGAAATAATGTAATTGCGCGTTTTAATCTTGTTTTTCAATGCCATAATCATTTTTGTTTCCGTCAGGAAAGGCTTGACAACCAGTAAATAGACTTCCAGCATCAGCAGCACGATGCCGATAGCTTTTTCGAAGTAATAATATACCACCAGAATAATCGAGGTATAAAGGAAAATTCGATAGATGAACGCGGAAATCCCGAAAATAATCAGAAAATATTTTTTCCAGCCAATCGTATTATCGTTAGGCTTGTAATCGATTCCAAGACAATATTTCCGGAAAAGTTCACGGATGCGCTCAGTTCCGCGCATCTGAAGATTATCAATGCCGACCAGATCCATCAGCAGGTAATAACCGTCATAGCGGATAAAAGGGTTGCCGTTAATCAGCGCCGTACTGATGATACTTACCGTAAAAATGTAATATGCGACTGCTTGAGTCAGGCCCGGACCGGAATAAGCCCATGCCAGCGCCGCCCATCCCCCGATAATGATTTCACTCAGTATTCCGGAACCGTCAATCAGAAATCTTTTATGGCGGTCGGGGATGCGCCAGGAGTCGGTAAGGTCAGTATAGAGTCTGGGGAAAAACACGATGAAGGCCATTCCCATCCGCCTAACCCTGATGCCGACTGCTTTGGCGGTGTACGCATGAGCAAACTCATGAACGCATTTTATAATGACAACCGCGATCGAATAGCGCACCATTCCTTGAAAATTAATCGTACTGATAAACTCCTCGGTAAGCTTCTGCCACCTGACAATCAGGCAGAGATAGCCGCAGCCCGCAATCACACCAAGCGTCAGGAAGGTCCATTTGTTGAAAATCGTTTTAACAAAATTCACCGTGCGGTCAAGAAAAGGGTCAGGGGAAAGCAGCGGAATTTTAAAAAACAGATAGGTGTAAAGAATCAAATGAATCAAGTTCCGGCGTTTCATCGCCTGATGTTTTTCAACCTTGTCCTCTGTCATCTTATACACGGGAAGCATCAGATTGCTCTGATTGAGGAAACTCAGTATCTTCATGATCTTATCTTTGTCCGCATGGATGCCGCAATTCTTAACTTTTTCCAGAAAAGCATCCAGTTCCAGATTTTCAGACATGCAACTGATTATCTGGTGATCTTCCTCAGAAAGACGGTAATATTTGTCGCTTACCGGATCAAAAACGATCCAGGTGGCGCTGCCGTCAGTCTCCGGCTCCCCGCGGAATAGATCGAGATCGGTGCGCAGCGTTCCGGTAAAAAACTTCTTTTCCGGCGCGGGGGTGTCAGCTATATTGTCCATGCTTTTTCAGGTCCTTGCGGTTTAAACCTTTCTCCACCACAGCACGAGATTCCGGAACAGATAATAGCCGAGCGGCACGCGCGGTCCGGCAATTCTGGCTACTCCGCGCATCCCGCAAAGCAGATCTTTCTTCTGATAATCCAATGTCATCCGGATCATATAGCAATAGATTTTTTTCTCGGTAAGCACCGGTTTCGGGCTGATTGATTCAATTTTTCCGGTTATCGGCATTTCCGGCATGGTATGCAGATAAAGGGTGATCTTGCAATCCTCGCCCAGCGCGGATGCACTCTGTTCGTTCAGCGAAATCAGGGCAACCAGGCTTTCCGTGGATAATATTTCAAACAGTTTCTCGCCTGCCCGCACGGCCTTGCCTTCAAGTTTATCCTTATCAGCGATGTCCAGGATTCCGGCCTGTTTTGCCCGGAGAACACTTTTCTGGATAAACCATTTATTGCGTCTAATGCTGATGTCCGCTTTTTCTTTCTGTAATTCAAGCATCCGCACTTCGCCGCGCTTGGAGATGTCTTTGAACGACTGCTGCTCAATCAGGTCCAGTTGCGCCGAGATTTTGTTGCGGGCGTTTTCAGCGCCGGCCAGATCAAAAGCGCGCTCTTCAGTGTTATACGTCAGAATTACGTTTCCCGGCACCACGGGGTTGCCGCTTTTATTGTTGTAGCATGTTTCAATTACTCCGTCAAACGGGGCATAATAAAAATTCTCTTTCCCCGGGATAATCTCGAAGTCCGCCGCCACATTCTGCCTGATCGGCATCACAAACAGGGAAATAAAAAACAGTAAACACAGAATCAGCAATATCCGCGAAGGCTTTAACCATTTTTTGCGGTCAATCACGCGGTGAATAATTTTCTGTTTGTCATGAAACGTGAAAAACAGCGCTTCCGCATAGTGCTGGCACAAGAGCGGCAGCAGACTGCCGGCGCTGGCCAGATTGGACTGGTCTGAAAATTCCACCGCCCAGATCAGCAATTCAGGAGAGGCGGTTCCGGCATGAGAGACAGGCCGGATTGGAATCAGCAGCATTTGAGGGAAACAAGCTTTGAAATATTCAAAAGCCTCAAAAGCGTTCTGTCTGGCGTTTTTTTCTTTAAGCAGCTCTTCCGTAAGCACCGCCACCTTGTCCAGTCCGTCAAGCGGCTGAATCAAATTCGCGAGATTAATGCAGTATTCAGAATTGGAATTTACTTCCGGCTGCCCGGAAACCGCAATTATTCTAGGCTTGACGCCGCGCATGTCTATCAGCGCGGAACGTTCATACGGGGCCACCATCCGGCTGTTATTGACAATATGATTGGCCAGTTGCTGCAGGGTATGCTTCTCGAAAGCTTCATGCCCCAGTTTTAAAACTATGGAAACGGCGTTCAGCTTGCCTTTAAGCAATAATAATTCTTTATGTTCTTTACCGGATTGAGTTTCAGCCATTATTTTTTCCCGCTGTTTTTGTCGTACTGTTTCATCAGTTTGCCGGACATTCCCGCCGCAAGTTTGCGTGTGCGGTTGTCAATAAGGACTTTTATTTCAAACGTCCGGCTGCCGGGATCGATCTCGCCGGAGATCACATTGATTGTTCCTTCGTGTTCGGTTCTGGTTTCATCAATCCAGACGCGCATGTTTTTGCCAATGGCCACTTTATTGATTTCGGAGGACGGCAGATGCATTACCGCCAGCAATTGATAATCATCAATGATATTGATGACCTGCTGGCTGGCGCGGACAAATTCATGCTCCTGCACCATTTTTTTTATCAAACGTCCGGCAAACGGCGCAACCAGGCGGCAGGCCTTCAAATCGATTTCCGCCATTTTCATATTGGCGACGGAAAAATTCAATTTTGAAACAGCGATATCTCTTTCCAGTTCGCTTTTTTCCAAATCCTGCATTCCCTGAATGCCCTTCTGATACATTTCCTCGTTGCGTTTGAGATTTTTCAATGCAAATTGCATTGAAGCCTCTGCCTCGAGCTGGGCGGATTTCGCCTTTTCGTATTTCTGCAGATAAATTTTATCATCAAGCAGCGCGATGATTTCCCCTTCCTTGAAGCAATCCCCTTCTTTAAAATTATACTGCTTGACCGCCGTGTCCACCTCAGCGGAAATCACTGCCTGGCGGAAAGGAAAGATTACGACCTTCGTCGGATATTCATCCGCATTCGCCTGTATTTCTTCGCCGGCGGCAAACACGTTTGACGGCGCAATCACCAGCAGACACAATCCCAGCAGGCAAGCCGCGGAAGAAAGTCCGGCAGAATTGCGCCCGCTCTGTAATAACCGGAATAAATGATTCATTTCCAATACCTTTCTGTTCATGCAAAATCAATGTAATATAACCATTATCCGCGCAAAATGCTTTAACTATTTAAAAATTATTGTTCTTTTTTTATCCGCCGTGTTGACACTTGAAAATCAAATACTCCGAATGAGTGTTTTTTTATAAAAAAGTCGTTTGCAAATTGATTTTTTAATGTTATGTTCTAGTTGTTTTATATTAACCGTAAAGAAGTCTTATTCTTAATTAAGAATATAATTTAACCCAAAAATAGAATGTTTCAGGAGACAAAAATGGACAATATCAAAGAAGAAATCTTTGCCGACGGAATTGGGCAGATTCACTTTGCCGGCGGTATGGTAAGATTTGATTTCGTTACCCTGCAGCCTGATCCTGACGGCAAAGGCGAACCGCAACCCCTTTGCAAAGAGCGTATTATTATGCCGCCGCAGGGTTTTCTGAATGCCTTTAATTCAATGCAGAATCTTATCGACAAACTTCTTGAAGCCGGGATTCTCCAGAAAACGGATAACGCAGCAAAGAAATAAGGGTCAAACTTATTTAAAGTAGTCAGTGAAATTCAAGAAGCGGGGCTGTCATGTTAAAAGTATTTCGTTCAGTGTTTGCTTTAGCTATAGCAATGGTGGCATTCGGATGTCATGATTCTGAATATTACCGTCAGCAGCGCGTTGAAAAAGCCAACGAGCATTTCGGAAAAATCAACAAGAAAGTCATTCCTCAAGGCACCGTTTTCACTCTGCCTGAATGTATTTCCATCGCACTGAAGCAGAACCTCGACTTGAAAGTCTTTGACTTGAAAGAACGGATTGCCCAGGAAAAAGTTACCGCTGAAATGCTCGGCATGCTTCCCGACTTGACCGTCTCCGACGACCTCACCGGCAGAGACAACGAACCGGGATCAAGCAGCCAGAATCTGCAGACCGGCGCACAGACTTATCCTCCGAGCAAAAGTTCGGATAAAGGCGAAAACGTATTCAGGGTTGAAATGGCGCTCAGCGTCCTTGACTTCGGCCTTGCTTATTTGAATGCCAACCAGGCGGAAGACAATGCGCTTATCGCGCTGGAACAGAAACGGCGCGCCGCACAGAACTTAACTTTGGAAGTCGTCAAGACTTATTTCAAAGTTGCGGCCACCCAGGATGCCATTGAAACCACCGAAAAGCTGCTGGTCAAGTGCAAAGGAATCGAAAAAACATTTGCCGAAATCAGTGATTCGAAATCAGTTTCCCCCCTGCGCCTTCTTGATGAAAGAAAAAGATTCATCCGGCTGGAAAAACGCCTGATGGAATATCAGCGCAGTTACCAGAACTCATGTATTGAACTGCGGGCGCTGATGGGCTATCTCCCGATTGATGATATCAGGGTCGATACCAGAGCATTGCAGAAAATGAACATTATCCAGCTTCCTGACATCAATCTGCTCGAAAAGATCGCGCTGATGGAACGTCCGGAACTGTATCAGCTTGACATCGAAACCAGCGTCACGGTTACTGAAGCCAGAAAAACCATCCTGATGATGTTCCCGAACGTCAAGGTCTTCACTGACTTCAACAATTCAAGCAACTCGTTCCTCTACAATCAGAGCTGGTGGGAAATCGGAATGAGGGCGGCGTACAACCTGTTGAAGCTTCCTCAGCAGATCGCGAAATACCGTACCATCAACACTGAAATTGATGAAATATCACTCAGAACACTGGCGCTGTCCATCGGGGTCATGTCTCAGGTGCGCATTGCTCAAGCCAACGTGATTGAAGTGAAAGAGCGTTTTGATCTTGACGAAAAAGTATATCTGGCATATGCCGACCATCTGAAGATTGCGCGTCAGAACTTCACCGCCGGCGGTGCGCTGTCAAAGCTGGAGCTTGACCGGATGGAACTTGAAACGGCGGAAACCCAGATTGACCGTACCCTGGCCCTTGGCAATTATTATCTTTCCTATTACCGCCTGCTCAACACTATCGGCATCCAGGCGCTGGATCAGAAGACCCTTGACCGTTTGATTGAGGAAATAAAGCTTTCCGAAGCCAAAGCCAAGGCTGAATCTGAACAAAAGCAGAAGGCTGCGGAAAAAGCACGGGAGGAAATCAACAAAAACGTCATTACATTCAATGGTGTTGTGCTGGGCAATAATACAATTCCGGAAGGCAGCAGAGAGAAATTTGACATCATTGTTCCGGAAAAACCGGCGGACGCGAAGAAATCTGCCGACCAGAAGAAGTCGGCAGCAACTAAATAACAACGTTCATTCTTTTACCGTCTGCAAGCAATGTTTCATCGAAACATTGCTTGTTTTTTTGTCCACCTTCAGGGCAAAAATACCACCGGCTCTGCCGGTGCGTTCCCAAAAATCTTCAGATTCAAGTGATTTAGAAAAACCTCCTGTGCTATAGTAACGCATGGTTCGCCAACCACGTT
>JBAYIO010000141.1:0-10273 GCA_041665605.1 Victivallaceae bacterium | reverse complement strand
TAAACGCCTGCCTGCAAAACATTTATGTTATACGTAACCCAATCAGAAATATTATATCCTAAAAATCTGGGATTGACACCATATGCGGGTACTGAACCACCGTCTGATGCTTTATAGCTTCCATCGCAACTCTCTGCTTGTAATATTGTTACACCTGTTGCTGCTATGGGAGCTGATCCTAGCGCGGCAAATGAACATCCAAAAGATACCATTAAAACCCAAAGTATCGCTATAGACATTTTTCGCTTTTTCATTTCTGCCCTCTTGTTTTTTGTTAGAGACTATTGACATAAACAACAATTATTCTTTCATTCTGGCCTCCTTGTTAGAGATTGACATAAACAATCACTCCGCGCAACCTCCTTGCTTCGGTAACTCCTCCAGATATTCCCATAAAATACTATTGCTCATTACTATTTACTCCCATTCGAATTATAGTCATCCTGTATGAACACATAATAAAGTATCTCCTCCCGTCCATCCTATCCCCGAGGCAAGCATAGGGGTATTACGGACGGTCTCCCACGCCCTACGGGCGGACCGGAGATTGGGAAACAAAAGCCAAAACAAAGACTAAAGCCGCCCCAAGGGTCGGGGAATTTACCCAATGAAGATTGAACTGTCCTTTCCCCAAAATATATTCCCAGTATCTGCGAAATAGACATTCTTAGAATCCGCCAGTTTTTTGATCTTTTCGTTGACTGTCCTGCCAGCATCTTATCCAGTATACTGCCGATGCGTTCTGACCGGTAGTACATCTCAAAAATCCGCGATCTGGAGTTTCTGGATTTTGGGAATGTATTTTTCCGCTTCTTTGACGCGGTCTTCCTCCACCAGCCGCAGGAAATTGGTGATCATTTCGTTATGCGCTTCACAGGTAAAATAATTTCTTAGCGGCATGAACTGTTTAATCGTTTCGGAGTCGCGATATTCAAGCGGCCAGAGCGCTGAAACTTTACGAATAGCGGATACTACATTACCTCCATGCCAGGCGCACCAGCCGTCAAAATAGCGCCCGGTTTCATCCGGGTCTTGAAGAAGCTTCGATATTTTAGCCATGTATTTGCAGAAGGCGGCTTTTTTCTCACCGGCCAGCGGAACTATCTTTTCCGGGGTGTACCCGAAAGTGTAAGGAACGATTTCCAGGCCAAATGCCGCTTGTTTGTCAAAGGCCAGTTTGATTATGAATCCACTCCACCAGAATGACTTCGGATCAAACTGCGGCCAGGGTAATGGGAGTGGGAAATAAAAATTGCCGGGACAGTAAAAAACAGGAACGCCCTTCCAGATTTCAATGCCTTGCGGACCGTGTGCGTGAATATTGATCACCGCATGAGCCCCGGCCTCGGCAAAGGCACGGCAGGTCTTGATTACTCGCGGACTGGGCAGCGGGTTACGTTCATTGCCGCCGTGCATAATCACAATCACATGATCCGCCTGAACCGCAGTTTCTTTTATGCGCCTGATATTATTGAGCGGGTCAAGCGGGGCAGCGCCGGGTTTGTTCCTATCAGCAGTGCCGAACTCATTTTCCGCAATGTTGATAAAAGCGATTTTCATACCCTTTCTGCTGATAAACAGCGGCTTCTCCGCAGCTTCCAGATTCTTTCCGGCACCAATGGTTTTGATCCCGTTTTTCTCCAAGACTTTGATGGTTTCCATGACCGGTTCCGACCCGAAGTCACCGATATGGTTATTGGCCAGCGCCGCAATATCGAATCCTCCGGCTTTGACGAAATCCACGCACTCAGGCGGGCATTTCAAGGTTGGTCCGCTCTTGATAATAGGCGTTTCGGCGTTGGTCAGCGGGGTTTCAAGCTGCACCACGGACAAATCGCAGTCGTCCAGAATAGTTTTGATCTCTGATAGTATTTCTGAAGATTTTCCTGCACATATCGGCGCAATCGCCTTATCCCAGGGGCAGCAGTCCCCGGCGATCAGGACTTCGACTTTTTCCTTTGACGAACTTTTGCGGAATATTTCTTTACCGTCTTTAAAGGTCAGCATTGCATCCTCCAGCGATGGCTTTTTTGATTGAATATTTATTAATCAGACTGTTGATTTTGGACTTCGTCAACGGTTTGAACAAAGCATCCAACGGGTCGGTAATTTTCAGTTTTTTCCCGGCCAGCGCGTTATACACATCCGGCAGATCCAGCGCGTCAAGAATCCCGGGAATCATGCAGGAAAGCGGCCATCTGGTTACCGGCGACAGCACCATTTCCTCATAGGCAAACGGCGCGTTAAGCAGCGTTACCCGGCTTATATCATCGGACAGCAAACCGGCAAACGCGGCAACGATACTGCCCTGCCCTCTGCCGACCAGATGAATCTGTTTAACGCCGCTGCTTTTCAACAGTTTCACCGCTGAAAGCACATCCAATACTTTTCCACCCAGGTACGGTTTCCCGAGCATGATGCCATGAGATGCGTAAAAGTAGTCATAATTATATGGCGAGAAAAAGTTCTCATCACCGATATTACAAGTGCGAGGAGTCGTCTCGCCAATGCCTCTGACGTCGAGTCCGAACAACAGCGAATCAGTGCCTGAATCAAGCCCCAGACCGTCTTTCAACTCCTCGTAGGCTGACAGATGCGGAATATAAAGTATCGCGTTATCCGCCGCTGAAATGTGGTACAAATCACGGCCGCAGCGCTGGTTCAATATCGCAGTTATGCCCGGCTCGGTTTCAACGGCAAAGCGGTTGAAAAAGATGTACGGCGGCGTTGATGCGTAAACCGCCAGACGCAATACCCGGTGCGCAGGCGTTGATTCCGGAATTTTGATGGCAAGTTTTTTCAGAACTGCCGCCTTCAACCCGTCTTTTGACGTAATGTCTTTGCGGCCCTGCCTGAGCGCTACTGCTTTCTCCTGAGTAAAACTGCGCAACAGTTTATTCCCGGTCAGATTGATGATCTGCCCTTCGGGGGCGCATTGCAGTTCAGCAGTTTCACAGGCTTTAATTTCCGGCTCTCTGTCATCTTTTTTCATGCTGGCGCATTCGTTGAAAAAACGGTACATGGACTCCCGGTTAGTCTGTGTATAGCCATGATTGTCCGGGCCGAACGACAGCCTTATGTTATCTTTTGCGCCGAGCAGGGAGTAAATATGTTTGATCTCTTCGTAAGCTTCCAGAGTTCCGCGCGGATCGAAAAAATCGTTCTTCTGCCCTAAAATTATTACCGGACGCGGCGCTCTGGCAATAATCAGATCGCTCATCTCCAATCCGTGTTTCAACATTCCAGGCGGAATCTGTTCACAGTCAGAAGGCAGTTCGTTTTCCAGGTTGCGGAGATAGGTAGTGATGAAACAACCGGGCGCGGCCATCGCCGGCCGGTCATCCAGCGCGTTGACATAAGAAGTCAGAGTGCCGCCGCCGGAATTGCCGGTTACGCAGATCCGCGATGCATCAACCTCCGGCCTGCTCAGCAGATAATCCAGCCCGCGAATTCCGTCCCAGGCGCGCCATGTCCCGAAAAATTCACCGGTCAGCCGCAACTGCTTACCCGTCATATTGTGCTCATCGCAGCATCTGCCGGAGATGTCTTCAGCGTCCGGAGTATTGAGAAACTGATAGCGTTCACCCTGACTCACCGGATCAATTATGAAAACCGCATAACCCTTGAGTACAAGCCCCTGACAGAAACTCTGATAGGCAGGGTCGGCTTTGCCGCTCTGAGAATGCCCGCAAAGCCCCAGCACCGCCGGAACTTTGCCTTTGATCCCCGCTGGCAGATACAAGTTGCCGGTTACGGGGAAATCCGGACGGCTGTAATAAATGACTTTTTCAATCGTAAACCCTTTTTTTCTGACAATGCCGACAGTGCGGGCGTTAAGCGGGGTGCGCTCCGGTAATGGCCCGAATGCAGCGGCAATCTTTTTGCGGACTGACTCAACATATTGCTTCGCCTGCAAGGTATTTTTAATCCCGGCAAGCGTTTTTTTCCGTTTCGCCGATATTTTCCGGACTTGGTCAAGATAATAATCCTGCATCATATGTCCGAATCTTGAATTAATATGCATTTTTAAAATCCTCTATAAATACCTGATAATACTTAATAGACAACATGTTTTTACTTGGCTCATGGTAAATCCTCTTTTTTACAGCCTGATCCCATTGAATTCCACAAATCAGTGCTGAGATATTTCAGGCCGGAATCGCAGCACAAAATTACAATAGTTTTACCTTTATTTTCAGGTTTATCAAGCAATTTTAAAGCAGCTGCTGCATTTGCTCCGCTTGAAAAACCGCCGAAAATTCCCTCCTCTTTGGCAAGTCTCCTGGCGGTATGTATGGCTTCCTCATCGGAAACCTGTACAAATCCGTCGATATCATTCCTGTCAACAAATTTAAGGTCGGACATGGAATAACCGCCGCCTTGTATACGGTGGCTTGAGTTCGTTGGTTTCTGCCCGGCGTAAACGGCGCAGTTTTCGGGTTCAACGAAATAACATTTTGTTTTGGGATTGTGCTCTTTCAGCGCTCTTGAAATTCCGGCTAAAGAACCTCCGGTACCCGCAAAATCGCAAAAAATGTCAATTTTCCCCTCAGATTGGACTATTATTTCCGGTCCTGTATGCAGATAATGGGCATCAAAACTACTTTGCAGACTGAACTGGTCAGCCCTGAAAGCGCTTTTAGCTTTAATTATGCGTTGAGTTTCTTTTTCGACAAGAGCAAGGTCTTCGCCTGAAACCTGTCCCTGCTGAGATCCGTAGGCTTGCGCCACAAGGACGACTTCAGCGCCAAGCGCCTGCATCATTCGCGCTCTTTCAATTGAATTGCCTTTGCTCATTACCGCGATAAAATGATAACCTTTAATTCCGCACACTATTGCCAGACCGGTTCCAGTATTGCCACTTGTAAGTTCCACAACTGTCTGACCATGTTTTAATGCCCCTGATTTTTCCGCATCCTCTATCATTTGCAGGGCTATACGGTCTTTTTTTGAAAAGCCCGGATTGAGATATTCTAGTTTGGCAAGTATCCGCCCGTCGACATTTTTAGTCAGTCTGGAAAGTTCCACCAGCGGAGTATTCCCTATCACGTCAAGTATTGATGAACATAGTTCGAATCTGTTTTCCATGTTTTATCCTCTGTAAATAATGGTTCATGAGTTCTTTTAAATAAAAAAACTATTTACTAACAACAATTTATAAATCCACTTTTAATTTTAAAATTTCATCCAATGACTCTTTGCTGGCCAGCGCCTTTCGCAATTCGCGCATAATATCCGCCTTGATTTTCATGCCGTATTCAATATTGGCTCCATCCGCCGATTTTGCATACCACAATTTCCGTTCTTTCGCCATATCCACACCTTCCGGGCAGAACGCCATCATCAATGATGTTTCGGTCAAGCCGGCATGGTCATCTTTCCAGACGTTTTGCAGGCAAGGCGACTTGAAAGGATATATCTGAATCCAGTTGAAAGGATTTTCACCTTTGCCGTGATGTTTTTCATAATAGTCGGAGCTTTCCTCCCGGCCCCACCAGCCTTCGCCATGTTGTTTTTCAAGGAACTCGAAAGTTGCCTGTTTAGCCGCCAGTTTAAAACTCAAGTCGGTCGGCATGCCCTGGATAGAATTCTCGCTCTGGTGGTAATAAAGACAATGAACATTTCTGAATCCGATCCGCAGCAGGCTGGAAAACAATTCTTTGCCGAATAGACTAAGCACTTCCGACTTGACGTGGATTGTCCCTTTGCGCTCCGGGGAATCCACGGCGAAACTTGCCGCGCCGTAATAAAACGGCGGCAGTACCACCATGTCCATTTCTTTCTCAAGCTCTTCCACCGCCCGGGCTACCAGCAATGTGTCCACGCCCACACAACAATGCTCGGCATGGTATTCCAGAACGCCCAATGACAACACTACCGGCCAATTTCCGTCGATAGCTTTCCGTATCTGTTCAGGAAACATCAATTCGTAACGCATGTTAATTCCTTCCTAAGTTTAGCATTTTCCGGTAAGCCGTGATATCTCCGTCGATCATAGTTCTAACCTGTCTGATTTTCCATTCCAAATGCCAGCGGTCAGTCATATATTCCATGCTGGGTTCCCATCCAAGCCGGGAATCAGCATCAACACAAGGTATAGCGTTTTGGGCATTAACAATCTCGCTTTCGGCAATGGCTTCAATTTCATCCAACAGCCGGAGCGATTGTGACGCATCATCTGAATTGAGCAGTTGCAGGTTTAATTGATACCACTTATTTACATTGATGCCGGTAATCATGAAACATTCGATAAACTGCACGAGATGAAGCAAATCATGATAAATATCACATTTATTTTCCGGTATCAGGCTTCTCGCGCCGGTTAATCTATTTACGCCGGCCTGCCAGAGTTCCAGCATCTTCATCAGGCTTGCCATTTCCGGCTTATGACGGAATGAATATGGCGATTGACTTGAGTTTTCAAACGGCTGAAAAAAAGTTTTCAGCCAGTCACTACCAGCATAAGAATTTTCCATAGTCGGGAATTTGATATCCTTGGATTCCATGGTGCGGGTGACATTGGGGTGAAAAACGAGCGGATAGGACGGCCCCACTCTGAACGGACCGTACTGATTTTCGTTGGATGCCACAAAAAAAGTCATGGCCTCGCACCACAAGCGCCATACAGCCATAATATCGTCCGCGGCCTTTTCTCCATAGTCGCGAATCGTAAGTTTTCTCAGCAGGACTTCCAAGTCAGTTTCAGGCTGCCTGAAAGCGGCACGTCCCAGGTCGGTAACAATGGACGGCCACCAGCCCATGTGATGAGAATCATAAAAATTATCTGCTCCATGTTTTTTCTTTGCTTCCTGCAAGATACGGAATTTTTTTATCCATTGCAATGGTACCGGCACGTATGGCGCAGTACCAAAGTTCCATGGCGTTCCGCCTGTCAATGAAGTAACGCCGATATTCAATCCGAGATTATGAGCCATGACCATTTCTTCGCGACAGCATTCGCTGAAATCAGTCTCGGAAATAGTATAGTCCATCACCTGCCGGTAAGCGCCATTGTCGAGCCGGATGGATTTAAACATTTCGAAGGGAACCAGCAACTCAACGTCTTGGGGGAAAGACTCAAGGAATTTGCGTCGCTCCTCAGATGGAGCCCAGAGCCAGTTATAAGTGCTGAATACAATTTTTGCATCCGGTTTATGTTTTTGAATGGCTTTCTTGACAGCGCTTATCCATAACGGATAATCTTTGCACGGCCACCAGCCTGGACTCGGACGCGAATCCGGAATGCCGTGCCACAGGCTTTCATCCCAGCGCTTTCCGGTAGTTGCCGGATCGCGGCTGGGAAACTCGGCGGTCTCTCCGACAAGCATAATGCCTTTCGCTTTGGGATAGTGTTTGAATATGCTGCCAAAAGCTTCTTCAAAATATTCTTCAGCGTCTTGTTCTTTCGGATGTTTGTATCCGTGAATATAACTATAAAACATGACATCCAGACCATAAAGCTCCGCCCGGTCGATCAGGTCTTGAATGTCGCAGTAGGAGTTGGCACATTTTCCGATTCCCCGGATGAACAAATATATTTCATTGAAACCGGCGTGAGCTATAGCGTTCAGGTGATGGTCAGGAAAGTCATCCAGTCCGAACCCGGAATGAACCCCGCGCACTTCAATAAGCGGCTCACAGAATACTTTGCCGTGAGTCAGAAACGGTGCTTCGCGCAAGTTCATCAAGTCTTCAACATAAATACTTCCCGCAAAAACGCCTTTACCAGTTTTACCGGAGATTTTTATTAAGCATGGTTCTATCTGCAATGCAAAAGCGTCCACTCGCTTACTGATTTGCTCGTCCAACTCAAAACGTATCTCGCGAATGCCACAACTTGTCTGTCGTATCGGGACAGGCACTCCCATACTGACATGCAAGTAGTCTCGCAAATCAAAAGCCGCAGTATAAACTACTTTATCCGATGCAAAATCTTCCGGCAGCACAATTGCCCAATTCTGATCGACCACGCATTCGTCAGATTTGGAAAGCAAATCGGGATTTACACGGTTGGGCCGGTGTCCCTGCCGCAGCCTTTTGCGGAATTCATAATTCTGTTCCATTATTTAACTCTCCAGCTTATCCGGTTTGTCACTTTTTGTTTAACTCATTCTTGAGCCAGAAATAAAAAGAATCAGCAATCTGGTAATATCCTTCGACGGCGGGATGTACACCGTTGAAATCCCTTTTCGTCTTTTTCGTGTTCCGGGCATTTACCGGCTCTTCGTTCTGGGGATAATTGTTGGCGCAGTCGAGATTCACATAAACAGGGATTATGAACAAATTTTCATTTTCCTTGCCATGTAATTTGGAAAGCATTCTTTCGACAAGGCGATGCTGATTTTTTTTGTACTGCCACCGGTTCAGTCCGCAACGATAATTCTCCCCGAACGCATCCTGAGTGGCGGCGGGTGGCGGGATAAGCGCCAGGCCAATTTTCGTATCAGGTCCGACTCTTCTGAATTCAGCAATCAAGCTGTCGGAGTTTTCAAACATCTTGTCAATGGACTGATCGATGGTTGAGTCGGTCGCATTGCCGATGTCATTAATACCCAGAAAAATGGTGATGTATTCAGGCGCTTTACCTTCATTGTATTTGTCGCAATACGCCTTGAAGTCCAGAACCGGCTTGCCATCTT
This sequence comes from Victivallaceae bacterium, assembly GCA_041665605.1. Classification (GTDB taxonomy): domain Bacteria; phylum Verrucomicrobiota; class Lentisphaeria; order Victivallales; family Victivallaceae; genus CAIPAT01. The sequence continues at coordinate 1,634 of JBAYIO010000141.1, read as the reverse complement.
TTAAAGTAAGAAAAGGACTTTTTTGAAGATAGGGCGACTCCGTGCTGTTTTCCGTCCACTTCGAACAATACATTGACCAGGTCCAGCCGCCGCGTCCTTCGTGGCATGGTACGCCATCTTTAGGCGACTTGCCTGCACCGCTATGGCAACCTATGAATTTTACATTGGGATTTTCTCCAGTCTTGAACAGTTTATAGAGTTCTGCCGGATAGACAGACGCGCCCGTAAGACTGTCGCCAACTATCATGAGACTGATATCCCGGCCTTTTCCGGCATTCATTGGAGATATGATAATTGTCGTGCTCGCCTCAGCCAGTATTTTGCTGTTTTGGTCAAAAACTTTGATTGTCAGAGGAAAACTGCCGACATCTTTGGTATCAGGCGTGAAACGCCACCTCTCCTGATCATGCCTGCCATTTTTGCATTCGACATCAAACCCATAGTTCTTGATGTTGAGAGCAAGGATAACATTGTCAAAGTAGATGTTTATCTCGCTTCCTGGCACTGCGTAAACCGCCGGGGGAAGCAACAGCCTCACCGTATTTTGCGCTGCCTGTAGTGCCGGGGATGATACGACAGGAGAGGCGGTCTTTGCTTCCTCTACCTTCCCGCCTGCTTTTTCTACTTTCACGTTGTCAAGATCGCATGAGCCTTGAAACTCGAAAGATAGCTTAAAAACCAGTTCGTTCCCGACAGCGGGCAAGTCGAGTAAAAATTCCTTCCAACTGTTGTCCAGGTTGAAAGTCCCGAGGAGATTGTTCTTCCCGGCCCATGCACCGTCGGCCTTCTTATAAAGGAACGCATGGACAGCGATTGCTGGAGCTTTATCATTAAAAGGTTCGCCTTTCGCCATGAATGAGATTTTATAGATTTCTTCGCCGGGAATGGATTCTTGAGCGTAAATATGAGTCTGTCCAGCGGTTTTGACGTTCAGATATCTTTTACCGTCCGGAACGTCATTCCCCACGACAAGAGAGATTGAAGCGGATTTTGTCGCATTGTTAATCACCCACCCCGTGGCCCAGTATTTGCTGTCAAACTCAAGTGTAAAGCCTTTTTTCACTAGCTCGTCAGCCTGACTCAATACGGCTTCGTCTTCGAATGAGCCGTTTTTCAGCAGATTCTGAGCGAAAGCGGAACTACCAATAACAACAATCAACGCCACAACACCTGTAACTATTTTTTTCAACATTTTTCTTCACCTTTATGTTCTCTAGCTTTTTTTACGCAAATTTAAATTGTATGGATTATCTTTTCCCGGGAACGAGCCAGCCGAAATCATCAGGATTATGAAATCCTAGAACAAAGATTGTCCGCAACGGACGAGGGGCAATCCAAGCCTGAGTTATTTCACCCCCTTTGGAGTCAGTATATATTCTAAAAACATTGACCCTTAGAGGTGCGTAAAATGTTCCCGGCAGTTTTAATATAGGAAGCGGAATGGCAAGTTTTAAGTTCAAGGAAGAATCTGTTTTGTGAACAGATGCGGTTAAAGCCGGGGCATCCGCAGCGCTCCCATGGTATATGACTTTTCCGTCTGAACAAATCATAAATTCATCATGCCAGCATAACCGTTTTGTTTCAATTTCTATTTTAAAAATTTCATCTTTTTTAGATTCTTTCGATACCAGATT
>JBAYIO010000140.1:0-10332 GCA_041665605.1 Victivallaceae bacterium | reverse complement strand
TTGAAGTCTTCTTCGAATGGTTGGAATATTGTGACACTCCGCAAACCGAAAGGGCGGAGATAACAGGGAATACAAAATAAACCTAAACGCAGAAGACCATATTATGTCTACTCGACCGGAATGAGGAAGCCCGCGAATGCGGGAGTGAAAAGCGGAAAGCGAGAAAAGCAAGAAAAGTTGTGAACGCTGGAAATACAGAACGAGGGGCCAGAATGTCCGGAATGATTGTAAAACTGAAATGCATTGTGCTCAACGACCATCCAAAGTATCGGAATGGGCTGTTCAGAATGAGGTTATTGGCTGTCCAAAATGTCCAAAATGGGAAAGTCAGAATGAAAACCGAAAATTCAGAATTCAGCTCCAGCGGAGCGACATATTAATAGCAGGAGTCGGCTGTCCAAAATGGCTTGGGTGTAGTGCCGTCCGTGCCGGACGGGGATCGGAACCTCTCGCAGAGCGAGAGCGCTACACCGGAAAACATTGCCGGACGGGGGTGTCTGTCCGAAATGTCCGTGGCTTCCGGGCATTGGCGTTTTTACCGCCGTATTGGCGTAAAGTAACCGTAGCTGTATTTGAAATAACTCAAGTTCAGGTATAAATTAGTCAGAATTATTTCGGAGATATAATATAGAATGAGAATTTCCATTGGCCGTATTTTACTGATAATGTTTCCGGCTATTGTCATGACAGGGGTTCTCTGTTCCTGTCTGAGCAGTAAAAGCGAAAACAAAAGATCCCCCCTGCCCCCGATAACCGTGAATATGAAAACCAAAGCGGCAGAGCTTAAGAAAATACTGTTTCCGGGATGCCGGGAATTCGGAGTATTCATTACTTATAATACAATCGAGTTATACGACCAGGAGCCTGAAGCGCTCGGCGAAAGACTCGCACTGCTTGGCGTGACGGATGTATATTTTGACTTTGACATCAAGCTGCTGAAACAGGCGGATTTCACAAAAAAGCTGCATGGCATTGTAAATGAGCTGAGGCGGCGCGGAATCCGGTGCAGCCCGGTTATTGAAGATGAGCCGCTGTATCAGCCGAACCACAGCCGCAACGGCACCGCCGCAATTGAAAAGGTGGTCGGCGAAATAAAGAGCTTTAACCGCCGGGCTTCAGACCAGCAGGAATTCACCGGAATTACCCCGGTGATCAGTCCGCACCGCGTATCCAGCAGCAATATCAACATCAAAAACGGCATGATTTATTCCTGGAGCGAAAACACCTACGGGAAAAATGGCGAAAACGACATGATTATGAAACAGTCGCTTAATATCCTGGAGGATATCAAAAAAGAAGCTGCTCCATTGCCGCTGTCAATCATCATCGAGCACTATTATCATGGCCGGGCCGTGAAGGGCGACCTGTCGTGCGGCACGATCAACGATTTCCTGAAGTATGGCGATCATGTTATCCTGACCTCCTACGCCAAATACTCGAATGAAATCAAGGGGCTGGTGCTGAATCAGCTCAAAGACTGCAATAAAGCCGACAGCGTGGTACTGTGTCTGCGCACCGCCAGAACCATATACGGGGATGACTCCGAATCGGTATCGTTTACCAGAAAAAAATGGAAGCAGTTCATCAGCGATTTGAGTGCGCTGGTGCAGACTACCTCAAAATATAAGTCTTTCCACGGCATTGCGTTCCGTGAGTTTGAAGGCCTGGAGCTGCAATGGGAAAAAGTTGAATGAGCATAGCAAGAGCAAACGATGCTGAAATAGAATTCGGGAGGAAGGAATATGCGTTGTCCGGAATGTCATTGTCTTGACGATAAAGTCGTGGATTCCCGTTCCGTAAAGGAAGGCGACGGGGTTAGGCGGCGGCGGGAATGCCTGAGCTGCAGCCATCGCTTCACAACCTATGAAGGCATTATCCAGGCTGAACTTAAAGTAATCAAGCGCAATTCCATCCGCGAAGAATTTGACCGGGAAAAACTGCGGCAGGGGATTGAAAACGCCTGTTACAAGCGCCCGGTTGATCCTGATGAAATAGACCGGATTGTCGAGGAGGTCTATAACACTTTGCAGCGTGACTTCGACAAGGAAGTTCCCAGCCTGGAAGTAGGCAGGCGCGTGATGGAGGCGCTGAAGCAGGTTGACCAGGTCGCTTATGTGCGGTTTGCCTCGGTTTACCGCAAATTCAAAGATGTCGAAGAATTCATCGAAGAAATTAGAGCGCTGAAATAGTTGACCTCAATCCGTGATAAATTTACCCGGATTAAGTTTCAAAACAAGAGGCATCGCCAGGTATTTTAGAACCATAATGTATTATAATTAAAATTTATCACGGATTCATAAATGATTAAACTTGCGGATAGTTCAATAATGCTGATCGGACCGGACGGCATGCTCAATGTGTTCGAATCGGAGAAACTCCAGTCCAAAATAATCCGGTCTTTCATGCTGGCCGGCGTCCGCGATATCTGGCTTGCCGAAGATATCACGCTGGCGGTCGAATATGCGCTGGAGCAGGACAGCCGGGAAGACAAAGTGTTCGCGGTTTCCGAGATCAATTCCACGGTGATCAAAATTCTGGAGGACAGCGGTTTTCCCGAAGCGGCAGAAAGCTACAGGCGCGGCAACCCGTGCACGGAAATTACCCTGAACGCGGAAACTGCCACAGTCGCCGGGCTTGTCAACCGGCATCTTGGCCTGAAAGGAAGATCACTCGACGCGCTGGTTGCCAAAGTCGTGCAGGCGGCGGGCAAACTGGATATTAACGCCGCTTCGCCGGCCTTGTATATTGAACTGGCCAAGCATTTTAAATCAGAATTCATGCCTGCCGACAGCCTGCCGCAAATCATGCGGTCAAAGTCGCAGAACGCTTCGCCGTGGGTGGTTTCCATAAAGGAACTCACCGATAAAATGTCAGCGTCAAGCCGTTCGCTGATCCGTGACAAGATCATCTCGCTGTCCGGCGTGAGCCGCCTGTTCCCGGCGGTTAAAGTCATTTTCAAGATATCCGGGCTGGTTGAAATGCACCATCTGGAATCACCTTTGACCGAAATGGCCATGGTGTCCCATTTTGACAGCATCGCGCAGGCGCTGAACGAATCAATATCCGCGACCCAGTCCATATTCCGCGCAAAAGGCGAATTGCTGCCGGAAAAGGGGCTGCCGGTAATCCTGACGGTGCCGGATATGTCGGCTTTCGCGCAAAACAATCTCGAGGCAAGCTGGCCGCAGGCATCCGCCGACTGCCGCGAAATGCTGTCCTACCTGGAACGAATGGTCAATACTCCGGTATTCAAAGTAAAGATGACCTAACGGAATACAGTCATGTCAATCAGCGCGGATAAAATTATCGAAAAACTCAATCTCCGTCCGTTGACGGTGGAAGGCGGCTTTTTTCATGAAACCTACAGGTCATCCGCCATGCTTCCCGGCGGACGGCACTCCTGCGGGACTTGCATCTATTACCTGATGAAAGGCAGTGATTGTTCCAACTGGCATAAAGTTTCCGGCGATGAAATCTGGCTTTACCATACAGGAATTCCAGCAGTCCAACTGCTGCTCTTCCCGGACGGTTCCTGGTCTGAACGGATCATCGGGCCGGAGATTATCGCCGGGCAGGTTCCGCAGAGTGTGATTCCCGCTGAAACCTGGCAGGCGGCGGTACTGGTTTCCAGAGAACCGGCAGCGTGGGGCCTGTTCGGCGCCGCGGTATATCCATCGTTTGAATATGCCGACTTCACTGCCGGCAGCGGACCGGAACTGGCCCGAATGTATCCGGGCGCCGCCGGACGGATGAAGGCGCTGGGACTGGATCAATAACTGACCTGAGCCGCAGTTATGCAATCACGACTTTACTTTCCTTAAACCGCCGCTCGATTTCTTCACGTATGCTGCTTTCAGAGTCAGTATTTTTTCTCAGGTCCTTAAACCAGAGCCTGAGGCAGAGTTCCATTTTGCTGGCTCCAAGATCCATGCACAGTACTTTTGGCGGCGGGTGCGGCAGAACATTGTTGTCCGCCGCCGCGATTTCCAGCAACATGCGTTTAACTGCGGCGATATCGGAGTCATAGGTTACACCAATCTTGATGTCGCGGCGAATGACATGACCGGTCAAGGTCCAGTTTTTGAAGTTCTTGGAAACCACCACGGAGTTCGGCAGATTGATGATCGCGTCATCAAAAGTCTTGATCACTGTCGAACGGATGCTGATTTTCTGGACGATCCCCCAGGTGTCGTCAAATTCAATAACGTCGCCGGGACGTACCGATTTTCCGGCCAGCAGAATAATGCCGCAGATGAAGTTTTCAATAATATCCCGCAGGCCGAAACCGAGTCCCACACTCATTCCGCCAAGTACCACTTGAACCGAGGTGGACGGCACCCGGAAAACCATCAGCACGAAAATAGCATAAGCACCCCAGACCAGATAAGTGCCCAGCGTCAGGAACGAAGCCAGCAGGCCGGAATCCGCATCTTCCAGGAAAAGCAGCCTGATCACATTTTTGACGGTTGAGAGGATGAAAAACAATATCAGCGCGGCGGCCAGACTGAAGAAAACATTCAAGATGCTGACCTGGACAAATGCCACATCCGGAAATAAATTTGATTCCAGAAATGTTTCCAGCAGATTTTGAACATTAAACTGTAGCGCAGTCCAGTAAATCAGGCCGCCGAGGATAAGCAGCCATTTCAGCGGGATCAGGATCAGAAAGATGAAAGACGCCGCTATCCTTTGCGAGGTAGTTTCCGGCTTGAATCTGGTCGCCAGCGCGGTGAGTGAAATACCGGCCTGGATGCCGATCGCCGCCAGGAACCAGACCATGGTCACCGTTATCGCCATAAACGCATAACCGTAAGCGGCCATGCCTGAACACCCCAGAGTAATCACTACAGTAAGAAATCCAAGCAGCCGGTCCAATACCGGCAATTTGTGCTTAATCATGTAATAAGCTGTCGCAATGGCGACAGGGATATTCGCCACGGTCCAAATGAGAATCAACGGGCGGTAAGTCACCACCAGCGTAAAAAGTATGCTGCCAAAGATATACAGGAGCAGCAGCGGCAGATAGAGCTTGAATACCCCTTTGTATAATTCCGGTTTGAGCCGTATTTTCAAGGTGAAAAGCAAAAATGAGATACTGATGAAAATCATTGCAAGCCGGCAGAAGAAACTGTATTCAACCACGCTTGTCCAGAAATAAGTGCCAAACATCAGCAGTCCGGCTCCAAGAAAAAACCAGCCTTGTTTCAAGATCGTGATTTTACCGGTATTTTGGGGAATCATTTTAAATTTCTGCAGTTTGTTGTAAAGCAAACGGCCAAACAGCGCAAACAGCGTTCCGCCGATCACAGCCAGCGCCAGAAACTTCAGCCAGAAATCATATCCATCCGGTATTTGCACTGACAGATTAAGCGGAATGTCTCTGATCCATAAATAAAGCTGAAGTTTCAGCACAATCAGGCAGTTGACGATATCTGACTGCGGATTAAACAGCATTTTCTTCAAAACTTCATCATTGCGTTTTTTCCCGGCCTTCATTACGGCGGCAATCTTTTCCCGTATTTTCTCCGCAACATTGATTTGCGCATCCACCGGCTTGGCGATCTGGTTCAGTTCTGTAATAAATTGCGCCATTTTTTTCAGGGACCCCGTTCTTCCCGCCAATTGCTCCGCAGTAAAATATTGCGGATCCGCCTGCTCCAGCATTGTGCGCAATTTGTCGTAACGGTCTATTTCTGATCCCAGATAGGTTCTGGCTTGCGTAATCCGGAAAAGTCTTGCTTCAAAAAAATCATTTAAATCGAGAATTTGCTTATTGTACACCGAAATGGAAATTCCGAGAATTGCATTGTCCGGCTGCGACCACAACAGAAAATTCAATTCGCTGATCCGTTTTTCAGCGTCTTTGCATATTCTGGAAAAAATAGCCAGCCTGGCTTCGGCATTCTCTCTGTATTTAACCAGATCCTGGGTGGAATTTTCCTCCAGCCATTGATGTATTTCACCAATCATTGTTGACCAGTTCTCACGGCTGTCCGTCAATACCGATTCACTGGCATGCAGCGGCAGCACATTGAAAGCCAAAAACAGCAGCAAAAAGTAAAATCTCATAATGTCCCCGGTTATAATCAGTTTAATCTGCAAATAATAAATTGAAGCTGTTTGTACTATAATTCAAATAAATCTTACTAAGATTTACGAAAAAGTCCGCTGGTCCATTCCTTTTCTGAAAAACGGTATTCCATAGCGAATCCGGTCTCACAGAAAACGTTTTTCAGGTTGTCAAATTCTTCATTCAGGATGCCGGCAAGAGATAGACAGCCCCCTGCCCGTACCAGACCGGCAATCAGTTGACGGTTCGCAATCAACACGCTGCCGAGGATGTTGGCGGCAACAAAATCATAACTCCCGGCGTTTTTGCAGAACTCAACCAGTCCCACAGTCAGCAATTTGACAGCATCCGGCTCTATCCTGTTTTTCTCAAAGTTTTCGGCGGCGACTTTAGTTGCGTCCGGGTCAATATCGAAAGCGACCAGCGGAGAATAACCGAGTTTGGCGGCGGCGATGGTCAGAATACCGGAACCGCATCCGGCATCGAGAAAAGACTTCATGCCGGGAGTTCCGGCCAGCCGGTCAATCATCTTCAGACAGAATGACGTTGTCGCATGCTGCCCGGTGCCGAAACTCATACCGGGATCAATTTCGACGATCACCTGCCCGGGTTTCGGTTCGAACTCCAGCCAGCTCGGCTTGATAATCAGACGTCCTGAAATGTGAATAATGTTGAAATATTTTTTCCAGACTTCCGCCCAATCCTCTTTTTTCATCGTGAAAACTTCAATTTCAGCCACACGGATGTCAAATTCCTTGCGCCATGAATCAACCAGGTTGTCTAGAAAATCTCTTGCCGCATCCGCTTTGCTCTTTTCAGAGAAATACAGAATGTGATAAGATACTTTCTCCTGGCGGTCGGTCCAGGAACTCATTTCATAGTCATATGCGCCAAGCAGTTCCGGCAGAAGATCCGGCTCCTGCGATTCGTCTTTTATCCTGCAGCAATACAATAAATCATTCATTTCGATTATTCTCCATATATTAATACCACAAACTGTCATGCAATATACCTCCTGAAATTGTTAAAAGCTCGTTTTTTAGCATTGTTTCTATTTAAATATTTCAAAAAAGGAGTATTGTTAATGGCATTATTTATAATTTAATTAAACGAAAGACAAGGCAATGACCGCTAAAATAGAAACAATCGTCGTACTGGATTTCGGTTCACAATACAGCCAGTTGATTGCGCGGAGAATCCGCGAGTGCAATGTATACAGTAAAATTCTGCCGTTCAGCGTTTCGGCGGAAACCATCCGTCAGGAGGCACCGGCTGGTATCATTCTGAGCGGCGGCCCCGCCAGCGTATATCAACCCAACTCGCCGAAGTGCGACCCGGCAATATTCAATCTCGGCATTCCGGTGCTGGGCATCTGTTACGGCCTGCAATTAATGGTTTACACTCTTGGCGGCAAAGTCGCTCCCGGCAGCGCCCGCGAATACGGCAAAGCCATGATGAAGATTACCGACAGCAGTACGCTGTTTGCGGGGCTGTCCGGCGAAATCCAGGTCTGGATGTCACACGGCGACAAAGTGCTGGAAACTCCTGCCGCCGGGTTCAAAGTGCTGGCGACCACTAATAATACCGAGTATTGCGCGGTCAATATTCAAGGCACCAAAATATATGGCATTCAATTCCATCCGGAAGTCGTCCATACTCCGCAGGGCAGGCAGATCATCGCCAACTTCTGCCATAATATCTGCGGCTGCACCGGCACCTGGAATATGGCGTCATTCATCGAGCAGTCCGTGCAGGAAATACGCCAGGCAGTCGGCGACCAGAAAGTCATTCTAGGGCTCAGCGGGGGGGTTGACTCCTCTGTTGCCGCCGCGCTTATTCATAAAGCCATCGGCACTCAACTCACCTGCATTTTCGTCAACAACGGGTTGCTCCGCAAAAACGAAGCCGACAGAGTTCAACAACTGTTTGCCGACAACTTTAAAATGATACTTTGCTACGTAGACGCCACCGACCGCTTTCTCGACAAACTGGCCGGCGTAACCGATCCCGAACGCAAACGCAAGATTATCGGACATGAATTTGTCGAAGTTTTCAACGATGCTTCCAAAAAAATTGAAAATGCCTCATTTCTGGCACAAGGCACCACCTATCCTGACGTAATTGAAAGTGTGCCGATTGACGGCAACCCGGCCGCCATGATCAAAAGCCACCACAATGTCGGCGGCCTGCCTAAAGATATGAAGTTGAAACTGCTTGAACCGCTCTCCCGCCTGTTTAAAGACGAAGTCCGCGAAGTCGGCCGCCAGTTGGGATTGCCCGAAGACGTTGTCATGCGTCAGCCGTTTCCGGGCCCCGGCCTGGCGGTCCGTCACCTCGGCGCGGTTACCAGAGAGACTCTGAAGGTGCTGCAGAATGCTGATGAGATTGTAGTCAATGAAATCAAAAAAGCCGGACTTTACTATAAAATATGGCAGACTTTCGCCGTGTTTCTGCCGGTGCGCACCGTCGGCGTCATGGGGGATGAAAGAACTTATGACAACGTAATTGCGCTCCGTGCTGTGGAAAGTTCCGACGGCATGACCGCCGACTGGGTAAAACTCCCGTACGAACTGCTGGAAACAATTTCCAGCCGCATCATCAATGAAGTCCGCGGCGTAAACCGGGTGGTCTACGACATAACCTCCAAACCGCCCGGCACCATTGAATGGGAATAAATCCGCTGCCTCATAGTATGTGCTGTAATATATAGCACATATTTTTTTTGCATAAAAAGCCACTAAATGTTTGTATTGCACACAAAAAATTCATAATATCCATTGTAAAACAAACACTCTGGATTTATAATTTTATATTGATATTCAAGACGTCTGTATAAAGTATAAATAAATTTCAGAGGTTTCATTATGAAGAAAAGTTATGGCAAGGGCGATGTTGACTGGTTTCAGGAAGCAAGATTCGGCATGTTCATTCACTGGGGTCTTTACGCCCTTCCCGCCAGGCACGAGTGGATAAAGTATTATGAGAAGATCACCGATGCCGACTACCAGAAATATTTCGACCATTTCAATCCGGATTTATTCAATCCGAAGGAATGGGCCAGGGCTGCCCGCGAAGCCGGCATGAAATACTTCGTTATCACCGCCAAGCATCACGAAGGGTTCTGTCTGTGGGATACAAAGTATACTGATTACAAGATCACCAATACCCCGTTCGGACGTAACGCATTGCGGGAGATCGTTGATGCATTCCGCGGGGAAGGCCTGCATGTCGGCTTGTATTATTCGCTGATTGACTGGCATCATCCCGAATTCGAGGCGGACATGAGTCACCCCTGGAATCACGAGAAAATCAAGCAGTCCGGAGTAAAGCGCGACCAGAAAAAATATAATCAGTACATGCGCAATCAGGTCGAGGAACTGCTTACAGAGTTCGGCAAAATAGATATCATCTGGTTCGATTTTTCATATCCGAAGCAAGGCAAAGGTCACAAGGAGTGGGAATCGGAAAAGATGGTTAAACTGATACGTAAACTCCAGCCGCATATCCTGATTGACAACCGTCTCGATCTGGATGGTGCCGAAGACTTCGTCTCGCCCGAGCAGTATGTTCCAGTTGACGGCATGCGCGATGAAAAAGGCAATCTGCTGGTGTGGGAAGGCTGTCAGACGTTTTCCGGCGCCTGGGGTTATCACCGCGATGAAAATACCTGGAAAAACAGCAGAATGCTGATCGAAATGCTGGTTAACCATATTTGCAAAGGCGGCAATCTGCTGCTGAACGTTGGACCCACCGCCCGCGGCGTGCTGGATTGCCGCGCCATGGACCGGCTGCAAGCTATCGGGGAATGGATGAAATTTCACAACCGGGCAATTTACGGCTGCACCATCGCACCGGCAGACATGGTTCCGCCGGAAGACTGCCGTTATACATATAACCCGGAGACCAGACGGTTGTATGTGCATATCTTCGCCTGGCCGTTTAAGGCACTCCACCTGCCCGGCATGTCAGGAAAAGTCAAATACGCCCAACTGCTCAATGATGCCAGCGAAATCAAGATGCGGGATGAAAAGGCCGACATTCATGCTGGACTCAATGCCAAAAGCCCTAAAGGAGCACTCACCCTGGAGCTGCCGATCGTTCAGCCCGACGTCGAAGTTCCGGTTATTGAACTGTTCCTGAAATAAACAACCCCGTCCAAAGGGCGGGGTATTGCTTAAGCCCCCCATAGGGGGGTAATGCGCTTACCCTGGAAGGGCAAGCGAGTCGTTCCCCAATTCAGGTATTTTTAGTTATATTTAAAC
>JBAYIO010000139.1:0-10478 GCA_041665605.1 Victivallaceae bacterium | reverse complement strand
TCTCCTTAATTTTTGATTTATTAAAAAAGGAATTACAATATATTTTACATCATATTATAGTTGCAAATTTAAGAAACACAAAAAAGTTTTGCATATATTCACATTATTCTATAGGCGCACCCTATTAACGCTTTGGGCGGTTCAGTCTATAAACCGTAAAATCTAATAAAAGCATTAAAATGAACCGGTTTTTATTTGACCTTTGCGAAATTTTGTGTAATGGTATGTAGAATGTCATCCGGAATGTTGCCGGGGATATGCTCCGGCAGTCGCGGGAGCAAATAAATGTTATTCGTTTTAATGAAAGAAGTATTATGGCGCATGTACCGAAATACAGCAAGGTAAAAAATGATATTCTGGCGAACATCCGTTCCGGAATGTACCATCCAGGCGACCGGATACCGACCCGTGAGGAACTGATCAAGCAGTATTCGGTCACCCGCACGACCATCAATCAGGCGCTCAAAGAACTGGTCAGCACGGGGATCCTGGCGACCTCCAAACGCGGGGGAACGGTTGTCACCGGCAAGAAAATACGGCTGAAGACCGCGATCGTATCCAGCGGATCAGTTCCAACAGTGAATTACAGTCCGCTGGACGATGAGGGCAACGCCATGTGGAGCATTTTACTGGCGCAGGATCATGACTATAATTTTGACTTTATTGAACAACAGAAGCTGCGCCAGAATCTAGCGCTGATTGAAAATTATGACTGCGTAGTTGTCATTATGCCGGACACCGATCTGCTTAACCGTCTGCCTGAATACAAAAACCGGGTATTGCTGGTCAACCGCTATATGGATGAATTGAATTTTATTTCCACCAACCATCGTCAGGCGGTACGCGAGCTTACTGAATACAATATTGAGCAGGCAGGAGGCGAATGCCAGATATTTTTCCTGTCTCCTCCAAGAACTGATTTCGTAGTCCAGGAACGGCGTGAAGGTTTTGTTGACGCCTGTGCGGCCAAAGGACTGTTTTACCGTATCTGCGATGTTCCCGGCAGTGAGTACAATGACATATTGAACGTACTGCTGAAACTGCCGTTCGACAAAAATAAAAAGATTGTTCTAACCTCCCCTGTGCTAAGTTTCACCGGTGCGGTTATGAAAATGGCTGCGGAAAGAGGTCTGATTTTCAATAAAAACCTGTTTTATTCCGACTTCGACAATGCTCATTCGCTGATGACCACCGGCGTCAAGACGGTTTCCGCGATCCAGGACTATGCCTGCATGGGCAGGGAAATTATTAAAGCGCTTCAATACTTCGGCGAACAGCCGGTAAAGGTTTTTGTGCCATACCGTCTCGAACTGGCCTGACCTGTACCGGCGTTGCGAATCAAAGTTTACGATAGTCCAGGGTCATAAATTCTTTGCACATGGCGTCAATCGCCTCCTGGGAATGTCCGGCTCCCTTCGGATCGCCATACCATTGAGCAATGAATCCGCCATGCGGCGTGGCCAGTTTTTCAAACATCTCATGACAGTAACGCCTGATTTCATCCATAGAACCGTGAGGCATGACCGCCTGAATGTCCACCGGACACCAGAACGTTATTCTGCCTTTATACGCGCCTAATTTATCCAGTCCCATATTCAACTGCTGGTCCAACTGGGCCACGTCCAGCCCGGCGTCGATCAGGTCGTCTAAAATCTCCAGAATATAACCGCAACTGTGCAGGAAAGTCAGCATTCCCGCATCATGCGCGGCTTTGTATACTTTGGCATAGGCCGGTTTCCAGAATTCGCGCCATTTCTCCGGGGAGATCATCAGTTTGTTCTGGAGGCCCCAGTCATCACAGAACATGTAGCCGTCGGCACCGAAAGCGGCATAATGCTTGATCGCTTTCAAGTTCATATCCACCAGGATGTCAATCAGTTTTTGCAGGTTTTCCGGCTCCAGATAAATATCTGTCCAGGTATTTTCCAGACCGCGAATAAAATGAATCCGTTCATATAGCGAAACGCCGCCGGCCAGCAGAAACTTAGTCTTGTCCGACTTGGCAGACTGCTCCGGCAGTGCCGCCCAGCGGGACTCAGCCTCGATGTCCGGAATGTTCAATCTGGCAAAATCAGCCCAGTCCTTCAGCGGGTATTCCTTGACTTCGCCCAGGTTGCATACCCCGATATTTTCCCAGACCGCCCCCCATTCATCAACGCTGTTGCCGTTTTTGCAGTTGGGACGGGCATCAACATTGGGCAGCATGGAGAGCCAGCAGAAGTCGCTGCCGTAAGGCTCCGGCAGGGAATGCGCCACCCGTTCCGGCGTCTGAAACTTAATCGTCCTGATCATGTTCTCTTTCGCGGTCATCATGTTAATAAATCCTTTCAAGAAAAATATTATTATGGAAATATATTATAAGATACACTATATTTATCTATAATGCGTTCATAAAAATTAACCGCAGGATTTTATACAAATGGCTAATCTGCGTTATGGTTTCAACGGCCGGGAGATCGGGCTGCCGATGATTTATTCCGGCGGTTTTCATAATTATCTGCATACCATAAGTCTTTTGCCGCATACCCACCCGGAAGGGGTGGAGATTACCTATGTGATGAAAGGTGACGCCTGCTGGCTGCTGAAGGACGGAACGGAGCTTTTCCTTTCCGGCGGGACGCTGGCGGCGGTTCAGCCGGATACCCCGCATCACGGTCAGGGAAATATTATCAGTCCATGCTGGCTGTTCTGGTTTGTCCTTGACCTGGAAGCGGCGGACTGTCTGCTCAATACGCCGTTCTCCGCTCCGGATATCGCGGAACTCAAAAATATCTTCCAACATGCCGGAAACTGTGTCCGGCGTGCGCCTGATCATTATGAATTCCATACGGAAAGGCTGATTGAACAGTTCGCCAGCCCGGGCAAACCGGATTTCTTGTATGCCGCATCTTTGCGCAACAGTCTTTGCCGGTTGATTATTGACACCGCCGAAGTTTTCCGCAGTCCCGCCGGAATAGAACGTCCGGATGCCCGTATCGCCGGCAAAGCGGAGAAGATTATGCGGGCCAAACTTGGACACGATTTAAATATGACAGACATTGCGGAGGAACTCGGCCTCAGCGCCACCGGATTTATCAAACGGTTTAAATACGAAACCGGCCTGACTCCGGCGGATTTTTCCCAGCGCATCAAAATTGAAGAAGCCAGAAGACGGCTGACAATGCCAAAGGCGTCAATCACCGCCATCGCGTTTGATCTGGGTTTCTCATCCAGCCAGTATTTCGCTTCAGTCTTCAAGAAATATACAGGCATCACTCCCCGCGAGTACCGTGACAAAGCCCCTGCAGCAGCGACCGGCTGTTTTTCCGCTAAAAAATGAAACGCCGGAATTGCTTCCGGCATCGAATCTCTGCTATTTTCGCTTGACTTTATCAGGGGAGATCAAGGCTTTCATTCTCATTGGCGGAAACTGTAGCTTCCTTGCCGTCAAGTTTATACTTGATGGTCAGAACTTTGCCTACGCCTTCGGCGGGGTCGCCGAACAGTTCATTGGTCGCCGGTATCTTCTTCGTGCCGTTAGCAACCATATTTCTTACTTTTTCGGCAACATCGGCTTTCTTGTCATCGGCGCCGTATTCCGCGCTGATAATCACCAGACGGGTATCAGTTTTAATCCTGGGGGCGGTTGATGCAGCGGCCTTCAACGCGGCGACCTTTGCCACGGCAGCAATCTTTTCCGCATTGATTTCAATCGATTCGCCTTCATTACATTTGAAATCGGCCTGCTTGTCACCAGCTTTGGCCTTAACTTTCAGGACTTTACCCAAACCGGGGGCCGGATCATCGAGAATATTATTATCCGCCGCAATCTTCAGGCTGTCGCCTGTGACCTTCGATTGAACGATGGTGGTAACATCACCCCATTTGTCCTGCGCGCCGTATTCGGCTTTGATGATTTCGATTTTTTCGCCAGCCAATGCCATGGAACCGGACACCAGAGCAAGCGCTGCCAGAAACATTGCTTTCTTCATTCTCCCAATCTCCTTTTTTCTGTTTTCTCTTGAATTCAAGGGGACTAAAACACAATAGTTTATACCTTATTCCATCATTTAAGGGATTCAATTTATCAATGATGATTAAAATACAGATTAAATTGCTTTTATTCCGAAAACGGCGGCGATGCCGTGAGCTACCATCTCGGTCGCAATCGCAGCGATAATCAGGCCGGTGACGCGGGTCGCAATATTAATTCCGGTTTCTTTCAGATATTTAACCAGCGGCAGCGCCGCACATAATGAAATATACGAGGCAATGCCGACAATCAGAGTGACTCCGGCAAGAATAACCATTCCCTCCCAGGAATGGGTTTGCGTTCCGTAGAGAACCGCGCCATTGATTGCGCCCGGCCCGGCCATTATCGGAATCGCCAGCGGAACAACGGCAAACTGTAAATTTACTTCTCCGCCGCTCATTTTACCGAACGATGATCCGCCGGGACCAAGCACCATCTGGACAGCGATCAAAAAAAGAATGATGCCGCCGCCGATCTGGAAAGCTCCGGGGCTGATGCTGAATATTTTCAATAGTGCATTGCCAAGAAAAAGCGCAGTAAGCAAAATAATGGTGACGGCAACCGACGCCCGCCTGGCTATTGCCGACCGCAACTCAGGCGCCGCCTGTTCCGTTCCGGCCAGAAAAACCGGAATCCCCTCCAGCGGGTTGACCAGCACCAGCAGAGTGATAAATGCTTTTGCATAGAACGCGATATCATCCATTTTTGCAATATCTCCTTTGCGGTTCAGGCCATTTTGAATATCCGGAAAAACTGCGGTCTTCCCCCGGAATTTTTGCTTCAGGTAAATCTATTGGCAATGCGGAACAATTCAAGCAGATGAATCAAAATCAGGCGGGAATCTAAAGCAGCGAAGATTAACCGGTTTTCTTCCTGGAATGCGAAATCAGATATTCTCTCAGTACCATTGCATGATTACATTCCGTGTCATGCGCGGCAAAGAGAAGCGTCAGACGCCCCCTCCCCGCTTCATCAAGCAGCTTCGCCACGGCCTCCGGCTGCGCATCAAGCTCCAGAAAATAACGGCGCTTGAATCCCTCCAGCTTCGACCGCTCATGGTTGAACCACACTCGAAGCTCTGTGGTCGGCGCCGCATCCTTCAGCCACAAGTCAGCATGCATCCGCTCTTTGGAAATTCCGCGCGGCCATAACCGGTCAACAAGCACGCGAAAACCATCGTCAGGCTGCACCTCCTCGTAAACCCGTTTTATCCCGATGTCTGTCATAATAAGATTAATCCGGTCATCGAGTTCAGCCCCGGCAACATAGAGGCAATTTGTTGCCTTAAACCGCCGGAATTCCGCCATAGTATTGTCCGGCCTATTCGATGGAAATGGCATTCACCGGGCATCCGTCAGCCGCCTCGCGGCAGGACCCCATGAGTTCAGCCGGAACGTCGGCAACAATTACTTTTGCCACGGCGCCGTCCATTACAAAAACTTCAGGACAGGTTCCCACACATAATTCACATCCGACGCAAGTATTTTCGTCCACAATTGCTTTCATTTTGTCTTCTCCTCTGCTTTAGTTGATCAATTTATTTGACGGACAGCTCTTTTGAGCTTTCCCATAATCCGTGAATGTTGCAGTAGGCCGCGGCTGACAACGTTCCGGACTTTTCCGTTTTAAAACATATTGCAGCACAATGATTAGTATAAATCCCGCTTTTGTCCGGCCCTTCGACAGATTCGCCGTGCGCGCAAAATTCGATTCTGCCGAGTTGAACCGGAAACTTTGCGTCATTGGCTTTGAAGTAAACTTCGATCCACCGGATATGATGCTCCGTTTTATTCGGATGAGGTATTTCTTTCCCGACGCTGACGGTGATTTTACAGGATTCTCCGGCCGTCACTTCATCCGGGGCTTCGATGACCGGCACGTGTTTTTCCGTTTTCCAGTCGGCATGCTGATAAAGACCGCTCAGGCAACTCATACGCACCTCCTCTTTTTGTTTTCAATATTCCGGTCTTGGTTGTGTGAACATCGCATGTTCGACCCATTCGCCGGGCCGGGCGAGATATTCAACAAGGCCGTCCATCAGTATTGTGTGTTTTTTCTCTTCTTCCGCCACCATTAGAAGCTGCTTTTTCAGTTCTTCATTGCCTTCTTTTTCTGCTTTCGCGGCCTCTGTGCGGTAAAATCTCTCGCTTTGTCTTTCTATTTCCAGCGCTTTCCGGTAAACTTCAACCTGTGCGGCGGAAAAATCAAATCCCTCTCCATTTTTCCACAGTTCCCGGAAAACATTTTCCACAACGTTCACCGGAAACGCCGGCAATTCCCCCGGTTCCAGATTCTGCTGAAGCATGTCAAAAAAACTATAATGGTTCTGCTCTTCATTAATCAATAACTGCAGGATTTTTTTAAATCCCGGAGAATTAGTGCGTTCTGATTCTGTCTGATAGAAATGAATCCCGTCCAATTCCATTTTCTTCGCATATTCAAAAACATTCATGGCTATTTTCTCCTGTTATGGAATTACGCCTGTAAACGCTTGCCGGTATCAGGACGACGAAACAGCAAGCTACACACAAGCGGCTTGTTATAACGTTTGTAATGACCAATTTTCCTCTTGGTATTATTAATAATGGCGCATCATTAAATTTCAAGTGTTATTGTAAAAAATATTTTTACAGGATATTGTCAAGTTCATATATTTTTCATCCTTAATACTAATTTAATTTATACTAGTTTGTATTCGCAAAAATGGCGTCTATATTTAATGACAGATGTAATGGAGGAGGAAAATTTATGATAACTATCAAAAGCCGGCTCCGTATCTTGGCGACTGTCGCAGTCCTGATGATTGTCAGTATTGCATCTGCGGAGGAAACGCTCAATATCTGCAGTTTCAATATTAAGTGGCTGGGACTTTATCGCGAAAAAGAAAACAAAATCCTGTCTGAAATTATAAGCAGCTTCGACATCGTCGTTATCCAGGAAATCATCGCCCCGCCGTACGCGATGAATTTTCCGGATGGAACACCGTATAAACCGGATGAAAGAACTGCCGCCTTTTTCGACGACATGAAAAATCAGGGCTTCAATTACTGGCTGTCCGAGGAGAACACCGGACCCGGGAAAAAAACTCACGCCAACACCCCGGCGCAGGAGTGGTGGGCGGTATTTTATAAGCCGGACAAGGTAACTGCGGTTCAAGACCTGCCGCATGGCTTTATTGCCGGAGACCGCGCTGGAAATCCGGACTACAGCCGTGTGCCGTACGCATTCAGCTTCCGGTGCGGTGCGGGGAAAACCGATTTTGTTTTGATCAATGTCCATCTGAATCCCAATGCCGGAAGCGAAGGCAGGGAACGGCGCAAGCACGAACTGGCGTCCATCGTTAAGTGGATTGAGGCGAATGAGGCGCAGGAAAAAGATTTTATCATCCTGGGGGACTGCAATGTGCAGAACACGGCTGAATTGATTTATATAACGCCGGCCGGCTTCGTCTCGTTAAACATCGACTGCATCCCGACCAACGTAAGTCTTAAACGTCCCAAACCGTTTGACCATGTCTTTTACCGGCCGCGGTACACCAGGGAAATAAACCCGGGCTCATTTGGCGAAATTGATCTGCTGACAGAATGTTTCGTGCATTGGGAGAAACCGGAGACCTATCCCGGCAAGCCGTATGACTACAATGCGTTTCAGAAGCATTTTTCCGATCATAAACCCGTTTATTTCAAGTTGAACATAACGGTAGACGATGATCCGTCAAAATAGCTGAAGTAACAATTCTGCGAAAAGCGTATAAGCATCAAAGATCAAGCCGCCATAGAGGCGGCTTGATATGCATTGGTCTGAATAATTCAGGTTAGAATTTCGAGCAGAAATTCTTTAATCTGGCAACTGCGGTGCGGATGTTCTGTTCCGAACAGGCATATGAGAGCCGGAGGCAGTCGTCGGCGCCGAAGGCGTCGCCGGGGATCGCGACCAGTCTTTCCTCTTCCAGCAGTCTGTCGCAGAACTCGCCGCTCTTCAGGCCGCAGGCGGAAATATCGCAGAACAGGTAGAACGCGCCTTGCGGACGGATTGATTTTACTTTCGGGATTTCACAAACCAGATTGTAAATCAAATCGCGGCGGGTGGCGAAAGAGTCGCGCATCTTGTACACTTCCTCTTTGCCGCAGGCCAGAGCCTTCAGCGCGCCGTACTGGGCGAAAGTCGTGGGGTTGGAGGTCAGATGGCTCTGAAGCGCATTGATCTTCTTCGACAGCCACAGCGGGGCGGTCAGGTAGCCCAGTCTCCAGCCGGTCATGGCATAAGCCTTGCTGAAGCCGTTGACGGTGATGGTCAGTTCGGCGATCTCTTTGTTCAGCGCGCCGATGCTGATGTGCGGGAAATCTTTTTCATAGACGAGTTCTTCGTAGATCTCGTCGGACAGCACCATGAAATTATGCTTTACCGCCAGCGCGGCAATCGCTTCCAGGGTAGCCTTCCGGTAAATCGCGCCGGTCGGATTGGACGGGGTATTCAGGATCAGCAGCCGGGTATTGGCGTTAACCGCTTTTTCCAGATCGGCGGGGAGCAGTTCGTAATTGTTCTCCGCCTTGGTGTCAACGAAAACCGACTTCGCGCCGGCGGCGGTGACCATTTCCGGATAGCTCAGCCAGAACGGCGCCGGGATGATTACTTCATCGCCGGGGCCGCAGAGCGCGGCAATCGCGCTGAATACGGAAAATTTCGCGCCGGGGCCGACAATGACCTGGGCCGGCGTGGTCTGAATGTTATTGTCCTTGATGAATTTTTCCGCGCATGCTTTTCTCAGTTCGGGCATGCCGCTGGAATCGGTGTAGCCGGTTTTGCCGCTGTTCAATGCTTCAATCGCGGCGTCTTTGATGTATTTCGGCGTGTCGAAGTCGGGTTCGCCGGCGGACATGCTGCATACGTCGATGCCCTGGGCTTTCATATCTTTCGCCTTCTGGGTCATCTTTAACGTCGTTGAAGGGCTGAGCCCTCCCATGAATCCTCTGGTGATCTGGATATTCTGCATTGAATCTGTTCCCTGCTGGTTAATTATTATTGCTTTGCCGATTCATATTTCTGGATGAAATCCTGAATCTTGCCGCTGAGTTCGTTCTTGTCGATCTTGACGATCTTCATTTCGCGGACAACGCTTTCCGGGGCGTCCGAAGCATGGGCGGTGTTGACCATGACGTCATGGCCGAAATCGCGCCTGACGGTGCCGCCGGGGGCTTTGGTCGGATCGGTGGGTCCGAGCACGTTTCTGATTTTGGAAATGGCTTCTTTGCCTTCATAGATCAGGATCATGCATTTAGCCAGACCGGGATCGCTCATTTCAGAAACCGGACAGGAATCCGGGCGTCTGCCGGACATGAACTCGACGATTTTAGAGAACTGGTCATCGGCGAAAGTGAATCCGACGGTTTCGGTCAGTTTTTCGATAACCTGCGGATTCATCTTGATTTCAAATTCCTTTTCCAGCATTTCCTTGGCTTTTTCGCCGATTTTCGGAGCGAGTTTTTTGCGCAGCGCCTCCTTGACCGGGCCGTAAAATTCCAGGGCTTCCGCAACGGACATGCGGTAGATTTTGCAGCCGACCAGGCGCAGGCCGGTGCGGCTCAGCATATCAATGATATTGCCGGGCTTGGTGCTGGGATGACGCCAGTTTTCCGGTTTCAGGATAACCAGGGTGCGCTCATCGCCGTCTTCGACGCCCACAACGTTTTCAACAATATTTTTGCTCTTCGCGGTGAAGTCGGCAAACATTTTCAGTCTTTCCACGGCGGAAGCGAAATCCGGCGGTGTCAGCACGGCCGGCTCGAAATAGCGGATTTTGTCCGGGTTGTCTTTGTCGGCCACTAAATCAGCGTAAGTGTCGCGGATGGTTTCACCGGTCGGGGATTCCTTGCGGGGTTTGCCGCTCAAGCTGCCGACGATCTCATACAGCTTTTTGCAGGCGTTTTCGCCGCGGAACAGCAGCATCATAACTCTCTCGCGTTTGCCGTCTTCGCGTTCGGTGAAATTTTCCTTGACGTAATCACTCAGCAGTCTGGCGGTCTTGGGATTCGACGGGCTGACGCTTCTTTCAAGCGATGCCGCATATTGAGCAGCCAGTTCTTTGGTGAAAGTCAATACTTGCGCACCGATCAGATCCAGATCAGTCCGCGAAAGCAGACGGGCGATGATGCCCCCGGTCCTGGATTTCATCAGACTGTACGGTGTAATCAGGACATAAGATAATTCTGCGGCCATTTTGTTCCCTCATTATTTTTATAATTCAATGTTGTAATAAATTTACCGGTGTATTTTCCATAGCCGGGTAATCTACATTAAAATCTGTTAAATCGCAAGTCACAAACTCTACATTTTTAACGTTTTCAACCACATCTGTCCTAACAAAATAAAAAAGATGAAAGTGGAGCTCCTTTGTTCGTAACAGTATATTACGAAAGCCTAAAACCCAAAGGAGGGCTCCGTAATATGAATACACCAGTAAGTCTGT
>JBAYIO010000138.1:0-10555 GCA_041665605.1 Victivallaceae bacterium | reverse complement strand
TTTTAGGACAGCATCTTTTCAATTTTAGGGGGTACTTTTTAAGATTAACGATTTTTAAGTCAACTTTCAGGGAAGAAAATACTCCAAGCTATGAAATTTTTAAATTGTTAGGACAGTTGTGGTTTTCAACACAAATTGGATGAGTTGCCAGGATATATGGAAAGTTCTTCAGCTTAATTGCGCGTGCAGGATGCGGAAGAATTCGTCGCGGGCCTGACGCTCAGCCCAGGGTTTGTGCCCGCATTTTTTCAGTTCAATGAAGTTGAAATCCCGCAGGATTGCGGAAAGCGGAATACGCACGCCGTCAGCGGGATGAGTATCGTAATCGCCGTGAATCGCCGTCACCGGACATTTTATCCGACTGCCGAGCTCCAGCAGCTTGCCGCTGCGGCGGAGTTCAGCGCCTTCCGGCCAGACTTTGGCATAAATGTCCGAACGAAAATCAATCTTCGCGGGGTCCGGCAGCGGATCATAGGCATCGGCGCCGGAAAATAACGCGCCGAAACGCTCGAAATAAGGCGACTTATCGGTTACTGCCGGATCTTCCAGGCATTTTAAAAGCTGCTTGAGTTCATCGCGTTCATCTGCCGTGAGGCGGGACATTCTGGTCTGATGCAGCGTCCGGATATACTCTTCTTCAAAAGCGCCGCTGCTGACCAGAATCAGTTTTTTGACCAGTTCCGGGTGTCTTGCCGCTAAAATAAAACATAGCCATGCCCCCCACGAAAACCCGATCAGCGTGACCGGCGGACTGCCGGCGGCGGTAATGACGCTTTTCAGTTCCTCAACCTGTCCGTCCAGCGACAAGGCGGTCTGAAGCGGTTCCAGCACCCCCCGGACGGTCGCCAGCTCACTGGCCACTGTGGACATTTCCCCGCCCGCGCCCGGACCGCCATGCACTGCCGCCACATCAAACGGAGCATTGCCGTATAATCTGAATTTATCCATTATTCACACTGTAAATTGAGAGAAAATCAGAGAACAGTTTATGAACTGTCACCTGCTTTTTGAACCGCTGAATCATCTCTGAAAAATCGCCTTTATTCTCATTGCCGTAACGCTGAAGATAACCGAAAAATTCCGGCAGCAGAATGTTGGTGAAAAACTTGTCCATCTCGTTTTTCAGCAGTGCGTCATCGGCGATAATTTCACAATTGGCTTTCAGGTGGTCAAGCATGGCGGCGCATTCGTCCGCCGACGCCGGGCGCACCTGGAGCGGATTCAATTCAATCGTCAGCGGACGAATTTCTAGCCCGGCGAGTTTATCCCCTTTGAACTTTATCACCGGGACGAATGATTTCCGGCTCCAGGGATAAGGCGCAAAATGAGACTGGTCAAAAAGAAAATTGCCCAGACTGTAGAAAATAAGCGTATCGCCGATTTTTTCGATGCCCTGCGGAACGTGTGAATGATGCCCGATAACCAGCTTTACGCCGATGCCGGCGAGTTTATGGCAGAGGTCCTTGAACTGCGTCCGCGGAAAATCCATGAACTCGAAACCTTCATGCATAATGACTACCGGAACCGCGCATTGGCCGACCAGTTTTCCGGCGGCGGCTATAACTTTATCAGCAAGCAGTTCCGCCGCTCCCGGGGCGGCGCTGTCCGCTATCTGGTTCTCGTTCTGGGCGAAAGCCAGAATGCCCAGTTTCACGCCTTTCATTTCCGCAAACAGCGGAGCTTCCGCTTCCGCCTGATTCCGCCCGGCTCCGACATAACGGATACTTTCCGCATTGAACCGCTCAATGGTTTGGAGCAACGCTTCCGCGCCTGCATCCCGGATATGGTTGTTGGCCAGCGAATATGCCGAGAACGGCGCGAGTTTCTGAAAGTTCATGAATATTTCGCGGTCGCCGCGCACTCCGCGCCCGCTGACTTCCGCGGTTCCGGTCAGCGCTATTTCCAGATTGACGATTGAAAAATCCGCTTCGGTCAGTTTCCGGATGTTCCCGGCCAGGGCCTTTCCACCGTCAGCGGCGATAAGTTTGCCCGGTTCCGGCAGAATCCCGTAGTCGCCGGCGGCGCTGAAAGTCCATTCCGGACTGGATGAAGATGAATTATCGAAGGCGATAATTCCGGATTTGAACAGCGTATCCAAATTCATTTTATATATTCCCGGGTTATTTGAGAAGATTGTCGGGGTAGCGCCATGAACGGTCGTCAATGCTCTGATCGCCCCATTTATTGCCGAAAACGCGGCAGGCGTCGTGCATCAGCTCCCACAGATCATTGCCGGCCATGTCTTCCGGCAGCGCTTTAACCGATGGATCGCGGTCGGAAACATTGATTTTGAACGGTCCGGTAAGTTTAAACGGCTTAATCCTGCTGCGTTTGGCCAGTCCGGCCTTGACCTTTTCAGAGATCCGCTCCAGCGCGGTCGCCGGGTCCAGCGAGCAGGCATTCTGCGCGGCCAGCCCCTGTTTGACGATGGCGGTTTCGCAACCCGGAATTTTGACGGACACCTCGGCGGCGATTTTGTCGTCGCCGGAAATCGCGACCAGGGGAACGCCTTTTTCGCCTGCCAGCGCCGCGAACATTGTGCATTCGCTGAGCTTCAATTCGTCGCCGCTACCGGTGGTCAGATGCCAGCAGGAATGCGGACAGACGGCGGCCGGAGTTCCGGCCATTGCATGCATCCCGATGCCGATCGCGGCATCAAAACTTTCATCCAGCAGCGGCAGCCAGGATGGAAAATACCCCGCGCGGCCGTGAATGATTTTACAGCCCTGTTCAAGCTCATCATAGAGAATGTTGTAGGCGCAACCGTGATTGTCATTGATATAAATATCCGCCGCGCCCATTTCCCGGCAGGCCCGGACTGCCGCATTGACCTCGCCGGTCAGCAGACGGTTCATGCGCTCCAGATGTTTACAATTCCAGACCGAATCGGTCCAGGAAGCAAAGAAAACCCATCCGGCGACGCCTTCAATATCAGTATTGATGTAAACCTTCATATAATATTTTCCCTGTTATGCAATATAAAATCTGGGTATCTAAATATTAAATCTAGTTTTGCCGGAACAATATTCAATCGCGAGTTCTCAAAATGTGGATAAAATGATTTAAGCAGGAAGCGGACACTACTTGCCGGCTTCCTGTTTTCTGAGTTTTTTTACGGCTTCGGTAACCAGCACTTCCTGGGTTTTGTAGTCGTACGGATATATGGCGTCAACTTCCGCGATCAATGATTTGATCGTTTCCGCCGGAGCTCCCGGAATTGAACACTGTTTCAGCCGCTTATAGGATTTGATCTGATCGTCAACCACAAATTTAGCCAGAACGATGCTGTCCGGAAAATTTTCCAGCGCGTTGCTCACGATCTTCTTCATGATGTTGTCCGGAACATCCGGATTGGAGTACGCTTTAAGTTTTTTATATGCCCTGATATTGGAATCAATGACAATCTTCAAGTTGGAATAAGTATATTCCGTATGCGCATCAATGATCTTCTTTATGATTTCCGGCGGCACGTCCTTGTCGGAAAAGGTTTTAATCTCGCGATAGGCTTTGATGTTCTGTTCCGCAAGATTCTTCTGCAGGGAGTACCGGCCGGGAAACTCTTCAGTGAATTCATCTTTAATCTTCTTCACAATATCCGCCGGGATGTCGTCAGCTTTCAGATTCTTTAATTCCAGGTATCCTTTAACTTCAGCCTGTATCATGCTGCGCTGCATGTCCGGGCTGTTCTCAAAGGCTTCCGCCGCGACGGCCTGGATTTTCTGCATGACGTCGGCAGGGACGTTTTCCGCCGCCAATCCGTTAACGCAGACAAACAATGAAAGGATGATTGCGAATAAACTTTTTTTCATGTGCGTACCCCGCTCGCTGTTTAATACGGTATAACCTATACTAAAAGAAGATTTATGCAAGATTCGATGAGTGTTTTGTTCCGCATCGCGATTGAAAAAATGCTGTAAAGACAGTAATGTAACCGGCTGTGACTGTACATAATCAATGAACAATAAAATTTAACCGGACGAATACTGATGCATAATGAATTTATAAACGCGATAATTCTCGGGATTATCGAAGGCATTACCGAATTCCTGCCAATAAGCAGCACCGGACACCTGATTATCGCGGAAAACTTTTTCCATTTGCATCCCGGATTCGACAAGATGTTCGAAGTGGTGATTCAGTTTGGCGCGATTCTGTCGGTGGTGGTCTATTTCCGCGGCCGGCTGTTTCCGCCGCTCAGGCGGAACACCCCGGAAAAGCAGGATAAATTCAACGAAGTTATGTCTATCTGGTATAAGAGTGTGTTTGCGGTAATTCCCGCGCTGGTAATCGGCGGGCTGCTCGGCAAAAAGATACAGCAGCATCTGTTCAACTACTGGGTGGTGGCGGGTGCGCTGTTTATCGGCGGAATAATTCTGATCCTGCTTGAGGCTAAAAAGCATACCGCGAAATTCGACGATGTGGATCAAATGTCGTATAAAAAAGCTTTTCAGGTGGGGATGATCCAATGTTTCGCGATGATCCCCGGCACGTCCAGGGCGGCCGCGACAATCATCGGCGGCATGATGCTGGGAGCATCGCGCAAAGCCGCCGCGGAATTTTCGTTCTTTCTGGCGATCCCGACGATGGCGGCGGCCTCGGTTTATTCGCTGTGGAAATACCGGATCGCCATGACCAGAGAGGAATTGCTGATACTGGGTGTCGGCACGCTGGTGTCTTTTCTGGTTGCCTGGGCCGTGATCGCTTTCCTGATGAACTACATCAGAACCCGGACATTCAGCGCCTTCGGCTACTACCGGATGGCGCTGGCAATCGTGGTGGTGGATTATTTCATTTTCTTCCACAATGGCGGAATGTTTAAGTAAGAGCAATATAAATTCAGGAGTTTTATAAATGTGCGAACTGGTAAGACTGAGCATCTCGCTGGAAGATTCTTTGTGTAAAACCCTGGAGGAAATGGTTCAGAAATCAAAATATAAGAACAGATCGGAATACATCCGGGACCTGATCCGGGATAAAATCGTCGCCGGACAATGGGAGGAAGCCGCCGAAGTCCTGGGCACGATTACGCTGGTCTATAATCACCATCAGCGCGAGTTGAGCGAAAAGATCACCCACATTCAGCACCACAGCCATGACAATGTGCTGGCGGCCACGCATGTCCACCTGAGCCATGACATCTGCGCCGAAATGATTATGGTGAAAGGCAGCGCGGAGAACATCCGTCACCTGGCGGATTCTCTCCGCCGGCAGCGCGGCGTCCTGCATTGCGACCTCACCATGAGCTCCACCGGCGAAAACCTGCACTGAGCCCTGTGGACAGTCTTTGAAATTATGATGTCAATCCAAATCGGTATTTGTAATATCACGCATCGGTTGTTTTTCAGTATGGGAACAACCATACACTTCCATATCAGTATCCAATAAACCATTGCAATGTCCTATTTTACCATGAGCTAGTTATTAAAAAAATGAGATTTTTTAAGTATGCATATTGCTTTTATCGACTCTTAGGGTTATAATCATTAACATGAAGCATATCAGTAGCATATCAGCAACTGTGATAGCTGTATAATATATTAGGGACAGAGATAATGAATAAACATACAGAAGCGCCAAAGCGGGAACTGCTTTACTTGGAAATAGCGGCCGATGTGAAGAAATCCATCGACAAAGGGGAACTCAGGCCTGGCGACACGGTAACTTCAACGCGGAAAATGGCGCAGAACTACGGAGTCAGCTACGATACGATCACCAAAGCCATTCAGTTCCTGGTTGACGAGAAATTGCTGGACAAAGTACACGGCAAAGGGGTTTTTGTCAGCAAAAAAATGGATATTCAGAAGCATGAAACTGCTGCATTGCTGCTTCCCGCTCACGGCCACTTATACCAGGACATGACGGCACTCGTAGTCCGCAGACTTCAGGACCACGGCTTCTACTCCATGCTGCTCGACACCGGCTGGCCGCAGACTTACAATGAACATCTGCAGGAACAGATAATCAGATTGATCAGTTCGAACCCTGCTGGATTGATTATCGACGGAGAACCGAATTTCCCGTTTGATCTGCTGCGAAAACATCTGCGGAACTCCAGCAATCTGGTGTTTATGCTGCACAACAACGCTCCGGACATCAAAGCGGACAACGTACTAATCGATCATGGGCGCGGCGGTTATATCGGGACCGAGCATCTGCTCAGTCGAGGCCGCCGGAAAATATTATTTGTGATGTCGCCCCCGCCCAAACTCTATCATGACGCAGTATTAATTCTGGCTGGAGCCAGGCAAGCGCTGGCAGAACATCAGATTGAATTTACTCCGGAGATGGTCATTGATTATCAGGAAGAGCTTTTTGACAACGGACATTATGGACTACTGGAAGAGCGACTTCGCCAATACCGGCCAGATGCCATTTTTGTATTTGCCGACTACATGGCCAGACCATTCTACGAAATCGCAGCCGCCAGAAGTTTGGTGATACCGGATGACCTTGCCATTCTGGGCTATTATAATACGCCATGGTCTACCAGTTACCGCCCGCCGATGAGTTCAGTATCTGTAAACTGGCAGAAAATTGCCGTCCAGAGCGCTGAATGTCTGGTCAGCCGGGCAGCCATCCCCGGCCAGCCATGGCGCAATATCGTCATCGAGCCGACGATAGTCGAAAGACTTTCAACCTGGTCCCCGAACGAATTGTTGCCGAAAACGCTTCAATCAGAAAAATGTTTAATTTTCAGCTAATATTAACCAGAGATTTATGCAACATAGACTCTAACTTTTGCAACCTAAAATAATAAAATGGGAGAAGAAAAAATGAAAAACCGGAAACAGAAAAAAAACGTCGGAACCGAAAATGGCCACTGGCACAACCGCAGAATGATTAAATTTTTTACGCTTATAGAACTCCTGGTAGTGATCGCCATCATAGCAATACTCGCCTCGATGCTGCTGCCTGCCTTGAATAAAGCGCGCGGTAGCGCCAAAGACAAAAAATGCGCCAGCAACGAAAAGCAAGTTGGCATGGCGGTCATGATGTACACTGATGCCAACAGGGAGTTCTATCCTCCGGCATATCAGTCATCCGCAACACTTACTAACATGAAAGATGAGACTGGCTCATTCATTTATACCTATTCATTGCTCCTGCCGTATGTCAATCCCGGATACAAGACTACTCAGGCTGATATGACAAAATATCTCGCAACCGGGAAAGCGATGGTTTTTGCCTGTCCGATGCAGAATTTGCCGACCCCGCCTGTATCATGCTATCTGTCTTACGGGTTCAATGCGTTTTTGACATACCAGTGGAGGTATAACAATGAGGGTATATATAACCCCGTCAACCTCGCCAAAATACGTACTTCCAGCTCCACTTTCATGCTGTCTGACACCATGAGATTGACAACCGACGTGGATCAGGGTCTTGTCAGGATGTATGAGATCAACGCCACCTACCATACTTCGAACATGGCCGGACGGCATGGCGGCGGCTCCGTACCTGGAAATTATCAAGGTACAGTCAATGTCGGATGGAGTGACGGCCATTGTTCGCCCGTGAAGTTTTCCGGGCTGTCGAGCGGAACCTCTCCAGCCGCTACCGCATGGGTAAAATATTCCGGCGGCTATACGGCCGCACAAGGCGCCGAGGCTATACTGAACAAATAAGCAGAACCGGCGCATAATATAATTTATGCAGTACAGAAAACCGCAGATGTATTCTGTACTGCATAATAATTAAGATCAAAATCTGTATTTAGATTAATTTCAGCGACAAATGGAACGACATAATGAAATATTGGAAAAAAATATTTAAGGTTTTAGCCGCCGCAGTAATATTATCAGCAGGTCATGCAGCTTTCCCGAATGAAGGGAAAGTGGTAAAAGTACTTGCTATCGGCAATAGTTTCACCTGGAACGTAAACGCTTTCCGGGAACAGTTAAATACGGCTGATCCAGGGTACAAACTTAAAGTGGCTCAGGCCTGTATCGCCGGCTGTTCGTTAGAGAGACATAGTACTTTGGCATTGCAGAACGAAGCCGACCCCCAAAATCCCAAGTTCAAACAATATAAGAATACGCAGTGCATGCCGGAAGGAAGCTATGGACTGAAAGACATACTGTTGTTTGAAAAATGGAAATACATCACGATCCAGCAGGTCAGTGACAAGAGCGATGATATCAGCACATTCCGGCCGCATACGGCCAATCTATGCGCGTTCATAAAGAAATATTGTCCTGACGCTGAAATCATAGTTTATGAAACTTGGGCGGACAGAGTGGACAATCCTAGAATGAAACCTAAAAACAAGACCAATGCGTCCATGTATAAGAATCTCGATACGGCCTATGCCACGATTGCAGCCGAGCTTGGAAATCTTCGGATAATCCCGGTCGGTGACGCATTCCAGGTGGCGGGGGAACGTCCCGATTTCAAGTTTACCCCCGATGAGAAGTTTGATTTCAAGAATGCCGCATATCCCAATACGCCCGACCAGACACATGCCCTTTGCACCGGCTGGATATGGGTAAAAGACAGCAAAACAGGCCAAAACAAGCTCGCGTATGATCATCATGCAAGTCCGGCGGGCCGTCTGCTTGCAGCTCTGGTATGGCGCCAGTTTTTCTTCCCTGAAATTGATGTAAGAAAAAATACTTTCAGGCCCGAAGGCGTTGCCGCGGCGGACGCAAAGATTCTGCGCGAAGTCGCATATTCCACCGTAAAAGACAAGCTTAAGCCATCAGTGGCGAAATGATTTAAACAGTGATCAGAATGAATAAATTTTAAATAACGGCAGCAATTCTGAAATTTTAAACAAAAAAGGTAAACAAAATGAGAGACGGGGAGAAAATACTCTCAGCAGTTAATACAGCGTTTCCGGCGAAAGAGGAAGTGGTAAAGGTGCTTGCGATCGGCAACAGTTTCAGTTGGAACGCAAATATTTTCAGAGAGCAATTAAATGCGGTTGACCCGGAGCATAAACTTCAGGTGACTCAGGCTTGTATCGGAGGCTGCTCTTTGGAGAAGCATATCTCTCTGGCGCTCCAGGACGAAACTGATCCCACAAATCAATACGAGAATCCGCAGTTCATGCCGGCGGGAAACTATGGGCTTAAAAACATGCTTTTGTTTGAGCAATGGAAATATGTCACGATTCAGCAGGTCAGCCATGAAAGTGATGATATCAGCACATTCCGTCCGCATGCGGCCAATCTCTGCGCGTTCATAAAGAAATATCGCACTGACGCCGAAATCATAGTTCATGAAACTTGGGCGGACAGGGCAGACAATCCAAGATTAACAGCAAAGAACAAGACTCAGGAGGCTATGTATAAAGACCTGGATGCCGCATATGCCGCAATTGCGTCCGAACTGGGAAATCTCAGAATAATCCCTGTCGGCGATGCCTTCCAGGCGGCAGGGGAACGTTCCGACTTCAAGTTTACCCCCGATGAGAAATTTGACTTCGAGAACGCCGTATATCCCAATACGCCAGACCAGACACATGCCCTCTGTCTCGGCTGGGTATGGGGAAAAAACAGCAAAACAGGCCAAAATATGCTTGCCTATGACCATCACGCGACTCAGGCAGGCTGTCTGCTTGCCGCTCTGGTATGGCGTCAGTTTTTCTTCCCTGAAACCGATGTGAGAAAAAATGCATTCAGACCGGAAGGGATGAGTAAAGAAGATGCGGAAATTCTACGCGAAGTCGCATATTATACAGTAAAAACTAATTAGAATTTCATAAATGGAGAAACAGGAAATGAAAAGTATTTCAAGAAACCGATTTGCAAGCATTAAATTATTACCGCGGAGAATGCCGCTGATAAGGCTGCTCGCGGTCGCGGCGGCACTGCTGGGTTGTAACATTGCCGCAGGAACAGAAAAGGTAACAGGGGGCTATTATGTCTCGGAAAATTGGGGTATGGATAAGTTGCCGGCAGGGAAAATTGACTTTGCCGCTTATAACTTTGTTTTTCAAGCTTTCCTGAAAGCCAGGGAAGACGGTTCTCTGATACTGGCTCCTGGGCGCTGCCCTCTCCCGGAACTGGTCAAACTTGCCCATCGTAACGGAGCCAAAGTGATTATCAGCCTTGGCGGCGGCAATTACCAACTGTTTCCGCAAATATGCGGCAAGCCGGAAACGTTCAACCGCTTCGTTGACGGCGTCGCCAATTTCGTCGAGCAGAACGACTATGACGGCGTTGACCTGGACTGGGAGTCCGACATCTCTCCGGCACAGGGGAAATTATGGGGTAACCTGGTTCTGGCTCTTCGCTCAAAGCTGGATCAAATCAGCAAAACAAAGAACCGGAAGATTTATCTTTCTGTCGACCTGTCTTGCGGCAGTTGGTTCACCGGCAAAATTGATCCGGGTATCCTGCGTACTCAACCGGATTTCATCAATCTGATGGCCTATGACCAGTTTTCGCAGATCGAAGCCGGATATCATGCGGCGCTGGAACCGGCGGCAGATGATCCGCTGCATGCAGGATATGCCAAAACGTTAAAATATCTTACCGAGGAACTGAAAATTCCAAAAGAAAAAATCTGCATCGGCCTGCCATTCTATGCCTATGCTTATGAAAACTGCCAA
>JBAYIO010000137.1:0-11055 GCA_041665605.1 Victivallaceae bacterium | reverse complement strand
GGTGGGAGTTTCTGGGAAGACTGGGAGGACTGGGAGGACTGGGAAAAATGGGAGAGCGATATATCCCAGAACTCCCAGTCTTCTCAGAACTCCCGAATTTCGAAAACCGTTGTGCTCAACGACTATCCAAAGTATCGGAATGGGCTGTCCAAAATGGTTTTGTTGCAGTGCCGTCCGTGTCGGACGGGGATCGGAACCTCTCTCGCAGAGCGAGAGCACTGCACCGGAAAACATTCTGCACACAGGTGTCTGGAATGTCCAAAATGTTGTTTGAAAATCTTAAACCTTGAAATGCCTTGTGCTCAACGACACTCCAAAGTGTCGGAGTCGGACGGTTGTCCGTCGGGCTATGCCGGCCGCATAGGCAAAACAGTCTCTGCTCAACGACACTCCAAAGTGTCGGAGTCGGACGGTTGTCCGTCGGGTTATGCTGGCCGCATGGGCGAAAATGGTTTTGTTGCAGTTCCATCCGTATCGGGCGGGCCGTTCATAATATGGGAGTTGTCCAAAATGTGCTGGAGGGTGTCTTCTCATGAGACGATAGAAACGTCCAAGAAACCCATACTCCATGTAATTGACAGAACCATTTACTGTTTAATTGCGACAATGTTTACTTAATGATTATACAATTATGAATATCTTATCTTAAATAAATGCATAATTTAAACATTTTTTGATTTTTTATTGCATATTATATTGACTTTTACAAAATAAACAGTATGATTATTAATGTTTATACATTAAATAAACATTAATAAACAAAAGGAGTTTTATAAAAATGAAAAAGATCTATGAAGATAACAGTCTCACAATCGGGCATACTCCGCTGATAAAACTGAAAAGAATCACACAGGGCTTGAAAGCCAATGTTTTTGTCAAAACCGAAGGCCGCAATCCGGGCTATTCGGTAAAATGCCGGATTGGCGCGAATATGATCTGGGATGCCGAAAAGAAGGACCTGCTCAAGCCGGGCGTCGAGATTATCGAGCCGACCAGCGGCAATACCGGCATAGCGCTGGCGTTTGTGGCGGCTTCCCGCGGGTATCCGTTAACGCTTACCATGCCGGAGACCATGAGCATTGAGCGCCGGAAAATGCTTGCGGCATTCGGCGCCAGCCTTATCCTTACTCCCGGACCCGAAGGAATGAAAGGCGCGGTCAGGCGCGCCGAAGAGATTGCGGCGTCAAATCCGGATAAATATTTTCTGCCCCAGCAATTCCGCAATCCGGCGAATCCGGCGATCCATGAACAGACCACCGGCCCGGAAATATGGGAGGACACCAATGGCGAAGTTGACGTTTTTGTCGCCGGCATCGGCACCGGCGGAACAATCACCGGGGTTTCCCGCTATATAAAACTGCATCAGAAAAAAGCAATCATTTCAGTGGGCGTTGAGCCGGCTGCCAGCCCGGTGCTTACGCAAAAACTGAAAGGCCTGGAACTGAAGCCGGGACCGCACAAGATCCAGGGCATCGGCGCAGGCTTCATTCCTGAAGTGCTGGATTTATCGCTGGTCGACCGGATTGAAACGGCGGAAGACGCGGAAGCAATTGAGTTTTCCAGAAGACTCGCCCGCGAGGAAGGCATCATCTGCGGGATTTCCAGCGGAGCGGCAACCGCCGTCGCGGTCAGGCTGGCGAAGCTGGAAGAATTCGCCGGTAAAAATATCGTCGTGATATTGCCGGATTCCGGCGAAAGATATCTGTCAACAATACTGTTCCAGGACCTGGGCATTTAAATTATAAAGAGGTGCTTAATGAATTTTGAAACTTTAGCTATTCACGCCGGACAGGCAAGAGATCCAGTATACGGGGCGGTAATGACGCCGATCTATCAAACGTCCACCTTTGCGTTCAAAGGCGTCAATCAACCCGGCCCTTTTGATTATTCCCGCAGCGGGAATCCGACGCGCAAGGCGCTGGAAGACTGCCTGGCGGCGCTGGAAGGCGGAACTCACGGTTTCGCTTTTGCCACCGGCATGGCCGCCGAGGCGACGCTGCTTGAAATATTTCAACCCGGCGAACATTTGATCGTCCATGACGACCTGTACGGCGGCACCTACCGCCTGCTTACTAAAATCGTCAAAAACCGCGGCATTGACGTTGAATTCGTCGATCTCAGGAAACTTGATCTGCTGGCATCAAAAATAAAAACCAATACCCGCGGCATCTGGATAGAAACCCCGACCAATCCGATGATGAATCTGGTTGACCTGGAGGCTGTTGCCGCCATCGCCGCGCCTAAAAAGATTTTGACGATATGCGACAATACGTTTTTATCGCCGTATTTCCAGCGTCCGCTGGAGTATGGAATCGACATCGTCATGCACTCCACGACCAAATACATAAACGGACATTCCGATGTAGTCGGCGGCGCAATAATAGTCAAAGACCCGCAGCTTGCGGAGAAAATCGGTTTCCTGCAGAACGGGCTGGGTACCTGCTCCTCGCCGTTTGACTGTTTTCTGGTACTGCGCGGCATCAAGACGCTGGCCCCGCGGATGCGATGTCATCACGAAAACGCTCTGGCGCTGGCGCACTGGCTGGAACGACATCCGAAAATTGAAACAGTGCTGCACCCGCTGCTGGAAAGTCATCCGCAGCATCAACTGGCGAAGAAACAGATGAGGGGCGGCGGCGGAACCTTTTCATTCAAGGTCAAAGGCGGCGAACAGGAAGCATTCCGCCTGCTCAGCGCAGTAAAAATATTCACGCTGGCCGAATCGCTGGGAGGCGTGGAATCGCTGATTGAGCATCCGTGGACCATGACGCACATTTCCATGCCGGAAGATGTTCGCGCCGCGTCGGGAATCACCAGGAACCTGATCCGGGTTTCGGTGGGGATTGAGCATATTGACGACCTGATCAGCGACATTGAACAGGCGCTGGAGCAAGTATAAGCGGAGTTTGAATGATATGAAAATAAGTTTTAACGGGGGAACTGCATACATTGATCAGGATGTTTATCTGCCGCAATTCCTGGAACAGAAAAGGATAAACCAGGAAAAAGTGGTAATAGAATACAATGGTGAAATCGCACCCAGAAACACCTGGCCGGAAATCAAACTGCAGGATGATGACGTAATTTATGCAATAACTTTTGTCGGAGGCGGCTGATGTCAGAACACGAAAACGGGAGAAATAGCTTCAAGCAAGGACTGTTGAAACATTTTTCTCCGAAACAATTAGAGAAAATCGAATCCTTTACCATAGGCATTGCCGGCGCCGGCGGGCTGGGGTCCAACTGCGCACAGAACCTGGTGCGCAGCGGCTTCAAGAATTTCGTGATATGTGATTTTGATCTGGTCGAACCCGGCAATCTCAACCGTCAATTCTATTTCCAGGATCAACTGGGAATGTTAAAAGTTGAAGCGCTGTCCGTTAATCTGCGCAGAATCAATCCCGACCTGGAAATCACCGCGCTGTCCGTGAAAATAAACTCCGGCAATGCGCGGGAAATTTTTGCCGGGTGTGATGCCGTAGTCGAGGCGTTTGACCGCGCGGAAGCCAAACGCATGCTGGTTGAAGCCTTTTACAGTTCCGGGAAATTTCTCGTATCCGCATCAGGCCTGGCGGGCTGGGGCAATACCGACGCCATTATGACCTTGCAGGTTCATGACTATTTTTATATGGTTGGAGACCTGGTATCGGAAGTCGGAGCAAACAGACCGCCTTGCGCTCCAAGGGTAAACATTGCGGCCGCCAAACAGGCGGATTTAATCCTGTCGCTGGCATTGAAACAGAAAGAGACATATTCCGAAGATTACAATATCTAGGCCACAATCTCTACAAAACGAATAAACTATCAGCATGATCACAATAAATCGACAATACTGCTCATGATTCCACTTTAAAACATGCTATGAATATTTTTTTAATAAATTTATACTATTTTAGTAGTAATTAAATTGACAACTTGAGCTTTACAGTATAATATAAAGCTTATTGAAGTTGTAAACATTGAACAATGGAGGCGCAAAATGCTGTTGCGAATGTGTATAGTGCGATGTAGAAATATAAGCTCAAAAACTGAATTTGAATCAATAATGAAAATATTTAAGGAATGATTAGCTATTATGAACAAAATTAAGCAATATATTTTAACCGTTGTACTCGTTTTATTTTCGGGTATTCCATTTCCGGCCCATGCCGTTGAAACCGATGAAATCTTGAATGTCTCCTACGATCCGACCCGCGAATTGTACAGGGACTACAATGAACTGTTTGCCAAATACTGGGAAAAGGAGACCGGCAGGAAAGTCAACATCCGCCAGTCTCACGGCGGTTCAGGCAAACAGGCCAGAGCCGTGATTGACGGGCTTAAAGCCGATGTCGTCACACTGGCCCTCGCCTACGACATTGATGAAATCAGCGCCAAATCCAGGCTTCTGCAGCCGGACTGGCAGCAGAATCTGCCGCGGAACAGTTCGCCTTATACCTCGACGATTGTATTTCTCGTCAGGAAAGGCAATCCCAAAGGAATTAAAGACTGGGGCGATCTGATTAAGCCGGGAGTGGAAGTAATTACCCCGAATCCCAAGACTTCAGGCGGAGCCCGCTGGAATCATCTGGCGGCATGGGGATATGTGCTGAACCGGGAATTGGGCGATTTGAAAAAAATAAAGGATCCGGAAAAGGATGAAGAAGTGAGAGTGGCGGAAAAGAAAGCCCAGGAATTTATCAAGGAATTGTATAAACATGTGCCTGTGCTTGATTCAGGGGCCCGCGGCGCTACCACGACTTTCGCCCAGCGCGGCATCGGCGATGTACTGCTGGCATGGGAAAATGAGGCTTTTCTATCAATAAATCAACTCGGC
Source organism: Victivallaceae bacterium (assembly GCA_041665605.1). Taxonomy (GTDB): domain Bacteria; phylum Verrucomicrobiota; class Lentisphaeria; order Victivallales; family Victivallaceae; genus CAIPAT01. The sequence continues at coordinate 6,239 of JBAYIO010000137.1, read as the reverse complement.
GCTGACAAATTTGATATTGTGGTGCCGCCGATAAGCATTCTGGCTGAACCGCCGGTTGCGGTTGTTGATAAAGTCGCGGATAAACGCGGCACTAGAAAGGTTGCCGAAGCCTACCTGAAGTATCTGTACAGTCCTGAAGCCCAGAAGCTGGCTGCCAGGCACTATTATCGCCCGGTATATCCGGACAAGGCTGACCCGGCGGACATTGCCAGATTCGCGAATTCTAAACTTTTCACCATAGATGAAGTATTCGGCGGCTGGCAGAAAGCGCAGAAAACTCACTTTGCCGACGGCGGAGTTTTTGATCAGATCTATCAACCGGGTTACAAATAAGGAACGTTGAATATGTCATTTCGCTTTAAAGAATCCAGCGTGCTGCCCGGCTTCGGTTTGTCGCTGGGCTATACGCTGCTCTATCTGGGATTGATTGTGCTGCTGCCGCTGAGTGCGCTCGTTGTAAAAAGCAGCGAACTCGGATTCGGCGGTTTCTTCAAAACAATTCTGGATGCCCGCGTGCTGGCTTCTTTTAAGCTGACATTCGGCGCTTCGCTGATTGCGGCGGCGGTAAACGTGGTCTTCGGCACAATTGTCGCGTGGTTTCTGGTACGGATCAGGTTTCCAGGGAAACGCCTGATTGATGCGATTGTCGATCTGCCGTTTGCGCTGCCGACCGCTGTCAGCGGGATCGCCCTGGCCATGCTTTATTCGCCGAACGGGAAACTGGGAATTTTTCTCCAGTCCGTCGGCATTAAAGTAGCGTTCACTCAGCTTGGGATTACAATTGCGCTGATCTTCATCGGTCTGCCGTTTGTGATCCGGACGGTGCAGCCGGCGCTGGAGGAGATGGACCGGGAACTGGAAGAAGCAGCTTCCAGTCTGGGCGCATCACGCACTCAGACCCTCACTAAAGTGATTCTGCCGCTGCTGATGCCGCCGATAATCACCGGCTTCACACTGGCTTTCGCAAGAGCGGTTGGAGAATATGGTTCGGTGATCTTCATCGCCGGGAATATGCCGATGAAGACGGAAATAACGTCTTTGCTGATTATCACCAAGCTGGAGCAGTATGATTATGCCGGAGCTACGGCGATAGCCGTTGCCATGCTGCTGGTTTCGCTGGCGCTGATTCTGCTGATCAACCTGTTCCAGAGCTGGAGCGGAAAACATTTAATAAGGTAGAAAATGTTCATAAATATACTGAAATCAACCGATAAACGTCCGGGGCTGAACCCGCCGCTGATAGTCAATATGGCCATTACGGTCATTGCTCTCGGCTTCCTTTTCATGTTCGTGGTCATGCCGCTGATAATTGTGCTCAAGGAAGCGTTCAGCGCGGGACTGTCGTTATGGTGGGCCAGTGTCACCGAAAAGGATGCGCTTGCGGCGCTGCGCCTGACGCTTCTGGTCGCTGCAATCGCGGTTCCGGTCAATCTGATTTTCGGACTGGCGGCATCCTGGGCGCTGGCTAAATTCCGGTTCAAAGGCAAGAGTCTGATTATCACGCTTATTGATCTGCCGTTTGCGGTCTCGCCGGTCGTTTCAGGTTTGATCTATGTGCTGCTGTTCGGACTGCACGGCTGGATCGGTCCGTGGCTGGCGGAGCATGACATTCAAATTATTTTTGCAGTTCCGGGAATCGTTCTGGCAACCGTTTTCGTGACTTTCCCGTTTGTCGCCCGGGAACTGATCCCGCTGATGAGCGAACAAGGCACGGATGAGGAACAGGCCGCACTCAGCCTCGGCGCAAGCGGCTGGCAGACTTTCCGCCGGGTTACGCTGCCCAATATCAAATGGGGATTGATGTATGGAATAATTCTCTGTAATGCCAGAGCGATGGGGGAGTTCGGTGCGGTTTCGGTTGTATCCGGCCATATCCGCGGAGAAACCAATACGCTGCCGCTCCAGGTTGAAGTTCTTTACAATGAATATAATTTTGTGGCGGCTTTCGCGGTTGCATCCCTGCTGGCCGGACTGGCGCTGGTCACCCTGGTGCTTAAAAGCGTCGTGGAATGGAAAAGCAAGCACAGTTGAATAATCAGAGGAGTATGAAATATGAGCATTATTTTAAGAAATGTCAGTAAAACTTTCGGCGATTTTCATGCGCTGAAAAATATCAATATCGAATTCCAGTCAGGTGAACTGACCGCGCTGCTGGGACCTTCCGGCTCGGGGAAGACCACGCTGCTGCGAATCGTCGCCGGACTGGAGGAAGCGGACCGGAATGCCAATGCGGATATCCTGTTCGACAATCAGACAGTGACCGCAAGTCCGGTTAACCGCCGTCAGGTGGGATTCGTGTTCCAGCATTACGCGCTGTTCCGTCATATGACGGTTTTCGAAAATATCGCATTCGGGCTGCGGGTAAAACCGCGCGACCAGCGGCCGTCGAAACAGGACATCAAGGATAAGGTCAATGAACTGCTGCGCCTGGTCCAGATGGAAACCATGGCCGGACGCTACCCGTCGCAATTATCCGGCGGCCAGCGCCAGCGCATCGCCCTCGCCAGAGCCCTCGCAATAGAGCCTAAAGTTCTGCTGCTGGACGAGCCGTTCGGCGCACTTGATGCTCAGGTTCGTGCCGAATTGCGCCGCTGGCTGCGCAAACTGCACGATACGCTGCACGTCACCAGCATCTTTGTCACCCACGATCAGGAGGAGGCGCTGGAAGTGGCCGACAGGATTGTTGTGATGAACCGCGGCGCCATTGAGCAAATCGGCACGCCCAATGAAGTATTTCACCGTCCGGCAACTGAATTCGTCATGCAGTTCCTGGGCGATGTCAATGTCTTTCACGGGCGTATCGAGAGCGACAGCGCTATTTTTAATGAAGTTGTTCCACTCACGGAAAATCAGGAGAATACCGCCAGGCTGCTGGTGCGTCCGCACGACCTGACCATTCAGAGTACGCCCGGTGCGGGCCCTGCCCTGCCGGCTAAAGTTTACCGGGTGCTCACTGCCGGGCCAATTGTGAAAGTTGAACTTATTGACCGTCATAACCGCCTGATTCAGGTGCATCTGTCGCATGACAGCTATAATCAAACCATGGTAAAACTGCACGAAGAAGTATATCTGGTTCCCCGTGAATCCAGAGTCTATGCCAATAACGACGCCTGGACCGGAGCGTATGTGATTTAAGTTCCACTCCAAATAATTTTTGCATGGAGCGCTGTTTGCCGGATTGAATTATCCGGCGAATGGGGTATTATGAATGATACGGTAAAAATAATACTGGTTTTAACCATCAAATAAGGGGATTTTATCATGGCTGAAGTAAAACATTTTACTGCGGAAAATTTTGCCGAAGAAACTAAAAGCGGAGTCGTACTGGTTGATTTCTGGGCCACCTGGTGCGGGCCCTGTAAAATGCTCGGACCGGTCCTGGAGAAAGTAGCGGCTGAAGTCGGCGACACCGCCGTCATCGGCAAACTCAATGTCGAAGAAGCCCAGGACATTGCCGCAAAATTCGGAGTCAGAAGCATTCCCGCAATTTTCATCCTGAAAGACGGAGAAGTCGTGAACTCTTTCGTCGGCCTTCAGGACAAAACAACGCTGGTCAACGCCATCAAAGCCGTCTGACCGCAATTCCATTTTCATCATCATCCCCGAACCTCAACGTCCGGGGATTATTTTCCGCCCGGCAGGAAAATACGGTGGCGCATTGCCGTCAAAATTAGAGAAATAAACGGATAACGGATATTCTTTTCAGGAAACCCGTGTATATTAACGGCAGTATTATCAATAAAAGAAAAGGGTATAATAATGAGAAAAAGATTAAGAAAAAAGTTGTTTCTCCGTGAATTCCAGGAACTGGGTTTCGATCTCAAGGCCAAAATGAATCTGCCTGACGAAGCGGCGCTTGATGCGTTCTGGGGCAAATTCGTCGAACAGGTCGAAGCAAGCAACGTGCATTGCCACGGCGCTTTCGGCAACGAAGAATTCGACATGTTCGTGATGGTCGGCCAGACCGGACCGGATGCCGGAGAACGCAAGACCAAATTCGTCGAATGGCTGAAAGCCCAGCCGGAAGTCTCTGAAATCACCGACGGCGAACTGGTTGATGCTTTTTATGACGAAACCTGCCGCGGCAAAACCTGCTGCTGCTGCGACTGATTGATTAGATGCATTCTCAAAGCATCAGATGATTTCGATTATCTGATGCTTTTTTTATGGTTAAATATTCAGCATATAGGTTATCACGCTGCTGACATAAGCGGTCAGACCGACAACCAGCATGTACACCGATATTTCGTATTTTCTGGTCCGGATATCCCGCCGGTGAATTAACGCCTTTATTGTTCCCTCGAAAGTTTCCGCCTTGAAGCAATGAACCCACTTCCGTTACGGGTGTATTTCCGGTAGGTTTTGCTTGGGCTTGAAAAATCACGGCAATGGCTCCAAATTTTTATCAACCAAAATAAAAAAGGAGGCCATGCCATGATCACTAATACAGTAATGCGTAATGTTCAATTTGAAAAGCGAATTTCGTTAAGAGATGCGCAGGAAACGTTCGTCAACGTAATTGCCGAAGGGACAAGCTGCTCCCGTTTTGAGGCACAGGTAATTGGCGGCAAAGCCCAGGAAATCTTTCGCATCGGTCCCTACGGCGATGATTCTGTGATGCAGCCCGGGCAGATGATATGGCAGGCAATAGCAGCGCATGAGCCGCCAGGGAAGCCGCTGAGTGAGTGCGAATACCGCACGATCCGGTTGACGGTTCACCGGCTGGATGAAGACAGGGAAGTTAAAAATCAATATGGGCCATCCGCCAAGCGCGGCCAGCAGATCATGCGGATGTGTGAAGAGGCGTTTGAGCAGGATGCGCTGTTAACCCAGGAAGACCTGGCGACACTGCTGGATTGTGATGTGCGCACTGTTCGCGGAGACCAGAAACATTATCAAACCCAATACAACATCCTGATCCCCACCCGCGGGAACAAATGTGATATCGGTCCGGGAATCACCCACCGCGCAAAAACCATCGAACTGTTCATTCAGGGCAAGGAAGCTATCGAAATAGCCCGGCAGTTGCAGCATTCGCTGAAAGCAGTCGAGCGTTATATCGACAGCTACTGTCGAATCGTTTATTGTCAGCGGCAATTGCGCGACACACTTAAAACAGCCATGGTGATTGGCGTGTCGGTAGCGTTGGTCAACAAATGCCTTGACATCCACCAGTCGCATTGTTTGAAGCCTCTTTATAAAGAGCGGCTTGAAGATATCGAACGGCGCGGAGCCGCCTACTGGGAAGCTCAGGACAGTAAAAAAAAGCCTGGGCTGAACGAAGGGAGGATGCAATGAAGCAAACTCAACGTCAAACTCCGGCTTGGGAAAGAAAAACGCTCGAAGGCATCCTCGGGTATTTTCTTGAGCAGAATTGCCTGCAACTGGGCGGACGCCTGATGATCGAACCGGTGGTGAAAGAGGTTATCCGGCTGTTTGATGAATTCTGCCCGCCAATCGACCGACTCAAGATGGGGCAAGTGGTCTGGTATGCTGTCGATGTCAATGAAAAGTCCGGCTACGGCAAGTCCATTGATAAATGCAAGCTCAATGCCGTGGTTCTTGATTTAATCAATCTCGGTGATATTGATGATCTGCTGGCCGGATTGAATAAAAGGGAACGCCAGAAGAAAGTAGCAGCCAGGTTATTTGAACAAGCCTACGAGCAAGGCAGCGTTTTGACCAGTTCCGATGTCGCAGCCATCATGCGTCTCGCTCCGGCACGGTCGGCAAATACGTCCGTGAAACCGAAAAGGAGCACGGGAAGCCAATTCCGCGTCGGGGGAACGTTCACGACATGGGACCAACTCTCACTCATAAAAGGATTATATGCATCAAATGTCTAAAAGAAGGGAAAACTGTTGAAATTACTGCCAGGGAAACAAATCATTCCCCGGAAGCGGTAACAAGATACATCAATGATTTTAAACGAGTTCATGCGTGTTTGAGCTCAGGATGGGAAATTGAGAAAATTTCATACGCAACCGGACTTTCAAAATCGCTTACTCAAGAGTATGTTAACCTTATTAACGAAGAAAGGTCGCAAGAATGAATACTTCAATATTCAGCTCAAAGAATTGCCGACCGGAAATAGACCCTTATTTAAAATTCTTGGACCTAGCAGGCTGTCGGGCTGAGAAAAATATGGTACATTATTGAGTGATTATCCCAATAGTAAGTCTATGTATTCATATCTATGATACAAATTGAAGCTCATGTATTGCAATTATGGGCTGAAT
>JBAYIO010000136.1:0-11110 GCA_041665605.1 Victivallaceae bacterium | reverse complement strand
GCCCCCGGCAATCGAAAACGCGTCATGTCCGTCTGTGCGGGTATTGGTTCCGCCGGTGATTGTCGCATCAGTACCGGCACAGATCGCGCCGCCGGACTGCTGATCAATCCCGTCGACGGTACCACCGCCCATGATAACTTCCGTGCCGCCGGAACTGATTGTAGTATTGTTCGCCACGCCGCCGGATGAAACATATTGATAGCCGTAGGAATTGATAGTCGTGTAGTTCGTCACGCCGCCGGATGAAATATTCTGATAGCCGTTTTCGTCAATGGTCGTATTGCTGGCGATACCGCCGTTAATGATACTTTGGGTTCCTGAACTGACTATTTCGCCGGTCACCGTCCGGAATGACACGATCGGAGTAAACGGCGGTACAGTTCCGCTCAAAGTGAATATAGCCGTCAACTGATCGGTTGCTGCATCGGTAAAATAAAGCGATAACGCATCACCGTTGCTGAAAGTGTAACTGGAGCCGACCGCCAAATCAACCGTCTCAATGCTGTCTGTCACCGAGAATGTTTTGCCGCTCATGCCGCTCAGGTCAAATCCATAGGCCAGAATGTAGGAGCCTGTTGCCGTATTGTCCAGATTCAATGAATAAGCGGTAACTCCGGCAGCCAGAGTTCCACCGTTGACGGTCACCAGCGCATCGTAGGCGTTAGCCGTGGTCAGGACGTAAGACATCGTCGTCAGGCTGCTGAAAGATGCGGCATCTTCCAGGACAACATGGCCGCCGGCCACGGTCAACGCGCCCGATACAATCCCGCCGGAAGATACATTCATGCTTCCGTCGGAATTGACAATGGTGTCACTCGCCGCGCCGCCGGAAGAAACCAGCAGGGAACCTGAAGATCCCACAACAGTGTCAACTGCGGAATTTCCACTATATACTAGCAGCCGACCGGCACTTTCCAGCAAAAAATTGCTGGCAATGCCGCCAATAAGGGAAAAAGCGTTATGACCATCGCCGCGGGTATTGGTTCCGTCTGTAATTGTCGCATCGGTAAAAGTATAAATTGCGCCGCCGGCCAGTTGATTAATAACTGCTGCCGAAGCTCCGAATACGATCAATTGTTCTCCGCCGGAATTAATCGTGGTATTGCTCGCCGTGGAGTAAACAAATTGCCTGCCGCCGGAATTAATCATGGTATTGCTCGCCGTACCGCCGACTATATATTGCGTTCCGCCCGAGTTTATTGTGGTATCGACGGCCACTGCGGCAATATCCTGTCTGCCGCCAAAATTAATTGTGGTATCACTCGCCGTAGCGCCGGATGAAATGAACTGGTAGCCGCCGGAGTTGATGGCCGTGGAACTCACCGTGCCGCCGGATGAAACGAACTGGTAGCCGCTGGCGTTAATGGTAGTACTGTTGGCGATGCCGTCGTTGGCGATGCTTTGAGTTCCGGAACTGACCGTTTCACCGGTCACCGTCTGGGATGATACGATCGGGGTAAACGCCACTTTCTATCTCCTTGCTATATTAACTTTTTTATTTCAGATAATTGACGCAGTCTGGAGCGACGGAATGTGCCTGCAAGGTATTGACGATCTGATTGAAAGAAAGAAATCGCGTTGTTTCTAAAAATACAGCTTGCCATAATCCCGACTCTTATCTGCTTTATGTATGCATCCAGCCTGCTTTGTTTATCATATTCTGCCAACCCGAAAAACCCTCTATAATAATACTTGGTTAAAAATTTAATGTCAAAACGATTTTCAAGAAAAGTTAACTTTTATCTAAAAAAAGTCTGACTCAATGCGCTTACCCCGGAGAGTTAGAGCGCCTGCATAATTATAAACGGGATCTAATATAAACTGTAAAAACAAGGAATCAACCATTATATATCCCGGATGGATAATAAGGTTTATGGAAAAATTAACGAAATCTGTCTGCGATCCCGCCGTGGTCGTACAATTCATCGCCTGTTGGGAGTTGTCCGCTTTTCGCCTGTTTTCGCACCAAAGCAATGCGTTTCAAAAATGCAATTAATCGCGCTATTTGAACTTATCCGCACCGTTTCAGTTGACAAATTTACTATATATGTAAGGACAAAAGCAGAATAATTTCTAAAATTTTTGAGTTCTAAAACTCTAAAGCTGGAGAGTGGAAAATGAAAAGTTGGGAATCTGGAAATCTGGAAATGTGTTATGCTCAAAGCCACTCCAATGTATCGGAATGCGGAAAGCGAAAAATGCGGAACGGATGTCCAAAATGGCTTTGGTGTAGTGCCGTCCGTCCCGGACGGGACTGTCCAAAATAAGGGAAGATGGTGTCCAGAATGGGTGTAAATATTGAAAGCATTGTGCTCAACTACTATCCAAAGTGTCGGAATAGGCGGTCCAGGATGCGGAAGGCTGCCCGTTATGTTATGCCGGCCGATGGGCAAAATGGCAGAGGAAGATGTCTTTCGCATGGCCCGGAATGTTTATATGGTTGTTTCTTAATAAGCGGAAATATAGCGATTCCATATTTTTTTGTAAAAATTTAATAAATTATCACAAAATTCAATTGACTTAATCGGATTTACGGGGTAAAATTATAGTATTGAACCGGTTTTAAAACAGTTTTAATTAAAAATCGGTTTAAAACGTGTTTAACAAATCAAGGTGTATAGATCATGAGTAACAAAGTCATCAAAGTCGGGATTGCCGGTTTTGGACGCAGCGGTTACGGCATTCATGCCAACTGGCTGAAAAACGATGAGAAGTACAAGATCGTCGCGGTAGCCGATAACATTCCGGAACGGCGTCAGGATGCGGTCAACGAATTTGGCTGCAAAGTATATGAGGATTACCAGGAATTGCTCAATGCCGGCGGCTTTGACCTCTTCGTCAATGCCACCCCGAGCCGTTTCCATGTGGAAGCGTCACTGGCCGGATTGAAAAAAGGTTACAACCTCCTTAGCGAGAAACCTTCCGCCCGCACCGTGGAACAGTTCGACCAGATTATTGCGGCGGCCCAAAAGGCGAAGAAGGTCTTTTATCCCTTCCAGAATTCCCGTTTCTATCCGTTCTTTAAGAAAATGTGCCAGATTATTGATTCAGGCGTGCTGGGGGAAATCGTTTTCATCCGCTCCAACTGGAGCGGGTATGCCCGCCGCTGGGACTGGCAGACACTGCAGGATCAGCTTGGCGGCAATCTGCTGAATACCGGACCGCATCCGGTTGACCAGGCAATCGTCCTGTTCGGCGAAGGCTATCCGGAAGTTTTCTGCAAAATGTATGCCAATCATTTCCCGTTCAAAGGCGATGCCGAAAACTTCTGCACGCTGACCATGCACGGCAAAAATAATCCGACAATCGAGGTGGTCTTGAACTCCTTCCAGGCTTATCCGCAAGGCGATATGTATAACATCAGCGGCACTCTCGGCGGCCTTACCGGCGGTCCGAGCGGGCTGAAATGGAAGTACTTTAATCCGGCGGAAGCTCCCGCGCAGAAAATGTGGGAACCCTGGAGTCTGAACCGCGGCTATTGCGGCGAAACCCTCCCGTGGGTCAATGAATCATGGGAGTACAGCGACACCAATTCCAACAGCACCGGTTTCAGCACCATGGTCAAAGCCCTCTACAATGATCTGTATGAAGTTCTGGTCAACGGCGCGGAACCGGAAATTAAGCATGAGCAGGTTCGCCGCCAGATCTATGTCATGGAAGAGGCGCATCGTCAGAACCCGCTTCCGAAGCGCAAAAAATAATAAAGCTCTTTGCTCTTGCACAAGTCCCAAGCCCGGCTTTTAAGCCGGGCTTTTTTGTCTCCTGTTTGCCATTGCCGGATATTACATAAATGTAATGATTACAAATTTGTATTACAAAAATGTTACAGATTCGGGTTGTGCGATAACCTCAATAAAAACCATAATTCTTTTGTAATAAATTATTTATGCAATAATATACTATTATGGCATGGAAAATGTTAATATACTCTGTAATTATTGAATTTTTAAATTAAAGTTAACATACCAGGGAGACAGGAAAATGGATCAACCGGGCCAGCAAAACAGTTATCATCCCGACCAGCGCGGGCTGTATGACTTTAAAAACGAGCATGACGCGTGCGGGGTTGGTTTTGTCGCAAACATTGACGGCAAGCAGTCGCATAGAATTGTAGAGCATGGAATAGAAGTCCTGAAGCGGCTGCTGCATCGCGGCGCGGCCGGCGGCGATCCCGATACTGGTGACGGCGCGGGCATTCTGCTGCAGATCCCGGATGAGTTTTTCCGCGGAGCCGGATTGGGCTTTGAACTGCCGTCAGCCGGGGAATATGCTGTCGGCATGGTGTTTCTGCCGCAGGATGACAAGCTGCGTAAAAAGTGTATGGACATAATCTGCGATACCGTCACCGGGGAAAGCAGTCGTTTTCTAGGCTGGAGAGATGTGCCCGTTGATGAGAAATCCCTTGGTAAAATCGCCCGCGACAGCCGTCCCGACATCAAGCAGTTCTTCGTTGCCGCCAGCAAGGATGACAAAGACGACATCACGTTTGAACGGAAGCTTTACGTTATCCGCAGAATGATTGAAAAAACTGTTCAGGCTGAAACCGGCGCTGGAGACCGTTTTTATGTGGTCAGCCTTTCCTGCCGCGTTATCATTTACAAAGGCCTGCTGATGGCGCCGCAGGTGCCGAAGTTCTTCCCGGACCTGACCTGCAAAGACTTGAAAAGTGCGCTGGCAATCGTGCATCAGCGTTACAGTACCAATACTTTCCCGACCTGGCCGCTGGCGCAGCCGTTCCGTTACCTGGCGCACAATGGCGAAATCAACACCCTGCGCGGCAATATCAACCAGATGAAAGCCAGGGAAAATTCGTTTGAATCAGAACTTTTTGGCGGCGACATCAAGAAGCTGCTGCCGATCGTCCAGGAGGGGCAAAGTGATTCCGCCTGCCTCGATAACGCTCTGGAAATATTTGTGAACGCCGGCAGAAGTCTGCCGCATTCAATGATGATGCTGGTTCCGCAGGCCTGGGGCAAGGACTACCACCTGGGCCACGATTTGCGCGGGTTCTTCGAATATCATTCAGGCCTGATGGAACCGTGGGACGGCCCGGCCGCGCTTGCGTTCTCCAACGGCAAGGCCGTCGGCGCGATGCTCGACCGCAACGGCCTGCGCCCCGCCCGCTATACCATCACTAAAGACAACTTTATCGTACTTGCTTCGGAAACCGGCGTACTGGATATACCCGCAGAAAATGTGGTGAAGAAGGGCCGTCTCGGGGCCGGGCAGATGATCTATGTTGACCTCCGCAGAAAGCGGGTGATGTTCGATGCGGAGATCAAGAATCTGGTCTCCAGACGCCAGCCGTACCGCCGCTGGGTTGAGGAGAACAAGATTTCGCTGCACGGGCTGTTTGACTCCGTGGTGCCGACGATCGTCAGCAAGGATATTATCAGACACCAGATGCTTTTCGGTTATACCCGCGAAGACATTAACATGATTATCAAGCCGATGGCCTTGACCGGGCACGAACCTACCGGTTCAATGGGCAATGACGCCGCCCTGGCGGTGCTTTCGGAAAAGCCCCAGTTGCTGTTCAACTACTTCAAGCAGTTGTTTGCTCAAGTCACCAACCCGGCGATCGACCCGATTCGCGAAGAGCTGGTCATGAGCCTGATGACTTACATCGGCAACCAGGGCAATATCCTCGATGAAAAACCGCTTCACGCACATCTGGTCAAGCTTAAAAACCCGATTCTGACCAATGAAGACCTGGAGCGCCTGCGTTCTTCCCGGATTCCGTCATTCCAGGCGGCCACGCTTCAGATGGGCTTTTATTCAGGCAACAGCGGCAAAGGTCTGAAGCCGGCGGTGGAAGAGCTTGCCCGGAAGGCCGAAGACGCCGTCCGAAGCGGCAAGAGCGTGATTATCCTCAGCGACAGGGGGCTTGATGAAGGCCATGCGCCGATTCCCGCGCTGATGGCCGTGGCCGCGGTCAACCGGCACTTGAGCAAATGCGGACTCCGCACCAGCGCCGGCCTGGTTCTGGAAACCGGCGAAGCCAGGGAAATCATGCATTTTGTATTGCTGCTGGGCTACGGCACGACTGCGATCAATCCTTATCTCGTGCTGGAAACCGTAAATAATCTGGTTGACGCCGGCCAACTGGAAAAAGTGGATACCACCACCGCAATAGAGAACTATATCAGCGCGGTTTGCAAAGGCATCCTCAAGGTCATGTCGAAAATGGGCATCTCGACGCTCCGTAGCTATCGCGGCGCACAGGTGTTTGAAGCGGTCGGGCTTGATGACAGGATGATAAATGACATCTTTACCGGAACCGCGTCCCGGATCGGCGGTATCGGCTACGAAGAGATTGCCATGGAGGCGCATGCCCGCTATCTGAAGGCGTTCAAGCCGGAACCCGGCACGCTGGAAATCCTCGACGCCGGCGGCAGCTACCACTACCGCCGGAACGGCGAAGCGCACCTGTGGACGCCGGAGACCATCTCCACGTTCCAGCAGGCGGTACGCAATAACGACCGGCAGAAATACCGGGAGTACGCGGAGTACATCAACCGGCAGGAAAAGCATCTGTGCACGCTGCGCGGCCTGTTCAAATTCAAAAAAGTCAATTCGATTCCGCTGGAGGAAGTCGAATCCGCCGCTCAGATTGTCCGGCGGTTTGTGTCCGGCGCCATGTCTTTCGGCTCGATCAGCAAGGAAGCCCATGAGACCATCGCCATCGCCATGAACCGGCTCGGCGCCATGAGCAACAGCGGCGAGGGCGGCGAAGATCCGGAAAGGTACAAGCCGCTGGCGAACAATGACAGTCTCTGCAGCGCAATCAAGCAGGTTGCCAGCGGCAGATTCGGCGTCACCGGCGAATACCTGGTCAATGCCCGCGAACTTCAGATTAAAGTAGCCCAGGGGGCGAAACCCGGCGAAGGCGGACAACTGCCGGGGCACAAGGTCAATAAAGTGATCGCCAAAGTCAGGCATTCCACGCCCGGCGTCACCTTGATCTCCCCGCCGCCGCACCACGACATCTACTCGATTGAAGACCTGGCGCAGTTGATTTATGACCTGAAAAATGCCAATACCGCCGCCAGGATTTCCGTTAAACTGGTTTCTGAAGTCGGCGTCGGAACCGTGGCGGCAGGCGTTGCCAAGGGCCATGCCGACATGGTGCTGATCAGCGGGCACGACGGCGGCACCGGGGCTTCCCCGCTCACTTCGATCAAACACGCCGGCCTGCCATGGGAACTCGGCCTGGCCGAAACGCAGCAGACGCTGGTGCTGAACAACCTCCGCGACCGCATCCGGGTCCAGGTTGACGGCCAGCTCAAGACCGGGCGCGACGTGATTATCGGCGCACTGCTCGGGGCCGAGGAATTCGGCTTTGCCACGACGGTGCTGGTCTCCATCGGCTGCGTGATGATGCGCAAATGCCACTCCAACACCTGTCCGGTCGGGGTCGCCACTCAGGACCCTGAACTGCGCAAGCTGTTCCGCGGCAAACCCGAGCATGTCCAGCATTTCCTGATGTTCATTGCGGAGGAGGTGCGCGAATATCTGGCGATGCTCGGATTCAGATCGCTGGAAGAGGCCGTCGGCCGCTCCGACATGCTGGAATTTAACGAGGCGATTAACTTCTGGAAGGCTAAAAACCTCGATTTCTCTAAAATATTTGAACGTTCCTGGGATACAAATCTGCCGGTACGCTGCATGAAGTCGCAGGACCATGGCATTGACAAGGCGTATGACCACAAGCTGATTCCGAAAATCCAGGATGCGCTTGAAAAGAAGACGCCGGTTAAGCTCGAAGAGACTATCTGTAATGTTGACCGCACTGTCGGCACCATGATGTCCAGCCTGATCGCCCGCAAATACGGCAATGCCGGTCTGCCGGAAGATACCATTAACGTGACTTTCCGGGGCTGTGCCGGACAGAGTTTCGGCGCGTTTCTGGCGCACGGCGTAACTTTCACGCTCATCGGCGAAGCCAACGACTATGTCGGCAAAGGGCTCTCCGGCGGCAGGATTATCGTCCGTCCCCCGGAAAAGGTTGGTTTTCAGCCTGAAGAAAACATTATTGCCGGCAATGTCCTGCTTTACGGGGCAACCGGCGGCAAGCTGTTTATCAACGGCCAGGCCGGCGAACGTTTCGCCATCCGCAACAGCGGCGCGGTCACGGTGGTTGAAGGCGTGGGCGACCACTGCTGCGAATACATGACCGGGGGCCGCGTCGTCGTCCTGGGCAATGTCGGCGTCAACTTCGCCGCCGGGATGAGCGGCGGCATCAGCTATGTTTACGACGAGAACAACGATTTCGACCAGAAATGCAATCTCAATATGGTGGACCTGGAACCGGTCGTGCTGCCGGAGGATGTCGCTGAACTGAAGGCGCTGATTGCTGAACATCTTGCCGCCACCGGCAGCCCGAAAGCCAAAGCGATTCTGGATGAATGGGAGGACTGCCTCCCGGCATTCGTCAAGGTATTCCCGATTGACTACCGGAAAGCGCTGGGGCAGATGCTCAAAGAAGACGAAGAAATCGAACGTAAAATTGAAAACAACTAACTGACACTGAGGTGATATATGGGAAAGCCAAAAGGTTTTATTGAAATAGAGCGGCAGGAACCGGAATACCGGCTTGTCGAAGAGCGGCTCAAGGATTTTAATGAAGTCGAAGTCCGCCTGAGTGACGAACAGGTGCTGCTGCAGGCCGCGCGCTGCATGAACTGCGGCGTTCCGTTCTGCCATGGCTGCGGCTGTCCGCTGGCCAACGTCATTCCGGAAATGAATGAACTCATTTACAGCGGACACTGGCAGGAAGCATTGAAAATATTGCTTTCCACCAGCAACTTCCCGGAGTTCACCGGCAGAATCTGTCCGGCGCTCTGTGAAACTTCCTGCACCATCGGCATCCATGCCGGTCCCGTTTCCGTCCGCCAACTGGAATTGTGGCTGGTGGAAAAAGGCTTCAGTGAAGGCGCGATCAAGCCGTCCCCGCCGGTGATGAGAACCGGCAAAAAGATCGCGGTGGTCGGCTCCGGGCCGGCCGGGCTGGCGGTCGCCGACATCCTGAATAAAAAAGGCCATAGCGTCACGGTCTTTGAAAGAGATAAATATGCCGGCGGCCTGCTCCGCTACGGCATCCCTGACTTTAAATTGTCCAAAACCGTCGTTCAGCGCCGGGTCAACCTGATGGCGGCGGAAGGCGTCTGTTTTGAAACCGGCGTCGAGATCGGCAAAGACATTGCCGGCAGCTATCTGAAGAGCCGCTTTGATGCCGTCTGCCTCTGCAACGGCGCGAAAACGCCCCGCGACCTTCAGGTTCCGGGACGGGAACTTGACGGCATCCATTTCGCGATGGATTATCTGCACCAGCAGAACTGCCGTGTTTCCGGCGAGCCGGTAAAAGGACAGGACATTCTGGCCAGGGGCCGGAAAGTCGTTGTCATCGGCGGCGGGGATACCGGTTCCGACTGCGTCGGCACAGCCTTGCGGCAGGGTGCAAAAGCCGTAACCCAGATCGAGATTATGCCGCAGCCGCCGGCTGAACGCCATGAATCCACCCCCTGGCCGCAGTGGCCGTACCAGCTTCGCACCTCCAGCAGCCACAAAGAAGGCTGCGAGCGGATGTGGAGCGTGCTGACCAAAAGCTTCTCCGGCAGCGGCAATATTAAAAAGCTGAACCTGGTAAAAGTGGAATGGGAAAACGATAAACTCGGACGCCCGGCAAAAATGAAAGAGATTCCGGGTTCGGAGTTTTCCCTGGAAACCGACATGGTGCTGCTGGCGATGGGGTTCACCGGACCGCAGAAGTTCGGCGCGATCGAGCAGTTCGGCGTAAAGCTGGATAACAGGGGCAACGTCGCCGTTGATCAGGACGGACAGACTTCGGAACACGGCATTTTTGCCGCCGGAGACATTGCCGCCGGCCCCTCCCTGGTCGTCAGGGCCATCGACGCCGGCAGAAAAATGGCCGATGCGGTTGACGCCTTCCTGAAAAAGAGCTGAGTAAAACCGGTAGCCGGTTAAGTTTTTCATTAACCATTCTGCACATATTGGACACATCTGTGCAGAATGGTTTTGTTGTTTTCTTTGTCTGACGATCTCGCGCTTTTCTGACATTTTGGACAGCCTGTCCAGTAGTTTTGCCCATGCGGCCGGCATGACATAACGGGCAGCCTTCCGTATTTTGGACACCACATTCCGAGATATTGGAGTGTCACTGAACTCAACGCTTTTCAGTTTTACAAACATTCCGGACACCATCCTCCCCTATTTTGGACAACACTTTCCCTCATTTTGGACAATCATCTTCCTCATTTTGGACAATCATCTTCCTCATTTTGGACAATCATCTTCCTCATTTTGGACAACGCTTTCCCTCATTTTGGACTTCTGCTTCGCTCAGCGGTTTTCGTAATCCGGGAGTTCTGAGAAGACTGGGAATTCTGGGAATTCTGGGATATTGCCGTCCGGGACGGACGACACTACACCAAAACCATTTTGGACAATCATCTTCCTCATTTTGGACTCCTGCTTTGCTCAACGGTTTTCGTAATCCGGGAGTTCTGAGAAGACTGGGAATTCCGGGATATTGCCGTCTTGCCGTCCGGGACGGACGACACTACACCAAAACCATTTTGGACAATCATCTCCCTCATTTTTGACAACGCTCCCCATAGACCCCATAAGACCCATAGGCCCCATTGGCCCCATGTTTTCCGGCTCGCCCGTCAGAGATCCAATTCGAAAAATTCCGCCCGGTCTTTCCAGGCTCTGATCATGTCCGGGGCGTATTTGCCCTTTACCGTCCGGGGGGCGGCGGCGGTGTCGGGAATCAACGGCAGGCCTTCCGTCGCCGCTTTCGTATTGTATTTCCGCCTTTCCATTTCGGTGAAGGTGACGAGCATCATGTCTTCGAACTCCTCGGTCTCCTTTTTGCTGAAGCCGTCACCGGCATCGGCGGGACACATGGACATATATTCCGCCAGCGCCTGCAACCCGGCGATTTCCGACGGGTCCAGCTCCGGTTCCGTTTTCGGCTGTTCGGCCTTCTCTTCCAACTTTTCTCGCTTGTCTATCCCGCAGTCGCGGGACCCGCAAAGCGGGGCAGGCTTAATCCCTTTCCGCCTGTCGCTGCGCTCCAGCCAGT
>JBAYIO010000135.1:0-11804 GCA_041665605.1 Victivallaceae bacterium | reverse complement strand
CGCAGAACGCCGCAACCAATAACAACCTGGATGTTCTCGGCGCGATGGACGGTACCGGTGCGATCATTGAAAGCAGCACCGGCGCAGTCATAATGACCGCGACCACCGGCATTAATGACGCTAATATTACGATGAGTGATGTTAACGGCAGTTTTGCACAGACCGCTGGAACTGACAACTTCCTGGATGTTCTGGGCGCAATTGACGGATTCAGCTCAGTTCAGGAAAGCACCATCGGCGGCGCAGTCACCATGCTCGCCGGCACCGATGTGCTTAACATTGGTAACAACACCGCAACGGTCACTATGGGCAATGTCCTCGGCGCGTTCTCGCAGACAGCGGGCGTGCTGGGCGGCAATAACAGCCTGACAGTTCTCGGTGCCGATGCTTCCAACACGAGCGACATCACCGGCAGTGTCAACCAGACAGCAGCCGTTGGCAACAACACGCTGACTCTCGGTTTTGCCACTTTGGGTAGTGCCAACTTGAGTGCGGTAGCTCCTGTTTACGGCAATACTGTGACAGTCGATGATGCGTCCACCATAACCGGAGCACTCAATACGACCAGTCTTGACGACAGTCTGACTATTAACGGAGACTCCGTCCTGACTGTGGGAAGTATCAACACTCTGGGCGGTAATGACAACTTGACTGTTACTGGAACCGCAACCGTAGTCGGCAATGTCGATATGGGTGACGGCGACGACGCTCTGAATGTGATTGCAGGCGCAACCTTAACCGGTAATGTACAGGCAAGCGGAACCAAGCTGACTGTAGCCGGAGTTGTAGGCGGCAGCGTCACGATGACGGCATCTGCTGGCAGTAATCAGTTGGATCTCAATGGGGCTACCGTTGCTAGCGGTGTCACCATGTCTGCAACTGCCGGTAACGTCAGCACGGTTAACGTCGATGGCGCTTCCAGCATAACTGCTGGCGGCATCACTACTGGTGCTGGAGACGACTTGGTTAATGTGGACGGAATCGTGACCGGCAATATCGCTACGGCGGCCGGCAACGACACCCTGAACGTTAATGCAACCGGAATCGTAACCGGCAATGTCGATATGGGTGACGACACCGATTTGGTTAATGTGGACGGAATCGTGACCGGCAATATCGCTACGGCGGCCGGCAACGACACCCTGAACGTTAATGCAACCGGAATCGTAACCGGCAATGTCGATATGGGTGACGGCACCGATGTTGTGAATGTCATTGCGGGCGGAACCTTAACCGGTGACGTCCAGGCTGAGGGCATCAAACTGACCGTTACTGGAATTGTAAGCGGTGCCGTTTCGATGAATGCCGCGGCTGGCAGCAACGAGCTGGATCTCGTTGGAGCTGTTATCGCTAACGGCGTCACCATGGCTGCAACTGCCGGCAACGTCAGCACGGTTAATGTCGATGCCGCTTCCACCATAACCGCTAACGGCATCACTACTGGTGCTGGCGACGACCTGGTTAATGTGGACGGAATCGTGACCGGCAATATTGTTACGGCAGCCGGCAATGACACGCTGAACGTTCATGCAACCGCAACTATAACCGGCAATATCGATATGGGAGCTGGAGACGACACTCTGAATGTGTTTGCTGGCTCAACCATAACCGGCACCATCGATATGGGTGACGGAAACAACACAGTGAACGCCATTGGCGGAACCATGGGTGA
Organism: Victivallaceae bacterium; assembly: GCA_041665605.1. Taxonomy (GTDB): domain Bacteria; phylum Verrucomicrobiota; class Lentisphaeria; order Victivallales; family Victivallaceae; genus CAIPAT01. Next base: position 10,132 of record JBAYIO010000135.1, on the reverse strand, counting down.
CATCACGATAACGGTTACTACCGGCAGCAACTTGTTGAATCTGGTTGGAGCTACCACCGGCAACATTACGCTGACGACTACCACCGGCAACAACGATATGACGCTTGATGCTACAGCTACTGGCGCCGGTTCTGCCGTCACGATGACGGCTACCACAGGCAACAACACGCTGACGCTTCTCAATGCGGCTACTATCGGTACCGGCGGTCTCACGATGACGGCTACGACTGGCGACAACACTGCCACCATCACCAATTCCACGGTCAACGGTTCCGTCACTCAGACGTCTACCACTGGCAACAATGTGTTGACTCTCGCTGGTGCATCTACCATCGCTACTGGCGTCACTCAGACGGCTTCTGCTGGTTTCTCCAGCACATTGAGCGTCAGCGCCGCTTCCAGCATAACTGCCGGTGGAATTACGCTTACTGGTGCCGCTGATGGTAATCTGACCATTGATGGCACTGTGGGCGGCAATGTCACCACGAGTACCGGAGCCGATGCTCTGACCATCAATGCTGGCGGATCTGTAACCGGCAACATCAATATGGCTGCTGGTAACGACACGCTGACACTTAATGTGGGCAACGCAAGCGTCGGCACCATCGACATGGGAGCCGGTACTAATACTGCCAATATCAGTGTCGCCTTCGACCTCTCCGACATTACCTCCACGGCTGGAGATCTGACCATCGGCGGGGCCTCCGCCTTTACCGTCAGCGCCGGCCTTGGCGTTGCCGGTCAGACGACCTCGGTTACTGATGCAGCCGCAACTCTGACGTTCGCTACTTCCGGTAATACGGTGGCAGGAACTCTGAATACGACTGCCGCCGGCAACGTCCTGGATGCATCCGGCATAGCCGCTGGTGGTTCTCTCATCAACGCGGCCGCCGCTACATCCTGGGATGTGCTGGCTGTCGGTGACGCTGACATGCAGCTTGTAGGTAACGCCGGTTTTGCCCTCATCGGAGATTCGGTTGACCTGGTTACTGGTCATGCCGTTGATCTCACCAACTGGAATACCGCCGGTATTAGCAGTGTTTCTCTGACTGTCGGTGCCACCACTGTCAGCCTGAACTGGAACATTGTCAATAACGACTATGAAGGTGTTGTGGGAGCTAACACTTGGACACTCGGCGACGCCGGTAACACCAAGTTGACGCTTGGCATTACTGCCTAAGAGTTCCGAAGCAAAACCTCCGTGCCGCTTTGCGGTACGGAGCACAACAAAACAACAACAACCGCGGATTTATTCCGCGGTTGTTTTTTGTATCAGCAATAAACCGTGATTATATGGTTTTTGACAAGTTAACCAATACGTCGCGGATGTTTTAATCGCTTGCAAATGGTGCAAACTGTGCGCGAGTAATGAGCCAATGGATTGCTGAGATGAAAGCTGTAAAATTTGACTTGAACTTGACTTCATATGAGCTATTGTATGGAAACTAAGAAAATGGCATGTGTGGAAGATGATGAATTTTTGCAGTGCCGGCGTTATACCATAGTTGAGCGTTTCACACATTTGGTATTGGGAAAAAAGTTGATGTTTTAAATACACAACCTAGAAGGATATGAGATGGTCGAATCAAACAATGACAGCGGCTTGCAATGTCTTCAGCGCTTATTTTCGCAATTTCGCCGCAATGTTAATTTCATTGCATTACTCACCGATGAATTGAAGCAGAAGTATGTGGTTGATCCGGTAAAGACCTTACAGGAATTGTCCTCTGCACAGTCTCTCATTCCCGAAGTCCATAAAGATCTGGCGGAAATAGCCAGGTCATATTCAGGGCCGGCATTATTGTTGCTCAAGAACGGTAATTGGATTATAGTCCAGGACATCGGGCTGCTGAATGCCGGGCCGAACGCGGTAATTATAGATCCCGGCGTGGATCAAAGCAAGCTGCTTACAGTACCGGCTAAACAACTTCTTGAGCGAGCTTCAGATCAAGTGATCATTTTCCGCAATCTGCAAGAGGTGGATATCCAGAAGCACAGTGCTCTCTTCTGTTTTTGTTCAATTGCCAAGCATCATGGCATCAATATTGACATTCGCCGCATTATGCACGAATATGCGGTTGACGATAATGATGTTCGCGAGGCCTTGCTGCTGGAAATAGCCCGCCATTATGAGTTCAAAACAAGAAAGCTCAAACTGGAGTGGGAAAAGCTCAACGCGCTGCACAAAGCATTTCCCGCTATCGGAATCAAGAAAAACGGAAAATACATCGTTCTCTGCGGCTCCCGGAAAACTGAAGAGACCGAGGAAATCGTCGTACTTGATCCGGAAGACCGGGATAGTCCGCAGCCGCGTTTCCAATTCTGGAATAGAGAGCGATTTGAATCCGAATGCTCAGAACACCAGATTCTTCTTAAAAAGATCTACCGGCTTTCCGACGAAAACCGACCGTTCGGGCTTGGCTGGTTCATTCCGGAATTTTTCAAGCTCAGAGCAATATTCGGACAAATCGCTTTAACCGTGATAATGATTACGTTAATATCGCTGATCGTGCCGCTGTTCTTTCAAATCGTTGTGGATAAGGTGTTGGTAAACAAATCCTACAATACCCTGAATGTGCTCGGTATTGGTATTCTGGCGGCAGTCTGCTTCAACGGCTTTCTTGATTTCGTGCGAAATTACTTTTTACTGTTTGCCACCAACAAGATTGATATTTCCACCGCCACCAAAACGTTCCGCCATCTGATGCGGCTGCCCATCGATTTTTTTGAACGAATCCCGTCCGGGGTGCTTTTGAAGCACATGCAGCAGACCGAAAAGATCCGGGGTTTTCTATCCGGAAATCTATTTTTTACGATTCTCGACTTGTTTTCCTTGTGTATCTTTATTCCATTTCTTATCCTTTACAGTGTTCAACTGACTTTGGTAGTGCTTGGCTACTCAGCATTGATGGCTCTGGTGATAGCCAGCTTGATCAAGCCTTTCCAGAAGCGTCTCAACGAACTCTATCAGGCCGAAGGGAAGCGGCAGAGTATGCTGGTGGAGTCCATACACGGGGTTCGCACTGTAAAATCACTAGCACTGGAGCCGGTTCAGGAAAAGCAATGGGATGACTCCACTGCTTACGCAATCAAATCCTATTTCAAGGTAGGGAAAATCTCGATGACCGCCAAAAGCATCAGTAATGTGCTGGAGATGATGATGACGATTACGGTCATCTGGCTCGGGGCGCATCTGGTTTTCGGGCAAGTCATCACCGTTGGAGCACTGATTGCGTTCCAGATGCTGTCAAGCAGGGTAACGGGCCCCCTCGTCAAGATGATTGGCTTGATACACGAATATCAGCAGATCGCGCTTTCTGTCCGGATGCTTGGAGTGGTGATGAATACTGAGACTGAATCTACCGGCGGAGGAGTGAGAAATTCATTACGCGGACAGATTTCCTTTGAAAATGTCACTTTTCAATATCGTCCAGATTTGCCGCCCGCAATCCTCCGTTTCTCGCTGGATATTCCTCAGAGCAGCACAATAGGGATCGTCGGGCGCTCAGGGTCCGGCAAGAGCACTTTGACCAAGCTCCTGCAGGGACTCTATCCTGTCGCGCAGGGCTTGATCAAGATTGACGGAATCGACATCCGGGAGATTGATAAATCCCACCTTAGAAGCAGCATCGGTGTCGTATTGCAGGAAAATTATTTCTTCAGCGGAACTGTTCGCGATAACATCAGTCTTACCAGGCGGAATGCCAGTCTTGAAGAAATCATTTACGCTGCAAAACTCTCCGGCGCCGATGAATTTATTCAAAAGCTAACTCGCGGTTACGATACGGTTCTCGAAGAGAACGCCTCCAACCTTTCCGGCGGCCAGAAGCAGCGTCTGGCAATAGCCCGGGCTCTGATCTCGAATCCGCCGATCCTGATTTTTGATGAAGCGACCAGTTCGCTTGACCCTGAGAGTGAACATGTGATCCAAAACAATCTCAGGGCAATCAGCAAAGGGCGGACGGTATTGATTGTTTCCCACCGTCTGAGTTTTGTCAGCGGCGCGGATAAAATACTGGTGATCGATATGGGCGAGAAAACAGCCCTGGGAACGCATAAAGAACTTTTGGCGCAGCCGGGTACTTATCAGGAATTCTGGCAGCAGCAAATGTCAGGAGGAATCCAGTAATGAATGAGAAGATTCCAAACGAAGCAGTGGACTTCCAGCCGGATGCGCTTGAAATAAAAAATCAGACGCTGCCGTTCTGGGCGCGATATAGTGTTTTTGCCTCATTCATCTTTCTTGCAGGAGCGCTTCTCTGGGCATCTCTGGGCAAAGTGGATGTGATCGTTCAGGCAAATGGAAAACTGGTTTCGGACAAGCAGAATATCGTAATGAAACCGCTTGAACGCGCTCTCATTAAAAAGATCAATGTCAAAATCGGCGATGTCGTTCAACCGGATCAAGTGCTAATCACCTTTGATCCGACGATCAACAGTGCCGAATCCGAGCGGCTCAAAAATGAGCTAAGCACGTTGAAAGCCCAATTTGAGCGCTTGAAATCCGAATTTGAAGAAACTACATATCTGGCTCAGGGAAATGAGAAGTCGCCCAAATGGCAGCAGGCGATTTACAGACAGCGGCAGAAGCATTATCAGGAGAAAATCAATTATTATGACGAAGCGCTTAAACAACTGGATGCGGCCAAAAAAGGGAAAGAGGACAATCTGAGGAAACAGCGGGAGCGCCTTGAGGCGCTTAGGAAAATAGAGAATATGTTCACGAAGCTGCACGAGAAGCAGGCGACATCCTTGAAAGAATTACTTCAAGTATCGATCACCAGAATGGAGATGGAGTCCAATGTCGACACGCTGGAAAACAGCCTGGTTGAGCTTTCCCACCAGCGGGAAAGTATGGTATCTGAGAAGAAATCTTTCATTCAGGAATGGCGGGGCACTCTTTCCGAGGAAATGGTAAAGGTGGAGCGGGAACTTTCATCGATTCAGAAGCAATATGAGAAAAACGAGCGTCTTGTTTCATCCGTCTATCTGCGCTCCCCGTGCAGGGCGGTAGTACAGGAGATTGCGGCCTTTTCAGAAGGTTCTGCCGTGCGTGAGGCGGAGTCGTTGATTACTCTCATTCCGTTGGATGGAACTATCGAAGTGGAAGCGGAAATCCAGCCGCGGGATATAGGGAAAGTCAAAGTCGGTTCTAACGCCAGAATTAAGCTTAATGCTTATCCGTTTCAGAAATACGGCACACTTGACGGAGAAGTCAGAGATATCTCTGAGGATACCTTGCAGCTTCAGAAACAATCAACAGAACCGGAGGGATCAAGTGCCTACTACCGCGCCAGGATTACCACATCAGGGAAGTTGAGCGGAGGAATCAATACCGCTTTCCGATTGATTCCGGGCATGGAGGTGCAGATAGAAATTAAAGCAGGCAGACGAAGAATCATCGAATATGTAATCTATCCATTGATCAAATCATTGGAAGAGACGGCCCGTGAGCCTTGATCGTGCAACGGCCTTTGTTCTTCCCGCGGTTCATAATAATGGCGCTTGCAAGCTGGATTTATACTCTGTAAATTAAGTTTATCCTGTAATCCGCAGTTGAATTAATCACTTTGCATTATTATTTTACCGCTTTAGCATAATTCAGGAAAGAGTAAAGATAATAATGAATCAGGGAAGTTCTGCCGAAAACCTTGAAGCCGAGGCTTGGAATCCGCAAAAAACGTTCTCCATAAGAAATCTTGTGTATACACGGGCCGGGATCGTCGCCTTATTCAGTTGGCTGCTGTGGGGCGATTTCATGTTTCAGTTGATGGAGGCCGTGGAACCCAAAGTGCTGCCGCTGCTGCTGAAACAGCACGGGGCGACGAATCAGCAGATCGCTTTTATTGCCGGAAGCATCATGATGATGCTGAATACGTTCATGAATCCCGTTATCAGTTATAATTCCGACAGGACCAGAACCCGCTGGGGGCGCCGCAAACCCTATATTATCATTACCACGCCGTTTGTCGTGCTTTTTCTGGCGGCTACGCCGTTCGCGCCGGAGATATTGGATTGCCTTCAGACTTCAACTCTGGTCAGCAATTTTTTCGCGATCTTCCCGGTTCCGCCGATCATTATGCTGTTCGGTTTTTTGGTGGTCGCATATCAAATCTTTAATCTGTTTGTGGCTTCGGTGTATTATTACCTGCTGCCTGACGTGGTCCCGCATGAGCTGCTCGGGCGCTTTTACAGTCTGTTCCGGATCGTATCCGGGCTTTCCGGGCTGATCTTCAATTACTTCATATTCAAGTACGCTGAAACTGACGCCAAGGCCATTTTTGTCGGCGTGGCGCTGATTTACGGGATTGTGATTCTGATGATGTGCTGGAAGATTGACGAGGGGGAATATCCCCCGCTGGCAAAGGAAAAACGGGGAACCCTCTGGGACGGCATCAGCAACTACGGCAGGGAGTGTTTCTCCAGTAAATATTACTGGACTATGTTTCTGGGCTCCGCCTGCATCAATATCTCCGCCTGCTCCAATCTGTTCTATGTGTTTCTTTATAATAAAGACCTGGGCTATTCGCTGGACCAGTTCGGCAAATTGAGCGCTTATGTGATTGTCCTGCAAATCATCTGCTATTATTCCGCCGGCATCATCATTGACCGATGGGGGGCGCATAAAACACTCATCCTCGGGCTTTTCGCCACGGCCGCCCTGCACATCCTGTCATATTTCATGATCACGGATTACTGGAGCGGCTTCATCTGGATGCTGCTGCCGGCCTTCTCCAGCACCCTGCTGCTGGCCACCGCCAAGCTGGAAGTCATCACATTCCCCGGCGAGCGCTACGGCCAGTTCTGTTCAGCTCAGGCCCTGGTCAAATCCATCGCGATTGTCGGCATGAACTATGTGATCGGCGTAATTGCCGACAAGTTGCAGACCTACTGGTTTCTCAACTTATGGAAGGGCATCTTCCTGGCGCTGTCCGGAGTTTTCATCGTGCTGATTTATCTCCAGTGGCTCAGGCGCGGCGCCCGCGAGGACTTCCGCCAGGAAGACGCGAAGTGACGTTCAGTCCCTGCCGTATTCGGCCCATAGTCCGGCCGCCCGCTCAAGTTCTTCGAGCGGGGCAGGGGTGATAAACTCCATTCCCCAGTATCCTTTATAGCCGGCCTTCATCACCGCCGCGGTTATGGCCGGATAAGCAATCTCCTGGGAAGCGCCGGGGAAATTGCGCTTCGGCGCTCCGGCGACATGCAGATGCGCGATGTGCTTCAGATTGGACGTAATATCACTGATGACATTTTCGCCCATGCGGTGCATGTGGTAGATGTCATAAAGTATTTTGAGGTTTGCGGAATCGAACGCCCTGACCAGGTCAAACCCGAATTTGCTGTTGTCCGCCTGATAGTCTTGGTGGTCGAAGCCGTTGAACATCTCGAATATCAGTGTGACATTCTTATTTTGTGCTGCCGGCAGCAGTTTTTCAACGGCCAGCTTGCAGTTTTCCAGCCAGGCGGAATCCGCGATTCCTTTGCGGTTGCCGCTGAAGATAATCACCTGCGGAATGCCGTTATCCGAGGCGAGTTTGACAGTGTCCAGTATCTCCGGAATTAAACCTGGATGATTCTCCGGATTATTCAGGCCGGTCTCCATTCCCGGGGCTCCGATGTTGATTAATTTGAGACCGGCGCCGCGCAACGCCTTCCAGCGCTCCGGCGGCGCCATTTCCACCGCGCCGTAACCGGCTTCCCGCAGTTGACCGTAATACTCTTCAGGTTTGAATTCTTTCCGGTAAAAACACCAGTCCGGCGCGCTTAACTTGATTTTCTGCATGATATTTATCCTTTACAGCTATGATTATTTTGACCAGTCAAACAGCATTCCCATCGTTTCCGAACGATGTTTACTGGCGGTCTCGTAGGCCTGGACACATTCATCCGGGGTGAACCGGTGGGTGATCAGGCCGTCGACATTAAAACGTCCGGACTGACAGAATTTGAAAAACAGTGAAATGATTTTTTTGCTGTTCCAGTTGTCATTCTCATGCATGTCGTGGACGCCGGTGATCGTCAGTCCGCGCATGATCACATCCGGCGAAAGATGCTGCAAGCCGGGCGACCCGGTATCGCCCAGCAGCACCAGCCGGCCATGACTGTTCACTATTTTCAGCGCATCGGAGAACACTGCCGCATGCCCGGTGCTGTCAATAACCACGTCCGGCAGATCGCCTCCATTGATTTGCCTGATCTCATCCGCGGCGTTGCCGGCGGTGGCGCAGACCGTGCGGGCCGCGCCGCCGCGTCCGGCCATTTCCAGGCGCATGGGAACGGTGTCAATCAAGATCACCGGCTCCGCGCCGGCGGCCAGCGCCCAGCGGGTTGCCATCTGCCCGACGGGACCGGCGCCGATTACCGCCACGCTGCCGCCGATGCCGTAATGAGCAGCCGGAACGCTCATGGCTGCGATCTTTGCCAGCGCGAACCAGCAGGCGGTTTCCGGCTTGACCCCGTCCGGAACAGGGAAACATTGTGAATCATCGACGATTGCCGCCGAGGCATGGCCGCCGCGGTGAACAACCTGGTCTCCGGGCTTCAGGCATGATACATTTTTGCCTGCGCTGACAATTTCACCCATGGCGGCGTAACCCGGATAGAACGGGTATTTTATCCAGTTGTCCCAGTGAGTGCCGGGATCGAACATCCGGTTCAGCACGATGAGTTCCGTGCCGGTGCTGATCAGGGAACAGATATTGCGCACTGTGACTTGATTATCCCCTTGAGCCGCAAGGCTGAACTCTTCAAGCTTCAATTCATTTTTGCCGGTAAATACAATTCTTTTTTCCATCGGTAAACTCCTGTATTGGTTTATGCCAATGATAGTAATCTTTCAACTCCGGTTTTGCAATTCCAAGGAATGGCTATATATTCCATAAAACGGTTATTATGCTGGTTTATTACTCTTAAAACAAGGATATGTGATTCTAATATATGGCTATTAGAAATATCAGAGAAGAAACGTTCAGTTCCCCCGGCAGTTTGCGCTACAGATTCATTTCCGGATGGATAAATTCGCTTCGCCCCGGAACCTGCCCGTTTCACCGCCATGCCGGTTTTGAGATCGTATATCATAAAGCCGGACACGGAAAGATTTGTACCGGCGACGGGCGGACAATCGATTTTGCTCAAGGCAGTTGGATAATTCACCCGCCGGGCCAGACTCATTCCCAGACCATGCATACGGCCGGCGAAGATATCTGCATTCATCTCGGGGTGGATGGCGATCTGCCGGATGATTTTTGCGCAATGCACTATTTTGAGAAGCTTGATGACCGGCGTCTTGCCGCCGATCTGGCTTTTCTGGCTGAACCAAGACCCGGCATGAATGATTTGCAGAAGGCGGTGTTTGATCATCGCGGAGCCGCCCTGCTGCTGACGCTGTTTGAACTTTCCCGGCAGCGTTACGATTCCGCGGAATCGCACAACATGGCGGACAGATATGCCGGCAACGCCTGCCGGATAATTTACAATGAATTCAGCGCCATCCGGCAGACCCGGGAGATTGCCGCCGCAATCGGCATCAGTCAGCATTATCTGCGGCATATCTTTAAAGCCCGCTATGGAACAGGAATCAAGGAATTTCTCATCAATGTCCGGCTGGAAAGGGCAGGGGACTTGCTGATCAACTCCACGCTGCCGCTGAAAGCGGTCGCCGACAGTTGCGGGTTTGCCAGCGAGCGGCATCTTTGTACAGTGTTTAAAAAACAGCGCGGCGTATCGCCAGGCGTTTTTCGCACTATCGCGCAAAAATGAAAATGCCTGCGCCGTCCGGATGCAACCGGCCATTCCGGAGACTTTGGAGACCCCTTGAGCATAACAATTATTGGTTTTGTCAAACATTCCGGACACCCGTTCGTATATTTTGGACACCTGTTTACCTCAACTATTTTCGTAATATGGACCTTATGGACTTGGACATTTTGGACAGCCGCCTCCGACACTTTGGAGTGTCGTTGAGCACAATGTTTTTCAGTTTTGCAATCATTCCGGACATTCCGGCCCTTCGTTCTGCATTTCCAGCGTTCACAACTTTTCTTGCTTTTCTCTCCCGCATTCGCGGGACCCGCAAGCGGGGCACACTCCCGCATTCGCGGGCTTCCTCACTCCGACACTTTGGAGTGTCGTT
>JBAYIO010000134.1:0-12702 GCA_041665605.1 Victivallaceae bacterium | reverse complement strand
GGTACGAAAAAGAGGATGTCTCATTCCTTGGGCTCGTACAGTTGGCCAGCGCCATTATTGTTTTTAATCGAATTTGTTCAGTATATCCGGTTTAAATGATTTTATTAGTAGATAAGCTCTTAAGCCGGGAGAGCTGATGATTAAGACCGTCATTCTGGGCGGACAGGTTAAAGTCCCGGTCTGGGGCACCAACACTTACCCGATTGAACTTGGCAAGAAATAACAATATGTAAAGGATACCAAAATGCGAAAATTTCTTTTGATGGCAGTTTTGCTGCCCACGATGATGTTCTCCATATCTGGACAAACCATACAAGCCTTACCGGTAAGTGAAAAAATCTCGCTGGACGGGAAACTGTCAGAAGACGCCTGGTCCAGGGCTCCTGAAAACGGACCGTTCAAGTTCCCGCAATCCATCAAAGGCGCCCCGTCTGCCGCCACCGGGTTCAAGGTACTGGCCGGAGATGATGCCTTGTACATCGGCATCACCTGCCGTGAACCGATGATGGACAAGCTGAAAATGGCGGCGACTGACCGCGGCGGGCTGGTTTACGCTGACGACTGTGTCGAAGTTTTCATTGACCCGACCAACCGCCGGACCAATTATTATCATTTTATACTTTCAGCCAATAACGTTCAGTTGGATGACTACCGGATTGAAGCCGGGGCTAATACCAATGGTCCGTATGGCGGATTTTGGGAATCGGCGGTATTCCGGGACAAGGATTTCTGGACCGCGGAAATTCGCATCCCCTACCGTACATTCTTTTACACTCCGTCCGCCGAATTTAAGAAGGAATGGACGTTCAACGTCTGCCGCGAACGCCAGCCGGTATTCGAAATATCCTCCTGGGCACAACTGAAGACCGACTTTCACGCCCCTGCGCTGTTCGGTACTCTGACCGGAGTTCCAGCAAAAAAGACGGCGGAAAACTTGAGAATAGATGTGGTGAGCTGCGACAGTCTGGAGCAAAGCGGCGACGGCTACACCGGCGAACTGCAAGTCTCTATTGATGCCGCGCAGGCCGCCGCCGGAAAGTACCGGCTGGAACTGGACTCCGCCGAATTTAACAACTACCGGACTGAGGTGGAAATCAAACCCGGTAAAAATACCATTACTTTGAAAGGCGTCAAAATAAAATCGCCGGGCAAGTTTTCCGTGCCGTGCCGGTTGATTCGCGGCGATCAGGTGTTCGGACGCTATTATCCGGTGTACCTGAAATACGCGCCGGTTGAATTTGTGTTCAGCGAACCGTTTTACCGTGGCTGTTTTTATCCCGGACAGCGGCATGATAAAATCACCGGAACAGTAAAAATCAATCTGCCGCTGGATATGCTTAAAGGCTGCAAGGCCGCAATTGAGGTAAACGGCGCCGGGCTGGCGCAGCAGCAGGAACGTCCGGTAACCGGCAATAGCGTAAATTTTGAACTGGATGCGTCGAAAATGACTCCCGGCAAAGCCGTGATAACAGTCAAGTTATTATCCGGAGATAAAGTTGTCGTCAATGGATCGTCCGAAGTGCAGATGCTGGAGCGGCGCAGCACAACAATGGCATGGATAGATCGAGGTCAAAACCTGGTAGTTGACGGCAAGCCGGTCATCATGCGCGGCTGGTACGGCGGTCAGCCGGTCAGCAGAAATCAATATTTTGTCACTCAGTCCTACCTGGAAAAATATCCGATGCCAAAAGATAATTGTCCATCCGTACTCGAAGGCATATGGACGGGGTTGGAACCGGAGCGTATTTCTTCCCAGTTCAAATCTGAAATGACTAAGGATATAAAGCCGTCGCCGCAAGTATTTGAAGCGATCAAAAAGACAATCTCCGAGAACCGCAACAAGAATTTCTGGCTGTATTATTTGTGCGATGAGCCGGAATGCCGGAAAATCTCGGCGATTTATCTGAAATATCTTTACGACTACATCAAGGAACTCGACCCGTACCATCCGGTGATGATAGTTTCGCGGGAACCTAAATCCTTTGTTGATGCATGCGATATCATCAACCCGCACCCTTACATTAATCCACGGCTCAATCCTGACCTGAAACGCACGTCCATGAGCGTGGTGTCGGCACAAAATTGCTGGAAAGCCGCTGAAGAGGCTGTCAAAGACCGTCCGGTGGCATTCTTCATGTGTCCGCAGGCCTTTAATTACAGTTTGCGCGACTGTTTTGCGGATAACCCGGATTTCGATGAAACCAACGCGACGCTCTGGGACGGCATTGTTCATGGTTCCAAAGGCGCTACGCCGTTCTGTTACGCCATGTATACTGCCGGTACCGGCATGCACTATGCTTACGATTCCATTTATGAATCGCTCGCCGCGCTGTCTGATATGCTGACCGCTCCGGAACCGGTGCTGCCGGCAAAGGTCGAGTGCGCATCCGGCATCGCGGATATTATGCTGAAAGTCGCTGATGGCAAAGCGCTGCTGATCGTGGTGAATCCGGACAACAAGCCGGCTAAAATCACCGTTTCCGCCGATGCGTTGAAGCAATTCGATAAATTGTTTACATTCCGTGATACGGCAATTGCAGCGCCGTCTGGCGGCAAACTGGAATTCAGCCTGGCGCCGCTGGAAGTTAAAATCCTGACCAGTCCGGCAATGGACAAAGGCCTGATGCCGATGCCGCGGTTGCGGGAAAAACTTGCCGCCGATGAAAAAGCGCCGGCCCGATCCGGTAATATTCTGTTCGGACGCGGTCGTGAAATCGAGTTTACCTGGAGCCCCAATACCTATACAGATATTTTGTCCGTTCCCGTTTCGCTGACCGACGGTATTTCCAATGTTTACGGCTGGAAGCAGGCGGGCGGACAAAACGGCGGCTGGGTGGAGATGGTATTCCCGACTTTCGTGCCTAAATTTTCCCGTGCAGTTATTTACGGCTATCCGCTTGAAGGCATGGAATTCCTGATCTGGAAAGAAGGTAAATGGCTGAAACTGGAACCTGCATCCGTTAAAAAGGAAAAATATTCCGCCGACCTGAACTTCGGCAGGCAATACAAAACCATTAAAATCAAGATTGTGCTGCCGAATGCCAAAGGCAACGGCGAACTTTACGAAGTGGAATTATACTGAACAGAGCAAAATATGTTTATTGATGTTCATGTTCATGCGGTCAGAGTTCATGGAATGCCGCGCACGGGAATTCCATGGCTGTCCACTCCGTCTGAATTGATCGAAATATGATCAGGTTGGAATTGAGCGTGCAGCTATACTGCCGCGTGTTAACCAGGAATGCAATATTGATCCACTACGGCGCCGCTTGGAGAATGGATGCAATATTGCAAGCAGGCGGACGTAAAAGTATTGACGGGGGTTGCGCTAATTTGCCGTTTCCTGATCCGCCGGTGCAAAAAACTGTTTCGGCATATGATTCATCTTCGACACCTTGACTCATTGCCTGACGAGTTTTAGCATGCGGCGGACAGGGGGTAATGATGTGCGGTTTGGTCAATGATATGGACTCAGCGTCTCCAGCCCAGCAGCGAGTAGATGATTCTTTCACGTCCGGTGATAATCATGATTTCAGCGGTGGAACCGAGGCGCAATTTCTGCGGTTCAACGGTCAACACCACTTTAACCGGGTAATAGTTGGCCCCGTTGATTTTTTCCGGCAACTGGCCGATCTCAATGACCCTGCCGTAGAAATAACCGTAATCGAAATAGTTGTACTGGCTGCTGATAATTCTGGCCTGCTGGCCTTCCTTGATCTTGTAAACCAGTTTTTCATCAACCAGCGCGACAAACTTTTTGCTCTGGGTGGCCGACACTTTGGCGATCATCTCTCCGGCTTCAACATAGACGCCGGGCTTGGCCGGGATATACGACACCACGCCGTCTTCGGGGGCGCGGATGATGTAATCCTCAAGCTGGTGTTTCATCATCTCCAGCTCTTTTTCCTTGCCGGACAGGCGGGATTTTTCCAGTTCCAGTTCGCTTTCCGCTTTTTTGACGATCTTCTCGGCCATTCCGCTTTTAATCTTATCATAATCCTCGGTCAACTGCTGGACTTTCGACTGGTTGGCGAGATGTTCGAGTTCCACTTTCTGGAATTCCCGCCTTGAGATGGCTTCGCGCTGGAAGAGTTTAGTGTATATTTCCAGGTCATTCCTGCTTTTTTCGAAGCGGGTGCGGTATTCCGCCAGTGTAATTTCAGTATGCCGGTAGGATTCCGGGAGCGGGTCGCGGCGCAGGATATTCAAGTTCTCGGTCTTGGCATTGATTTCAGATCGCAGATCATTGATGGTGTTGCTGACCATGGTTATTTTATCCTGAAGCACCCGCGGGTCCAGGCCAAGCAGAACTTCACCTTCCCGGATGCTGTCGCCTTCGCGCTTGCTGATAAACTCCACTTTGCCGGTAATGCCGGATTTGATCTGGTATTCCCGGATTCCCTCCAGCTTGCCGCGCCCGGTGACGGTGTCTTCAATCAGCCCGAAAAACAGCAGAAGGAGCACTCCCGCCAGGATCATCAACAGGGAAAGGATAATGATCCTGAACACTTTGAACTTGTTCCGGATACTGCCCTGATTACTCATATAAACTGCTGAACTCCAAATTTAATTTCTATAAACATTATAATATACTTCCATAATATGAAAATATTTCATAATATTCAAATCTTTTCCGCAGTTTTTTTCTGGTTGAAGTACATTTCCTTGTAAACTCCGTCCTGACTAAGCAGCTCATCGTGTTTGCCCTGCTGTACAATCCGGCCGTCTTTCATCACTACGATAAGATCTGCATTCCTGATGGTCGAAAGCCGGTGGGCGATTATGATCGTCGTCTTGTCCCGCATCAGGCGGTCGAGGGCCTCCTGCACCAGGTGTTCGGATACGGTATCCAGCGCGGAAGTGGCTTCGTCCAGAATCAGGATTGAAGGGTTTTTCAATACAGCCCTGGCAATGGCCAGCCGCTGTTTCTGTCCGCCGGACAGGCTGGCGCCGTTTTCGCCGACCGTGGTTTCATAACGTTTTTCCAGCATGGAGACGAATTCTTCCACATTGGCCATTTGAGCCGCATTGCGGATTTCCTCGTCAGAGGCGTCCTTTTTGGCATAAGCGATATTTTCCTTGATGGTGCCGCTGAACAGGAACGGCTCCTGAAGCACCACGCCGACATTGTTGCGGTATGACTCCAGCCCGAGTTTCTTTATGTTGATGCCGTCAACTTTGACCTCGCCGGCGTTAATATCATAGAACCGCAGCAGCAGATTGGTGACGGTGGATTTGCCGGAACCGCTGGGACCGACCAGCGCAACCTTCTGGCCGGGTTCGATCTTCAGTGAAAAATCCTTGATCACCCGTTTCTTTTCATTGTATCCGAATGAAACGTTATTAAATTCGATGTATCCGTTCAGCCGTTCGACTTTGACCGGATGCGGATCCTCCTTGATTTCCGGAATGGTGTTAAGCAGTTTCATGATACGCTCGGCGCCGGCCAGCCCGTTGGATATGCTGCCGCTGACAGTGGACAGCACGTTGATCGGGCCGAACAGCATTCCGATATAGCCGTAGTATGCCGCAAAGTCGCCGATAGTCATGCTGCCTTTCTGAACCATCAGGGTTCCCAGTCCGATGATAGCCAGATAGGCGCAGATATTGGTCATATCAACAATGTTCCACGAAAGCACCCACTGCCCGTTGGCCCGCATCTGGATATCCAGTATCGGGCGGAGGCTGGTAAAGAAATTCTTGCACTCTGTCCGTTCCTTGGAGAACGATTTAACCACTTTCACTCCGTTGAGCGTCTCCGCCAGATTGGCCGAAATCTCCGACATTCTTTCCTGCAGCGCCTTGACGTCCACATCCACAGTTTTTTTGAAATAGAACAGATTGCAGAAATGCAGCGGGATGATTATCAGCGGAACAATAGACATCTGGACATTCATAACCATCAGTACAATCAGGATTACGAAGAGCATGAAAAGCTGATCGCACAACTGCACTGATATCCCGATCAACTGCTGCAGTTGCGCCACATCATTAATCACATTGGAGATCAGTTTGCCGGTGCGGTACTCTTCATAAAACCGCAGGGAAAGGCTTTGCAGATGTTTGAACAGCTTCTGTCTGACATCGATCAGCACCCGCATCTGCACGTAATTTATCAAATAGCAATACACATAGCGGAACAGGCATCTGGCCAGAAAAATCAGGATCATGCCCCCGCACATAATCAGAAAAAGTTGAAAGTCCCCGTTCGGCAATATTTTGTCAATTGCGATCTTCAACATCAGGGGCATCGTCAGCCCGAGGTTGGTGAACATTATAACACACAATACTGTTCCGATCAACAGCACTCTGTATGGCTTAACCAGCGCCCAGCAATCAAAACGGTTCGTATCCAAAACTTGCATATCCTTAAAAAGTTATTATTAATATAATATGATTCTATAATGAGTTAAACATGATGTCCAAATAATAATACACTTTTTATCAAAGCGCAAAGGCATTAAGGCGCCGGTTGAATAGAGTATTTAAGCGTTTATATTAATTGACAGCATGTATTCGGCATAAAGACCTGTAGTCCATGCTCCTGAAAGGATTATATTATGGTCAGTTTAAAGTAACAAATTTTTATTTGGATGAGTGTTATGGGATTTAATAAGAAAAAGAGTAATACCGTGACTCCGGCAATGGCCGCCCGGTCAGTTTTATGGCGGAAGGCCAGGATTGGCTTATTATTCATCCTGCTTGTTTCCGGGGTTGTCCTGTCATTTTATTACGGCTTCTCCAATATGAATGACAATTCGATCAGAGAACCGACAATTGCCGCTGCCGACAAGTGGTTGAAAAATGCCGACAGCCTGAAATTCGATGTCTGCAAGGAAACTGTGGTTGATGCCAATGGCTGGTTTGAATATTTCAAAAAAGACCGGGTGGCGCTTGGAGATTTAAAAAAGCGGAATTTTAAAATCAAGTCAGAGGGCAGCGGGGGATATTTACTGATCTACGATATTTTCTTAAATAAAAAGTCGCCGCCTCTAATCGAGAAGATCACTTTGAACCGGGATGCACAGGGGAAATATACGGTATGCGGCGTGGACTACAGTTATCCGCGCGGTATCCAGGTCTGGAAAGGCTCGCCTTATGAAGGAACGGAGCTGGAGATCATCAAGCAGAAAGCTGATGTCTGTACATTAAATTTCGATAACGCCAGCATCGGCTATTTTGAAACCATGTTCAAACAGGCTGATGAGATACAGAACAAAGACTTGCCGCAGCGCATATATAATGAACGCCAGAAACGCGGGCGCCCTGTGGAAAGACAGACCGTCAAAGTACTGCTGGGCGACAAAATCCCGGGACTTTCCGCATTCGAACATGTTGTATTAATCAGCAAGGCCACGTATAATATTAAGAATAAGAAGCAGACAGCTTACGAATATGTGCTGCTGAGAAAAGACAATCTGGCCGAAAAACCGGAGTGGTATGTTTATTTTTTCACTCCGGGGCAGTTTGTTAAAGAGAAAGATGACGGAAAGACCAAAAAATGAATAGACATAGAAATTTTACGCTCATTGAACTCCTGGTGGTGATTTCCATCATCGCCATTCTGGCCGGAATGCTGCTGCCGGCGCTGAACAAGGCGAGAATGTCGGCTTCCGGCAGTTCCTGCCTCAGCAACCTCAATCAGATCAAACTGATGATTGTGCAGTATGCAATGGATTGCAGGGGCTACTATCCCAAAGCCGAAGTCGCTCCGGTATGGGGCGATCCCGCCGGCTGGACCAATCAACTGCGGATTGCCGTGAAAGCCGAGAAAAAGATATTCAAATGTCCTGCCGAGAAAGACCGCGATTTCTCCTATGCGCTGAACTGCCGTCAGCTTTATGTAAAATATGGAACCTACTGGGCGTGGAATGAAACTGACTTCGCCAAATCCAAGACTTCGGTCAGCCGGATTATCCTCATTGAGGAAACCGACGGCAAAATGAATTTTGACAAAACCGACAGCGATCAGGATAATTACACCCAGTCGACAACCCCTTCTGACCGGGACCGGCACAACAGCTTTTCCATGCTCTTTGTCGACGGCCACGGTGAAAGCGTCCAGTATTTTGATACCTCCAGAATGAGTTATTTTACGGATAAGATGTCTTACTGGCTTTGATTTAACTTGTTGCCGCCAAGTCTTCTCTTTCTTCAAAGTTACCGTTTAAACAATCCTGATGTATGGAAAATATGCAGATGAAATACGTTGAACCATTGTTCCGGCCGCCGGCGGAGGCGGACAGTCTGATTTTTCAGGCGGCTTACGGCTGCCCGCACAATACCTGCCGTTTCTGCGGGATGTATAAAACGGTCAGATACCGGGTGCGCGACCGGGCGGAACTGATGCGGGAAATCGCCGATGCCGGACGAAAATATCCGGACACGCAGCGCATTTTCCTGGCGGACGGCGATGTAATGATTTTCCCGTTCGCGGAACTGCGGGAAATACTAATCGAACTGAACCGCTATTTCCCGTCACTCTCACGGGTCAACATTTATGCCAACGGCAGTTCGATCATTGCTAAAACTCCGGAGGAACTGCGGGAACTGCGCCGCCTGAAGCTGAACACGCTATACGTCGGACTGGAAAGCGGTGACCAGGAAATACTGGACTGGGTCAACAAGCAGGAAAAGGTCCCGGACATGACCGCCGGGGTCAAACTGGCCCAGGCATGCGGACTGAAATGTTCCGTCATGATCCTGCTCGGACTGGGCGGGCGGCAGCATTCGTCAAGTCACGCCGCAAAAACTGCGGATGCGCTCAACGCCATGCAGCCGCGGCTGCTGTCCGCGCTGCGCTTTATCGAAGTTCCCGGCTGCTCAATGTATGAAACTTACCGGACGGTCACCGAATGCGGCGCAGTGGAGGAACTCAGGGAAATCATCAGCCGGCTGGAACTGCACAAAACTGTTTTCCGCGCCAATCATACCTCGAATCCCGCTCCGCTGGGCGGACGTTTTCCCAACGACAAACGGCAACTCATCGCCGAGTTGGATCATCTGCTGTCCGGATACACGCTCGACCGTAAAGGCCCCGGCCGCCAGCCATTCTTCCTATAGCGCCGGAGGCCGTTGCCCGGTTCCGTTTTCAGCCCATTCTGGCGCGGCGGTATTCCAGGGCAAACTGAGTTCCGTCGTAGCCCAGGTCATCGCAGCGCAGATCGGTCAGAAATACTTTCTGTCCGTTGTTCAACCAGGAAATACGGGCGGCCATGGCGGCCATTTCCGGTTCCAGAATTTCATTAATCCCGAGCGGCGCTTTATCCGTTTTGCCGGTAAGATACGGCAACACGGCCATCAGCAGGCTGCGGTAAATCTGGGTATTGTCAGTGGTAATCGGCCGGATAGTCTTATCGGTGACAGCGGTGATGCTGAACGGCAGCCAGGCGGTTTTGCCGACGGTCATCAATGCGATCCTGCCGTCATTCCATTGCAGCATGAGCTGTTTCTGATTACTGCTGCCGAGATACTGAACGGATTGAATTCCCGGCCCCATCAGACATGAAACAATCGCATAGGCGTGAATGCCGTAATTGAAATCGTCAACGCCGATAGCGGCATAAGCGGTATGCACAGTTCCGCGTTCCGCTTCCGGAATCGCCAGAAATTCGCCGACTTCCTTGTTGAAACGGAGACTGGAACCGCCGGTAACGCGTTTGCCCTGCTTCATCCAGTCCAGGAAAATGTTGGCGTCTTTCATATTGCCGGCAATCGGTTTGTCTATCAGGACTGATTTTCCGGCATCAACGAACGGCCCGGCCTGTTCGATATGGCGGTCCCAGTTGGTGGTGTGCAGGATAATTCCGTCAACCATTCCAACCATGTCCTCGAGCTTTTCCACCGTGTGCGGAATGTTGAATTTTTTGCTGAATTCGGCGGCGAACCCGGCGGGGCGGGTTTCGCCGGAATCCCAGGCGGCGACAATTTCCACATCAACGATTTTATTGTCCGTCATGTCCCGGATGACCGGGACCCAGTTTTCCGGGTGTGAAGTGCACAACCCGGCGATTCCAAGCTTAAAAGCCATTTTTTTACCTCTTTACAATTTATTTGGAGTATTCCAGCAGTTCGCCTTTGGAGACCGCCGATACTGTATCAACATAAGAATCCCTGCCGTAAACAGACGGTTTCTTCGCCGGACGCATCTTTTCCAGCAGCACATTCGAAACGCTGCAGCCGCTGGTTTTCAATGTCAGAAAATCACGGGTGTAGCCGTAACCTTCATAATTGGTAAAGACATTCGCGCTGATCGTTTCCCCGGCCGCCGCCTTTACCGGAATTACCTGTTTGAACGTATTCTTGCCGGACAACTGGCTTTCCAGAGTCATTTCCGGATTTTGAGCAGTAACGGCATCCACTTTACAGGATAAGATGTACCATCCGGCAATCACCGGGCAGACTGTGATATTGTTTTCTCCCATCAGATTGACGATCTGCACGCCGGTATTGTCCGGGCGTACCGATTCAGTTCCTGGCTTAATGTTCAGAGCCGAACTTATCGCTCTGGCGGTAATATCCCCGACCAGCGCGTAGCCTTCCTCATTCGGATGCAGGAATATCTTCTTTTCCCAGCCCTGGACCTGGCGGATTGGCGTTTCATATTCCACCCAGACTACTTTGTCTTTAGGAAATACGCGGTCAAATCTTTCGCGCAGTATTTTATTGGTGCCGCTGTTGCACTGGTCGCGCAACGGATTGTCGGTGGCGCAGGGCAGGATTGAAGAAAGAAAGACCTTCTCCACGCCCTTCTTCTTCAGCAATTCATTGACAATCTTGATGATTTCCTCCGCGGTCTGCTGCGATTTGCTTTCAATCAGTTCCGCTTTTTTGACCCCGTTGTTGTTGGTGCCGATTAAGACGCTGTAATACGGGCAGTCCGGAATGTATTTCATCCTGGCCAGTATCTGTCCGGTGCTGTTGCCGCCTTCGCCGGCATGACTGTAGCCGAACATGGCGGTATGGGTGCCGACGAAAGCTAGGTTCGGCAGCCTTGCCAGCAGTTCTTTCCGCCAGCAATCGCCTTTCTGGGCCCAGGTGATGCTGTCGCCGATCATGCACAGCGGTATCTGTCCGCTTTGTTTTATTGCGGCATAGTCGAAATTATTTAACTGTCCGGAGTTCTTTAATGATTCGCCGCCGGCCGCGGCAACCGCCGCCGCAAACACTCCGATCATAATTACTGATACCCGTTTTAATATGCTCATTCCAGTTATCCTTCTTATTTGTGCGACATTTCAAGCACGATGCCCATGGCTTTATCCGGATGGTCTATCAGCAGGTCGGCCGCCTTGCCGACCTCTTTCAGCGGCATGCAATGCGTGGTCATCGGATCCACGATCAACCGTTTTTCCGAGATCAACTGAATGATTTCGCGCAGATTGCGCTGCGTGGTGAACTGCACGAATGCCGCCGGATAGTCCTTGCCGTATTCATATTCCATATCCTTGTAACCGGCGCCGGTCCTGGAGGCCGCCCGGATGTCCAGATTGCCGGAATAGGCTCCGCCGCCGACATTGATCTTGCAGCCGCCGACCAGGATGATCCGGCCCATGACATGGGTGTCGGCGGACACTTTCATGCAGGATTTGACGGATTCAAACGCGGCAGTGGCTTCGCCGCCGAAAGCGAAAATCGCGAAGTCCGCGCCATAGGGAGCGGCAAATTTTTTGGTCTCTTCAACTGCATCCTGGGTTTTAAAGTTGGCAAAATTCCTGATGCCGCATTTTTTTGCCATTTTTATTCTGGAGGCGAAACCCTCCCAGCCGATAACTCTGGCGCCGCTGAGCTGGGCGAGCTGCGCAGCCAGATTGCCGACAATGCCCAGGCCGAGCACGATACCATATTCTCCAAGCTCCGGCACCGTCCGGCGGATGGCCTGCAACGAAGTCGCGCCGAGACAGGCATAAACCGCCTGTTCATACGTGACGTTATCCGGAATCGGAACCACCATGTTTACCGGAACGTTTGCATAATTGGCATGATGCGCCCCGGTGCCGCCCATCGCGGCAACCCGCATACCCGCCTTCAAACCTTTTACATCGCCTTTAACCTTGATAATCTCGCCGGCGTTGGCATAACCGAAAACGCGGTCCGGCGCTTTCAAATCCGGAGTCTTGCGAAGCCCCGAGACAGTAGCCATCTCGGTTCCCGGACTGATTAAGGAGGCATGAACTTTGATCTGAACTTCATGCTCTTTAAGATCCGCCAGCTTCTCCGTAATCATTTTGACTTCGCCCTTGCCCGTAAACACCGCAACTTGTCTTTTCAGCATTTCATTATTCCTTATTTGGATTTTAGCACAAATAACTGTCTGTTTTAAATACTATACTGCTAAAAAAATAAAATTTCTTTAGCATAAATAACCATAATTGTGTCAGGAATCGCTTTCCTCTGCTGAAAAACACGGACCCTTCATGGATCGCAGGGCATATGCAGAATACTTTTCTGTTTTCATAAACACTCCGATACTTTGGAGTATCCTTGAGCATAATGTTTTTCATTTCTCATAATCATTCCGGACATTCTGGCCCCTAGTTCTGCATTTCCAGCGTTCACAACTTTTCTTGCTTTTCTCGCTTTTCTCGCTTTTCTCGCTTTTCTCGCTTTTCTCGCTTTTCTCGCTTTTCTCGCTTTTCTCGCTTTTCTCGCTTTTCTCGCTTTTCTCGCTTTTCTCGCTTTCAACTTTTCACTCCCGCATTC
>JBAYIO010000133.1:0-12794 GCA_041665605.1 Victivallaceae bacterium | reverse complement strand
ACTTGACATGAAAAGATTGCGGATACATACATCAGCGGCGATGGACGCCAGGATGTTCCTGCAGTTTCTGGCCCTGATCTACATCTGTCAAATCCGCAATGCCATCCAGAAAGACCGGATACTCAGAAACCTGACTGTCAGAGAAGTAATGGAAGACATGGAAACTTTGGTACGAATAAAATATTCCCATCGTTACGGACAGTTATATACAGAAACAAATCCGATTCAGCGGAAAATTATGGAAGTATTCGGATTTAACACCCCAGGTTAGACCTCAGGGGCGTTTCAATCACGCCCTTGTCCGTCCTATTTTTTCGATTATCTTCATGATGTTTTCTTCACTGTCATAAACCTTGCCGTTGTAAATTATCTTGTCGCGGATGAACTTGGGCCTGTTCTTTACTTCTTCGGTAATTTTTCCGATGTAATCCCCCACTATGCTGATCGATATGATCTGGATGCTGCCCAGTCCCAATACCAGCAGGACAATCGTGGTTATGCCCCTGGCGCTGGGCGGGTTTATGAAAAAGTTTATCAGATAATAGGCGCTAAGCAATATCGTTATGAAAAAAATCAGCGTGCCCAGGCTTTGAATATAGTACAGCGGCTTCATCGAAAAAGAGAATATGCCTTTTTTCGCCCACCAGATATTCTTTGAAAAATTATTTGTGCTTCTGCCGAAAAGCCGTTCCGGTCTGGTATACGGCACGCCCGTCTGCCTGAAGCCCACCCAAGCGCGAAGCCCTCTCAGGAAAATATCCTTTTCCGTGAATTTAAGCAGATGGTCCACCACTTTCCTGTCCATCAGGGAGAAATCACCGGCGTCAACCGGCACATTGATATCAGAAAGTTTCCTGAATATCCGGTAAAAGAGCTTATACAGAAACTGCATATAAAAAGACGCGTCCCTTTTAGTCCGCTGTCCATAGACGATATCATATCCGTCTTCCCATTTTTTGACAAAATCCGCGATTATTTCCGGAGGGTCCTGCCCGTCGCCATCCATTAACACCACGGCGTGGCCTGAGGCAATTTCCATCCCGCTCATAAAGGCCGACTGGGAACCGAAGTTACGCGAGTGGGATATGCCTAACACGTGCGCATCCTTCTCGCACAGATCTTTGATCACGTCATAATCATTATCGGGGCTGGAGTCGTTTACAAATATTATCTCGTAATCATTGCCTGTCTGCCGGAATACATTGGTCAGTCTTTCATGCAGCACCGGGATCGACCGGCTGTCTTTATAACACGCGATGACCGCGGAAATCTTTTTAGGCTTGCTGGGCGGGGAGACATATTTGAACATGTCCGCAGTTTTCCTCTCCCATTCGATATTCAGTTTCAGACCATCTTCAAAAGAAGTTCTGCATTTCCAGCCCATCAGCTTTTCCGCCAGTTGCGGATTGCCGTACCATTCCGTGATGTCCCATTTCCTGTTCATCATGGAACCGAATTCCGGCTCACTGCTGATATTGAACATCTTCTTCGCAGTGCGCGCCACATCCTCCATGGTGGTCTTAACCCCTGAAGCGACATTAATTGAGATGCCGGGGTTGGTTTTGCATACTGTAAGCGCCGCCCTGACGATGGCTCCGGTGCAATCGTCAATATATACAAAATCCCTGGCGATTGACCTGTCGACAAAATTCGGATACACCCCTTTCAGCCCGCTGGCAATCAACGTTGGAATCAGCCGGTCCTTTTCCTCCCACGGCCCGAAAATCGAAAAAAGCCGCAGATTGGCACACGGGAAATTGAGGATTCTGCCATAGTATTTTACAATGTAACCGGCGCCGACCTTCGACACCGCGTAATCGCTGTTCGGGATCAATTCGCCGTTTTCATCCGCGAATTTCGAATTCAAACCATACTCCGAGGAGGTTCCCGCCTGCACAAACGCGCTGCAGCCGGTGTCGGAAAGCGCCCGCAGCAGATTCAAGGTGCCGATATAATTGGTCTGATGTATCCTTTCGGTGTCCGACTGCCTGGCATACGCCCCGTAGGCCGCCAGATTAAACACCGTCATCGGCCTGATTGTATTTATCGCGTTTTTCAACGCTTCAAAATCTGTGATGTCAACATTCAGGATTTTCGGGGAATGCACATTGATGAGTCTCCAGCAGTTCAGCGGGTTCTTGGAACATGCGTAAACGTCATCCCTGATTTTATTTAAACTGAAATACAGTTTCGCGCCTATGAATCCGGAGGCCCCGACGATCAGAATAGGCCCCGACAGCTTTTTAACATCTTCTATCGTTTCAGAAGTCCATGTGTCGGAATATATAATCTCGTCATTCATTGGACAGTTCCTTAATTGTTTTGTATAATGCTTCCGGATCAAGCCCGCTCTTTTTCTGATGGTATGCCTGGCTGCCGTATAATCCGTCCGGATAACCGCAGGCGAACCTGTGCGCTAATTTACAGCCGATGGACTTCTTAAGCAGCAGCAGCGACAGGTTTTCTCCAAGCCCGCCTCTGCTAACATGTTCTTCAACCACCAGCACTTTTCCAGTTTCCGCCACGCTGCTCAGCACACTCTCCGGCAGTTCAACCAGCGGCATTTCGGAAACTGCAAACAGATCCGCAATATCCATGCCGCCATCCATTTCAAGGGCTTTGAGCACGTTTAAAATGACCGGCCCCATTCCAACTACAGTGATTTTCTTCCCGCTTTTAAGTTTTCTCACACTATTATAAGCCGGCAGATCCAGGTTTTCCGGTTTGATGCCGAAGCCCATTCTTAAATACGAAGGGCCTTTTCTTTGCATCATCACATTTACAATCCCGTTTACGTCCTCGTTACAGAACGGAATATAACATTTCATGTTCTGGAATGAAGACAGAACCGCAATGTCCTCTATGGCATGATGCGTCGCGCCCATAATTCCATAGCCATAGCCGCCGCCATTGCCGATTATTTTGACATCCATGTCATGCAGACACACGTCGATCCTGATCTGTTCGGCCGGGCGGAATACGGCGAACGGGGCTATGCTGTAACATAAAATCTTATATCCCTGTGAAGCAAGTCCGGCCGCCATGGACACCAGGTTCTGCTCGGAAACCCCGGCATTGATGAACCGCGCACCCATCGCCGCCTGAAGATTCTCCAGCGCCATAAACCCAAGATCGCCCGTCAGAAAAATTACTTTCGGATCTGCGGCGGCGGCTTTTTCTATCGCCGCGGAAAATTCTTTACGCATTTTTAGCCCCCGATTCACAGACCGCCGTTTTGTACTGGTCTTCGCTCATTGGCAGATAATGCCATTCCATTTTATTCTCCATGAAAGACACGCCGCTGCCTTTGACCGTCTTGGCGATTATGCATTTAGGCCTGCCGCTGTCGCAGTTCTCCACTTTTTCAAAAGCCTCGAGCAGACTGTTGAAATCATTGCCGCCGGAAGCCTCGACCACCTCGAAATTAAAAGATTCCCACTTTTTCGCGAAAGGCTCCAGCCCGAGGACGTCCTTGCTTCTGCCAAACCCCTGCAAGCCGTTGTTGTCAATTATGACGACAAGATTGGACAGCTTCTGATGCGCGGCGAAAAGAGCGGCCTCCCAGGTGGAGCCTTCGTTGCAGTCGCCTTCTGAAAGCACGCAGTAAACATTGAATTTTATTCCGGAAAACCGGTTTGAAAGGGCAATGCCTGCCGCGAGCGAAAGGCCGTGCCCCAGACTGCCGGTGCCGAAAGTGACGCCTTCAAGCATTCTGCTGCATGGCGGATGCGCCCCGAGCAGCGTGCCGTCTTTGTAAAAAGACTCCAGCGCCGACTCCGGAATACGCCCGGATTTGGCTAAAACCGTGTATAAGGCGACAGCCGCATGACCTTTGGACAGGATAAACTTATCCTCTTTTTTCATCCGGTCGAAAAACAGGCATACAAGTATGTCCAGGCAGGAGAGCGAAGCGCCTATGTGTCCGGCATTTGCCCTTTTGTACAGTCCTAAAAGCGTTTTTACACAGTCAGTCTTTATGTTGCAGAGCTTGTCAATGTCAGACATGTCATATCCTTAAAACTTAAATATTCTCTAAGCAATGTATCAATTTAATGCCCCAAAAGATTTTTTCAAGAATTTTCAGGCGGCGGACTTGGGTAAATTGCGGAAGACATAAATCTGATAGTGACATTGCAGTTTTTGAACCTGTGGAATATAGTATCTCCTGTCTGGACGGCCCCGGCCTGTTTTATGATCAGAATTTTCTATAAATAAAGAAATTGTAAATGAAGCGAGAAGATTACAGCGGAGAAATATTTCTAACGTTTGTCGAGTTTTTCTTCGCGGTGTTACTGCTGATTTGCTGCGGCGGATTGATTTATTTTAATGCGCATGAAACCTCCCCGGAGCAGCAGCAGCTTTTACGCCGGGAATTTATGCCGGTGTTTCGAGATTTGCTGCAGCCTGAGCTTCGGGAACGCACAACTTTTATTTATTTGACGCTGCTGAGCATCCCGGTCTGTTTTGCGGTTATTTATATTTGCGATGCCTTGCGCAACCTGAAGCGGCGGTTTGAAACACCTTCCATGCTTATGAAGACAACTCTTATGAATATTTTCATATTAATAATCATGGCTGCCTGTTTATACCAGCCGCAAATTCATCCGCAATTCCTGTATATACTTTTTGATCCGGTATGGGATCATTATATTTTACTGCTGCTTGTTCCGGCTTTGTCTCTGGCTGCCGTTTATGCATTGTTCAAAGTAAATCTGAATTACTGGTGCGGAAAATTCATTTTCCCGCTGCTGCTGCTTATTCCGCTGCTCCAGATTTTATGCAGCCGGCTGTACTCCCTGGATATTGTCAGCCATGAAGTTCCTGACCATCCGAACGTCATTGCCTATGCGCTGTCTCAGGCGGCGGCCGGATGCACCGATTACCATCAATATGGTTTTTATCATAGGATGCTGGCGCCGCTTTTCAGAATAATTCCGCCAAATATGTTTAATATTTCGGTCGTGATGGGACTCTTTTTTATGACCGGCTGTTTCGCAGTTTACTGGGTGCTGTTCAAAAGTATGAAAAATAAAGTTTTGATCCCGGCTTTTGCGCTGATCCTTTTTTTTACGACTGGCACATGGTTGTTTCTTGACCGTGGAAGACAATTAAGCATAGACCCGTGTTTTACTTATTATCCCGTGCGTTTCATTTTCCCGGCATTGTCCGTGCTGCTCTTTTTCTGCTTGATTTATTTAAGAAAAAAATACATTGCCATTCTATGCGGAATAATCGCGGGCCTGGGCCTGTGGTGGAATATTGATTCCGGGATTGCGGCTTTCGCCGCGTTTCCCGCAGTTATGGGTTTGGAATTTATTTTTTCAAAAGAGCGACGGGCGGTACTGGCGCTGTCAGCCTCATTTCTGGGGTCGGCTTTTTTGGCGTTTTTTGCGCTGCTGATTATTTTCAGCCTCCAGCAGGGATGCATGATTTCTCCGGAGGCATCGCTGAAATATATCAACCTTTTCTCTGCCGCCGGTTTCGGGATGATGCCTTTGCCGGCCCCGCCCGCACCCTGGTGCGTGTTCGCCGGGATTTATCTTTCAGGCATTATCGTCGGATTGCGTTTTTTTGCTGCCGGCCGGTTTAATATTTTAGCTAAAATGTCCATTTACCTGTCGGTGCTGGGGATCGGATTGTTTACTTACTATCAGGGGCGGTCACATATTTGGAACCTTCCAACGGTAATATGGCCCGCGCTGATGCTGATGTTCATTTATACCGACCGGATTATCAGACTGGTTAAAGCCGGACTGGTTAACCGGCAGTTTAAAATGCTGGTATTTCCCGCTGTCTTTTTTTCGGTCTGCGCGGCGGCGACCGTTGCCTGGGACACCGGAATGATTGCCGCAGGCGTCGAACGTACCTGCCGGAGGATTATAACGCCGGACGAGGCGTGCCCGCTGGAGCGGAATGTCCGGTTTATTCTGGCGAATGCCGGCGAGAACAAGGTTGTCAATATCGCAAGTTACATGCAGGGAGTCTATTACGCCGAGACCGGGCTGCGGGCGGGAATCGCTGATTTTGGAATGGTTGAATTATTCTTCATCAAAGACTGGACCAGAATTGTAAAGGCGCTGCAGCAGGCTAAAGCTCCATTGTTTATCGCCAGGCCGATGGCTGGTGACTGGATATATAAATGCTATAAGCTGGAAGCGGTAAGCCAAGACGGGTCGCTTATGTACTTTACCCCTC
Source organism: Victivallaceae bacterium (assembly GCA_041665605.1). Classification (GTDB taxonomy): domain Bacteria; phylum Verrucomicrobiota; class Lentisphaeria; order Victivallales; family Victivallaceae; genus CAIPAT01. The sequence continues at coordinate 6,599 of JBAYIO010000133.1, read as the reverse complement.
TATCAGCCCCGGCCGTCAAAGATAACAACCCTGCGACAAGCACTTTAACTGCTCCTGTGCTCCGTTAATGATATAAATTTTTTGCGTATTCTGTGTTTTCAGAACTCAAACATTGAATCATTTTATTTCAGGCATTATATTTGGAGCGCTGATTATATTTGGAAGGAAGATTGAAAATTGAAAAAAATGGTGATGTTATTGTCATTATTCCTGCTGCTGGCATTTTCCCTGGCGGCGGAGCCCGTCATTGGCAGAGTGATATGGGTATATGACGGTGATACCTTTCTGCTGCAGGACGGGCAGAACACCCTGGAAGTCAGACTGTGGGGCATTGATGCGCCTGAATATAAGCAGCCCTGCGGCAGAGAGGCAACTAAATTTCTGATACGGTTGATCAAAGGCAAATTTGTCAGCGTGGAAAAAGTGGATCAGGACAAATACGGCAGAATTGTAGCAAAGGTTTATCTGGAAGAAGTTTATATAAATCTTGAAATATTGAAAAACGGCTATGCCTGGTGGTATCAGCATTTCGCGCCGAAAGAGCGGACTTTCCGCGATGCCGAGGAAACGGCGAGAAATCACAAAGACGGCTTATGGCGCGATCCCAATCCGATCAACCCGCGCGAATGGCGCGAACAACATCCGGACCAGGATAGAGAAAAACAGAAAACGCCGCAGCGCTGACTGGTTTCAGCCATTAATACCCGTGATTAGCGAGGAAATTATGATCAGATTCGGACTGTGCTGCATTTTCCACGACCATCCAGTCAAATTCCGGCATATCAACGCCGCCAATCTGGTCAAACTGCCGGAGGCTGAACGCCGCCGCAAACTGTCGTCCATCTGCCTGTATAATTCATTTGAACTTGAAAAAGCGCTGCTGACCGTGGATTCGCTGAGCATCGGCGCATTCCGGATAAACTCGCAAATCCTGCCGCTCTTTACCCATCCTCAAGCCGGATACAAACTCGAAGAGCTAATGGACGCCGATACTATTTTAAACAATTTCGCGCGAATCCGGGAGTTCCATGAGGAACATGATATCCGGCTGAGTTTTCATCCCGACCAGTTCATTATTCTATCGTCGCCCAATGAACAGGTGTTTGAAAATTCGCTGCGCGAACTGGAATATCAATGCATGGTCGCCGACTTGACCGGCGCGGAAAATGTAAATATCCACATGGGCGGCGCTTACGGCAATAAAACAGAAACGCTTAAGCGTTTCGCCTCCAGATTTCCGGAACTGCCCGACTCCGTCAGGCGCCATCTGACACTGGAGAACGATGACATCTCCTATACGGTGGAAGACCTTTATCCTATTTGTTTGAAACTCGGCATCCCGCTGGTTTACGACGTTCACCATCACCGCTGCAATCCCGACGGCATGTCCGTGCCGCAGGCGACGGAAATTTGTGCCGGCTTATGGCGCAGTCTCGGTCGCGAACCGCATTTCCACATCTCTTCCCCAAAAGGCGGCTGGCAGTCCCAAACTCCCCGTTCGCACGCGGATTATATCGACATCAATGATTTCCCGGAATGCTGGGCCGGCATGAGTTTCACTCTTGACGTCGAGGCCAAAGCCAAAGAATCCGCGATAATCAGACTGCGTGAAGATTTAAAACGGAAATACAAGATTAAGGTTTGACTCAGGTACTACGACTCTTTATCATTTTCCACAAATTGCTTGAAGGCGAAAAAAGAGCTATAAGGAAAAAAGAGACTACAAAATATAAAAAATTTACTGCAATATCAAGAGTGAAAGTCGTGTTTGGAAAAATACCGGCAAATGCTATTCTTTGGCAGAGATTACTAGTAACACAAGTTTGAAATAAAATGTCAACCACAACTGTGCATAAATAAATATAGATATAAACCTTTTTCCCAAGGTTATAACCGACAAGATAAATATAAAAAGGCAAAGACAATAAACAGGAGAAGCCAATTATAAATATTGCATAAAGAAATACAACAATACAACTCATTCTATAATCAAACTCATGTTTTGAGCCGGAAGAAGGGCCGTAGTAAAGATATTTGAGATAACTATCAGCCCAGCCGAATAACAAGAATACCGAAATTACTAATAGTAATATTCCGCAAAGATGTACAAATTTATAATCCTTATCCATAATTTTCCTTCTTGTAACTTCTGCGAAACTAAGTTCCTTCCCCGATTTACACACTATTGTGCTTTTGGCTTTTTCATTAATTTTTCTCTCTCAGATTTTCACATCCGGCAGCGGGAATTTTACGTTTTCTTCGGTGAAGCGGACTTCTTTGGGGGCTGACCAGCCTTTCGTATGCAGGAAATCCGTTACTTCGGCGACCAGGCATTCCGGGGCCGAGGCTCCGGCGGAAATGCCGATATTGCCGGTGCCGGTAAAATCAAATGACTTGAGATCGGCCGCGCCGTCGATTAAAACCGCCCGGCAGCCGCGGCGTTCCGCCAGTTCGCGCAGACGGTTGGAATTGGAACTGTTCTTCGAACCGATGATAAGTATCAGGTCGCATTCCGGACACAGCGCCTTGATCGCATTCTGACGGTTCTGCGTGGCATAGCAGATGTCTCCGCCGCCTTCAATGCCGGGGAAACGCCGCTCCAGCGCGGCAACAATGTCACGGGTCTCGTCAATGCTCAATGTCGTCTGCGTAAGGTAAGCCGCCCGGCAGCCGTCTGCCGGCTCCGGCAGCGCGGCGACATCGGCAACGGTCTCGACGACGAAGGCTCCGCTTTCAATCTGCCCCAGCGTGCCGATGATTTCCGGATGCCCCTTGTGGCCGATCAGGATGATCATCCGCCCCTTGGCCTGGAAGCCGGCGGCCTTGCGGTGAATCCGTCTGACCAGCGGACAGGTTGCGTCAATCACTTTGATGCCGTTGGCGGCGGCGGTCGCTTCAAGCTGCCGGGAAACGCCGTGCGCACTGAAGATCAGTGTCGCGCCGGGCGGCACCGCGTCGATTGATTCAACAAAGATCACGCCCCGGTCCCGCAGACTTTTCACGATATAATCATTATGCACGATTTCGTGAAAAACATAAACCGGGCCGCCGGAAACGGCCAGGACTTTATCCACGGTATCCAGCGCCCGGCGGACTCCCGCGCAGAATCCGCGCGGATAGGCCAGCAGTATTTTTTTGCTCATGATTTCAGTTTCCATAATCCTTTTACTTACAGAACAAAAGTCTAATCCGCTTTTACTGCAACACAAATTATTTTTTGACAAAACCTGAAAAAATTCGATAAAACTGGCATAAAACACAAAACAATGTTACTGTAATAGCCAAACCAAGTATAAAGAAGGTGCAAAATGTTCGGATTTTACCGGCTGGCGGCGGCGTCTCCCGAATTGAGGGTGGCCGATCCTGCGTTCAACAGCGAAAAGATCATCGAAGCCGCACTGGCTGCGGAACGGCATCATGCCGCGGCGGTGGTATTCCCTGAACTGGCGGTTTCCGGCTACACCTGCGCCGACCTTTTTCACCAGCCGCTGCTGCTGGATAAATCGCTCGAGGCAGTTGTCGCGATAGCTGGCGCCGCGGCGAAAAAGAATATCATCATCATCGTTGGCGCGCCGTTCATGTTTCGCAACGCCGTATATAACTGCGCCTTTGTTTTGCAGCACGGCGCCGTCAAGGGTATTGTGCCGAAAATATTCAATCCGAATTACCGTGAATTTTATGAGAAGCGCTGGTTTAAATCCGGCAGGAATATCCGCAATCTGGAAGTTTCCGTTCCGGGGCTTGACTACAGCGTTCCGTTCGGCGCCGACCTTGTCTTTGAATCCGGCCGGGCTTTCAAGTTCGGCATCGAAATCTGCGAAGACATGTGGACGGTGATTCCGCCGAGTTCATATCTCTCCATTGCCGGAGCGGCGGTGATTTTCAACCTTTCCGCCAGCAATGAACTGGTTTCAAAATCCGAATACCGCAAACAACTGGTCGAACAGCAGAGCGCCCGCTGCATCTGCGCCTATGCCTATGCCTCCGCCGGAGTGCATGAATCCACCACCGACCTGGTGTTCGGCGGACATTCGATTATCGCCGAAAACGGCCGGACCGTCGCCGAAAATGAACGTTTCGGCCGCAACGGCTCGCTGATTTATGCCGATGTTGATTGCGCCAGGCTGCTGAACACCCGGATCAGCGAAAGCTCGTTCGCGGATGCGGAACTCCCGGAAAACGCGCAGTTCCGCTATGTCAGGATGGAAAAAGCCAATACTGCCGCAGACCTGAAATATGCCACGGTCCCGCAGCATCCGTTCGTTCCGCAGGGCCGGACCGCCCGCGACTGCCGCTGCCGCGAAATCTTCAATATCCAGGCGGCCGGCCTGGCGAAACGCTTCGAGCATACCGGTTCGCAAAAAGCCGTGCTGGGCATTTCCGGCGGGCTGGATTCCACGCTGGCGCTGCTGGTTTGCGCGGAAACTTTCAAACTGCTCAAAAAACCGGCCTCCGATATTATCGCCATCACCATGCCCGGCTTCGGCACCACGGACCGGACTTACAACAACGCCGTTAAAATGTGCAAACTGATCGGGGCCGATCTGCGTGAAATCAGCATCAAAGCCGCCTGCCTGCAACACTTCAAAGATATCGGACATGATCCTAAAGTTCACGATGTGACCTACGAAAACGTGCAGGCCCGCGAACGCACCCAGATGTTGATGGACATTGCCAACCGTGAACGCGGCCTGGTCATCGGCACCGGCGACCTGTCGGAAATCGCGCTCGGCTGGTCCACCTACTGCGGCGATCACATGTCCATGTACGCGGTCAACTGCTCGGTGCCGAAAACCCTGATCCGCTACCTGATTCACTGGGCGGCAGACAGTTCCGGCGAAAAACTGCGCACCGTGCTTGAAGACATCATTGACACCCCGGTCAGCCCGGAACTGCTGCCGAACGCCAAAGACGCGGACGTCAATCAGCTTACCGAAGAACTCATCGGCCCTTACGAACTGCATGACTTCTTCCTGTACCATTGCGTTAAATACGGCGCACCGCCGGACAAAATAAAATTTCTGGCCGAAAAAGCGTTCGCCGGGGTTTATTCCAGCGAAACCATCGTCAAAATCCTGAAACTTTTCTTCAAGCGCTTTTTTAGCCAGCAGTTTAAACGCTCCTGCATTCCGGACGGCCCGAAAGTCGGCACAATCAGCCTTTCCCCGCGCGGCGACTGGCGCATGCCCACCGACGCCTCCGTCGCCGCCTGGCTGGAGAGGATGTGATCTTGCAGGAAGCTTACTGGGACAAGGTCGCCGGTAAAAAAGAATTTACCGTCAAATTTTATCCGGAACTTCTCGCCGGTTTCCTGAAGCCTGATTCCGCCATCCTTGACGTCGGCTGCGGTTACGGCCGCACCCTGCTGGAACTTGCCGCCGCCGGCTATACTGCGCTTTACGGCACTGACATCTCGGCCGGCATGCTGAAGCTTGCCCGGCAGGCGCTCCCGTCCGCCGTTTTAGTGCAAAGCAGCGGCCTGACCATCCCGTTCCCTGACAATCATTTTGACGCGGCGCTGCTGATCGCGGTGCTGACTTCAATTACCGATGACGCCGGCCAGAAGAAACTTATTGCCGAAATTTTTCGCGTCTTGAAACCAGGCGGCGTCATCTACGCCGGAGATTTTCTGCTGAACACCGACGACCGGAACCGGGAACGCTACCGCCGTTTCGAGCCGGAATATCATTGCTACGGGGTCTTTGAACTGGATGAAGGCGCAGTGCTGCGCCACCACGACGAAGCATATATCCGGCAGTTGCTCTCGCCGTTTGCCGAACTTGTTTTCAAGCCGGTCATTCATCATACGATGAACAACCATCAGTCCAGCGGCTTTATTTTCACCGGACGGAAATCACTTGCTTTTTAAGATTTCGAGAGTACTTTTATCATAAACCAAACGGAGGAAATGAAAATGGCCAGACATGCACTTTTAATTCTTGTCGGTAACCGCAAAGCCGCTGCTGTTGACGTTCAGAAAACCCTTACCGCCTGGGGCTGTCTCATCAAAATCCGCCTGGGCATCCATGACGGCGTACTCACGGACTGTTCCGAAAAAGGTCTGATTTTCTGCGAACTCGTCGGCGATGATGACAAACGCAACGAACTGACCCGGAAATTGAACCTGATCAAAGGCGTCTGCGCCAGACAGATCACCCTGGATCTGGACCAGGAGCAGGACGACGACAAAGAATAACCCGCAGTTGCGAAAACTAAAGCAGCACTTCAGGCGGCGGCTTCGGCCCCGCCCGGGGCTGTTCATATAATATTGCATTCCCCGCTGGCGGAAAACGTTGCATCCCGATGATTTCGTCAGGCATTTTATGCTTTCCAGTTTCGCGTTGCCTTACCATCTCTCTGACTTCTCTCTTGCCCGACTCCGACACTTTGGAGGATCGTTGAGCACAACTGGTATCCGTCTTCTCAAACATTCTGGACATCCTGGACACTGTCTGTGCAGGACCGTCCGATACGGGCGGGACTACACCAAACCCATTTTGGACACCCGACTCCGAGAGTTTAGAGTGCCGTTGAGCATTATGTTTTTCGGTTTTCTCAAACAACTCCGAGAGTTTAGAGACATCTTCCGCACAACTGGT
>JBAYIO010000132.1:0-12980 GCA_041665605.1 Victivallaceae bacterium | reverse complement strand
ATGGCGGACATGGACATGCCGGAACCGGAACACCGCATGGCGGCTGCCCGGCGCTTTCAGCGCCCGCACCACAATCGAGAACAGCAGGATAAACGTCTTGCCCGAGCGCGAGCCCCCGAACAAAAGCAGATTCCTGACCATCCCCCCGGTCAGCCCGAGCGCCGTCCGCTGGTCGTCCGTAAATTTAAATTCTGTCATAAATCCGAATCCTTTTTTATCCACAAAAAAACAAAATGGTAACATTAAAAAATTTAACAATCAATTATCTATATATAGTAAAATTGTCAACCGGAACGGTGAAGATAAGTTCAAATAGCGCGATTTTAAGTCATTAAAATTTTGCGAATAAACAACCCCGCCCTTTGGACTGGGTTGTTTATTCACGGAATTAATGCGGACATAACTCCTGCCTGTTGAAAACCATTGAAACAGCCAAACTGTGATAAATTGTTTTTTAAGCAATTTTGTTGACAGGGTATTGACAAAGATATAAGTTTGCTGTAAAATTAATATAGAACGTTCTATTGAGCTATTTCGGAAACTGTTCTTATGATGGATAACGGCAGAAAAATAACTGTTAAAGATGTTGCGCTGAAATGCAGCGTGTCGGTATCACTGGTCGCGGCGGTGCTGAGTAATTCTAAAAACAGCAATTGATTATAACCAGCAAAACTCCCAAAAAAGGAGATCTAAAATGAAAAAGATGTTTAAAGGAAGAACGGGACTGTGTTCGCGGAGCCGGATTTTTACACTCATAGAACTCCTGGTCGTGATCGCCATCATCGCAATTTTGGCCAGCATGCTGCTGCCTGCCCTCGGCAAGGCCCGCGACAAAGCCAAGTCATCAAATTGCCTGGCCAATCTTAAACAGGTTTGGACCGCTTCATTAATGTATTCCAATGATAACCTGGATTGGCTTCCCATTGCAGACGGTAATGGTACATGGCAATGGCATCTGACTAAATATGGTTATATTCCAGGCGGAGAGACTCTCAGCGCCAAATCTCCTGCCGGGATTTTAAAATGTCCATCGGAAAGCCGAACTAACATTGGAGCGACGACTGAATGGAATGTCTGGAAAGGTTCGCATTATGGTCTCGGATACTATTTTAGATATACTCAATCCGACGTTAACAACGGAGCCTATTGGGGTAATCTTAAACGCATCCCATCCAGATTTTATAGTAAAACAGCGTTGTATGCCGACAAGGACGCAAAGTATACGGATAGATTTACTGGAGAAACCGGCAATATCACAATGTTTAAGCATCTGGGCGGAATGAATGTGGCTTTTGTGGATGGTCATGGCGCATGGAAATCCCGGCTTAAAGTTCCAACCTACGATTTGCTGTCCAGCGGCAGTTGGGCAGGCGATCCTTTCTGGCTTACATACTGGACTTTGACATCTATTGGTGGTAACGGCATCTGGACTGAAGTAATTAATAATTAATGGAACTATCAACATCATATAAGAATTACAGCAACGGATTCATCGTGCCCGATTCCTGACTGAAAAAACTGACGCAGAGAATAATCTGCATATTACCAGCCGCAGTCATCACATCCGTCGCAACAGCCGGCGATACATTTTCGCCGCATTCCTGTTCCGCAACACTCGAGGCAGCAGGGTGCTTGGAGTTTTTCGGCAAAGACAAGCTGAACATAAATCTGATTACCGACCGCTGCCGTGGATATGATCCTCTGAAACTTAATCGTCGGTACTGCTATGTGCACCTTCTCCGATATCTCAAAGCAAAAGTTTCCGGACGATCCGGAAGTGACCGCATTCTTCGCGGAGCTTAAACCATTATTGAAAAAAGCGATCGCCATGTATAAATCAAAAATGGAACTACCCGATTATGCACTCGCCGCCACTGCCATTAAAGATGATATTATGACCGTATCTAATAAGGAAGCAAATCATCCGGGCATTCAACAGTTCCAGAACATTTTCAGGGGACATCCGGAACGAATGTTTCAGTGGGTGAAATCACCGTATATCCCTGCTGAAAATAATTTTGCCGGGCGCGGAGTGCGCCCGCCTGTAATCGCCGGAAAATTCAGTTTCGGTTCACAATCAGAGCGCGGGGTGTTAACTCGCGATTGCTGATGACATTTCTTTATACTGCCAGAATTCGCGGACTCGATCCAAAGGCCACTCTTGAAAAAGCGCTTAACATGCTTTGCTGTGATCCTGACGCCGATATTGCCGGCAAAAGAGCAGCCTGCTCGCCGCGCAGCCTAATCACGGAAAAACTTGCTTTCCAGTCCGCCGTAAAGACCGAGCCGTTACGCCTGCGGCAAATAATTTTATCACTTTTTTCCGGTTGGCCATTGACAAAGATATAAGTTTGCTGTAAAATTAATATAGAACGTTCTATTAAACTATTTCGGAAACAGTTCTTATGATGGATAACAGCAGAAAAATAACCGTTAAAGATGTTGCGCTGAAATGCAACGTGTCGGTATCGCTGGCCGCGGCGGTGCTGAGCAATTCTAAAAACAACATTGGCTGCTCAGATGTGAAACGGGCCAGAATCATGAAAGTGGCGGAAGAGCTGGATTACCACTCCAATAAACTGGCCCGTGCCATGAAGACCGGCATCGTGCCGCTGGTGGCCATGTGCATCCATCACACCCAGCCCGAGGATGATTTGAATTTATATCTGCATGACCTGCTCCCTAGCGTTACCACCGCGTTGAAACTTAAAGGGTTCAACACCATTCTTATATCGTATGACACAGCCGAAGACATGATGACGCAGACTCAGGCGCTGGTTGGCGGTAATCTGATCAGCGGTATTATCACTAACTTCCCGCCGGAACACTGCGTTAAAATAGCGGATTACTTAAAAAGGATTAATTTGCCGTATGTTATGTTAGGTTGCGTAAAGGATGAAGCAATACCTTGCGTATGCGATGATAGCACTGCATTGATTGCGAAATTGACGGAATATGCTGAAGTTCATGGGTTCAAGCGGGCCGTCAAGATGCTCGCGGTAAAGAACGTAAAAGGAGAAACCGAGTGGGAGCCGTTGCCGGTCTTGTTCCCGTCTTCTAATGAAAAATATGATGTTTCAGCACTAAACTTGCAGGACCGCGATACGCTGTGGGTCGCATTCGGCGAATTCACCCGGCGGTTGCTGGTACAGCAAGGCATCAATGAAAAAAATATCATTTCCATTGAAAACAAATGGGTGCTGGTTCAATTCAAGCCTACTGTATTTGTAAGAAGTAAAGTGGCAGCCACGGCAAACCAGGCGGCAGAACTTCTGACGTCATGGATTGCAACCGGCAGAATAGAGGAACCGCGTCAGCGGGTGGTAAAGGTATTGCCGGAAGATATTGAGCTGATTATATAACCTTTTAACGATAATTGATTATAATTAACAAAACTTCAAAAGAAGGAGATCGAAATGAAAAAGATGTTTAAAGGAAGAACGGGACTGTGTTCGCGGAGCCGGAGTTTTACGCTCATAGAACTCCTGGTAGTGATTGCCATAATCGCAATTCTGGCCAGCATGCTGCTGCCTGCCCTCGGCAAGGCCCGCGACAAAGCCAAGTCATCAAATTGTCTGGCCAATCTTAAACAGGTTTGGACCGCTTCGTTTCAATATTCCAATGATAACCGGGATTGGCTGCCTATCGCCGACGCCAATGGCTCATGGCATTATCAACTGACTAAATACGGTTATATTCCTGGCGGAGCAGTAACATCCACCAAGCCGCCGTCCGGGATTTTAAAATGTCCATCGGAAACCAGACTCAGCAAAGACGGAGTGACAACCGAATGGAATACCTGGAAAGGTACGCATTATGGCATAGGAATATATTTTCAGTATACCGCAGCCAATGTTACAGCGGGAACATACTGGGGCAATTTTAAACGCATCCCATCCAGATTTTATAGTAAAACAGCACTGTATGCCGACAAGGACACAAAGTATCCGGACAGATTTACTGGAGAAACCGGCAATATCACAATGTTTAAACATCTGGGCGGAATGAATGCGGCTTTTGTGGATGGTCATGGCGCATGGAAATCCCGGCTTAAAGTTCCAACCTACGATTTGCTGTCCAGCGGCAGTTGGGCAGGTGATCCTTTCTGGCTTACATACTGGACCCTGACATCTGTCGGGGGTAACGGCATCTGGACTGAAGTAATTAATAATTAATAGAACTACCAACATCATATAAGAATTACAGCAAAGGATTCATCATGCTCGATTCCGGACTGAAAAAATTGACGCAGAAAATAATCTGCATATTATCTGCCGCGGTCATCACATCCGCCGCAACAGCCGGCGATTCATTTTCGCCGCAGACCTATACCGAACTGATTAAGACGGAACCGTATAAATCAAAAGGTTTGACTCCGGTGGAGTTAAAAATGGTGGAAGGACTGGCACCGCAGATTATCGCGCAAAACGGCGCCGCAAAAATGAAGATCGTGATACCTCCGAATTCCGCTTACTACAAAGAGGTGGCGGCGCTGCTGAAAGAATATCTTGACCAGGCAACCGGGGCGAGTTTCCAGATAGTTACTTCAGTTCCGGCGGAAAACGCGATCTTTGTCGGACCGGTTGATCTGCCGGAATTAAAGCCGATTTCAGCCAGAACTGAAAAATTACCTGCGGAAAATTTCATTGTCGAAAGTTTTGCCAAAGGGATCGCGCTGATTGGTAACGACCGTGACCGCGCCTTCAACATCAAAAAGCCATTATCAGTGGGTAATCTCAATTATATTGACGGCATGCAGTATTGCAGCCGCGGCACGCTATTCGCGGCGATGGATTTTCTTGAACGGTTTGCCGGGGTGCGCTGGTACTTCTGGGGACCGCTGTACACCTGTGTGCCGGACTTAAAAACTTCAACGCTGCAGATGCCGGCGGTGGCCTATCAGGACGGTCCGGTATTTCCGGTTCGTCATGGCGGATATACTTACAGTGAAGACCCGCTTAATTACAAATATCTTCCCGGAAAATATAAAATTAACGTGTACAAACGCGAGTTCTGGGAAATGTGCATGATGAAGAAAGGGGACTGTGTCGGCTCCGTTCCCAATCACACCGATTGCAACTGGGATGAATTTTATAAGGACCGCCCGGAGCTATTTGCATTGCGCGCCGACGGCACCCGCATGAACGGCGGAAAAGGAGCGTATTCTTCGCAGCGCTGCTACGGCAATCCGGAAGGTTTGAAAGAGCACCTCAAAGTCATTGAAGAATATCTGCAGTCCGGCAAAGACCCTGGCAAATTTACGAGAAGGCTGGAAAGCCTGCCTAACGATAAATATATCTACTGGGTGCCGAATGACGGCTTTATCGGCTGCCAGTGTCCATACTGCCTGAAACTCACCGACAGCGATGCGACGCCGGACAGCACCGGGTCCCGGCTGATCTGGGATTACACAGTCCGCCTGTCCGATGCAATCAAAGCCAGGTGGCCGGACAAAAAATTGTGTGTGCTGGCTTACGGCAATTCCACTGCTGTCCCGCCGAATATGAAACTCCCGGACAATGTGCTTGTCACCACCTGCATTGAAGCCGATATTCCGGCGTGTTTCATGAAAGAACCCGCCTACCGCAAGATTAATCAGGAACGGCTGGATGCGCTTTGCGGTAAAACTGCCAATAAACCAACACTATGGCTGTATTATCCGCATTTGCCGTACCAGATCAATAAAATCCCCATCCCGTATTTTGCTCCGCATGTCCAGGTCGAATTTCTGAAAACAAACCGGGATAAAGTCCAGGGCGCGTTTTTAAACATGGGGCTGCTTGCGGATGAACTGAACGGACAATCAGTGTATGTATACTGGAAAGCGCTCTGGAACCCGGATTTCAACGTTGATGAATATCTGGCGGAATATGCCGCGCTGATGTACGGTCCGGCAGCGGTTGAAATGAAAAAATACATGGATCTGGTTATCAGCCGCTGGGAAAAAACCAGATGGTCGCAACTGCCTGCCGTAACTTACAATCTGCCTCAAACAATTCTTGCTAAATTGTACTGGGATGAAACTTATCCCCGCGACATCCGCGATCAGTTGCAGAAAATGCTGCAGGAAGCATTGGCGAAAACTACTCCGGACTCAATATATTACGACCGGGTAAAGATCATGATAGACAGCGCCGCATCGTTTTTTGCTGAAGGCAAGATCGCCGATGAGACAATTAAACCGGTTGCTGACTGCACTGTTTTTGCCAATCCTCCTGTTATTGACGGAGAACTCACAGAGTGGGGTGCGGTCAAGCCGCTGGAATTGAAAACATGGATGGGCAAAACGGCCGCGGAAAAAACCGAAATCTTCACCGCGTTCGACAAAGAGAATTTTTATATTGCCGGAAAAGTAACCGAACCGGATAAGATGATGCTGCCGGACGGAAAAAGCAATAAAGACAACATCTTCAGCAATGACGCAGTGGAAATATTTTTGTGCAGCGAACAGCCGGGCATGGCGGAATCCCTGGCGTCTGTCACTGAACAGTTCTATCAGATTGTCATCAATGCCAAAGGAGGGGTAGTGGTGTACTGCAAGGACCGCGCTAAACTGCATCAGGAGCTATGGACGAAAGATTTCCCGTTGAAATACGCGGTCAAACCGTTCGGCAGCGGATTCAAATTTGAACTGGCGATTCCTTATAAAACGCTGAATGCAGTTATCCCCGTCTCCGGCAGAACGCAATGGTTTGCCAATTTCTACCGTGACCGGCCGAGAGGCGAAGACAAGGGTTATCAGGCGTGGTCGCCAACCATGGGCAAATCGTTCTTTGACACTTCAACTTTCGGCATTATCCGCTTTATCGACCAGCCGCTGTTTGCCGTTGATTTCAGTACCAGCAAACCGGCAATAGCCCGGAACGACGCTGAAGGCGACAAACTGATGACCCGCATGGAAATTAAAGACGGACGGATAATCTTTACCGCGAAAGCCGCGCCGGAACTGAAAAAAGACGCCAACCCGTATGTCTACTTGAATGTTCCGCCGTTTCAACTGACGCAGCCGGTGGCCGTTGAGTGGGCGTTCCGCTACAAAGGCAAAGGCATCAAAAGCATTGGCCTGTGCCTTAAATCATCCAAGGATCCGGCCACCGGCAAACGATACATTGCGGGTGATAATTATTATGTGCCGGCTGATCTCAAGGAGAATTCGGAATCCGGCTGGATCAAAGCTAAATTACAGGTTTCAAAGGCGAAAGATCATATGGAGAACATCACTTTCTGGGACTTCGGCGTCATTGCCGCGCCTGGCGCTGATTTCACGCTGGAAGTTGATTATATTAAAATCTTCCCCCAGAAATGAATGACTTGACAGGCATCGTTCAAATATTGGCTTGAAGAAAAAAATAAACGGCATACGGCACGGTTCAATAAAGGAGGATTCAGGGAAGTAAAAATTCAATAAATGAATAGAAAATGCCAACATTTAAAAATAAAAATAACCTAAACTCAAGGAATGTAAAAAATGAAATATCAAATCGGAAAACTACTTGCCGGAGCATCTGTGGTTGTTTGTTTCGCGGCATTGGCCGCTTGCCGGCTGAACGCGGCGGATCAAGCTGTGACGTCCCCGATGAATCAGGAAACAGAATTATTCAAGATGGACTTCACAACGGCAGGCATTAGTATACAGGACTGGACGGACATTCCCATTCCCAAAGAGGCTTCATTTTGTTTGAAAGATGGAGAACTTGTTGTCAGCGTGAAGGCGCTGCCTGCGCTTGCAGCCGATGCAACTACCTTTATCAGTATTGATAAAATTCCTAAATTGCCGCTGGATAAACCGGTAAAAATAGAATGGAGATTCCGCTATAAAGGCGCGGGACTTAAATCGGTGGATCTGACCGTGAAATCCTCGTACAATCAGGAGAACAAAAGGGACGCGGCATCGAAAACTATCCAAATCGTTCCTTCCGGCAGCAACGGATTTAGCGACTGGCAGCGCGGTTCAATGAAGGTGGACTCAGGGAAGTCAAAATTCAGTGATATCAGTTACTGGGATTTAGGCCTGCAGTTTGCTCCCGGCGCCGACTTTGCCATCGAGATAGATTACATCAAAGTTCTGCCTGACGATAAACCATGACCCGAAGAACCAGGCTGCCGGTATAAAGGGAAATATAACGCAGCAATAATTCAAAGACACGGGGAAGTCAGTCTCCGGGATTTTCGCCTGAATAATTCAGGTTGGCCTGCCCGGCGCTGATTTCCCGCTGAAAATAGATGATATTAGTATTTACTTGCGGCAGTAAATATTATTGGCGAGTAACCGCTTTCATCCGGTTCACAAATCAGATGAAAGGACATCGGCTGGAATTTGCATCAACGAAAACAATAGACGGCAAGCAGGAAATTATTAAAACCGGGACTCAATGGCAATGCATTGAGTATTTAAATATGTTTGATGTTTTGGTATTTTAATCATATACATTTTTAAAATTATAAGACATTGAAGCAAAATATTGTAAACTATAAAATGGAGAGATTATGATGAAAGCTCTATGGCAACTGGTTATGGCGTCATTTATTGCGGTTTGCGCAATAAGCTCATCGGCAATGCCGTCCTATGACGATGTTCTGGTGGTGATTAATGACAACTCGCCTTTGTCGGTGGAAATCGGAACGTATTATAAAAATGCCCGTCAAATTCCTGACATCAATGTTGTGCATGTTTCCATGACAGACTATCAGGGAATGGCGCAAAACGTCGAATACGACTCGGAAACGAATAGGGCAACCCCGAGTGAGAAAAAAGCCCTGCTTGACGCCATAAAGAACCATATGGCAACCCACAAACTGGCAGACAAAATAAACTACATTGTTTTAACGCGCGGGATTACGATGTACGCCGCAAGCCCGGAGTTTTCAAGCGAGACGAATCCGGATTTTTCCGGCGTAAACGCCCCGTACCACTTTACTGACATTTATTTGCTTTTCAATCTGTCCGAGTCCGCGGCGGACTACAGCATTCCCGACATTTTCAGCCGGAATAAATACTTTTACTATTACAATCCCGACATTCTTAACAAGAAATTCTCTTCGAAAAAATTCGGTTATTATATCGTATCGCGGCTGGATGGCCCTGGGGTGAATAATATCAAGAAAATGATCGATGACACCGGGTATCCGGCGTATGCATCATACAAGAAAAACGGCGGTAAAGTAAAATTTCTCACCCTGCATCAACAAATTACTGGAATGGTGCGGAGTGAGTCGAAAAGACGGAATATTGAAGTGGTGCAAATTCCGGCCAATGCGACCACTAAACAGTTGACCGCGACCATGGATACTGTCGCTAAGGATTTGATGTTCGCTTTTTTAAGTAATGCCACTATCGGGTATGGCGCGGACGACAACAATTTTTATGCTGACGATGATATGGTCACCTTCTACCCGTTTATTTACCGCGGAGCCACTTTTCTGCCCGGCTCTTTTATCACCTGTTTCCGTTCGTTCCCGTCGGGAGTGATGAACCGGCCGGACGGCGGCCTGCTGGCAATCAATGCTGATACCGTCGCAATCACTAACTACCAGAAAGCTTATGACGGCAGTGATGCCAAATTCCGGCATCAGACCTGCGTGGCCTATGATCCGGTTAATAATCAGATATGGTGCGGTACCGGCGAGCAGTCACTGAATGTGCTAATGAATTTTGACAAACGCGGGACTGATGAGTTTTACCGCGAACACATGCGCAATGAAGGCGGCGGCATCGCCGTCTATGACGCCGCCGGCAATATCCTCAACTGGATCAACGCCAATGACGTGAACAGCCCGTTGAAAAATAACCGGGTCGTCAAGCTGGCATATGATAAAGCATCAAAACTGATGTGGGTGATACATTACAAAGGGGTTCAATATTACGATCTGGTCAATAAAACATGGCACGATATTCCCGCGCTGCAAAATGATTTTGCCGCCGGCTGTTCTGTCTATCCTGATCCCTGCGACAGTGACAAAGTGTATTTTTCTTTTTATTACAACGATGGCGGACGATACGGCGAAGACGGCAATAATAAGAAAGTTTCTTCTCAGCTTTTTGGCGCCTCAACCAGCATTTATGAATACAGCAAGAGCGCTCAAACGGTAAAAGCTTATACTGTTGACACTGACCCCGCGGTTACCGGCACCGCCCCGCAGATGGTAAAAACCTCCGCTGACACGCTGTGGGTCACCAAGGGACGTTATAGCGGTTCAATCAGGAAAATCGCACTCATCAGGTATGACCTGACTAAAAAAACGATAGTGGAGAAGATCATCATCAGTGATCTGATTCCGGAAGTAAAAAATCCCCCGGCGGATCTTGGCACCATCCAGCTTAAGTCGCCGTATGTTCTGGCAGCCGGACCGAATAATACTGTTTTGACTGCCATCGGCTGCGGAATGACTTATCCTGCGGGAAGAACCAGTTCCGACGGCAAAACGACCTATACCGGGGAATCCAAAAATTATCTTATCCGGGTCACCGAAAAATCCGGAACCGCCAGTACCGTCGAAGTTATCAATGATCCGGTAATGAACCCTGGCTACTACTATAGCATAAATGCAGATTACTATGTCCGTTCACTGGTTGTCGATCCGCAGGACAGCAATAAAATATATATGGCGCTGTCCTGGCCGTCTTCATACGAGAGGATGCTGGCAAAATCAACTGACGGCGGTAAGACATGGACCAAATTTTCAAGCTCATTAAGAATTAGAAATATTTACGATCTGGCTGTAAACAATAAAACCATTTATGCCGTGCGCGGTTATCAGTCCGGGCAGAATCAGTTATCCGATTTCGTGGCATTCGGAGTTAATGCCTTCGGCGGCGGCATAACCCATGACATGCTGCTGTATAATCCGTCACGCCAGACGCCTAGAGATCCAAGAACGTCTGAGTATATGAGGACGCCTGGCGATATATATGCGGCCAGTCCGCGTTCTACTGACATGGTTTCCGGCTATTCTGATGCGGATGGAAACTACCTTGAAATATGGGACTACCGCAATACCTATAAATTTGGCGACTCCGTGACGGACGGGGTTGCGGTGTATGTCAGCTTAAAAGACAATAATAAAGGAGTTCCGCCTACATCAGCCTGGAAGATGATGGATTTGGGCAATATCTACGAATACTTAAATACAGTCAAATACGCATACTATGATTTTGTCAAGTATAAAGGAAAGGTATTTTTTAGTAAAATGGATAATAATACTTATGTGCCGGAAAGCATCCCATGGGGACAATATGTGTGGCAGGAGGTGAATATCAGCAGTATCGGCGCTTACTCAAGCACTACGGAATATAATGGAGAAGATTATGTGCAATATAATGGTATGTATTATATGGCGTTGCAGAATAATATAACCGGGGTTACTCCGGGCGTTGATTACTGGCAGAAAACGGCTGCGGCGGTGATTGCCAATAGAGCGCCGATCTCCCAGGCCGAACCGATGATGTTTCTGTATACGGACGGATTCAATATGGGTGAAGTGCGTTTTGCCACCCAGTCGCAGTATCCCGAGGAAGGCGGCGCCGGTTTTGTCGGCCACTTCCTGATGTTTGAACCGAAATGCGCGCCATTCGCTCCGCGGGTGGATGAGGAGAACCTTAAGTCCCAGGTTATTAATAAAACGACCATTGAGATTCCGCTGTTCAGTCCCGGTCTGACGCCGGGAATAGATGGTTTCATTCCGGAGACGATCAATGCGAATACGGTGAAAATCACGGATGAAACGGGCAAGCCGGTCACGCTGTCGAAGATGGAGTACAATGCGGTCGGCCGTAAAATCGTGCTTGCCGGGGATCTGTCCGGAATGGTTTACCAGGTGACGCTGAAATGCGGGATCGACGGCATTAAAAACATCAAAGGCGCCAGCCTGACCAATACCCGCGCGGATGAGTGCAAAGACGAAATCTCCTACGCTTTCGGCGACGGCATTCTCATCAATCCGGAAATCTATACGCCGACGTCGACCGTCGGCCCGGTGCAGATGCCGCAGAATAATTCAAAATGCGATTTAAGCGTGGACAAGGTCTGGTGGGACAAAGCACCGGTGGCCGGGCAACCGCTGACGGTTAAATACCAGATCAGCAATGTCGGAACCGCTAAAACTAATATCGCGGCGGGAGGCCTGGTGGCGAAGGTTTATTTGAACAACATCAAAATGGACATGGTGACACTCGGCAACCTGGCGCCCAAAGCGTCGGTCACGCTGAGCTCCACCATCAATGGCGGCTTCATCACCGCCGGGAAGCAGACCACCATCATGGTCTGGGCGGACGCCAAAAGCAAGCTGCTCGAACCCCGCGAAGGCAACAATATAAATTCAGCGACGTTTTTCCTGGACAACCGCCCGGACCTGAAAGTGACTGCAATCACGCTGTCTTCAACCAAAGCGGGCAAAGTGACGGTGAACTTCACCATCGCCAATGCCGGGGTCGGGCCGACCGCGGCCGGAGCAGGCGCGCAGACTGCGGCGGTTTATGTCAACGGCAGTCCGGCCGGAACCGTAAACTACGATGATCTGGCGAAAGGCGCGACCGTTGCATTAAAATTGAACAACGTCACCATCACTGCCGGGACCTGCAAGGTAAGGGTGGTGGCCGACAGCACGTGCAAGGTCACGGAAGCAAACGAAAACAACAACATCCTGGAAAAGATTTCCGCCATTGTAAAATAAACAAGAACTTATCTGCCGCCGGTAGCGACGGCGGATAACAAGGAACTGCATACACATGGGATATAAAGTAAAAATTCAAAAAGGCCAGCGGCCGACCAACCGCGCGTTCAAGGTGGTGATGCCCATCGCCATTGCGGAGGCCATCAAAATGGAGAAGGGCGAGGATTTCGAGTGGCTGATTGAAGACAAAAACACGCTGGTATTATCCAGGTGCAATAAATTGACGCTGCGGGAAGCAAAGTTATGAAACGGATAATGCATTAAACACGAAAGGAGGACCAGTATCAATTGCATCAAATGTCTAATATGAT
>JBAYIO010000131.1:0-13062 GCA_041665605.1 Victivallaceae bacterium | reverse complement strand
CGGTCATGCGCAAACTTTTGCTTCTAATTCGCGCTGTGGTTGTTAACAAAATTGAATATCAGGATAATTTTTCAAACAAAATAAGGATTTAGGGGCTTGACTTTCGACATACCATCTCGGAATCGGGCGGTTGCCCGTCTGGTAAAACTGCCTCTGCTCAAGAGCACTCCAAAGTCGGAGTGTTTGGAATCAGCGGCATTCTCCAAGACCTCCCAGGCCGCCCGGTTCCCTGCCGGGTACCATGACCGACGGTTCGCCAAAATGTCGCGAAAGGAGCGTCAGCGTCTTTTGAAGAATAGACAAGGTAAATAAAATCCGTGCTCAACGGCTATCCCAACGGGGCAGGGGACTGGAGCTTTAGAACTTTACCGCCACATTCAGGCAGAACGAGCGGAAAGCCAGTTCTTCGCTGACGTTGAACAGCAGATTATAAAGCAGTTGGTCGGCTTCCGCCAGCGCGTGACAGGCGCGTTTCTCGGCAATCTGCTCCGGCAGTTGCATGCCGTCGAAGATTTCCGGATTGGCCAGACGGTTAAACGGCACGCCGCAGCTCAATTGATACACCTGGGCAAACCAGGTATGGATCGCCCCGGTAAAGTAGTTCCGGATTTTGATATATTCGCCGGCGACGGCGGACTCATATTGCTTTTCGATACGTTTTTTGACCGGGCTTTCCAGTTCTTCGGCCTGGGTGAGACGCTCCTTCCAGAGCTTCTCCGCCGTGGATTCGGCGATGTCCTGCAGATGCTGCGCAATGTTGATGATGTTTTCGGCGCATTTACCGGCGGCGGTGATATTGTTTGCCGCCTTGAACTGAAGCTCGTAAAGTATGGCGAACAGCTCTTTGCTCTTTTCAAATTCAAAGAGACAGCGGTTTTCCAGCAGAATCAGCGTCTGGCAGCGGGAGCGGGTGGTCGGCAGCAGCGCGGAAGGATTGCCGGTGGCGAGGATGAAAAAGGAGTCGGAAGGGGGTTCCTCCAGCGTTTTCAGGAAGGCGTTCTGGGATTCGGTATTCATCCGGTCGCAGTCATAGATCACGCCGACCTTTTTGCTGGCTTCCGAGGTGCTGGTCAGGTAAAACTGGCTTTCAAACCAGCGGACGGTATTGGGTTCCGGGTTTCTGCGTTCGCCAACCTGAATCTGCCAGGTCTTGCCGGTGGGCATCAGTTCGTAGAATTCCGCATAAATGCCGGTTTCCAGGTGGCGGCAGACGCGGCAGGTGCCGCACGGGGTGCCGTCCGGCAGGTTGTTCGGGCAAACCGCAATCTGGCTGAGCACCAGCGAAAAATTGCGGCGCAGTTCCGGCGAATCGCCGTGCAGCAGGTAAGCATGCGCCATCCTGCCGGAAGCGCGGGCGCGTTTCAAGCAGGCGATAACCTCGGGAAATTCCTGTTCATAGCGGGCCAAAAGCATTTCTGATAAGCTCCGTAATCTGTTGATGAATAACTTCGGCGGCGGCGAGCGCGGAAACCACTTTCACCCTTTGCGGTTCGGCTTTGGCGATTGCCAGGAATCCCTGTCTGACCAGGTGGTGAAAAGTCAGCGCTTCGGCTTCGATGCGGTCATGCCGTCCGGCGGTTTCCATGCGGGTTGCGGTGCGCTTGAAACCATCTTCAGGCGGCAAATCCAGCAGTATTGTCATATCCGGCACACAGTTTCCGACCGCGTATTGATTTAACCTGCGGATAAAATCCATATCCAGTTGCCGGGCGTATCCCTGATATGCGGTAGTGGAATCGGCAAACCGGTCGCAGAGCACGACGGACCCGCGCGCCACCGCCGGTTCAATCAGGAAGCGGACGTGCTGGGCGCGGCTGGCCGCAAACAGCAGCAGTTCGGTTTCCGCGAAAACCGGTTCGTCGCCGGAATGGTGTTTGACCAGTTCCCGGAGCTGTTCGGCAATCGGCGTGCCGCCCGGTTCGCGGGTGACCACGCATTCCCGGCCGAGTCCGGCGAAATACCCGCTGAGCATTTTGAGCTGGGTCGTTTTGCCGGCGCCTTCCGGTCCTTCAAATGTGATAAAAAGCCCTTTTGCAGCCATAATTAATATATAAGGAAAATTTTCCCCTGAACCTTTAAAATAATATAGAGTTTTAAATGAGACTCAGAAATTTCAGTTTTACACAATAGCGCAGTTTGCTAACTTCGCAAAACGTTGTACTTTTTAATTTGTCAAAAAATTTAATATAATTTAAGAAAATATAACTTTTTAAAGATATGGAGGCCATAAATGGCGGAACTGAACAGAAATTCGTATTTATCCAAAAATGTCGGGGACTTCCCGGCAGCGACGGTCATCGGCGGCAGAGAATACATCAAGGTGCAGGATCTGCGCTACGGCACCAACCCGCACCAGCCGGCGGCATATTACAAACCGGCGGACACGGTCTGCCCCATCGGCGACATGCAGATATTGAAAGACGGCAAGAGCGGACTTTCCCAGACCAACCTGGAAGATATTTCCTACGCGTTGAACATAGTCAAGTTTTTCGACCGGCCGGCCTGCGCGGTGATGAAGCATGTCAATCCCAGCGGCGCCGCCGTGCAGTGCGACGGTGAGGATATCCGCAAAGTCTACCTCAAGGCCCGCGATGCGGACGCCCGCGCCGCCTTCGGCAGCGCAGTAGCCTTCAATACAGCAGTCGATGCCGCCACGGCGAAAGAAATCATGGGTTCCTTTGTGGAATGTGTAGTGGCTCCGGCTTACGAGTCCGGCGTACTCGATATTTTCAACGACGGCGAGACCTATAAACTGAACAAACATATCCGCATCATTCAGTGCGGCGACATTTCCCGGCTGCCGAAGTTCACAGGGCAGGGGGATGAGCAGTCAAACACGATCAAAGTCCTGGCCGACGGTTCGCTGATTATTGCCGCCCCGCTCACCACTTCGCTCAGGAGTGTGAACGATTTGAAATCCGCCGAAGCCGAAAATGCCAAAGCCGGCAAGCAGGTTTCCGCGCACAAAGCAACTCCCGCCCAGCTTGCCGATCTGCTGTTCGCCTGGTATGTGAATTTGAGCGTCAGGTCCAATGGCGTGGTGATTGCTCAGAATGGTCAAACCATTTCCGTCGGAACCGGAGAACAGGACAGGGTAGGGGCGGTGGAGCAGGCAATCGCCAAATACCGGCAGAAATACCAGGGCGAAAATTCCATTAAAAATTCAGTCATGTCCAGTGACGGGTTCTTTCCGTTCGCGGACGCGGTCGAAGTCGCGGCGGAAGCCGGCATAACCGCAATTGTCTGTCCGGCAGGTTCGCTGCGCGATGCCGAAGTGATCAAGCGCGCCAATGAACTCGGCGTAGCGCTCTATTACGCGCCGGAACGGATATTCTCGCACCATTAAAATTTTCCGGACGGCATTGCCGCAGGCAGATAGGAGTTGATTATTACGAGGGCGGAGCAGGCGACATAGGTCAGGGTTCCGGCCATCAGACTGAATATTCCTGTGCTTACCAGGAACATCATTATCAGGCTAACCAGCAGCGAGAAGAACAAATTAATCCGTATTGCCAGGAATACGCGCTTGCTTATGCTGTAAGATTTGGAAAGTTCCTCCAGCCCTTCCCCGGTCAGCGCAATGTCGGCGGCGGCGATCGCGGCGTCAGCGCCAGTCCCCGCAATCGCAATCCCCACATCGGCCGCCGCCAGCACCGGGGCGTCATTGATGCCGTCGCCAATCATCGCGACATATTTTTCAGTTTTTTTGAGTTCATGAAGTTTTTGCAGTTTCATTTCCGGCATACATTCCGCAAAATAGCCATCAAGTTGCAGTAAACTTGCGATGCGTTCCGCCGCCGCGGAGTTGTCTCCGGTAATCATAATGATTTTGCTCATTCCCAGCAAACGAAGTTTTCTGATCACTTCCGGCGCTTCCGCTCTTAATCTGTCGGTAAAAGTAAATGCGCCTAGAATTCTTACATCATCCGCCACCAGCGCGGTCACCAGACCTTGTTTTGCCGCATCCTGAATCCAGTCATTTATTTCAGGAGTAACCTCTCTTCCGTCGTCCATCAGCCACCTGGCGCCAACTTTATATTCTTTGCCGTCAATCATCGCACAGGCGCCGCCGCCTTCAAGTTCGGTGTATTGCTGCACCCCGCCGAATTGAATATTCCGCTGCAGCGCGTATTCACATACGGCCAGGGCGAGGGGGTGGAAAGAGTTTCTTTCAACAGTCGCCGCGATAAATAGAATATCTTTTAATTCAGTATCGCCGAAAGTCTTTACTTCAGAAACAACCGGACTGGCATGGGTGAGGGTGCCTGTCTTATCAACCAGCAGAGTTGTTGTTTTGGCAAAATATTCCATAACACCGCCATCCTTGAACAGAATTCCATTGCGGGCGGCAATCCATAGTCCTGCATGAATAGCGGTTGGAGTACTGAGAATCAACGCACAAGGGCAGGCGACAAAAAGAATGGCAACGCTGCGCTCTACGGATTCAAATAATTCCATGTCCAAAATAGAAAATGAAACAAAAAACGCAACAATGGAGAACGCAATCACAATAATTGTCAGGTAAACAGAATATCTGTCTACAGCTTTCTGGAAGCCGTGCTTTGCGTCGCTGTCCACTGCCCCCTCGATCAGTTTGGCGATATTGCCGATAGCCGTATCATGCCCGACTGAAACAGCTTTGACCACCAGCGACCCGTTTTCCAGCAATGTCCCGGCATAAACCTTGTCGCCGCCGGATTTCGAATTAAATGAATTTTCACCGGAAATAGCGGCTTCATTAATCAGCCCGTTGCCGCTGATAACAATACCGTCCACAGGAACGATCATACCTTGTTTTACATCAATAAGCTGGCCTGGAGTCAAATCGTGCACCGGAATTTTGCGGGATGTTCCGTCAATTATGACAAATGCATTTTTAGCGCTGGCGACGGCTGCCGCAGCGACCTCTTCTGAAGATCTGCATTTGATAAAATCCTCCAGCGATTCCACAAGAAGCAGTACCAGCAGAAAATTTGAAGCTTCAAACAGAAATCCGGCAAGCACGGCGCCGCAAACCGCCAGCAGCACCAGCAGATAGACATTAAATCTTTTGTATTTGAACGCCTGTTTGATGCCATTATAAATAGAAAAAGAGCAAATAAACAGTATGAGGATATTTATAATAATGTAATATATGTTAATTATTTTAACAGCTCGATGATTAATCGGCTGACAAAACTGGCTTGGCCCAAATTTAAAGAAAATAAGCCATGCGAAAATTAGCAGCAGCAAAACTGTGGAAAAGCGTAATACTTTGGCATGTACTTTAAGAAAATTTAACAAAAAACGGAAATATGAGTCTTCAATAATAAAACCGGGAGTCATCAAAATCCTATCAATCCGATCTTGCGAAATAATAAGCGGATTGTAAGTGATTATCAGCAGGCCGTCAAAGTAATCAAATTTTACATTGCAGATACCGTAATTATGCTGAAGATTTTCTTTCAGATAAGAATCACTATCGTAATTAATAGCATTAAGCTTAACTTTATATACGGCATGTTCAGAATATATTGCCTGGCATCGACCGCAGATTCTCATAAGAAACGGCACTCCCAAAGCGACCCGGTAATAAAAATATTGCGATGGTCATAATTTGTTTTTAAATACAAGCCATTAGCATAGCATATTTACGCTTAAAAAACATCCTTTAATTATTAAATTTAATTACTTTTAGATAGCAAGAATTGCAACTGTTGCTGGACAGGTATTAAAAGATATTTGTCATCAAGTTATTAACAGCCTTCTCTATTCATATATATATAATGCTTATAATAAAATACTTATAATTTTAATATAGCCTGACAATAGACATGTTTAACTTAACATAAGATATATTATGCGACGTTAAAAATATCTTAAAAATCAAGGATAGTGGCATTGATATTATGATTGTCGGATATAAAATCTTATGTTAACAAACAGAAAACTTTTAATTCATTAAAAATGGAATTGCTTGATATGAACACTAAAAATCTGATCGGGATTATAGTCGCCAGTACTTTACTGTCTGGCGGAATGGTTATTTCGGCACAGTTGCTGTCAAAATTCTTTCTCAGGATTCAGCATGAAAATAAATTATCCGTCAAGGGATATGCCGAGAAAGCGGTAAAATCTGATGTAGCCACATTTAGCGCTATTGTGACTTGCAGCGATCCTGACATGGCATCAGGCTATAAAAACTTGAAGCGATGCTCGGAGAGGGTCTTTGCTGCAATAAAGTCTTATGGATTCAAAGATGGCGAGATTACGGTTAATAGTATGATGGTTAATAAGATATACAAGAAATTAAACGGCAAGGATACTAATGATATTCAGTATTATACCTTGTCGCAATGCGTTGTGGTTCGCTCGAATAATATTGATTTGATTACTTCAGGGCATAAAGAATTGTATTCGCTGCTGGCGGATGGAGTGGATATCTCAGTCAATACCCCTGACTATTTTATCTCTGACCTGGAGAAGTATAAGCAGGAACTGATTGCCGGCTCAACTAGAAATGCAGAAGAACGCGCCAGGATAATGGCTGGAAATTGCGGCGGACAAATTAAGCGCTTGCTTGCTGCCAGGCAAGGAATCATTCAAATTACGGCCCCGGATTCTGTAGAAGTGTCTGACTATGGTGTTTTTGATACTAAATCGCCGCTAAAGATAATAAAAATAGTAGTTTCACTTGATTTTATGCTTCAATAAAGAATTAAAAACAATGCTGACACCACTAATGGCATGGCTTTGTACAACATATCCCCTGCCCTATGGATGTTCTGGAACAGAGGCGAAGCGGACGTCATCCGGGGTTTTGCCGGCAATATTTTTGACACGACTGATCACATCATAAGCAATCGTGGCATCGCCAATCTTTGATATACGGTTGGCAAAATCGTAGGCAATTGCGGTATTTCCAATCTTAATTACCCTGTTGGATGCGTCATAATTAATTGAGATATTTCCAATCTTAATTATCCTGTTGGCTACTTTATCATAAGTGACAAAGATATTACCGACCTGGATAACCCGGTTTGAAATATCATAAGCAACAGTGCCTGAGGCCATATTCAGGCGGAGTATTCTACCAGCAGAGGAAAGAGAAACTGAATTACCTGCGGAAGTGAAAACTTCAATTGCATCAGAGGATGAAGCGTTTGCGATGGTGATGAACGCCAGAGACATTGTTGCGAGCAGTAGCAGTTTACGCATGATATACTTTCCTTTATTTGTTTAATATAGATATTCTAGTTGCTTACGGTGCATAAGCAAGTCTTTTAGCGTAATTTCCCTGCCCCTGCCCTGCCCCTTATGTCTGTCCAGGGACAGTAGCGAAACGGAGGTTATCGGGAGTTTTTCCGGTGATATTGATAACTCGGCTGAGTTCGTCATAGGTAAGCGTGGCGTCACCAATTTTGACTACTCGATTGGAAATGTCATAGGCAATTGCGGTATTGTCTATTTTTATAACCCTGCTGGACTGGTCATATTTGACTGAAATATTGCCAACCTGGATAACCCTGCTTAACTCATCGTAAGTTACAGAGACATCGCCGACTTGTACAGCCCGGTTCAAATTATCATAAATTACAATACCCGAACTCATATTCAAGCGCAAGACCTTCCCGGTAGTGGAAAGAGAAACTGAATTGCCTGCGGAAATGAAAACCTCAATCGCATCAGATGATGAAGCGTGTACAATGGTGAAAGCCAGGAACATTACGAAGCATAACAATAGTTTACGCATGACATTCTCCTTTATTTGTCAATGCCGTCTCTGGCGGCGGTTTGATATTCTTTAAGTGTTTTTTCTAAAATCTCAATTTTACTCTTATCTTTAGTTAATCCCAGGCTTAGTTTCAGCATCTCAACGGCTTTTGCCGTTTTATTCAATTCAAAATAGCAACTGGCCAGAGTTGCCGCTGAAAGCGACTTCTGTTCATCGCTTTTGAAATTACACTTCGAATATGCGGTTTCGGCCAGTTTCAGCGCAACTTGAAGAATCATTACATCTTTCTGCCGGCCCGGCGCCGGATTAATCATTCCCAGCACTATCGTATTCAAGACCATTGGTTCCGCAAGACTAATGGACGGAGAATCACATTCTTTGTCCAGACACTGATATTTTTTTAGTTGAAACAAGATGCTGAATTTTGTGTTTATAAGCTCGGTTTTATCCGGATGCTCCTTGATTTGCCCGTAAACAAAATCGATTGCCGCATCATCTTTGCCGGCGAGGTGAAGCAAATAAGCTTTCATGCCGACAGCCTGTTCGCTTCCGGGGTCCAGTTTAAGCAGTTCATCGCATAGTTTTAAAGCTTCTCCATAATTTTCACTCATCATTTGCTGCATTATCTTTTTGCTGAGCTGCAGGCGCTGATTAGCTTTTTTTGCATCAAAAGTTCCGGCAAGAACAGCTTCAAGAATATTATCCAGTTCCATCGGATGTCCAATCCAGGCGACTGTTCCGTTCTTGTCAATCACAAAAGCGGTAGGAATTCCGCTATTTTCAGTCATATATTCCTTTGAAGTGCTGCCGTCTGTATCAAACCCGACATTATACTTCATTTCAGCATTTTGCAAAGTAAACTCTTGTGCAACCCGGATGTCTCCGTCGATGCTGATTCCGGCGATAACTAAACCTTGTTTTCTGTATTTTCCCTGAAGTTCTGTTAAGTGTGGGATTGATTCCACGCATGGCGGACACCATGTCGCCCAGAATTCAATTACATAAACCAGCTTGCCTTTCCCTTGCAAAATATCAACCGGACCGTTCTTCATCCATTGAACATTCTGTAATGCCGGCGCCGGGTCTCCAATTGTTACCGCATAGGAAGGGCACGCCGTTAAAAAAGATATTGCCAGGAACAGAACTTTTGCATATTTGAACATTTACAAATACTCCTTGTACTAGCTGAGTATTATCTATAGCTCGTAAATCTTGAATTTCCATGTTTAAAATAAAAACATGACCATTTTACCCATGTAAAACTTTTTTGCACTTTTTTTATTTTTAAATGTTTACTTTATAAATAAAGATGATATAATAGTAAAATGTAGTTCAATATTAACAAATAGGAATAAATATAACAGATAATGTTTATTTAAATAGTAGAGATTAAATAAAAATTTAACCGGAGGTTTGATTATTAAATAAAACATAATCTTTAGCCGATGTAGTGGACGTTGTATTCGAACTTTGAATTCTGAACCGGCATCCGTTTTTTTAGAGAGTATAGAAAGCAAAACCAGGAGAGTATATCATGTGTTGTAAAATAATAGAAATGGAAAGTATTGTTGCAATTAATATATGATTTACCGGCAGCGAGTGTCTGCTGTTTAAAGAATAGAATTATTGCAAGACTAATATAAGTATAAATAGTTACAGCAATAAAAATCATGGTGATTCCATGATAAGCGAAAAACAAGGAACATAATTATTATGAATAAAAGAAAAGGAATATTTCTGGCTGCCGTCCTGATTCTGGCGGTCGCCCAGCTCAGCACGGTCTATGCTGAAAAAGTTAGGAAACTGGAGTTTCTGCAGGACGATGCACAGGAACCGTTCGTGTCCAAGGTGTATTCGTTGCAATATGTAAAAGCAGTGGATTTAACTCCATTTGTCCTCGGCGCGGTCAAGCGTTACAATACCAACTCAACCGTTGAACGGCTGAACTACACTGAAGGCAGGAAACAGTTTCTGCTGGTCAGTACGCCGCCGGTAATGCTGGCGTATGTGGATGAGATTATCAGGAACCTGGACCGGCCCGGCGGCGAGCCTGATAAAACCGGCTCGGTTATTGACGGCACCGGCATTTTCCGTTATGCCTATTTGCCGAAGCACCGGTCCACTGACGTCATGGTCGCTGCATTGAATGCTGCGGTAAAAGACAACAGCGGGATAGTTTATCGTGATCCGGCATCCAACCTGATTTACTGGAAAGACACGCCTGGACGCGGTCAGACTATTCTGGCGTGGGCGAAAGCTTTTGACCGTCCGTCGCCGCAAGTTGAACTTGAGTTCAAGGTCTATGAAGTGAGAACCAGCGTGCTGGATGATATCGGGCTGGATTATCTGGCCTGGAAAAACGGGCCGGGTTTGAATATTTTTCAGGCCGGGCTTGAATCCGCCAGTTTTCAGACTGTTGAGAAATTTCTGTCCAATATGGATCAGTTCTCTTCATTTTCCTATGGCGGGTTCTTTACCGCGCCGCAGTTCGACCTGAGTTTTGTCAGAGTACTGTCGCAAGGCGGACTGGCCAAGGTATCATCGGCCGGCAGCCTGACGGTGGTCAACAACTATTCAAATACCTATAATGTCAGGATATCGCCGCAATTCCAGAATGTAGAAAAGGACAGTTCAGATAAAACCAGCGTGACAAACGGCGCCAATGCCGAATTTGCACTTACTGTAATCAAGCCGATCATCTGCTTTACCGCGACCGGAGAAAAGGATCAGGTTTACAACGGAGATGCATTCGATCAGACTACTTATAAGAGCCTGACCGGCACGATCCAGCTCGGTTACACTCTGAGCATCAACAACGTGGTTGAGCGAAACAACCGCGGCACGGAATTGACGGAAAGCAGTGCGATTGCCTCAAATCTGACGTTTGAACTTCAAGGCGAGCATTTGCTCGGAGTTTTCAATCAGACGCAGAAGGTGGAGCAGACTATCGGCATGCCCTTCCTGTCGGATATTCCAGTGCTCAAATATCTGTTCAGCACAACGACGACCATTGATTCGGACACTAAACTGTTTGTGACTGTCTCCGGTCGCCTGGTGCATCCGGAGGACGGTTACGAAAAATGGACCGGCAAACTGCTTACAGAAACAGATTTTCCGGCGATTCAGACTTTTAACGGAAAGGAGAACTAACTTATGAACATTAAACATGTAATTTCCACGGCGGCGGGTATTTTAACCGCGACCGCCGTAAATGTGTATGGACAGTCCCTGATTCCTTCCGAGGCGGTCAAGTCGAACAACAATAACGCGACACAGCCTTACGGACAGACGGCGGTTCAGCCGCAAATCCGGTTGAACCTGGAAAATGATACCGACAAGGTGCATTTTATCAGGAACAATACTGATCCCTACGTCGTAACTAAAGTGTATGAAATAAAGTATGCAGACATTTACGAGTTGCGACCGTTGATTATTTCCGCGGTGCGTTCGAAGAAGATTACTCAGGACAACACCTACGTTGAAGTCATCAGATACAACAACGGCGCCAGGTTCCTGATCATATCGGCGGAAGCAGACCGCTTCGGCAAGCAGGAAAACGGCCAGGGTATCGACGAAATCGTAAAGACACTGGACCAGCCGAAAATCATCAATTCGTCAGGAACCGTGCGTTATGTATATTTTCCGAAATATCGCAATGCCGCGGAACTTCGCGAACTGGTCTGGAATGTCGGTTCAACTCACGTATATGACGGAGTCAAGCCGATCTATAACATGGACTCTTTCTACGAATTACAGCAGGGGCAGGACCAGGTACTGGTCGAACCCAGCCTGAATGCACTCTTCCTGGCGATTCCCGGGTGGAGCAAGAAGGCTATCGACAGCATGCTGCAATATTATGACCAGCCGATACTTCAGGCGGAAATAAAGTTTGTTGTCTATGAAATATATGCCGAAAATGACGGCAAAATCGGTGCGGATTTCCAGTCATGGAAAAACAATGACGGAGTGGATCTGCTTTCAGCAGGCGGACGTTACCGCAGCAACTGGGCTTCCACCTGGGCCGGCGGCATCGAGCAGAACGGCTCGAATAAAACGCAGTTCTTCAACTTTAACCCCAAATGGAACTCCAAGTATCTGGATTTTCTGGTCTCCAAGGGCAAAGCCAAGGTTAAGAATTCCGGCAATGTGTTAGTGAAAAATAATGAAACGGCGGTAATTAACGCTACCACCCGGGTATTTTATGACCAGTATGTACCCAATAGCGATAAAACTCTGGCTCAGTATGTTACCGCACCGTCCGGCAGCAAGGTTTATGGGACAAAACCTGCACTTCCGGCACTTAACGATTATTATTTCAAAGCTGATAATAATGGAGAGGCCGTCAAGTTTGCAACTGCCGCGACGACCGCGACCAGCGTCAGCGCCGTTAAGATTACGGCAGGCGGAGTGACCAGATACCAGCTTGCGTCAATCGGTGCGGATTTTTATTCGCCGTCCGACCTCGGACTTCAGACTACTGCCGACAACTTCACGCTGTATAAGAATGCTGGCGCGTTTAATCCGGTTACCGGCGCAACTGACACGAACTGGGTTGCACAGCCGTGGATAGATGATATTAATGTCGCCAAAGGCCCTGCGATCAACACGCTGCCCAGCGGCGCGTTCGGCTTCGTAATGACCGTAAAGCCGCAAATCTGCCAGGATTCGACCAATCTCACGGTTAAAATCAACAACAGCAGCCTGATCGGCTGGAAGTCGAACGGCGATCCACGGATTGCCAATAATAATGAAATCAATACTGAAATTATGATCGGCAACAAGGGCAATCGTTTTGTCATCGGCGGCATTAATAAAGAAACTGTCGTCCGCAGTGTTACCGGGGTTCCGTTCCTGAGAGAACTGCCGGGCCTGGGCTGGCTGTTTTCCACGGAATCCGAATCCACCAAGAAATCTCAACTGGTGATTGCGGCCGAGGTCAATACCAAGTCCATTTATGCACAGTTAACCGAAGCCGTCAGCAACTCTATCAAGAAAATTGAGAAAGGAACTGAAAATGCCGGCGACAAAATCAAATGGGGCTATGACCAGTACTTGATCGACAAGAAATTGTAAGTTATAAATTAACCACTAACATTATCCGGCGAAACCAATTGCGGTTTCGCCGTTTTTTTGTCCACCTTCAGGGTAAAAATACCACCGGCTCTGCCGGTGCGTTCCCAAAAATCTTCAGATTCAAGTGATTTAGAAAAACCTCCTGTGCTATAAGTAACGCATGGTTCGCCAACCACGTTACCAACTAACACAGGAGGTTAAAAATGACAGATGTGCAAAGTTTATCGCACAGCAAGTGGAATTGCAAATATCACATCGTATTTGCGCCGAAATTT
>JBAYIO010000130.1:0-13078 GCA_041665605.1 Victivallaceae bacterium | reverse complement strand
ATTGAAGTCTTCTTCGAATGGTTGGAATATTGTGACACTCCGCAAACCGAAAGGGCGGAGATAACAGGGAATACAAAATAAACCTAAACGCAGAAGACCATATTATGTCTACTCGACCGGAGTTGGCTGTCCTGAATGTAAAGAATGTGACTGGTGAATGGTAAAACAATGGAGAGCGGTTCTGCTCATCAGTGTCCAGATTGTCCAAAATGTTTGTTAACATTGAAAAACGTTGTGCTCAACGACACTCCAAAGTATCGGAATGGTTAAGGCTGATAACCGCATATATTACTTGTTCATGATTCAACCGGGCGGACCAGACGGGCTATTTCCAGCAGATTGTCCAGTTTGAATTTGGGCGAATTGGCGGGATTGATCACCGGAATCATGCCGTTGCGGCGGTAAATCCCGGCGTCGCCTTTGAAATAGACCTTATTGTCGGCCACCGAGACCGATGAATATCCGGACCGTGCGGCATGGATTTTGACTTCAACCACTTTAAACATATTTTCAGCCGGTTCGGGCAGAGCGCCGAACCGGTCTTCCAGTTCGTCGGCGAAACCTTCGAGTTCCTCCGCATGGATAAACGAGCCCAGGCGGCGGTAGGCTTCCATCCGCAGCCGTTCCGACACGATGTATTCGGGGGGGAACCCGGCGGCCAGGTGGCCTTCCGGCGCCTCATGGGCAAAGTCCACAAATTCAATGGCGACGTCAACCGTGGGCAGGAATTCGTCCTCGCCGCCGCTCATTCTGGAGACTTCCGAGCGGAGCAGTTGACAGTAAAGGTCAAAGCCGATAGTGTTGATGTGTCCGCTCTGTTCCGCGCCCAGCAGATTGCCGGCGCCGCGTATTTCCAGGTCGCGCAAGGCCAGCCTGAAGCCTGCCCCGAGGTGAGTATAGCGCCGGATGGCGGAGATGCGCTTTCTGGCGTCGGAGGAGATCACCTGCTCCTTTGGCAGCAGCAGGCAGGCGTAGGCCTGGCGGTTCCAGCGGCCCACCCGGCCCCGGAGCTGGTAGAGCTCGGCCAGCCCGAAGCGGTCCGCGCGTTCAATGATGATCGTATTGGCGTTGGGGATATCCAGGCCGGACTCGATGATGGTGGTGCAGACCAGAACATCTATTTTGCCGGAAAGGAATCTGGTCATGGCCAGTTCCAGTTCCTCCTCCTCCATCTGTCCGTGCCCGACCGCGAATCTGGCTTCAGGCAGCAGCCGCTTGAGATTGTCGGCGGTCTCCTGGATCGTTTTAATCCGGTTATGTATATAGAAGACCTGGCCGCCGCGCCTGATTTCCTTTCTGATGGATTCAAGGATAAACTTTTCATCGTAATTGGAAACGACGGTCTGGATCGGCAGGCGCAGTCCGGGAGCGGTCATGATGGTGCTCAGGTCCCTGGCCCCGGTCATGGCCATGTACAGCGTCCGCGGAATCGGCGTGGCCGACATCGTCAGCACGTCCACGGCGGTGCGGAAGTGCTTCAGCCGCTCCTTGTGCTTGACCCCGAAACGCTGTTCCTCGTCAATGATCACCAGCCCGAGTTTGTTAAACCCCACATCCTCCTGAATCAGACGGTGGGTGCCGATAATAATATCAATGCCGCCGGAACGCATTTTCTCGATAATCTGCCGCTGTTCGACCGGGGAACGGAAGCGGCTGAGCATTTCAATGACGATCGGGTACTGGGCGAAGCGTTCGGTAAAACTGTAATAATGCTGCTGCGCCAGCACCGTCGTCGGCACCAGTATGGCAACCTGATATCCGGCCATGACGGCTTTGAACGCCACCCGGATCGCGACTTCCGTTTTGCCGTAGCCGACATCGCCGCAGAGCAGCCTGTCCATCGGGCGGGATTTGTGCATGTCGGCTTTGATCTCGATTACCGCGCGTTTCTGATCGACCGTATCCTCATAGGGAAACGCATCCTCGAAAACCCGCTGTTCCAGATCGTCTTCCGGAAATACCGTGCCTTCGGTGGAATTGCGCACCGCCTGAAAACGGAGCATGTCGGCGGCGAAATCCCTGACGGCTTTGACGGCCTCGATTTTGGCGGTGACCCATTTGCGGCCGCCGATCTTGTGCAGCGTCACGGTCGCCTGCGAACCGATATAGCGGCTGACCATGCCCGCCTGCCAGACCGGCACATACAGTATGGCGTTGTCCTGATACTCCAGCACAATCACTTCGCGCTTCACCCCTTTGGCTTCAATCTCGCGGAAACCGCGGAAAATCCCGATGCCGTGAATGAGATGAACGGCATAATCGCCTTCATCCAGGTCGGCAAGCGCCGAGGCTTCCTCCGCAACAGCCACCGCGGGCCGGGACGGGGCGACCGGCAGCGATGCTGACTTGCGCTTGAACAGATTGGCTGTGAACAGTTCCTTTTCGCCCAGGAAAACCGTCTTCGCCTGCGGGAAAATGACGCCTTCGGTAATTCCGGCGACGTCGATTTCCACCTTTTCCTGATCTATGTCATAAAGTTTGCACCAGCGTTTGATGTGGGTGCAGGAGGGTTTGTCGCTGCCCAGCAGGGCGACGGTATAGCCGGTATCAAGCCATTGCCGGATCTGGTCGGAAATCAGCTTGCGGAGTATTTCCATGCCGCCGTCGCGTATCTCTTGCGGCAGTGACTTCTTCAGATGCGCCACCGCCGGGAAACAGTCGGAGCGCCGTTTGGGTTCGGACGAAGCGTCCAAAGTGACGTCCTGCACTCTCACCAGACGTCCATGTGCATATTTATCCAGCACCGCTTTGAAGCGTTCAAGCTCTGCTTCGGAAGAGAAGTTCTCCAGATGTTCCACGCATTCATCAGGGAAGACCACCACCAGTTCGGCGGATATCTTATCCAGGTAATTGAAGAAGTCCACGCCGGTGCTGTCCATATCCAGCCCCGAACGGCCGATAATCCGGTATTCGTCAACTTTATCGATCGAACGCTGGGTGTCAGGACTGAACTTGCGCATGGTCTCGATCTGGTCGCCCCAGAATTCGATCCTGACAGGATAGTCGCAGGAGGGGGAGAAAACGTCAATGATGCCGCCGCGCCGGGAGAATTCGCCTTTGACATTCACCTCAAATTCATCGTCGTAGTCCAGCTCCACCAGTTTTTCCAGCAGGCCGGTGAACGAATACTCCATGCCCGGCCGCAGGATGATTTCGGCGGCCAGCACCGTTTCCGGATCGGGCACCGGGGCCAGAAAAGAGGCGGCGCTGCCGACGATTATGTCATACTTGGACTTCAGTGAGTCATAGAGCGCCCTGGCGCGGTCCGCTTCATTTTCCGGAATGTATTTGCCGCCCTCCATGGTTTCCGGCAGATAGAGGCTGTGGAAACCCAGCTTGAATTCCCGGTTCCAGGCGGCAATTCCCGCCGCAAGCTGCTCCGCCTGGTTCATCACCGGCAGGACGATCACCGTGGTTTTGCCGAACGTCAGCCGTTCCTTGAGCAGGAGCGGAGCAAGCGTATCCTCATCGGTGTCGGAAATCAAATTACTGCGGACGCCTGAATCCTTGAACCATTTTTTAACATTTTCACGCCATTTTAACATAATCACACTTGATTTTTCTCACTTCATCGAGTAATATAATCTTTTTGTGACAGAAATATATTCTGCAACAAGAAGAACAGGATAAAGTCGTCTTATACTTTTAATTGTTTATTAATAAATATATTGTAATATCAACTTTGACAACACGCGATTCTGAATAAGCTTGATAATTTAAGCAAAAAATATGCAGAATTCGTTAAAAAGTGAAACATGGCAGCAAAAAAAGATTCTAAAACTGA
This sequence comes from Victivallaceae bacterium, assembly GCA_041665605.1. Lineage (GTDB taxonomy): Bacteria > Verrucomicrobiota > Lentisphaeria > Victivallales > Victivallaceae > CAIPAT01. The sequence goes on along the minus strand of JBAYIO010000130.1, from coordinate 9,294 downwards.
GAAAAGAGCTGTAGCCGGGAAAGTATCGAAGCCTGCTGTAAAGGCTGTTCCGGCTCCGAAAAAAGCCGCACCTGTGAAAAAGGCTGCTCCGCAAAAAGTTTCCGAGAAAGCGGTCAAACCTGCCCCCAGAAAAGCTCCGGCGAAAGCCGTCAAAGTTGTTGCTGCACCGAAAAAAGCGATCAGGCCTGTCAGTAAAGCTGTTCCGGTCAAAATAAAGTCCAGAACTCCGCCGAAAGCCCCGGTCAAAGCCGCCAAAGCTGTTCCGGCTCCGAAAAAAGCCGTACAGCCGGTCAAAAAGGCCGCATTGCCGGTGAAAAAAGCTGCACAACCGGTTAAAAATACCACGCTGCCTGCCAGGAAAACTGTACTTCCGGTGGTGAAAAAAGCTGCTCCGCAAAAAGTTTCCGCGAAAGCGGTCAAACCTGCCCCCAAAAAAGCTCCGGCGAAAGCCGTTAAAGTTTCTGTTGCTCCTAAAAAGGCAACCAAGCCTGCCAGTAAAGCTGTTCCGGTCAAAACAAAAGCTCCGGTCAAAGCCGTCAAAGCGGCTCCGGCTCCGAAAAAAGCCGTAAAGCCGGTTAAGAAAGCTGTTGTTGCCAAGGTTCCAGCCAAAGCTGTCAAGCCCGCTCCGAAAAAAGTTCCGGCGAAAGCCGTTTCAATTCCGAAAAAAGAAGCAAAGCCGGTTAAGAAAGCTGTTCCAGTTAAAGCTCCGGCAAAAGTTGTAAAACCTGCACCGGCCCCGAAAAAAGAGGTCAAATCTGCAAAGAAGTCTGTTCAGCAAACACCGGCGAAAGCCGTCAAATCCACGCCGAAACCGGCCGTGAAAGCTGAAAAGACGCCTGTTGTTTCGAAGGTACCGGAAAAAGCCGTGAAGGCTTCAGCTCATAATAAAGAAAACACTCCTGTGAAAACTAATACTTTACTTAAAGCGCCGGAAAAAGTCGTTAAAACGGCCAAAACGGCAGTTGAAAGAGATCTCAAAGCTGAAATCAAGCTTGTGACCCAGAGTGTCGTCAGGCGCGAACAATTGCCGAAAGTCCGGAAAAAAGAAATCCGGGCTCAGGAAAAGAATGAAAAGCCGCAGACCAAGCAGGAAAAAGATATTGAACGCCAGAATGCGTTGAATAACCGGTCTACCGGCGGTTCCAAGAACGATACGATGAAAGTCTATATGCAGGATATCGGACAGATATCGCTGGTCACCAAGAAAGAGGAAGTCGAACTGGCCGCCGCCATTCACGGCAAAGACGAGTTTGCGCATGATGAAGCGCGGGCCACGCTGATCAAGGCCAATCTGCGGCTGGTGGTGAAAATAGCCCATGACTTCAAAGGACTCGGCCTGCCGCTGCTGGATTTGATCTCCGAAGGCAATATCGGCCTGATGCGGGCGGTGGAGAAATTCGACCCTGCCAAGGGCGCTAAATTCAGTTCTTATGCTGCATGGTGGATTAAACAGTCAATGCGCCGTGCTCTGGCCAACCAGAGCAGAACAATCCGCATTCCTGTACAGTCTGCCGGCAAGATCAATAAAATCAAGTCCGTCAGGATGAAACTGGCCGAAGAGCTGGGACGCGATCCCACTGACGCGGAAATCGCGGTGCATCTGGATTTCAGCGAACGTACTGTCGCCGGGCTCAGGCTTGCCGACCTCCGGACGTTCTCGCTGCATGACCCGATTCAACAGGGCGAGGACGGCGAGTTCCAGGATATCATTCCTGACCGCAGGGCCATGACCCCGGACCAGATTCTGGGGGATGTGGAATCCGTTGACCGGCTGATGGACTTGCTGGAAGAGCTTGACGAACGTGAAAAGATGATTTTGAAGATGCGTTTCGGACTTGACGGCAGCAGGCCGCGTACTCTGGAAGAAGTCAGTCAGGAAATCGGGCGTACCCGTGAACGCGTAAGACAGATCCAGAACCAGGCACTGACCAAGATGAAATGCATGCTCGCTGATGAAGCGGGTTTTGCCAGCGACTGATATATAATAATCTTAAATACCGCAGAAGGAGGTGAAAAACAATGGATACAGAAGTTCGCGTCAAAAAAGGCGAAGCGATTGACCGCGCTCTGCGCAGGCTCAAAAAGAAACTTGATAAAGAAGGTACTTTGAAGGACCTCCGCAATCGCAGACACTATGAAAAACCTAGCGAAGTCAAACGCCGTGAAGCCAAGATGAGGCATTGATCTGTTTTGTTTTTCACTTCTGACTTTATGTCGGAGACCAGGCCGGGAGCTGTTTACAACATGCTTCCGGCTTTGTTTTTATATCTTAACCTGAAAAAATCGGCTCTCCGCGATTAAGATACTTTAAAAATCCGTAAAACAGGCTATATTCGAACTTGTTTCTGTTTACAAAATGGAGAAGTAATGGAAAACCGTAAAGAAAGTCCGAAAATAACCCCGAGGCGCTGGCTGTTTCTGCCGACTCTTGATTACTATATCCTCAGGGAATTCATGATCCACCTGAGCGTGCTGATGCTCGCATTTGTGCTGCTGTTCATCATCGGCGACGTCTTCAATGACCTTTCTGATTTTCTGGACGCCAAAACGCCGCTCGGGGTGATGGCCAACTACTTTCTGCTGAAACTCCCCGGCAACATCCGCTTTATCCTGCCGATATCGATACTGCTGGCCTGCATGTGGACCATGGCCAAGTTCGGCAAGAACATGGAAGTCACCGCCATGCGGGCTTCCGGCGTCTCGCTTTTCCGCTGCGGCGGCCCGGTACTTGTCGTCGGCCTGATTGTAACCGGGATTAACTTCTGGTTCAATGAAAGCCTGGTGCCAAACACCGATCGCGAGGCGGAAGTTCTGAAATCGGCCATGACCCGTTCCCGCCAGAGATCGACGGAATTGCAGCGGATGCTCACCTTCCGCAGCCCGGATAAAGAGCGGACATGGCTGTTTAAATCTTTCAAAGCAAACGGCGAGCACGAATACGTCACGCTGAAATCGTTCCGTCCGGACGGTTCGCTGGCGTGGGACATTACCGCGCAGACCTCCCGGTTCGTTCCTAAGAATGGGTGGGTTTTTGAGAGGGTCTCTTACACCCCGTACAGCCTGGACGGGTTGATGCCGAAGAGTTCGCAGCGCTTTGACCGTATTGAAAAAAGCCTGAAAGAAGTGCCGGAAACCCCGGAGGACATTATCAATGCGGTCAAGGACGTGGAGGAGCTGCCGATGTGGGTGATTGTGGATATCCTGCACAAGACCAAAAACATGGCCGCCCGCTGCGAAGCGATCTTCCTGACCGTGCTTTACTACCGCATCGCATTCCCGTGGTCGTGCTTCCTGGCGGTTTTCCTGGGGCTGCCGCTGGCGACCAAGAACGAGCGTTCCGGGATCATGCTGGCGGTTATTTCCGCCACCGCGCTGATTATTGTGTACATGGTTGCGTCGCAGATATGCCTGGTGCTCGGCAAACAGGGGATCATCAACCCGATGATCGCCGGACTGGGGCCGACTGCCGGATTTATCATTTTCGGCTGGTACAATGTTATAAAAAGCAGAGCATAAGATGACGGCTAAGAGAAGGAAAAAAGGCTCGGGTTACAGCGTCTTTGTCGGATTTGTGGTGGTCCCGCTGCTGGTGATCAATCTCTTCGCCATCTGGAAACTGTCGCAGGTTACGGGCTGGGCGGACTTCCCGCTCTTCGGCTCCATGCTCGGCGGACTGGCGCAACTGATGATTGTCCTGATCGTGAATTCGGTGGCGATTGCAATGTTAATTATGATGAAAGGGAGTTGAAATCATGAACAGCGAAGAAAACTTTACCCTCGAGGAACAGAAGAAAATCCTGTTTTTCATCCGGCAGACGATCAAAGCCAAACTCGAAGAAAAGACCCTGCCCATGTTCGGGGAAGTCGGCGCCAAGCTTGACCGCCAGGGTTCCTGCTTTGTCACGCTGCATTCCGCCGACGGCGCCCTGCGCGGCTGTATCGGCAATATCAACGCGTTTGAGCCGCTGTGCCGGAATATCGCCCGCAATGCGCTCAACTCGGCCTTCAGCGACCCGCGTTTCCCGCCGCTGGACAGCGACGAACTGGACGAAGTGATCATTGATATCTCGATACTCACCCCGATCCATGAGGTCCCGTCTTACGAGGACTTCGTCGTCGGCAAACACGGCATTGTCATTTCGTGCCACGGACGCTCCGCCGTGTTTCTGCCGCAGGTCGCGCCGGAACAGGGCTGGGACCGCGATACCACGCTGCGGCATCTGTGCATGAAGGCCGGACTCCCCGCCGATGCCTGGACCACCCCGGCGGCCAGATTCAGCGTCTTCGAGGCCATTGTGTTCTCCGAAAAAGACGCGGAATGATGATGCGATTAAAGCTCGAAAACCTGAAGATCAGCACTAACGAGATTCCGCGCGACTGCCGGAAGATCGACCGCCGGCTGCACCCTTACATTGCCGCATACTGCCACACTGCGGCGGAAAACATCGCCGGCTACCGGATATTGAGCAAGAGCATTGATTCCAGAAGCCGCGTGCCGCAACTGATCTACTCCCTGATCGCGGAGGTCAACGGCCTTGACGCCGCCCCCGCGGACACGGCGGAGACCGCGGAAACTGAGACGCTGTACAGCATCGACTCGCTGCAACTCCAGTCCGGGGGGACCCCGGTCAAACATCCGCTGATTGCCGGCACCGGGCCGGCCGGGCTGATGGCCGCATATCTGCTGGCGGCCCGCGGCTGCGAACCGGTCATCTTCGACCGCGGCTTCGACGTCACCCGCAGAAAGCAGGATATCGATGCTTTTCACCAGTCCCGGCTGCTCAACCCGGATAGCAACTATCTGATGGGGGAGGGCGGCGCCGGAACTTTCTCCGACGGCAAACTCTATACCCGCACCCGCGATTCCCGGATCGGTTTCATCCTCCAGGCGTTTGTTGACGCCGGGGCTCCGCCGGAAATACTCTACCTTAAACACCCGCATATCGGGTCCGATATCCTGCCGGTCATGGTCGCAAACATCCGCAGAAAGATCGAGGAGCTGGGCGGACGGTTCCACTTCGGGCGGGGCGTCAAATCCCTGCTGCTGAAGGACGGCGTCTGCAAGGGCGTTGTCATGCTCGACGGCGAAACCATTCATGCCCCGGCGGTCATGCTGGCCCACGGGCTCGGCGGACGGGAACTGTCCGGCGAACTCATGCGGCAGGGCGTTCCGCACCAGCGCAAAGGTTTTCAACTGGGCTGCCGGATCGAACACCTTCAGGAGTTCATCGACCGCAATCAGTACCATCTGGCGAACCGGCCCCACTGCCTGGGCGCGGCGGAATACAGCCTGGTCAGCCGCCCGCCGGAGAAGTTCAATGTCGCCGGAGTCACCACCTTCTGCATGTGCCCCGGCGGCGAGATCGTGCCCTCGACCGCCTTTGCCGGACAGCTTTCGACCAACGGCATGAGCCGCTATGCCCGCAACGGCAAGTTCGCCAACTCCTGCCTGATCGCCACCATGCCCCCGGACACCTTTGAACATGCCGCCGACGCCTATGACTTTCTGACCGGCCTCGAACGCCACGCCTTTGCACTCGGCGGCGGCGATTACACCGCTCCGGCGCAGGATGCCGCCGCGTTTGTCCGGCAGGAGAAACGCCTGGCTGCGGGCGACACCAGCTACAGTTTCGGCCTGCGCCCGGCGCGGCTGGACGAACTGCTGCCCGAACCTGTCTCCCGCGCCGTCGCCACCGCGCTGGTCCACTTCGAAAAGATCTTCCCCGGATTCATGAAGTCCGGCCGCATCATCGGCATCGAATCCTATATCTCAAGCCCGGTCCGGTTCGACCGGCATCCGGAAACGCTGGAAAGTCCGGTCCGCGGGCTCTATGTTGCCGGCGAAGGCGCCGGGTTTGCCGGGGGCATCACCTCGGCCGCAGTTGACGGGTTGAAAGTCGCTGAACAAATTCTAGCCTCCAGGTGAAGCATGGATGAATGGATCGAAATAAACAAAGACGACAAACACGTCGCCCGCGAAAAACAGAAGGCCAAAGAGCTCCGCCAGTCCCAGTGGTGGAAGAACGAGATCGCCAAAGGCCGCTGCCATTACTGCGGCAAAACCTTCCCTCCCGAGGCCCTGACCATGGACCATGTCCTCCCCATTGTCCGCGGCGGCAAAAGCACCAAAGGCAACATCGTTCCATGCTGCAAACAGTGCAACAACGACAAAAAGTATCTGACCCCCGCCGAGATAATCCTCAAGCAACTGGAAAACCGGGGGCAGGACTCCGAATAAATCCAGACTGAAGACCCTGGAACGGAACATTTCCGACACTTTGGAGTGTCGTTGAGCGGAGTGCCTGTCGGACTGGTATTCCGACACTTTGGAGTGTAGTTGAGCATAACAGTTAAACATTCTGGACACCACATCTGCACATTTTGGACAGCCCTGCGCCAGCAGAATAAACCGGGCAACCGCCCGTTTGGAGCGTCGTTGAGCATAACAGTTAAACATTTTGGACAGCCACCCGGACATTTTGGACAGCCCTGCGCCAGCAGAATAAACCGGGCAACCGCCCGTTTGGAGTGTCGTTGAGCATAATGTTTTTCGTAATCCGGGAGTTCCGGATATTGCCGTTACCGGCAATCGCTCTCCCATTCTTTCCATTCTTCCCATTCTTCCCCCCATTGGCCCCATAGGACCCATAAGCCCCATCGGCCCCATTAGTTTTTTCACCATTCTGTCTATTTTGTCCGCCCGACTCCGACACTTTGGAGTGTCGTTGAGCGGAGTGCCTGTCACTTGTCGGACTGGTATTCCGACACTTTGGAGTGTCGTTGAGCATAATGCCTTTCAAGTTTTCACCCATTTTGGACACGCCTTCCCGCCCCGCCCATGCGGCCGGCATAACAAACCGGGCAACCGCCCGTTTGGAGTGTCGTTGAGCATAACAGTTAAACATTCTGGACACCACATCTGCACATTCTGGACAGCCCTGCGCCAGCAGAATAAACCGGGCCACCGCCCGTTTGGAGTGTCGTTGAACACAACAGTTAATCATTTTGGACAGCCACCCTCCATTCTGGACAGCCCTGCGCCAGCAGAATAAACCGGGCCACCGCCCGTTTGGAGTGTCGTTGAGCATAACAGTTAATCATTTTGGACAGCCACCCTCCATTTTGGACAGCCCTGCGCCAGCAGAATAAACCGGGCAACCGTCCGTTTGGAGTGTCGTTGAGCATAATGCCTTTCAAGTTTTCATCCATTTTGGACACGCCTTCCCGCCCCGCCCATGCGGGCGGCCACCGCCCGGGTTAAGCTTAACCTTTACCAATTTGATCCAATAGCGTTGTTAAAAGAATGCAACTATCTACATATATGGTAAAAGTGTCAATGCGATTGATTGCAAAGCGTTTGTAATAAACATATTACGGTGATTCACATGAGAAAAAAAGATGCATGTTTCAACCTGTATTCCGCAGTTGCGCAGGCCTGGGCGTAGATTCGAGGAAGCAAACCGGCGCTTTATAAGCATACTGCGAGGCGGAACTTGTAATGAAAAAGCATAGGAGCCGTTCAAAAATAACCTTTACATCTTCGCGATTCTCCCGGATGCTTTTGTGTTTGCCGGTTCGTTACATACCTTCAGGTATGCGCCTCGCCGGCAATTCACAAAATCACCTCGGGATATTTCACGAAACTTGTAAACTTTATTTTTGAACAACTCCATACTGGAAATCAATTAATTTTATATTTTACTCAGTGTATTGAGTAAATTATCTCAGTGTATTGAGTAAAATAAAAATTCAGGTTGTACTTATACTCTGCACGGCTGAAAATTTAACAATAGATTGCGAAGATTTTGAGAATTGGTTCGTATTCTGAGAGGCTGCCGATACCGGGGTATCGAAGATCCCGGCAGGCGAATGGCTCTGATTTGTTCTGATATAGCAACAAAATTGGGCTTTAAACTTGCAATTGAAGAATTGATTTATATGTTTCATGTCGTATGAATATAATTTAAATTTGATTGCCGCGAGAGGGAATTTGATTCTTTCTCCGGATTAGGGCGAATCTGAAAAAGCCCGGGATACTAACTATGAGCGACCGTTACGTTCCGCCTTATCAAATAACTCCGGCCATATTGTTACTGACGGCACAGATCTGCGAGATAATCGGCAGTATCAAGGCAGGGCCGGATATTGCCGCAGTCCCTGATCTGCGCCGCGGCAACAGGATTAAAACCATTCAGGCGTCGCTGGCGATTGAAGGCAATACTTTGAGCATGGAGCAGGTCACGGCAGTGATTTCCGGCAAACGCGTATTGGGATTGCCGCGAGAAGTCCAGGAGGTGCGCAATGCCTTTGGCGCCTATGAAAAACTCCCCGGATGGTCACCATATTCTGTTGATGATCTGTTGTCCGCCCATGCGCTGCTGATGGCGGGACTGGTGGATGAGGCCGGACGTTTCCGATCCGGCGGTGTCGGTATTCAACGCGGCGCCGAAATGGTCCATGTCGCGCCTCCGGCAGCGCGGGTTCCTGGTCTGGTCGCCGGCTTGTTGCGCTGGCTGGAGCATACCGGTGAACACCCGCTGGTCGCCGGATGTGTCTTTCACTATGAATTAGAATTTATTCATCCTTTCCAGGACGGCAACGGCAGAATCGGGCGGCTCTGGCAGACGCTTATTCTCAGCCGCTGGCGACCGTTTATGGCATTGTTGCCGGTGGAAAGCGTCGTGCGCGACCGGCAGCAAAATTATTATTCCGCTCTCAGCCTGTCCGATAAAGCCGCTGACGCTGCCGGTTTTATCGAGTTCATGCTCAACGCTATTCTACAGGCGATGCGCGAAATGGCGGTTGCAGCCGAACAAGTAACCGAACAAGTAACCGAACAAGTAACCGAACAAGTAAAACGCCTGCTGGCGGTCATGGACTCAAAAACTTATTCCGCACGGGAATTGATGGCAAAACTGGTATTGATGCACCGTCCAACCTTTCTTTATTCCTATTTGCGCCCGGCTTTGGAAGCCGGATTAATCGCCATGACTTGCCCTGACTGTCCACGGTCCAGAAACCAGCGGTATTGCCTGACGGACAAAGGCAGACTGTTCCGTGGTTAAAGCGTTTTCGGATTTCTCATTTTCAAATTTCAATTCTGAAGCTTGCCATTGACCTGTAAAGACGCGAAAAACTAAATTAAAATTCTAGTTTCGGGGCCTTCAATTCTGTTTTTCTGTCTCCTGTTTCCATTCTGCTATTAATATGTCGCTCCGCCGGAGCTTTATTCAGAATTTCTGATTTCCATTCTGCTATTAATATGTCGCTCCGCCGGAGCTTTATTCAGAATTT
>JBAYIO010000129.1:0-13111 GCA_041665605.1 Victivallaceae bacterium | reverse complement strand
CGCGGTCATGCGCAAACTTTTGCTTCTAATTCGCGCTGTGGTTGTTAACAAAATTGAATATCAGGATAATTTTTCAAACAAAATAAGGATTTAGGGGCTTGACTTTCGACATACCATCTCGGAGTGTTTGGAGTCGGCGGCATTCTCGCAGACCTCCCAGGCTTCCCAGACCTCCCGGTTCCCTGCCAGTTCCAATGACCGGCGGTTCGCCAAAATGTCGCGAAAAGAGCGCCAGCGCCTGCTGAAGAATAGACAAGGAAAATGAAAGACGTTATGCTCAACTGGACTCTAAAGTCGGAGTGGGAAAGCCCGCGAGTGCGGGAGTGGAAAGTGGAAAGCGAGAAAAGTGGAAAGTTGGGAATCGGGAAATGCAGAGCGGATGTCCAGAATGTTGATATGGTATATGCTCAAGAACACTCCAAAGGCTTGGAAATGTGTAAACTGTAAAATACTGTTAGTTAACGAAAGCCTTAACCGGCGATCGAGAATGTTGTTTGAAAATCTTATTGAAAATTGAAAATCGTTGTGCACAGCGGCTCTCTAAAGTCTCCGAAATGTTGGACAAGCTTCGACGGTTTCGTGCTAAACTGATGTCCAGAATGTCCAAAATGACAAAAATGGAATTTGTTAAGGAGCTTCTTAACCAATAGTCGTAAACGCGAACGGTTGCCAGTGTTATTATGCCGGCTGCATGAGCAAAACCATTCTGCGCAAGATGTGTCCGGAATGTCCAACAACGGAGTGTCTATGCTGTGTCCAAGTCATCTGTACGAGTTGTCCAATTTTCCGGAATAAGCGCATTAAGCAGTATTTAATCCAGGGCATTTACTGAAAACAGCAGATAGAGCTTTCCTTCAATGGAATTATCCTTATCGAAAGTAATGAAAAAATCATCGGCTGAAATTTGATTGCCGCCTGATTTTTCCGTACCGAATACCGGAGACCAGAACTGGCGGAACAGATTATAGCCGGGGCAGATAAAGCCGGTTGACATTGTCTTTACGGAATAGAAGTGTCCGAAGCAGAGGCTGTAGAGCATGGCATAATCTTTATCCTGATAAATAGATACAATATTTTCAAATGAGTTGCTCTGAAAACTGCAATCGCTGAATGATTTGGTTATAATATCGCCTCGCAGAAACTCTACGTCTTTTTCTGCCATTGCTCCGGAAGAGGCATTATTGCCGTACCTGCCGGATAATTCGACAATTTTCTCCAACCTGGTTGAATTGTGATTCTCCCATTTTCCTATCATGTCTTCAGGGAGAAATTGTTTCCAGGACGGAAGCACTTTGCCATTAAATTCCAATTCCTGTTTCCTGGTGTTCAGATAATGGTTTAAATATTCCTTGAACGATTTGTCAGAGAGTTTCGGTATCTCCAGCATTTGATAAAAATCGTCAACCAGCCATTTTCTGGTTACCTCAAGTTTGATGTTGTCGGTAATATACTCATTAAGCTTTTCATTCAGCAGCGGCTTATCGGCGGAATCATGATAATCCAGAAAACCGATCCCCCAGTTGATATCCTCCGCCAGATTTACCGGATTGAAAAACATTGCCGGCAATACCAGCAGTTCCCTTGTTTTTAAATCCACATTCAGGGTTACGCCTTCCATTGGAGTGAAACTTATCCTGCTGATTTTCATTAGTTTTTCCCGCGGAACGCCGCTCCAGTTTAAAAAATAGACCGGAGTATTCGACTCAAAAAACTTTTTAATGATTTCTCTTCTCAGCATTTGAAGATGAATTCTTAAGGCCTTATCGGCTGGACCTTCAAGCATATATTCTTCAAAAGGAGTTTGAAGCATCTTTTCAACGGCGGCACAGTTCACCTGGATTTTTTTCCCTGCCGGAATGACTGCGGCCGGCTTTCCGTAGACGGAATTTATTCCAAGCAATATTACGGATACAATAATTGCCGCAATGTTTTTCAAATTTATTCCTGCCGTTTTTTTGATTTTACTGTGCGTTCAAATGCATCCAGGGCTGCGGGGAAGGGGGAGAGCACTCTGTTGATTACTCCCTGAACGTATGCGATGCACATGCCGTAATTGGTGATTGGAACACCGGCCTGCCTGGCCTGTTCGATGCGGGACAGCGTTTCACGGCGGTTGAGCATGCAGCCGCCGCAATGGACAATCAAACTGTATTGTTTCAGGTTGTCGGGATAATCTCTCCCGGCGAAAACGTCTATTTCCAGATCGGCGCCCAGGAACTGCCTTATCCAGCGGGGAATTTTGACCCTCCCGATGTCGTCTTCGGCCGCATGATGGGAACATGCTTCAGAAATCAGGATTTTTGAGCATGGTTTCAGTGATTCGATTGCCGCCGCGCCTCTGGCCATCTCGATCATATCGCCCTTGAGCCTGGAGAACATGATTGAGAAAGTAGTGCACGGGATATCCGGCGGGGTGTCGGCGACCATTTTCATAACCACCTGCGAATCACAGATGGCAATATCCGGCTTCTCTTTCAGCAGTCCGAGCATATGAGCGTATTCCCGCTCTTTGACGATGATCACTGATGCATCATTGTCCAGCGCATCGCGGATGGTCTGCACCTGCGGCAGAATCAGGCGGCCTTTCGGGGCCTGGAGGTCGATCGGAACAATCAGTATGGCAATGCCTCCGGGCCGGACCAGGTCGCCGGCCAGCGGCGGCGGAGTGATAAAATCTTCCGGGCAGCATTCGATCAGTGCCTGCTTGAATGCCGCCAGGCAGCGCGTCCGGTCAGCGGTATTGACGCTGGATACTTCAATGATATGCTTGATGCCGTGCTGCCGGATATTGCTGATACATTCCGCGGATGGTTTATTCAAATCAATCTTGTTTATCACTGCAATCACCGGAATACTTTTTGCGGCGGCTTCACTGACGATCCGGTCTTCCTCTTCACCCCAGATTCCGGCTTCGCAGATGATGGTTATCACATCGGAGCGCCCGAAGACCTTTTCGGTTTTTTGAATCCGCTTAGCGCCTAGTTCCGAGGTATCGTCCAGGCCGGCGGTATCCAGCAGCACGACCGGGCCTATCGGCAGCAGTTCCATAACTTTCTCGACAACATCAGTGGTAGTACCCGGAACTGGAGACGTGATGGCGGCATCCTGACCTGCAATCAGGTTCAGAAAACTGGATTTGCCGACGTTGGTTCTGCCGAATATGGCGATATGCAGACGTAATGATTTAGGAGCTTTTTCCACCTTCTGATTCCTTAAATAATGGCGGTTATTTAAACCCTAATGATACAAGATTATACGGCGACAGAGTCCGGTTTACCAGCTCCTCGCCGAGTTTTATTTCCAGAAAATGCCTGAAATCCTTTTCCTGTCCGGCCCGGAATTCTTTAAGCAGTTCCGATGCTTTATCATAGCCTAAGTGCGGCAGAAAAGCCGTAATCAGGGTCTGGCTGCCATTGAAAAACTGTTTGCAGCGTTCAGGATTGGCAATGATGCCGTCGGCGTGGCCCGCCAGTGCGGCGGTAATCCGTTTCAGTACCGCCAGTCCGCGCAGCAGGCTGTCCGCCAGGAGCGGCATGAACTCATTGATCTGCAAGGTTCCGGCGGCGGCGCAGTCCTCAACCAGCCGGTTAAGCGCGGTTACTTCCATTGCGCCTTGAATCACGCTTTCCAGGATGACCGGATTTACTTTGCCGGGCATGATTGAGGACCCTGCCTGAACCGCCGGCAGGGATATTTCCCCGAGAAAGTGAAGCTGGCGGAGATCGCGGCTGATTTTCTGCAGATTAACCGCGCAAGCCTGCATGATGGCGGCGGCCTCGACGAAGCAGTCGGCGTTGGCGGTCTGGTCAAAACAGTTCTCCGCCCTGGCAAGACCGATACCGGTCAGCGTCCGCAGCTTTTCAATCACCAGAAAAATATAACTGCGCGGCGCGGTCAGCCCGGAACCGACGGCGGTGCCGCCGAGATTCACAACCCGCAGCCGTTCCTCCGCCTTGAACGTGCGCCAGCGGTCGCGGGCGAAAGCTTCGGCGAATGCGCCGAACTCGGCGCCCAGCGTTATCGGCACGGCATCCTGCAATTCAGTTCTGCCTAGTTTGATAACATCGGCAAATTCTTTTTCTTTCCGTTGAAACACATTCTGAAGCCCGGCGCAGTTCCCGCTGAGTTCCCGCAGTTCATAAATTGCGGCGGTTTTAACTGCGGTGGGATAAACATCATTGGTGGACTGATGGAGATTGACATGTTCGATCGGATTGATTACAGCATATTCGCCTTTTTTTCGCCCCATAATCTCCAGCGCGCGGTTGGCGATGACCTCGTTAAGATTCATATTGGAGGAAGTTCCGGCGCCGCCCTGCAGCGCATCAACGGGAAACTGGTCCGCCAGCCGCCCTGCAATAATATCATCGCAGGCGGCGCAAATTGCCGCAGCTTTGTCTTCCGGCAGATAGCCCAGTTCCAGATTGGTCCGGGCGCAGGCTTTTTTGACCATGGCGATTGCAATAATCAGCGATGGCGCTGTGCGCCGCCCGGAGATATTGAAATTGTTGACTGCTCTGGCGGTATGGATACCGTAAAAACAATCAGCCGGAACATCCAATTCACCGAGCATGTCTTTTTCTTTTCTGTAATCCATGCCGATACCTGTATATCATAATATATAATGTAAAACTGCGTCTTGATATTATACTCCGTGCGGATAATTTGTAAAACGGATAATTGATTTTGCGATAATAGTATTATTAAATTATTCTGCTAATTTATCAGACTGCCCGTTATAGATTACATCTTAAATAGAATGCACCAATGGAAAATTTTTATGAAGCGGTTAAACCGTAAATCACTGGCTTATTATTATTTAAAGCTGGTTAACCAGGCCGGCTCGCCGGATTATATCGCCCGCGGCGTCGCTGTCGGGTTGTTTATCTCTTTTCTTATCCCGTTTGGGGTCCAGATGGTGGTGGCTTATGCGCTGGCGGCGCTGGTCCGGGCGGCTAAAGTGCCGGCTGTGGCACTTACATGGATATCCAACAATTTTACGGTTCCGCTGATATATCCGGTGCAGTGTTACATCGGCAGCTATATAATCGGGCATCCGTTACATTACGAATATGTCAAAAATGCTTTTTTAAAAGTTATAAGCGAGATGTCGTATAAAGCGCTGTTTGATTTAGGGGTTGATTTGACTGTCGCCTTTTTTGCAGGCGGCGCACTGCTGGGACTGCTGTCCGGGATGTCCGGATATTTTATTGCGTTATGGCTGATAGAGCGTTACCGGCGGCAAAAGCAAAACCGTAAAAAGGGAAAAATGCGCAATGCCGGTCAATCAAACTGCGGCTAATCGCAGTTGCATGGTTGAAAACCGATAGTGTAAAGTATATATTGCATCGCAATTTTAATAATAATATTAACGATATTGGATTTTATAATGATCAGACTGACGATGTACGGAGCCAGAGAGTGGCTGGGCAGCGGGATAATTGCGCTGATACTCATAGCCGTTTTTATTTTTATCGCGGTTAAATTTCATCAGCCGGTGCTGGGCGGTCTGCTTATCGGCTTTACTGTGATCGTCTGGCTGGCGGTCGCGGCTTTTTTCCGGGTTCCGGACAGAACAATTCCCCGGGACCCTGCGTTGCTGGTTTCTCCAGCGGATGGCATGGTGAAAGACATCGAATTGATATCCAATTGCGAAATTGATGTATTTAAAGGTATGGACGTGGTGCGCGTCGGGATTTTCCTTTCTGTTTTCGATGTTCATGTAAATCGTGCGCCATGTGATCTCACAGTTGAATATAAGAAATACCGCGAGGGTAAATACCTTGACGCCAGGAACGGCAACTGCTCAAAAGAGAATGAAGCCATGACAATCGGCGGTACCGGCAATGCGGGCGGACTGGTTTTCCCGGTAGCGGTCAGACAGATTTCCGGAGCGATTGCCAGAAGGATAGTATGTCCGCCGGAAATCGGCGCCAAATACCAGAAAGGTGAAATCTACGGCATGATCAAGTTCGGTTCAAGGACGGAGCTTTATTTGCCGGCAAAGAAGGATATTGTGCTTTCCGTGAAGGTGGGAGACCGGGTTTATTCCGGATCTTCAGTAGTCGGACGAATTGTAAAGCAATAAAAGGGAAGCTGGCATAATGAGGGAATCAAGGCGTTTAAAAGGTCAATTTAAAGGTTTGATTGAACGTAACAAGTGGTTCAGGTTCGTTCCTAACGCACTTACGCTCTGCAATTCGCTTTGCGGTTTTGCCGCCATATTGAATACCCTGCAGGCTTATTATAATATCGGCGATCCGAAGAATATTATCAATGTCATGGTGGTGAGCTCGTGGATTATTATATTCGCGATGGTTTTTGATGCACTGGACGGTTTCGCCGCCAGGATATTCAATGCCGCCAGCATGCACGGGATACAGATGGACTCGCTGGCGGATATGGTTACTTTCGGCGTGGCGCCGGCTGTGATTGCCGCAATTCTCACTCATTGCCTGAAAGAGGAGATGAGCCGGTTCCAGAATATATTGGTTTACTGCTGCTGCAGCATATACCTCGGCTGCGCCGCGCTGCGTCTGGCGACCTACAATGTCCATGCCATTCTCGAAAAGAAAAGCGGTGAAAAATTCACCGGTCTGCCTTCGCCTGGTGCTGCCGCCGCGATTTGCAGTTTGATGATGTTTTACGCAAATTTCTCCGGGCCCGTGAAATATCTGGCGGTCATCGCTCCGATTTATGCGGCTGCGGTCGGTCTGCTGATGGTCAGCAATATTCCTTATCAGCATGTCGGCAAGTGGCTGTTTTCGGTACGGCGCAGCAAGCGGCGGATGGTTGTGCTGATATTGATTATCGCATTCATTGCGCTGTTCAGGTCTTCCGCTATTTTCATCCTTGTAAATGTTTATATATTTTCCGGTCCGGTCATGGCAATTTTAATCCGGATTAAAAATCTGGTTACCGGCAAAGTCTATCCTAAAACAACATAAATCTGAGGCTTCATTATGCGTTACCTGATTACTGGAGGAGCTGGTTTCATCGGCGGACATCTCGCGGAATCGCTTATTGCGGACGGTCATCATGTAACAGTGATTGACGATTTGTCCACCGGCTCACTGGATAATCTGAAGAGCATTCGCGAGAGTCATCTGCTTAAGTTTGTTGAAGGCGATATCCTGAAGATTCAGGAACTTGGCGGCCTGGTCGCCGAAACCGATGTAGTTTTTCATCTGGCCGCCGCAGTCGGGGTTGAACTGGTGGTGCATGACCCTGTGCGCACTATCCGGACCAATGTTCACGGCACCGAGCGGGTGCTTGAATTCGCGGCGGAACACCATAAGAAAATCCTGGTGGCTTCAACCAGCGAAGTCTACGGTAAATCCATGAAAAGCCATTTCAGTGAAAAAGATGATCTGATAATCGGCGGACCTACTAATTCCAGATGGTCATATGCATGCAGTAAACTGCTTGACGAGTTTTACGTCATGGCGTTTCATCGCGATTGCGGGCTCAAAGGAGTTATCGTCCGGTTGTTCAATACGGTCGGGCCGCGCCAGACCGGCCAGTACGGGATGGTGGTCCCGAGATTTGTCGCATCGGCGCTGAAAAATGAAAATATTCATGTCTACGGCGACGGCAACCAGACCAGATGTTTCTGTCATGTGCTGGATACGGTCAGGGCGTTAAGGACGCTTGCCGTGACCGATGAGGCGGATGGCAGGATTTTCAATATCGGCAGCACTCACCGGATAACGATCAAGGGGCTGGCTGAATTAGTGATCAAACGCCTTAACAGCCACTCTTCCATCAATTATGTTCCTTACGAGCAGGCTTATGAAAAGGGTTTTGAAGATATGCTCCATCGCGCTCCTGACATCTCGACGGTCAAAACCGCAATCGGGTGGGAATCTGAATTGTCGCTGGAAAAAATCATTGACGATGTGGCGGCATTCATCCGCCTTACTCACCGGCTTTAATGTTCCGAGGTTTGCGGAAATAGCTTTATGCCCAGTATTTAACCGGGGTTTTGCCCAGCAGCAGATCAATCAGACTCTTCGACTGGCGGCTTGTTCCGGAAGGATTGCGCTTCAGCAAACTTTCGAGCGCAAAGATGATTTCATCCACTGACTGGAATCTGTCTTCGGGCTTTTTGCAGAGCATTTTTCCTATGACAAACTGGATTTCAACCGGCAGATCGGGAATTAATTTTGTGGGCTCATCCGGCTTCTCGTCCTTAATGGATTGAACCATTTCTTCAAGATTGGACCCGGTGAACGGCTTCAAGCCGGTGAAAAATTCATAAGCCAGAATTCCGAAACTGAATATTTCCGAACGATGATCGGTATGGCGGCTGCCTGAAAACGACTCCGGCGCCATATAGGCGGGTGACCCGATGATTTCCAACGGTCCGGTCTGGCTGGCTTCGACGGTACGGGAAATCCCGAAATCGGTCAACTTTACCGTCAAGTCGTTGCGCAGCATGATATTCCCCGGTTTTATATCCCGGTGAAGTATGCCGCGCTGGTGGATCGCCTGCAGGGCATGGCATATTTTCAGCATGATTTTTACTTTTTTCCTGACTGAAATGGAACGGTTCTTTATCCACCAGGTCAGATTCGAGCCGTTGACATATTCCATTAATATGTACGGGATGCTGCCATTGGTGGAAAGCCCGGATTCGTAAATCTTGACCACATTCGGATGATCAATCTGGGACAATATTTCAGCCTCGCGCAGAAAACGCTCAATCTCGGCTTTGCAGCTCTGGTTGCCGTAAAGGTCGTGCCGCAGCATTTTCAGCGCAAACTTCTGGGTGCCTTTTTTCACCAGCAGAATTACTCCGGACGAGCCGTTGCCGATTTTCTTCACCATGTCATAGCCGGGCAGGGGGTTGATGAAGCGCGATGAAATCTCCTCATCACAGTAAGTGACGGTTTTTACCAGGTTGTTTATCTGTTCCTGGTGGGCCGCTTTGATTTTCTCCAGAATGGCTGCTTCGTCGAAGGGGACCGGCAGATAATCGAACGCGCCTTCCTTGATTACCTGGACGGCTTCCGCAATCTGCGGTTTTTTGGACGTGATGATGATTTCCAGCATCGGATAATGCTTTTTGCAGTATCTGATCAACTCCAGACAGGACGTGCCGGGAATGTCGGAATCGCTGATAATGATGTCGAAGTTATAATCCAGGATTTTCTCAAAAGCATCCCAGGAACTGTCGGCAAGAACGGTGGTGTAACCATTGTTCTGGAGATGTCCGGTCAATGCTTTGCCGACGGCTTCGTCCCGCTCAACGCAAAGAATTTTCACCGGATTGGAGTTCTCCAGTATCTGAGTCTCTGACAGTCTCAAGTCGGAAGTCTCGTCCGTTTCTTCTTCTATATCTAAATTGGTTTGAAATATTTTTTTATTCATAATAAAATATTATTATAGCAGATTTGAACAGCAAAAGCAATACCCGGGCAGAGGAAATCGATTCATTTACAGCATTTTATGGAAAGCTGAATCAGATTTTGTCTCTTTCGCCGTGTTCGACAATCACTTCCAGCGTTCCCAGTTCCACAACGGCTTTCAGCCTGGCGCCGCGGGGGATTTCCGGATCTCTTACCGGTTTGCCGGTGCGGGGATCGGAGAGAATCGCGTAACCGCGCTTCAATACGTTCCGGGGATTGGCGTTATTGAGTCTGCTGGATATCTCGCTGAGCCGGTTGCGCAGGCGTTCCGACATGAGCCCGGCCGTATGATTCATGGATTGGCGGAGCCGGTCCACTGTCATCCGTTCCGCTTTGATCTGCGCAAACGGCGCGGCGCTTTTCAGTCTGTTCTGCAGAATGCTGAAGTCGGAACCGGCCTTTTCCTGCCGGCGTTCCATGACGACGGTCATGTTTCTGGTCAGTTCGTCCAGTTGCTGCTGTTTCTGCCGCAGCAGATTGGCGGGTTCGCGGAAAACATAGCTTTGCGCGGCGTCATTGAACCGGCTTTTCAACCGCTGAATCGTCATCATCAGCGTGGCGGCCATGTCTTTGCGGGCGCGTTTGAGCCGGGCCTGGAGTTCATCCCGCCGTCCGATGACCAGTTCCGCCGCCGCTGACGGGGTGGGAACGCGCAGGTCGGCGGCAAAGTCGCAGATGGTGAAGTCGATCTCATGGCCCACCGCGCTGATCACCGGTATTTTGCTGGCGGCGACGGCCCGGGCCAGGATTTCTTCATTGAACGGCCACAGGTCTTCCAGGCTGCCGCCGCCGCGGGTGATGACGATCACGTCCACGCTCTTATGGCGGTTGAAGAACTCGATTCCGGCGGCAAGTCTGGCTTCCGCGCCCTTGCCCTGGACCGGCGACGGATAGATTTTGATATGGATGTTGGGAAAGCGGCGGTTGATGATCTGCAAAAAGTCCCGCACCGCGGCGCCTTCCGGCGACGTGACCACGCCGATCCGGCCGGGCAGCACGGGAATCGGTTTTTTACGGGCGGGATCGAACAGGCCTTCGGCTTCAAGCTTGGTTTTGAGCATTTCGAACCGCCGCTGGAGTTCGCCCATGCCCACCGGGCGCATCATTTTTATGGAAAACTGGTATTCGCCGCGGACCTCATAAACGGTCAGTTTGCCGTAAACTTCCACGGCGGTGCCGATTCGCAGGTTCATCGCTTCGCATTGTGCCGCGCCGCCGAAAAATACCGCGCGCAACTGCGATTTTTCGTCTTTGAACGTCAGATAGACATGCCCGGAACGCTGGATGCTCAAGGTGCCGACTTCGGCCTCCAGCCAGAACGGCATCAGGCTGTTCTCCACGATCTCGCGAATCGCGGCATTGACATCGGACACCCGCCATATTCTCTCGTCCTGCATCTTAGAACATCCCCGCGGCTTTAAGCAGAGATGCAAATAAGCCGGTCACAAATTGAGCCGAAACCACCCCGGCAATGAATAAATACCGGGCGAACATGAATATCATAATGAAAGCGATAACCGCCGTGCCTTTCATGAATTCGGACTGCTCGAACCGGATTTTCCGGATTTGGGGAAACAGGCCTCTGAAAATCGCCCAGCCGTCAAGTATCGGAACCGGCAGCAGGTTAAACAGGAATAACGCCATATTGATAATGGCACCGAAAAGAATGAGACTGACCGCCGCCGCCTGGACTCCCGTTAAATGAGTAATCGCGGTAAGCAGGCAAAACGCGAAAAACAGGATCAGGTTCATCGCCGGGCCGGCGAACGCCACCAGCGCTTCGCTGTAATGGTGTTTCATCCGCTGCGGATTTACCGGCACCCGCCCGAAGGCAAGGCCGAAGAACGCCAGCATCAGCAGCGACATGATTCCCATCTGCTTGAACGGGTTCAGCGTCAGATGCCCTTCGTCGGCGGCGGTGGAATCGCCCTGTTTCAGCGCCATCCAGGCATGGGAGAATTCGTGGCAGCAGATTGAAAAAACTACCATCAGCGTTATGGCAAAAAATTCTTCCGGATTGGTAAAAAGCTTATTGATAAACAGATCCATATTATATAACTACTTTCCTGGTTTTTTCACCCGTTCCGGGTTTTATTCTTTGAAACTTTTCACGCTTCCAATTTCCACCGGCCAATACTGACAGGCCGGAGTTTCGTAGGGATGGGCCTTTTTCAGCGCGGCGATCACTTGCGGCAGACACTTGCCGCCGCAGATGAATTCCACTTTGAATTCCAGCACCTGTTCGACTGCGCCTTGAGTGCCGATAAACGGCCTGCTGCCGGGGCGGGGGCGGAACTGCCCGGTGCCTTCGCTCTGCCAGCAGCAGTTGTCGTAATTGCCCAATTTGCCGCCGCCGGCGTCGAATACGGCATTCTTCACTTCCTCAAGATGCGTCGCCGGAACATAGAATTCCACTTTATAATGTTTGTCCATAAGCTTCCTGCTGGTTTATCGTCCGCTATAACCTATTGATTCGATGTCAAAAATCAAGCGTTCCGGACAATTATAAGCCGGAAATTAAGACCGCATTAATGTGTTCAGCAGCCGACAACGATTTTTAGTTTCAGCAGCGCTCCCGCCAGCGCCCTGCTGTTGTCAAACATATCGGCAATCTGATATGTCAGAAGAAAAAATAGCGGGTAGAAAAATTCAGGTCTGGAGTACGACCAGCCCTCGATTAGCTTTACATACTTGTTCCGGGCAAGGCAGATATTGGCCGCCATGGAAATTGCCACGCCTAAAACGGCCCCGCCGACAGCATCAGTCGGGTAATGCAACCCTAAATATATTCGCGGAAAGCAGATGATAAATATGGTGTAGGCCAGCGCAAATATGCCGGCCCATCTTGATACAAAGCACAGGCCGGTCGCAAGCGTGAAAAACAGCACGGCATGATCACTTGGAAATGCACTCCAGCCGTCCAATGCCGTCACCTCTTCCCCGTATGGCAGCAGGAAATGCAGGCTTGCTTCATGTATCGGCCTCAGGCGTAGCGGCAGCGTCAAGGCCAGCCCCCTTGCCAGAAATATCGCAAAAATACTGCTGCACAGAGTCGTGATTATGTATTCGCGATCATGCGAATTGCGATCTTTGTTCTTGAACCAGGCCCACCAGAAAATAGCTACGATGATGCTCGACTTGATCAAATTATTGTAGGCTATGAACGTCATGGTTTTGTCAAACGTCCATGAATGCTGGGCAAAATGGTTGACATAGATCATTATTTCACGGTCGAAAAAAAACATCTTGTTGCCCTCCAAACTGTCCAATGTCTAAACGTTGTCATCCGCTACTCGCTATAAACTAATGACCGGACTGCAAAAATCAAGCGCACAGAACAATAATTAGGTTGAAAGCGTCGCCTGCCGGCCCCCGCATTCCGATACTTTGGAGTGCCGTTGAGCAGAGACATTTTCGGTTTTACAATCATTTTGGACATTTTGGACACTGCCGCTGCATATTTTGGACACTCTTTTCCCATAGCCCCCATTGTTCCCGCACTCCGACACTTTGGAGTGCCGTTGAGCACACCGTTTTCATAACTTTTCTCGCTTTTCTCGCTTTCACCACTCCGATACTTTGGAGTGTCATTGAGCACACCGTTTTCATAACTTTTCTCGCTTTTCTCGCTTTCACCACTCCGATACTTTGGAGTGTCATTGAGCACACCGTTTTCATAACTTTTCTCGCTTTTCTCGCTT
>JBAYIO010000128.1:0-13397 GCA_041665605.1 Victivallaceae bacterium | reverse complement strand
CTCCTTAATTTTTGATTTATTAAAAAAGGAATTACAATATATTTTACATCATATTATAGTTGCAAATTTAAGAAACACAAAAAAGTTTTGCATATATTCACATTATTCTATAGGCGCACCCCTTTATTATGTGTGTAAAGGCCGAAAGCAGCAGGCGGTTAGGGCTGTTTTTAGTTTAGCGCAGGGGAGGCCTACTATGTTGTCGAGTGGGCTTTCAGTCCTTTTGTATCGGGGGCTGTCCACTTTATTTAACTAAATTTATATTTTCAAAGCATAAAAATTTAGTCTGCCGCATGTAAATTCTATCTTATTTTATAAAGTTAAAGTGTCAATGATATTTCTTAAACTAGAACTTAACTTAGTGCCATTCGGTTCGTCCCCCGGGAAGAATATAGTAAATTTGTCAACTGAAACGGGAACAATAAGTTCAAATCAGCTTACGACATTGACAGGGACGCCATTCAGGAAGGCGCGGACATTGGCAGCGGCAATACTTAACAGCCGCTGTCTGGCGGCTTTTGAGGCCCAGGCTATATGCGGAGTAATATGACAATTCACAGCGTTGAGCAGCGGATTGTCAGATTCGGGCGGCTCGGCGCTTAGCACATCCAGACCCGCACCTCTGAGCTTCCCTGCGTTTAACGCGGCAGCCAGCGCCGCCTCGTCCACCAGTCCTCCCCTTGCGGTGTTAATCAGAAAGGCTGTCGGTTTCATCAGCGCCAGATGTTCCTGATTGACGATCCCGGCGGTCTCCGGCGTGAGCGGGCAATGCAGCGTAAGAAAATCGCTCCGGCGAAAAAGTTCCGCCATATCAACGTATTCAAAGCTGTCTCCGGCAGCTTTCGGAGTGCGCGAGAATGCAATAATTTTCATGCCGAAAGCCCGCCCGATTTCCGCCACTGCCTCGCCGATTCTGCCGGTCCCCAGAATGCCCAAAGTCAATCCATGCAATTCCAGCAGCGGCGTTTTCCAGTAACAGAAATATTCGCAGTTCTCCCATTCCCCGGCCCGGACACTGGCGGCATGTCCGGCCACATTATTGGACAGATTCAGGATATGGGCAAAGACCATCTGCGCCACGGAGCCGGTGCTGTACGCCGGGACATTGGCAACGATGATTCCCCTGGCGGCGGCGGCCGGCACATCCACCACATTGTATCCGGTGGCCAGCACTCCGATATAACGCAACTGCGGCAGACGCGCCAGTATTGGCGCATTCAGCATGGTTTTATTCGTCAGGATGATTTCCGCATTGCGGCAGCGTTCAACCACATCCTCCGGGTCGGTACTGTCATAAATACGGCACGGGGCAATGGATTCAAGCTCGGTCCAGGCGATATCACCGGGGTTGGAAGTATAACCATCCAGCACTACAATATTCATTATCCCGCTCCACGTTTGTTTACTGGAAAATATCACGTCCATCCTTTTTTTCCATTCTAAAATAAAACCATTGATTGATTTTTTACCAAAACATGGCATATTTACAGGTTTACACGCCCCGGTAGCTCAGAGGATAGAGCATCTGACTTCTAATCAGGTGGTCGCAGGTTCGATTCCTGCCCGGGGTACCATTCTTTTTGACTCAAAACAGCTTGTTTGCCACATCCTGCCCAATTATGCACATGCAGGCCGTCAATACAGTAAATCAGAACGTTTATGGCGGGAGGTGTTTATTAATAGTTTGACTTTAAAAATATCTTTGCTTGTTTTTTTATTATAAGAGTACAAATTAATATTACCGTATATAAACATCAAAGCAAAATATCCTTAGGAGTAGCAAATGAAAAAGATGTTATTGATGTGCGTTCTGACAGGTTTTTGTTTTATCCTGTTGGCACAGGAACAACAAACAGGGAAGCCGGCAGCGTCGGCAACCGTCAAGAATGAGGCGGTAAAAACTCAAGCTGTGACCGAAACAGCCAAGACTGCAGTTACGGAAAAATGGGATTCTGTTCAATTCGGCTTCTGGTTTGGCTTTCCGCCTTCAACTCAGAGAAACAATGTCTGCGGGATCAAAATCGGCGCGCCGTTCTGCGATGGTCCGCTGAAAGTCAGCGGAGTTGAAACCGCGCTTTTCTGCGGAGCAACAGATAACATTGACGGGGTGCAGGCTTGCGTGCTGGTTGCGGTCAGCAAGAAACTTGACGGTTTGCAGTTCAGCATCGTAAACATTGGGAAAGTCGTTAAAGGGCTTCAGCTTGGCGTGGTCAACATCGCCGGGAATGAATCTTTCCAGATCGGGATTGTCAACTATATAGAAGGCAATACAATACCATTGCTTCCAATAATTAATTTTAAATTTTGAACACTCATAACAGTACAGGAGTTAAAAGAATCATGAAGAAGTTATTAATCTCGGCTATCATATTGGCCAGCGCGTTAGGCATGCCGCTTCAAGCCGCCGATGCTGCGGATAAAACAGGAAAAGATCCGCTGAACGAGTGGACATTTTTTCAATTGGGCTTCTGGTTTGATGTTCCGTCCTACACCAGAAACTCCAATGTTTACTTTCTGAAACTTGGGTGCCCGACCAGTTCAGGCATTGGCCGCGTGAAAGGGAATGAACTTGCGATTTTCTGGGCAGGCACAGACTATGTCGAAGGCTTGCAATCCAGCTTTATTGTATGCGAGGACCGGAGAATGGACGGCGTTCAGGCAGCGCTGGGATTCTGCCGCAGCAGAGAAAATTTAAACGGGCTTCAGGCCTGCGGCGGCGTTAATATGTCCGAAACCACCAACGGGTTCCAGCCCGGCGGAGTTAATATCGCGGGCGACGTCAACGGACTTCAGATGGCGGCAATCACCAACATCAGCAAGGATATCAACGGCGCGCAGTTCAGCATTGTCAACTTCTCCAAAAAGCTGAACGGATTCCAGGCAAGCGCGGTGAACATGGCCGACGGCGGTGACGGAGTTCAGCTTGGCGCGGTCAACATTACCAATAAGCGCGGAATTCAATTCGGTCTCGTTAACTATATTAAAGATGGATGGGTCCCGTTTCTGCCAATCTTGAATATTTCTTTCAAGTAACCAGTTGTATTGATTCGAATAAGCCGACGGTTTAATATCGCCGGCTTTAATTTTTTTTAGAGGGTAGGCAGATTGCCCGAAGTCATAATGAAATAAAATTGCGCCCCAGCAGATAGCGCCCGACAATGAACGAAGAAAGCATTGCACCGAGAATTCCCGGGATCAACGCACTTTGTCCGACAGCATAAAAGTTTCTGACCGGAAGACGGCCGAACAGGCTCTGTTCCCCGACTTTGTGCATGATGCCGTATGCGGACCCATACGGCGGAAGATACTGCTCAAAGGTTAAAGTGGACGAAGTGCTCAGGACATTTATTTTTCCGGCATACTCCGGATAAATCTTTTCAATCTTTTTAATCATCGCTCCGGCGCGACACGCCTTGTATTGTTGATACGAATCGTCATTTTCCCGGCAGGCAACGTTTTTCCAGCGGTTAGCTTCCCCGGGAAACTCATTTTCGAAGGCGCAGAGGACGTTGACTTTATCATTGCCGACAACTTCAACTCCGGTAAGCACTGCCATCCCGCAGGCGTCGTTACCCGGACTGATAATCTCATTAAGATTGTCCCTGGTAAGATAAGAAGTCAACGCGGATGAAACAGGATAATCGGTCTGAATTGTCGCAAACAACGAAAAAAATGAGAAGCTTTCCTCGCATTTATCAATTGACTGACGGCTTGATTCAGGCACTGCATCTTCAGGCAGGATTGAAATTATTTCGCGCGGATGAATTGCCAGAATGCAGTTCCCGAAATGACAAGTCGCGCCGTTTGACAACTTCACGGCGCTGATCGTCCTGCCGCGACGCTGGACAATATCTGAGATTTCAGTATTGGTCAGAATATCGATATTCAACTCCCCCGCCCGGCGTTTGAAAGAGTTGATGAAAGCGTCACCCCCGCCAGTCACCCTGGCCAAAGATTTATGCATGCCGACAGCGGCCCGGCAGTGCATGGACAACGGCATCACCGCAGGCGGAGCGCCATAACAGAGTGCAACGTTACCGAGAATGGTCTGCAATCTGGTATTGGAGGTAATTGAATCAAGATACTTCTGCAGCGGGATGGAATCCTCGTCAATATGCTGCATCAGAACAAAGAGATCTTCCGAGTTGAGCCTATTCAGATCCATGAACGGAGTGCGCCGCTCAATATCCTGCTCAAGCTGCAAATATTTATCTACGGCTTCGCATTCGCCGGGGAAATATTTTTTCAGCGCACTGCCGACTGCGTCCAGGCCGGAAGGCATTTCATACATCGAGTTGGAATTTTCAAGGAAAATACGGTTTGTCTGCGGATCATCAAGGAATTCAGGACATACATCCTTTTCCATTCCGAGTGCGCGAAGCATATCTGAAAGCAAACCGCCAAAGCCGCCGGTGAAATGAAATCCTGTATCAAAGGGAATGCCTTTGCGTTTAAAACGGCGCATGCATCCGCCGATGACAGACTGCTTTTCAATAAGCAAAACTTTGTGTCCGGCCTTCGCCAGCAGCAAGGCCATCGCCATCCCGCTGATGCCGCTGCCTGCGACCAGATCATCGTATTTCAAATCCGGCGTGTCCATTTGCTTAAATCACCAGTCCGCCGTTAACAGCTATAACCTGGCCGTGAATATACATATCCGGCTCGGCAGCAAGGAATCCGATAACTGAAGCCACTTCTTCCGCGCTGCCGAAACGGTTCAGCGGTATCAGCGGCATAATTTTGTCCTTTGGCAGTTCCGAAGTCATATCGGTCTCAATCACCCCCGGGGCTACCGCGTTGACCAGAATATTTCTTTTCCCGATTTCCCGGGCAAGGGCTTTCATCGCGCCGATCAGCCCGGCCTTGGAGGCGGAGTAGTTGACCTGACCTGCCTGGCCGGTCTGCCCGGAGGCTGAGGTGACAATTATGATGCGTCCGCTTTTTCTGGACAACATCGGGACAATAAAAGGCTGGACCGCGTTATAGAAGCCGTCAAGATTAACGCGCATGACGTCGTCCCACTCATCAGGCGTCATAAATGCCAGCAGATTGTCTCTTGCAATCCCCGCGTTGTAAATGACTACATCCGGCAGGGATTCTTCAATCACGGTTTCCACGGCTTTGACTGTGGCACCGCGGTCAGCCAGGTCGAACGTCACAATCTTACACTTTGCCCCGGCAGCGACCACCGCGTCTCTTGTCGCTTCCGCCTCACTGCTTACGCTCCGGCAGGAAAAAACGATATTAAAGCCCAGGCCGGCAAGCTTGACCGCCGCCGCGCGGCCAATTCCCCGGCTTCCTCCGATAATAAATGCCTGTTTTGATAACATATAACTCCAGCTTCTCTTGCATTATTTATTCAATTTTTAAAATAGTGTGGTTTGCCGGATTAATCAAGAACATTCAAGCACTTAACATACAAGTTTTTAAGTTGATAATTAGTCGGTTCGGGAGTTTTTAAGTTTAATTCTTATCCAAAAAATTTGTCCGCGAAATTTCCATCTTGAAATATTGAGTTAATCAGACTATTTTACGCTTCGACTGTTTAAAGCGGACATATAACAACGAATTGAATGCCAATGGATCATCTGCAAATAACCGGCGGAAGCATTATCCGCTCAGCCGACTGCGAATCTCTGCTCAGCGGAGTACGTTACAGCTTTAATAATCTCGGCGAACTGAAAGATAAATTGTCAGACGCCGACTGGAAGAAAGGCAACTGGTCATATTTCAGAAGGTTTTCGCCTGATGCTCAGTTCTTCACCCTGGGCGCCGGGCTGGCATTGCGGGACAGCGGAATCAAATTCGTGCCGGAGCTGACAATCGGGCTGCTGGCCGCAGATGATTTTGAACATGAATCCGATCAGTCCGCGTACTTTTCGGATTATGTGGAAGGCGGCCGGGAACTGGGAAGTTCCAGCCTGTTTGTACACACGCTGCCGACAAGTTCCGCTGTTGACGCCTCCGTCTGTCTCGGTCTGCGGGGACCTCTGCTGTATATTCGCGACGAAAGCAATATTTGGGGTGAACTGTTGAACACCGCCGGCGATTTTATCGCAAGCGGCGACGCAGAAATTATGCTTTTGTCCTATCGCATGGCTAATACTCTGGTTTGCCTGACGCTCGCCGCAGGCGGAAGCGCGCCGATAAGCCGTACAGCACAAGCAACGCCGGACGCGATCTTTGAGTTTGCCCGCAACGCAGTAGCAGGAAAAATGAAATGAGAATACTGCTGATATCAAACAACCTTTCGACAGATCCCTATGCGGTCTTTCCGCTCGGGCTTGGAGTTATCGCCAATGTCCTGAGACAGAAAAACCATGAAGTGAAACTGATTGATCTGCTTTCCGCCAGCGCAGCCGGAATTTCATTGCGCCGGAGTATCGCTGATTTCAACCCGCAACTTGTCGGAATCAGCATTCGAAATATAGATAACGTCAATAGTCTCAACCCCTGTTTTTTTCTGGACGACGCTGCCCGTACAGTGCAGATTATCCGTGACGCAACGCAGGCCCGGATATTTCTCGGCGGAGCCGGTTTCTCTCTGATGCCCGAGGCTGTCCTTGCCTATGCCGGGGCCGATTACGGGATTGTCGGAGCCGGGGAGTCAGCGGTTACTGCACTGGCCGGGGCGGTTGAGAACGGAAACGAAATTGACCGCTTGCTTTACGCCGTAAATTTCCCGGCGGCATTCAGCGGCGCCGTTTACGACGATGATATTGCCGAATACTATTTGCGGGAAACCGGTATTCTGCCCGTTCAGACAAAACGCGGTTGTCCGCACCATTGCGTTTACTGTTCCTACCCGCTGCTTGAAGGGAAGCGCTGTAGACAGCGTCCATGCTCTGAAATTGTCGATGAAATGATATTTCTGCGGGATAAATTTCATCCTGCGATGTTCTACTTTACCGACTCGATCTTCAACGACCCGGACGGCGGCTATCTTGAGCTGCTGGAAACCATGACCGCCCGCGGGGTTTCAGTGCCATGGAGCGCTTTTTTCACGCCTGCTGATTTCGACAGCGCAAGCATCGCGCTGATGCGTCGATCCGGCATCAAAACCGCAGAACTCGGAGCAGACGCCATGACTGACGCCACGCTGGCCGGTCTCGGCAAGAATTATAACTTCGCAGTTGTCGAGAAATCGTGTGCCGCATTTCTGAAACAGGACATTCAGGTGTCATGTTCATATATAGCCGGAGGTCCCAATGAGACGAAAACAACATTGATCGAGGGAATCAATAATGTAAGCCGGCTTAACCAGATACCGGCTTTTGTTTTTATGGGCATTCGCATTTTACCGGATACTCCAATTGAGGGCATCGCCAGACGCGAGGGCATCATCTCGGACGACCATAATTTACTGTATCCGACATTCTATTTTTCCCCTGCCGTGCCAAAGGAGCAAATGTACAACATGCTGGAGGCTGGTTTCAGAAACGTCAAACATGCAGTATTCCCTCCTCATGCCATGAATAATGAACTGCGTCTATACCGTAAACTGCAGTCTGCTCAGGCGGCCGGAAAGGACGCAATATGAGCAATAAAACATCAGTATGGGGAGTAATCCCGGTATACAATAACGCGGCAACAATACGCGACGTCGCGGAACGGACTTTGAAGCAGCAGCTTGACGGGTTATTGGTAATTGACGACGGCAGCAATGACTGCAATGTTGCGGAAACCTTGTCCGGCATAACCGGCATTACGATACTTACACATGAACGCAACAGGGGCAAGGGCAAGGCGATTCTCACCGCGCTGAAATACCTCAACGAGCGCAACGTCACCTATATGATCACGATTGACGGTGATGGACAGCACTATCCGGAGGATGTTGAACACTTTCTTCCGGCGATGGCCGAAGACGCCCATTCCATCATCATCGGGGTGCGGGACTTCTCAGGACGGCACATTCCCCGCCGCAGTAATTTTGGACGCAGTTTTTCCAATTTCTGGATCATGGTGGAAACCGGCTGCAAAGTTAATGACGCCCAGTCGGGATTCCGGGCCTATCCGGTAAAATACATTTCACAACTGCATTTTCTCTCTTCGTATTACAACTTTGAGATCGAGGTACTGACCAAAGCGGCGTGGTCTGGAATTACTTTAAAAAATGTCCCGGTTCGTGTCTGGTATCCCGAAAATCAGGAGGATCGCGTTTCATCCTTCCGGCCGTTTCTCGATAATTTCCGCATTACGCTGATCAACATACATCTGGTCGGGTTGAGAATGCTGCCGTTCCCGCATCGGAAGCTGGTAGGAGCCGCGGATGTGACCAATCCGTTGAAACATTTCCTCCGTCACCCGCTGCTGGCATTGCGTGAATTGCTGGTCGAGAATGCGACGCCGGGCGGTCTGGCGGCCGCCGCCGGCGTCGGTGCTTTCTGTTCCACTCTGCCGGTACCGGGATTTCATACGGCCGCGATTCTTTATGCCGCGGTGCGGCTGCATCTGAACAAAATAATGGCTGTCAACATCCAGCATTTTTTCATGCCGCCGCTGGTGCCGCTGCTCTGTATCGAAACCGGTTACTTTATCCGTCACGGGCAATGGTTGACGGAAATATCATTCGATACCGTCTGCAAGCAGCTTGGTTCGCGCATTATCGAATGGTGGATCGGCGCGGCGGTACTCGTCATTCCATTATCACTGCTGACCGCGCTGATCGTCTATGTCGCCGCACTGCTGATCCGGAGGTGCAAACATGGCTGACCAGGGAAAAGTGAATGTTAAGCGGGGCAATAACTTCGGGTTTATGTTTTTTCATTTTGCGCTCCGTGCTTTCGGGATGAAACACGCCCGGCGCATGGCGGCGATTATCTGCGTTTATTATCTGTTTTTTGACTGGGCCGCCGTTAATCACGCCATGCCTTACGCGCGCCGCATCATGGTTAATGCAGGCTTTTTCAAACGCATGGCGTTCATTTATCGTATTTTCGTCAATCAGGCGTGGATGCTGCTGGACCGGGCGGCGTTTAATGCCGGAATGATCCCGTTTACGCACACTTCAACCGGGTATGACACATTTGCCGGACTGGCTGAACAGCAGGCGGCCGGAATAATTCTGCTCGGTGCGCATTTCGGGAACTGGCAGTTGGCCGTGGAAGGATTGAAAAAACTGAACTGCCGGGTCAATATCGTCATGAGTCCGGAAACAAATCCGGCAGTCAGGGAGCATCTGAAGATCAACAACGCCGCGGACAATATCGATTATATTTTTACGGACGGTCCGGACCACGGCTGCGTTGAGATCGCTTCCGCACTCTGTGCCGGCGAAGTAGTCTGTTTAATGGGTGACCGCGCTTATGGCGCCGATACCGTAGCGGCAGAGTTTCTTGGGGAACGCGCATATTTTCCATATTCAGCCTGGGTCATTGCCGCGAAAACCTCAAGCGCGGTTATTCCATTATTTGTCTGCAAGCACGGGGAACGCGGTTACCATGTCCGGTGCGATGATCCGGTCTATCCTGAAATGAAGCGCGGGCAGACGGTCGCGGAAACAGTTCAACCCTGGGTCGGACAATATGTCAGGTTGTTTGAAGAAGTGATTCACGAATATCCTGAGCAATGTTTCATCTTTAGCGACGTGTGGAAGCGGTGAACACTGCGGCACATCGCTTGATTCCATGCTGCAACACCGTATATTACTCAAAGGATGCTAAGGCAATAAATTAATTTACAGGACACTATCGCGGAATGAGTGTTTGCATTACAGGCATGGGGTGTATTTCCCCGGCAGGAATCAGTTGCGCCGCCACATGGGACGGGCTGCAGGGTGATGACGCACCCGGATTATCCGGATTATCTGAAACCGGCCAGATCGTCTTCAGTGCGCCGCTGAACCCGGCCTATGATTCCAATGGCAGGCTGCACCGCTCTGTTGATCTGCTGAACCAGGCGCTTGATGAAGCGTTCACTGATGCCGGCCTGAATGAAATTGCCGGTTCACACAGGATCGGAGTTTGCATCGGCACCACGTCCGCGAGCTTTCTCAACGATATGGATTTTCACCGCAAGCTTCGCGAACATTTACTGGATGAAAAATCCCTCAAAAGATTTTTCTCCGGCAATCCTGCGGAATACGTCAAAAAACGGCTTGCGCTGCGCGGACCGGCGATGACTGTCATCAATGCCTGCGCGTCAGGGACAGACGCGATCGGAGTCGCGATGTCATGGCTTAATGGCGGTATCTGCGATATCGTTATCGCCGGCGGAGCCGACGAGATACATAGTGTCTCCGGAGCCGGATTCCATTCGCTGGGAGTTACATCGCAGCACCTGTGCCGTCCGTTCGACCGTGACCGCGACGGCCTGAATCTGGGCGAAGGTGCGGCGGTACTGATACTGGAGACTATGGAATCGGCAGCCCGGCGAAAACGAGTTTCCGGCATGTATGTTGAAGGTTACGCCGCCGCCGGCGATGCCAGACACATTACTCAGCCTGATCCGGAGGGACTTGGAATCGAACGCGCCATCAGACAAGCATTGAAGTGCGCCGGTTTAAAATCTGAAGATATCGGTTTTATCAATGCTCACGGCACCGGAACAATTCACAATGACCTGGCGGAGGGCCGTGCATTCGCCAGGATTTTCGCCGGCAAGTGTCCATATTTCTCAACCAAAGGAAAAACCGGGCATACGCTCGGGGCGGCTGGCGCGATTGAAGCGGTTATTACCGCGATTATGCTGAAAAAGCAGCAGATCACCGGCAGTTGCAGACATCAAAATCAGGACCCGGAGATTCCGTTTCCCCCGGCGGCGGCAATGAAGGTGGCGGCCAGATACGCGTTATCCACTTCGCTGGCGTTCGGCGGATGCAACAGCGCGTTAATCCTGAAATACGAAGGCGGGGCGGAACAATGATACAGATAAACGGACTTGGATTCTGTTCCAGCAGCGGCTCCATGATGCGGGAACCGGCCTCCGCCGCCGGAGTTAACCTACCGGTCAACAACCTGCCGGAAGACGGATTAAAAAAACAGCTCAGGGGGTGCGGCGCGTTCGTTACCGCCGGAGTCAGAGCTGCAATGCAGGCGATGCACGATTCCGGCATCACCGGAGAAAATCTGGCGACGACGGGAATTATAGTTACCTCCCGGCTCGGGGATCAGAATACCACTTCGGAATTCATAGATGACCTGATTGACTATGGTATCGACCAGGGTTCTCCGCTTAAATTCGCCCATTCCAACCACAATGCCGCGGCGTCATATATCGCCAAGTTATTCAATATTTACGGTCCGGCAGTTACCGCGGTCAACTTTGAAGCAAGCTTTGCCAACGGACTGATTCTCGCTCAGTGCTGGATTGAACAAGGCACATGTAATAATGTGCTGCTGCTGCAAATCGAATCCTGTTCGCTGCTTTCCGAGGTCCTCGTCAATTATGAAAAAGGTTGTATGACGCTGCCCGCTGATACCA
This sequence comes from Victivallaceae bacterium, assembly GCA_041665605.1. Lineage (GTDB taxonomy): Bacteria > Verrucomicrobiota > Lentisphaeria > Victivallales > Victivallaceae > CAIPAT01. The sequence goes on along the minus strand of JBAYIO010000128.1, from coordinate 1,973 downwards.
CGGCGTTTGCTGACAGCAAAGCGCCATGCGCGGCAGCCTGTTTGCTGCTGGGCAATCATGAATTAAATACAAACAACAGCATGAGAATATTACTGTCAAGTTCTGCGGAAATCAGCTATGCACCGGAGGAGATCCCGTTTGAAACCCCGCTGCCCGATCCGGCGCGTCTGATAACCGCCGTTCTCAAAATACTGCCGCGGCAGCTTGTAACTATTGCCGGCGCAACATACCTTATTGAAAAAATAAATCAGGAGATTAAATAATGTCGAAAACCGCGGAGATACAGGCTTTTTTGAATAAGGAAGTCGCCATGATATTACGCTTGAAAGAGTCAGAGGTCAATGAAAACGCTTCGCTGGACGATCTGGGGATCAATTCAATGGCCTTTGTGGAACTGCTTATCGCAATTGAGAATAAATTTGGAGTGCAGTTGATCCAGGCGGGAATAACCAAAGCTGATTTGAGCAGTTTGAAGACTTTTGCTCTCAGGATAGAACAGGAATTATGACCGCCCGGCAGAATAATCCGCGCAGATTCTATCTGAACGGGATTGACTGGATTGTTCAGGGAATGCAATATAATTGCCAGGCCGCTCCCGGCGGGAATTACCAGTTTCTGATTATCTCGCATCTCGCCGGAACTCCCGGCCCCGGCAGACTTCGCGGCTGCCTGCACAAACTCCAGGAGATGTTTCCGCTGCTGTCCGGAAAACTCAGACGCAACTGGTTTAATCTCGCACCGTACTGGCAGGCCCCGTTCAAGGCTGTTCCTGAAGACATTTTAACTGTTGTCCAGTTGAATGAACCAGACCCTGAGCAGGCCTGCCATCAGCACCTGACAGGCTTTCTCAATACCCCGTTTAAAGACGACATGCCGAAACTCGCGGCCATGCTGCTGATATTGCCGGACGGTTCCTCCCGGCTGGCGCTCAATTTTGACCACTGCCTGTTTGACGCCGCTGGCGGAGAGCAGCTTATCACTGTGCTGAACGACCTGTGGAACGGCGCGGAACCGGATGCCTCCGGCTTCATGGCGGCAGAGGGGCCGTGGCTCAATGAATGGCGTCATCAGTTTGTCTGCGGACGCACCGTCAATCGCGCATTGCTGGCAGTAAGGCGGCAGGGACCCCCTTCCGTACTCAGCAGCAAGCCCGGCGGCTCCAACCGTTACGTGCTCATTCAACTCGACGAAGCCGGTTTTGCAGCGCTGATGAAACGCGCCGACAGCGAAGCCGGACCGATGATGCTGACGCCATATCTGGTGACAACAATTCAGGAGGCATTGCATCGCATCTTCAGCCGGCGGGGCGACCCCAATTCAATATGTGTATGCCCGATGACAGTCAGTCTGCGGCAGGGACGCCGCGATGAACTGTTTTTCAACCGCTGGTCGCTTATGCCGATGTATTCATCGTCAGTCAGTTCGCACGAAGAACGTCTGAAACAGCAGGTTGGGCTGTTCTACGCCTATATGAAGACGAAACTGCCGTACAGCCTGACCAAAGCCTGCCTGCTCTGTCGTCCGCTGCCGCTGCCGCTCATTGCCGGATTCTCACAAAAGCCTGTCACATCCGGAACCGCTGCGATCGCCTTGCTCAGTCAAATGGAATTCGATTCCGTCTCCATGTTTGGCGAAGAAATCAAGGCGCTTTACCATGTTCCGCGAATTCCACCTTCACCCGGCCTGGGCATTTTTATGAACAGACGCGGCTCAAAACTGAACATTACCCTGTCCTGGACAGACGGCATCATAGATGACGATGAACTGGAAATACTAACTGCGGCAATAAGTTAGGAAGAAAACGCTTAATCAAAACCATCAGTTCAACTGGTGGTTTTGGTTGCTGATTTGGGGTGCGCCTATAATATAATGTCAGATAGAATTAGATTTATGATGTTTTTGACACCCGCATGAGGAAATTTTATTCCAAAACTGCTGCCACCTTGCTTTAGTCAAAACCAGACTCCGAATGG
>JBAYIO010000127.1:0-13524 GCA_041665605.1 Victivallaceae bacterium | reverse complement strand
TGTTCTATAGTAATATATGTGCTGCGGAGATGATTCATTTTTACCTCTTAGTTGTGTTTGAGCATAAAATGAACTTATTTCCGCATTTTTCAAAGTCCTAATTCAAACTTTTGAAATTACCTCCCTTAATTAGATTTATCGTTGAAACTTAATTTTTAAATTGATTTAAACGTTTAAAATTAAAATAATGCCTGTTTCCCAAAAAGTCAATAAGCATCAGATTAATTTTTTATTTTCTGCGTTAACTATTGACAAATTTTAAGATTCATGCTAAAATATCTTTAAACGTTTAAAGCAAAGGGCGGGTATGGCGAAAGTAACATTAAAAGACATTGCCAGAGATTTAAATATTTCTTATGCGACTGTAAGCTTCGCTTTGAAAGACGATCCCCGGATTGCAGTTAAAACCCGGGCGTTAGTACAGGACGCCGCGAAAAGACACAATTATATTCCAAATCATCTGGCGCAGGCTCTTCAATCCAGTAAAAGCATGATGATTGGCTGTCTCATCGCAGATATAACCTCCTCCTATGTCAGTGAATTGCTGCAAAGCATCGGGGAAACGGCCTCGGCTAACAACTACACTCTTCTACTGGGCCTGGTGAAATATTCCGAACAATACATCGAAACGCAATTGAAGACATTCTGCGAGAAACGGGTTGACGGAATTATAACCCCCTGGGTATACCGTTCCGGCCGACACCGGATTTCTGAAATCAACAATTCCGGTATCCCGGTTGTAGGGTGCTCGGATTTCTGTTTCGAATCGAATATCCCGTTTGTCATTAATGATGACTTTAAAGGGGGGAAAATTGCTTTTCAGCATTTGATTGAATTCGGACACACCAGAATCGCCTACGGCTGTTTAAATAAAGATTTTGAGACCTCCCGTTATGCCGGCTGCTGCCAGGCCGCCGAAGAGGCCGGGATGAAAAAGCCGGCATTGTTCAACTCTGAAGCGGAATTATTTAAACTACTGGAAACCAGAACCAGGCCGACAGGCATTGTCGCCTTCTCGGATTATGACGCCATTGCCATCAAGCATTCCCTAAATAAAAGAGAACTTAGAATACCTGAGGACATTTCGCTCCTGGGGTTTGACGACATCTGGGCGGTCTCGCAGCCGGAATATAATTTTTCCACAATTGCCATTAAACGCGCCGAGATCGGACGTCAGGCGATGGAAATGCTGCTGGACCGGATTAACGGCCGTAAAGTCGAAAATCGCCTGATTGAACCGGAGTTAATTATCCGCGGCAGCACCGCTCGGATATAATGCTAAATTATTCTATAATTTTATATCTTAAATTTTTTGCGTAAACTATTGACAAATTGCAGAATTTGCATTATAATTTATTTAAACGTTTAAAATAAAAAGAGATGCGTTCATCAAAAGAAAGGGGCCGATTGCCAAGATTCACATTTATGGAATTATTGAATGCAATAGCAATTAAATCAATATCATGGTTATTAGGGTATTACAAAGTAAATAAAGGAGGAAAGCATCATGTCGAAACGTGCAAAAATGAATCATGTCGGGGTTTTCTTTGAATGGCGGCAACTGATTCCAGTCCTCGGATTATGTCTTATGTGCCTTGCATGTCATGGAGATGATTTTAAGTTCACCCGCTCCAGTCTGGTACTGTGCGGCGGTCTTCCCGGCGATCCGGACACGATTGCCAAATATGACCTGGCTATATTCAACCGCTGGTGCTGGGATGACATCAACGGCAATTCATGGGCGGCGATAAAGAGCATCAATCCCAATATTAAAATTTATTTATATCAGTTGGCCGGTCAAGTTGCGGACAATACCGACGGCTACACGATTATGTGGCTGACCAACCTGGCCAGATGGAATAACAGACGCACCCTCGATGGCGGTCCGGGAACTAATGTAAATCAGGATCACCCGGAATTCTTTCTGCTGGATGCTAACAGCAGCCGCATATATGTTCTCGGTTATGCGAATACATGGTATATGGATGCTGGCCTGGCTGCCTATCAGAATTACTGGCTGCAGTGCACTGTCAATGATATTGTTAATCAGCAATGGGTTGCGGACGGAGTTTTTCTGGACAACTGCAGTACTTTGTTTACCGCCGGAAGTTCCACCCCTGTAAAATATCCTTCCAACGCCTCGTGGATAACCGCAATGCATAGTTTTATCAATGCAACGACTGCCGGCTTGCATGCGGCTGGACAAAAAACTTTCTGCAATCGCAGTCAGAGCAATACCGTGGATGGTTATAACGCGTTTATCGCGCTTGACGGCATAGCCAATCCCCCCGATGCTGCAATGGAGGAGGGAGCATTTGCAACAAGGTGGGGCACCGGCTGCGATGTGCTGTTCTATGATGAAGTGAGCTGGAAGCGGCAGGTTGACATATTAAGCGCCGTTCATAATTATAAGATCAACCATGTCAGCGCCACCAAACTGTCAGCAGGAGGAAGCGGTACGGACAATTACGGGAAGTCTGTTACCTTTTACGATACTCTCTGGTATGCATTATGCTCGTACCAGCTTGGCAAAAACGAAATCAACGACAACAGTTATTTTTCCTTTCCAATGGATGCGAACTACTCTATACAGCCATGGTATGATGAATTTGACACCGGCAAGCTGAATTTAGGATATGCAGCCGGACCGTATCAGATAAAAGTGATTTCCGGCAACAATATCTATATGCGTGAATTTGCCAATGGTTATGTTTATGTCAATCCTGCGGCGAACGATGTGACTTCCATCGGACTTAGAGAAACGTGCAAGCAGTTGACACATGACAATTTTCTGAATGATCCGTCAACCATTGCGGATGTGAATACGGTCAGTCTGCCGTCTCATCGCGGCACAATTCTGCTGAAATCGTCGCAGTCTCTTTCCGGAACTGTATATGAAGACGCGGAGAACGGCAATACCGCAGGCTGGAATATCTACAGCGGCACAGGCACGGTCAACAATGTCGCCGATGCCGCGCGCGGCTTCGGAAAAGTCATTCAACTGGCGGGCAATGGCGTATATACAGGTTACCAGAAACTCACTGACGCCGGCGCTTTATGGAATAACAACTCGCAGTTCACAATCGAATGGAAAATGAAATACACAGAACCGTTTAACATCTTCATTCAGCTTGATACCTCTGCCGGATTAAGATATCTTACTTATAACAGCATTCACAACACTCCAGGCGGAACCGGAACATATGTTTACTATAATGACTTAAATGGAATGGCGGACGGCAAATGGCATACTATTAAGAGAGACCTCAAAGCCGATCTGGCGAAATACCAGCCAGCCGTCACCTTAAACAGCGCGAGTGCGTTCCTGATCCGCGGCAGCGGATTTGTTGATGACATCAGATTGATGAGCCCGACCGTTTACGAGGACGCTGAAAACGGCAACACTGCGGGCTGGAGTATTTATGATGCCAATACTACTGGAACAATAACAAACGTCTTCGATGCAACTCGCGGCGGCAACATAATCAGATTAACCGGCAACCAGTCAAACACCGGATTCCAGAAGCTCGCCGACGGAGGCGCGTACTGGGGCAATACAACGCAGTTCACGCTGGAATGGAGCATGAGGACTTCAGTAACTTATACGATATATGTTCTAGTGAACACATCTGCCGGAGATGAGTACCTGACATATACTTATATCGGCACTGACAGTCTCGGCACGGGCCAGTATATACAGCATGGACTTGGCAATAATACCATCAACGGGCAATGGCAAACCTTCACCCGCAATTTGAAGGCTGATTTGAAGGAAGCACAGCCTGGCGTTACTTTAAATTCAGTAAAAGCATTTCTGATCCGTACTGCCGGCGCCGATCTTGACGATATTAAATTGAGATGAAATAATTATCATGAATATGCAATAGACTTAACAATCCCTTTTGTGGCCGCACTGCAAGAATTAAAGGATAACTAAATATAAATTTCTATATAAATTTATCTCTTGAATTTTTTGCGTTAGCTATTGACAAATTTAAAGATTTGTATTATAATATATTTAAACGTTTAAAATAAGATTTATGACAGGCGGGAATTACTTTGAAAGAGGCGCAGCCTGAAGTTACTTTCCCTCGGTAAAAGCTTTTCTGATTCGTATCGTCAGCACCGATCTTGACGACATAAAATTGAGGTGAAACAATTATCATAAATACGCAATAGGCTTCGCCGCTGCAACAGCGGAAGCGGAAATCTAAATAACAATTTTATAAAACTAAACGATGACGGGAATAATAAATGATTAAAATTTTAAACATAGCGTTACTTGTCCTGACGGCGGGTCTTTTGACAGCGGCGAGTGCTGAAAAAGGTATTTCAGTTAAAATAACGCCAATAAAGGATTTTAGCGACTGCCGGATTTTCGGAGAGGAAGTTTACCATGTCTGCGACGGCATCCCCGGCATAATCAACTTTGCAATAAAAGACGTAAAGCAGCCGGTTTCGACGATTGAACTGGCGATAGACGTGCCGGAGGGCTTTGAAATAATCGGGGCAACTCCGTACCGTCCGACCCGCATAGACAAAAATGTCATGTATTTTCTGCCGGAAAAAATGCAGACGGAGAAAATCACCAGAGAAGGACCGTCAAAGCAAAGCGTTAATTATTCCAGATACACTATTGCCATGAGTGACAAAATCGTCAACCCGCCGGACTGGGGCTGGGCTCACTGCGCCTATGAATATGTATACATCAAAAATACTTCCGGTCATCCGGCCAAGGCCGGAACCGTTTACTGGAGAGTTGCTGTTGACAAGAAACTCGCATTTGATGAAAGAAGTTTTACCTTGAAAACACTGCCCTATCCGGATTTTGCGGCCAGGCCGCTGAAGCGCTTCGGATTCCGGCAGTATGACTTGTTCAGCCAGATCGCGCCGTTTCCGGAAGTCAGGAACGCTTATTTGAAATATTTTAAAATGATACACGTGAGACCGGCGACCAGTTGTCAGATCATTCCGACTCAAAATGTAAATGACTGGGTGCACGCCTCTCCGGACAGCATTCTCGGAGAGATTAAAAAAGTGTTTGATATCTACGGGGTATTTTACATTGAGGGCGCAGGTTTGCATAACTATCTTAATACGCTTGACAAAGCAAACCGGGAGAATTTACGGCCGTTGATTCAGCTCGATGGCCAGGCGTTTCACGCCGACGGCAAACCGTTCAGATTGTGTGATGGATTCCTGGTTGGAAAAGAATCGAATGCGCCATACTGGGAAAAAATATTCCCCGGCTTTCTGAAATATCTGATGAACGGCATTCCGGAGCCTGATGTCATTGATTTCGATTTCGAACCCAGACAGGAAACATGGTGTTACTGTGATAAATGCCGTGATAGCTTTAAAACTTTTGCCAGGCTTGAGCAGATGCCGTCCATTCAGGAAGTTAATAACAAATATAAAGATCAATGGTTCAATTTCCAGGTGCAGTTGAACGGACAATTATTAAAGAAATGCGCGGAGTACACCAGAAAGTACCATCCGAAATCCAAGTTCTATCTGTGCTCCGACCCGCTGCACGCCGGAGGACAACCTCTGGGCTGGTGTTCGCTTGACGCGAGAAACTCGGATCAATGGGTGGATGCCCATACCATGATGCCATATTATTCCGGCAAGGCTTGTTTCGATGATATCGCCTTGAACAAAAAATTGCTGAAGAAGCCGGTATATCCGATACTTGCCCCGACCTGTTACGATCCTATGTTCATGGTCCGCTATACTCCGCAGAAGATGCTTCAAAACATCATGGCGGTCGCCGCCAACGGATGCACCGAACTGGCCTTGTACAACGGCGATGATTATGACGGGCTCTATCTGCGGAAAATAACCCAGGCGCTGGAAATGATCGCCAAAACCGAAAACTATTATTTCGCGGAGCGGAACGACGAACTTGTCAAAGTTAAAGTTGTGCCGTTTTTCGATAAAACTGTCAATGACGAAAACACCCGGACCGTGGTTTCATTTCCTTCGCAGGATGATATCCGCTATACGGTGTTCAAAGACGGCGGCCGCCTGCTGCTGAGTATCTTCAATTATGGAGAAAAAGATATTTTTATCAACATCAAAATTCCCGGGCTCGCCGGAAATTACACGGTTGTTGATGTGCAAAGCGGAAAAGCATTAGGCGGCAGCGGACAGCAGAAACTTTCAGCCGCGGAAATTCGCGACGGATTTATCTGTCCGGTGGAAACGGATGGCGTCCGTTTGCTTGAGTTTATCCCGTCGGCCGGCGCTGCCGCAGTCACCGCGGAAGCGCTTTCTCAGCCGGTGTTTATTAAAGAATTTGAACGGGTAAAATCGGGGTACAGCTTAACGTTGCCGGAGGAAAAAAGTATTGGAGATGCGGAAATCGGTTACGGCGATATCAACAAAGACAAAATAATTGATTTGAAATTAAAGCTGAAAGACCGGAAGATGTACGTCTGCGCCGAAAAAGGCGGGGTCATCAACGGCTGGAAAGGCCCGGCATGGTATTCCGATGCATTCAACTACGGTATTCAGGCCAATGGCTCTGCCGACCAGATCTTTGTTTACAATAATCTCCAGGCGCCACCTGCCAAAAAAGATTTCAATTTCAAATATGTCTCGGCAATAATAACCGGGGCCGGCGCGGAAGCCGTTTTACGGCATGTCATACCGCCGCCGGAAAATGCCTCCATGGAAAAAGACATTCTGGAGGGGCTGACCCTGACGAAGAAAATTGAACTGACGGACAACGGCAATGCCATAAATATTCAATGGACATTTGAAAATGCGAATCCGAGGAAAGAAACCATGCCGCTGGCGTTCCGCATAAAAATGCATCCGTGCATCGGCGGTAAAACCGCCGATGAAACCAAAAAGTATCTGACGGAAATAACCAGCGTGACCATGAACAGCGCCGGGGAAAAAACAATTATCAGAAAAGGCGGTGAAGGCAACTATGTATTTGTCAACAAAGGCCATAATCTTAGCTTCCTTGATAAAGAAGCCAAGCGTTTAACCTGGGATGGAACGCCGGTGGTGATAAGCGCCGGAACGGAGATCATGACCGTAACGGTTGATTCGCAGTTCACTGCCGGATGTTATATTTACTGGGGTGACGCTTACGGCTGTACTGTGGAACTGCTGACCAATGAATTTACATTGTCTTACGGTGATAAGAAAAATTATTCTTATCAATTGAAAATAAAATAGAACAACAACCAATTAAACAAGGAGAAGTCCTGTCATGAATCGAAAAAATTTCACACTCATCGAACTCCTGGTCGTGATCGCGATCATCGCGATCCTCGCCTCAATGCTGCTTCCGGCACTGAACAAAGCCAGGGAAACAGCAAAGACAGCCACCTGCGCCAACCAGTTGAAACAACTCGGCACGGGAGCCAGCTTGTATCTGGGCGACAACCTGGACTATTATCCTGTAGACGTGCGGAGCAATGCCGGCTGGGCGACACATCTGGTCGCCTCCGCCAACAACACTTCGTATGACAAAGCAGTCGCCATCCCGGGATTTGGCAATAAACTGCTCTACTGCGCCAGTGCCACCGGCGAAGATACTTCCCGTGCATGGATATGGGCGCCGATGTCCGGCGGCAAGTGGGTTACCTACAACGGATTCCAGGCTGCCCTTTCGGCTACGACGCTGGATTCTGAAGCCCTGTTTTGCAATTCCTATGGGTTATCCCGGAAAATGAGTACATTGCGACTGCCTTTAAGCCGGATCGCTTATCTCGGCGATACCAATACTACGGTCGGAAGTGGGTTCAATTACGGCAATCCGGCAGGAACAAAATTGTATGAGTTACAGAAGCGGCATCAGGGAAAGATGAATCTGCTGTGGCTTGACGGACATGTAAGTTCTAAAGATGGCACTACTGATTATTACGGCACCTGGTGCACGGTCGCACAGCGGCCGTGGTTTCTGAGATGGAACTTTATGGTCGATAAAGCCAGAGAGCTTTAAGCGGCAATACAGTCAACGCCGGAAGCTTATCTTCTAAACATTAATGCCCGGCATCCGATCATACTGGAGATGCTTCGAAAAAATAACATGGTCGCGCCGGTCTGCTGTCATGCTGCTGTCAGAGCGACATGACAGCAGCATGACAGTACGTCTATCTGCGCTTTTTAAATTTTAAGATACTGAACATAACCACCCCCTTGGGAATCAGAAATAGTAAATTATTATTATGGATAAAAGGTAAATGAAAAAGAGTAGCGCTAAACCTGAAAAGACAAGCTTAAAAAATTCCTCGAAAGTCACCTTTCCGCTTGAAAGTCAAAACTTATACAGCAGGTTGTACACCCCTCAGGCCGGCCGGAGTCTAGAAGTTGGAGATTTACACAAGACATTATACGCCGGGAAAAAAATGACGCTTGCGGATATCTCCGGTCCCGGGGTGATCGGGAATATTTTCATGACGCACTACAATCGCGACAATAAGACGCACGTCCTTGCGTCCCGCGGTGTGATTATAAGATGTTTCTGGGATGGCGGGAACAGTCCGTCGGTCGAGGTTCCGCTCAATGATTTTTTCGGAATTGGTTTTGGGAAAGAGGGACGTATGGATACTGCGGCCTGGCAGCGTGACGGAGGGGGGCACATACGCATATTCTTTCCTATGCCGTTCAAAAAACGGGCAGTTATTGAACTGGAGAATCTGACTGATAGTGATTTATATGGTTTCTATTGGTGCATTGAATATGACGCAGGCATTTCATTACCCGATGAGTTGGAATATTTTCATGCGCAGTACCGCCAGTCAACTCCTGTTCCCAAAAATTCTGTTCACACCGTTCTGGAAACTGAAGGTCATGGAAAATATGTCGGCACAATCTGGAGCGTCAATTGGCTCAGTCCAGGCTGTCCGCCAGAAAATGCGTTCAGCTTTTTCGTTGATGGAGTGCCGTTGCAAGGGCCGAATTCGGAGGATTATTTCGGCCAGTCATGGGGATTTCGAAAGGACCTTAACACTTTATATACCGGACAAAGTCTGCAGATGGAAAAGACAGACATCGGTTCAACCTGGATGAGTTCATACCGCATCCATTTCCCCAATCCGGCGCTTTTCCAGAAATCCCTGCGTTTCACTATAGATTGTCAACAATACAATGCGGGCTACCGGACAGATTCGTATGACACTGTGGCTTTCTGGTATCAATCCCACCCCGGACTGCCATTCCCAAAACTGCCGCGGCTTGAAGAACTCCTTCCAATCACCTGTGAACAATCCTGCTGGCACAGATTATGGAAGATTCACATGGCGGAAGAGGCTGAAAGACTTGAAGACGCGCTCTCCATCTCCGAAGAGTTGCTGAGAGATATCCCCGGCAACTCAAAAATTCCTGACATCATGTTTAAAATGGCGAGCCTGCGCGAACGGCTGGGCGAGCTGCCGATGGCATTGAACCTGTACCGTCGAATCATTAAGGAGCATCCGAAGAGCGAAGCCGCGAAGGATGCTCAAGACAGACTTTGGCTTCAGGAAAAAACAGGCAGATTGCTCATCACCCTGGTCACGCCATCCGGCTGGACAGCATATCTTGACGGGCAGAAAATAGAACTGTCTCCGGAATTGTTTAAAGAAATACCCGCATGGGGAGAACGCATCCATTACCGCTATGGCAGAGCACAGCGTTTGAGCTTGGGCGGCATTGAGTTAAGCGATGTTCAGTCAGAATTGCCTGATGGCGCTCCAATTCCAATCGGCACTGATCCTCATGCTTCGTCAGTATATGACAAAGAGGACAATTTCGTTCAATGGAATGACAGCAGTTCTTCTGCTATGCGGCTGTTTACCATAAGACTTGAACCTGGTTCAGGGAAACATCTATTTGCCGTCGAGGCCATGGTATCAAACAAAATACCCATTCGCCTGGAGTCGCAGTCTCCCGGAGGAATGATTGGCGTTGTGGAATGTAAAAACAAAAATTATGTCACTGACGGTTCCTGGCATACATGCGAGAACCCTGTAAACGGATGGCAGACGCCGGAGGTTTCGGATGACGACTGGGAATGCGCGAGTGTATATCCTAATGAAGAATACGGAGATGCCTCCTGGTTCTGGCTTCATCCAGCCGGATTTCGTAAATTTTCCGGATTTTTAACCAGGATATGGAGCAAAGAGCGCAGGGGGAAAAACTGCTCTGTGTATTTCCGTAAAATCATCGTTGTTCCATAAAAACAAACCTTTTAACATGCATTAATCGCCTATTGTTAATAGGCAATATATACATATTTTAAATTTTAAGTTACTGAAGCAAATAATATAATTTATAAAACGGGGAGATTATGATGAAAACACTATGGCAACTGGTTATAGCGGTATTTATTTCGGCTTCAGCAATAAGTTCATTTGCGCTGCCGTCTTATAATGACGTTCTGCTGGTAATCAATGACAAATCGCCTTCTTCGATAGAAATCGGAACGTATTTTAAAACTGCCCGTCAAATTCCTGATATCAACGTTGTTCATGTCTCCATGATAGACCAGCAGGGAGCCGGCAATGAATTCGGGCAGGCAACAGCAAGTGAGAAAAAAGCCTTGCTTGACGCCATTAAAAATCATATGACAGTCAACAACCTGACAGACAAAATAAACTATATCGTTTTAACGCGCGGGATTCCGATGTGTGCCGCGAGCCCGGAATTCCCGACCGCCCCGTTCCATCTTACTGACGTCTATGTGCTGTTCGGTTTGTCCGAGTCTGCGGCGGACAGCGCCATTCCGGATATTTTCAGCAGGAACAAATATTTTTACTATTACAACGCGGACATTCTTAACAAGAAATTTTCTTCGAAAGCATTTGGTTATTATATTGTGTCGCGACTGGATGGATCAGGGATGAATAATATTAAGCAGATGATCGATGACACCGGCGCCCCGGCGTATGTATCGTACAAGCAGAACGGCGGAAAAGCCAAATTTCTTACGCTGCATCAGCACGTTTCCGCTATGGTGAAAAACGAATTGAAAAGGCGGAATGTAGAACTGGTGCAAGTCCCGGCAAATCCGGCCACAAAGCAGTTGACCGCGACGATGGATACTGTCGCCAAAGGCCTGATGTTCGCTTTTTTAAATGACGTCAGCAATCCCGGCTACGGCTATGAAGATTTACCGATGGATAACAGTTTTTACGCAGACGGCGATATGGTCGGCGATTATCCGTTTATTTACCGCGGCGCGACATTCATCCCGGGTTCTTTTGTCACTTGTTTCCGCTCATTCCCGTCGCGGCTGATGAACCGGGACAACGGCGGCCTGCTGGCAGTAAATACCGACACCGCTGCAATCACTGACTACCAGAAAGCTTATGACGGCAGCGACATTAAATTCCGCCACCAGACCTGTGTGGCTTATGATCCGGTCAATAATCAGATCTGGTGCGGTACCGGCGAACCGGCCCAGAACGTGAATATGAGCTTCGATGCTCGTGGTACGGATGAGTTTTACCGTGAACACGTGCGCAATGAAGGCGGCGGCATCGCCGTCTACGATGCAGCGGGCAATATCCTCAACTGGATGAATACCGCCAGCAGCCCGTTGAAAAACAATCGCGTAGTCAAGATGGTTTATGATAAAGCATCAAAACTGATGTGGGTGATGCATTACAAAGGGGTTCAATACTACGATCTGGTAGCTAAAGTATGGCATGATGTTCCCGTGCTGCAAAACGATTTTGCCGCTGGCTGTTCTATCTATCTTGATCCTTTCGACAGCGACAAGGTGTATTTCTCATTCTATTACTGCAATGTGAGCTATTTTGGCGGATATAGCAAAGTTTCTTCTCAGATCGCAGGCGCGGCAAACAGCATTTATGAATACAGCAAAAACGCTCAAACGGTAAAAACTTATATCATTGATACTGACAGCACACTTGACGGAATGGTCGCGCAGATGGTAAAAACTTCCGCCGGCACGCTGTGGGTTACCAAAGGCAGCAACTATTATAACTACAGTGGCGCGACCAGAAAAATCGCGCTTGTCAGGTATGACCTGTCTAAAAGTGCGATAGTGGAGAAAATCATCCTTAGTGATCTGATTCCGGAATTGAAAAATCCTCCGGCTGATCTTAAAATTTCCTTTATTCAGCCGCCGTATGCTATGATAGCTGGTCCGAATAATACTGTTCTGGCTCCCGTCGGCTGCGCAATATCTTATACTGCGGCAAGAACCAGTACCGACGGCAAAACAACCTATATCGCGGAAGGCAAAAATTATCTTGTCCGGGTTACTGAAAAATCCGGAACCGCCAGTACCGTCGAAGTTATCAATGATCCGCTGTTTAATTGTACCGATTCCTCTATGGCTACGTCGTATTACGCCCGTTCGCTGATAGTCGATCCGCAGGACAGCAGTAAAATGTACATGGCGTTATCCTGGCCGTTGTTTGGTGAGCCATGTATGGTTGTAAAATCAACAGACGGCGGCACAACCTGGTCAAAATTTTCAAATTCATCGAAATTCTTGAATGTTTATGACATGGCGATCAACAACAAGACGATTTACGCAGTGCGCGGCTATCAGTCGGCACAGAATCTGCTATGCGACTTCATGGCCTTCGGGCTTAACGCCTTCGGCGGCGGCGTAACCCATGCAGATATGATGTATAATCCGTCACGCACTACCCCGCGAGATCCCGGCTTCCCGGAGTATGCCAGAGGTTCTGATGATATATATGCGGCCACTATGCAGTCTGTTTCCTGGATTACCGCCTATTTAGATACTCAGGGCAAGGTCTATGGAACATGGAGCAGCCTTAAAACCTATAAATTTGGCGACTCGGTGACGGACGGGTTTGGAGGCGTGTATGTCAGCGTCAAAGACAATAATACCGGGAATCCGCTTAATCCGCCCTGGCAGGTGGTGGATATCAGCAATATCAGCGACTATTCATCGGCTGTTACATATGGACAATATGATTTCGTCAGGTATAACGGGAAAGTATATTTCAGCAGCATGAATAACAATACCTATACGCCGGGAAGCGGGATAGGAGTATATGTCTGGCATGAGACCGATATCAGCAATATCGGTGATTATTCAAGCTCTGCGCAATACACCTATAACGATCTGGTGCAGTATAACGGCGTTTATTACATGGCGCGGCAGGTCACAACTGGCTCCACCCCGGGCGTTGAATACTGGCAGAAAAAGACGACGGCGGTGACTACCGATAAAGCCCCGATCTCCCAGGCCGAGCCGATGATGTTTCTGTATACTGACGGATTCTATATGGGGGAAGTGCGTTTTGCCACCCAGTCCCAGTATCCGCAGGAGGGCGGCAACGGATGGACCGGCCACTTCCTGGTGTTTGATCCGAAATGCGCACCGTTCGCCCCGCGGGTGGATGAGGAGAATCTGAAGTCCCAGGTTATTAATAAAACGACCATTGAAGTCCCGCTGTTCAGTCCCGGCCTGCCGCCGGACCTGGACGGTTTCATTCCGGAGACGATCAATGCCAATACCGTGAAAATCACGGATGAAACGGGCAAGCCGGTCACGCTGTCGAAGATGGAGTACAACGC
>JBAYIO010000126.1:0-13558 GCA_041665605.1 Victivallaceae bacterium | reverse complement strand
TGCCGGTAAAGAGCCTTTACAGTCTGCCGATGTGCAATACCGCGGAAGGTAAACTGTTCTGGCAGCCGGACGACAGGATATAATGTTAAGTCAGCGTCCATGGTTGCAATGAATCTTATATTGGCGGTAGCCGAAATTTACGGAGACATGCAGTTTTCCGGGCGGGGCAATGGTATAACAACTTGAATTTTCGCCGGTTAATATCAAATTAAGCTGTAATTCTTATATTGACAAAATTTTACGATGGGATGGAGAAACATGAGTGAAGCAATTCCTTCATATTTAAAGATACGCCAATATGTATTCAGTTGCATAGCGAATGCAAAGCTTGACGGAGGCGCTGCCAAAATTCACACCGAAGAGGAACTGTGCAAGATTTACGGAGTATGCCGGACAACCGTGAGAAAAGCGCTGAACCATTTCGTGGCGGAAGGACTGATTGTCAGAAAACAGCGGCTGGGCACTTTCATCCGCACTGAGATCATTGATTCGTTCAATATCAATTTTGGCAAAACATTGACTCTCGGCCTGATTTACGGCGACGGCATGGTGACCTTCCTGGATGAATATTTCATGAGCCAGACGGCTGAAGTGTTTCAAAGCATGGTGAACGCCGAATGCCTGTGCCGCCAGCTTTATTTTGATTTGAACCCGGAAAAATCCGCGGTGCGGCTGGAAAAAAGCAAACTTGACGGCATAATCTGGATGTCGCCGTCAAGATGCCACGCGAAGGTTTTTGAAATATTCAAGGCTTTAAGTATTCCTGTTGTATCTACTTTTCCGCTGTTTCTGAGCGATGATCTCAACAGTGTCGAACTGGATTACTATAAGTGCGGATATAAATTAGCCGAATATCTGCTGAAGCGCGGACACAAGAAAATATTGTATATCAACAAAAACCCGCCAGATGTAAACGCGGTGAAAAAAGCAGGATGCATGGCCGCGTTTGCAGACCGCAAAGCCGCCTGGAATGAACATCTCTGGTATTGCGGTTTTAATTCTCTTTCGGAGCTGCAAATACGCTCCGTCATCAAAAATGCCGGAGACTTCTCCGCAGTCAACTGTCATGCCGGATACGTCAGCACGGTTAAAGATGAACTTGCCGGACGCAAAGAGATTCAAATAATTCATAACACCTGCAGCGCTTCCGCCGCCGCAAGCAGCGGCTCGGCGGAAATACTGCTGCCCACGGCGCAGGCCGGAAAGGACGCCGTTGACATACTGCTTAATATAATAAATAAAAGAACTGTTGAGCCTGTCCGTAAATTCGTTGAATCCAGGATTGTTGAACCGGGAACAATGTAAATTTCACCGCTATTGTAATAAATCTGAAAAAGGTAAGCGAGATGTCTGTTATGAAGAAAACGTATGGATTGCTTTTTGTCATACTCTTTTTAGCTGCGGCCGTTCATGCTGTCTCAATTACCGGAAACATGCCGGCTGCCGGCAACGAGGCAGAGTACTATACCCCCGGAATCATCAACCCGGCGGAAGGCACGGTTGAACTTACCGCATTGCCCACGCGCCCGGGTTCGGAATTTCAGAATGAATGGTATTTTGCGTTTGGGCTCACACCCGGGCAGCCCATCAAGGGCAATAATTTGCTGGCGCTTTATACGCCGTCCGGCGAGAGCGGTTTCACCGGAATTTCAGCATTGGCCCGCATTGGCGACAAAACATATGCCGCAGCTAATAAAAACCAGGATTTTCTCAAACCGGGCGTGCCGGTCAATATTGCGTTGAGCTGGGGCAAGGCCGGGGTGATGATTTATGTTGACGGGAAACTTTACGCCAAAGGCCCTTTCCCTAAAGACGGGGCGCTGAAACCAATGTCGGCATTGTTCAGAATAGGCGTTGATTCTCCGTTCAATGTCCAGGCGGCAAAAATATCGGCACGTCAGTTGCCGCCGGATAAACTCGAGGCGGATCCGGCAAAAAGCTTCGCCCGGACTTCCGATACGTCGTTTTTGTTGCACAAAGACAAACCTGCGGAGTACTTCTCAACCGATTATGCCGGGAAAAATTTCTCTGCATTAATGCCCTTATGGCGGCTGTCCGGAGCAATGTCTCCTGCTGATGAAAAAAGCGAAATCACACTGCTCGGACTCAATCTGTCTCCCGGCCCGGCAACTTATAGAATAAAAATTGACGCAAAGAATTTTGAAGGCGCTGACGCCGGCTCGATAAGCAAAGACATCGTGTTGCCCCCTGCTCCGAAATTTACGGAGCAGAAACTTCAGTTGCCAGTGAAGGATCCCGGCTTCTACAAACTCAATATTGCGATTACCGGCCAGGACGGACAGACCACCGTCTGGGAAAGCACATACATGGTTTATCCGGCCAATGAGAAAAATGTCAAGGATGGAAAATTTGCCGGTTATATTGGACATAACATGCTCGAACAGCCGGAAGTGCTGAACAAGCTGGGCATCCGCTGGGGACGTGCCTGGAATGACGGGGCTGACTATTTTCTCTGGTTCAATATCGAACCGCGGAAAGGCTTTTTTGACTGGACTCGCACTGATAAAGCAGTTGCAAATGCGACCAGGAACGGCGTTAATATTCTCGGCGTGCTCGGCTATCCGCCGCTGTGGGCGGCTGAAAATCCGCAATACGTCAAGATTCCTCACAGCCTGGCTTATATGTCCGGACGCTGGAAACCGCATAGTGTGGAGGAATGGAGCAACTATGTTTATCAGACCGTGTCCCGGTACAAAGGCCAGGTTAAGTACTGGGAAATCTATAATGAAGTGGATTTTCACCCGCCGGGCATGCCCGCCTCGTTCTCCGGTTCCACCAGAGATTATTTCGAATTGCTCAAGGCCGCCTGGAATGCCGCTAAAAAGGCTGATCCTGAGTGCAAAATTCTGATCAGCGGATTCAGCACTGTTGCAGTCTGCGACTTGAACATGCCGTTCGATCTGCTGAAGATGGGAGCCGCGAAATATATTGACAACTTCAGCATACATTCCTACCAGGGCGTTTTAGGTGTTGATAAACTGCGGCAGGCAATTGACGCGGCGGCTCCGGGAATGCCGTTCTGGCAGACCGAGCAGATGTGGCACGAAGTGGAACCAGCCAAACGGCCGGATCTGACTGCCGCAATCCAGTTCTGGTTCATTGAAAAACAATTTGAGCACTACTTCAACTTCGGCCTTTCTTTCTTTTCAAACAATTACACCAGGTCGCCGGAAGCAGTGCTGCTGATATTGGCCGCCGTTCAAAACAATCTGCGCAAGTGCGATTCATTTATCGGAACCATGCCGGATGCAAAAATACGGGAGTTTGATGTAAAACACTTTTTTAAACGCACTGACGGAAATTATTTTACCGCCATCGGCAAAACGGATACTAAATCCGAGTTGCAGTTGTCGGGAGATATTATCCGGGCTGAAGATATTTCAGGCCGTGAATTGCCGGTTGTCCGCAACGGGGGGACCTCCGTGCTGCCGCCGGCTTCAATCGTTTATATCGTCAGCAAAACTCCGCTGAAGGTAGTCGAGGCTAAATATAAGGCTAAACCGCTGGTCGCAAACCCCGGTTTCGAAGCCGTTTACGGTGATTCCATGGGCGGCCTGAAAAGCCTTATCGCCAATGAATGGAAGTTCAACGCCAAAAACGGCGAAATTACTCTTGACCCCAATGCCCGCTCCGGCAAGTATGCTTTAAAACTCTCATCATCCGCCGGCACGACGAACGGGGTTTCCGCCTCGATTGAGACCAGAGACCTTGCCCCCGGAAAGTACGTTATTTCAGCATGGCTGAAGAGCGGCAAAGATAAACCGGGCAATGCGTCATTTGCCATGATGGATTTGGATGTGAAGCGTTATGTCTCCAAAGATATTTCCGGCATTTCCGCGCAGCAATACACTAAATATACGGCGGAGTTTGAGTTGAAGGCCCGTCCCGCGGGCATCGTCAAATTTTATATCGGCGCAAAACCGGACAACTCAATCCTCTGCGATGACGTCGATTTAGTGAAATTGCCGTGACCGGCAAACACAAAAGCATTCGGAAGAAGCGCGAAAGTGTAAAGGTTATTTTTGAACGGCTCCAAAATATTAAAACAGGAAATCCTATGAAGAAAATGTGCGGATTGTTTTTTGCCATGCTGTTTTTAACCGCTTCCGCCAATGCGGCTTCAATCACCGGCGAGATGCCGGCATCCGGCAATGATGCGGAATTTTATGCGCCCGGAATCATCAACCCGGCGGAGGGCACGGTTGAACTTACCGCCGTGCCGTCGCGCCAGGGCTCTGAATTTCAGAATGAATGGTACTTTGCTTTTGGCATAACGCCGGGCCGGAGCCTTAAACAAGGCAATAATACTTTGCTGGGGATATATACTCCGTCCGGCGAGAACAAATTAACCGGCTTTGCCGCGGTGGCCCGCATCGGCGACAAAAGATATTCCGCGGAAAATAAAAACAAGGACTTTCTCAAACCGGGCGTTCCGGTTAATATTGCATTGAGCTGGGGCAAGGCCGGGCTGCTGCTTTATGTTGACGGTAAACTTCATGCCAAAGGGCCTTTCCCTGAAAACGGCGTGCTCAGCCCGATGCCGGCGCTGTTTAAATTAGGAACGGACTCTCCGTTCAATGTCAAAGCCGCTAAAATATCGGTGCGGCAATTGTCGCCGGTGATGCTTACGGAAGCGCCTTCCAAAAATTTCCCGCAAACCGGAGATACCTCATTTCTATGGAGCAAAGGTAAAAACGCGGAGTATTTCGTAACTGATTTCAGCCGCAAAACCAGCCCGGTGCTGATGCCGGTATGGCGGCTGGCTGACGCCATGGCCCCCGCCGGTGAAAATGCCGGAATCACCCTGGCCGGACTGAATCTCGGCAGTATTCCCGCAACATATAAAATCAGCATTTCCGCCAAAACTTTTGAAGGCGTATCCGCGGGAACGGCCAATCAGGAAATAACACTGCCGCCCGCGGCAAAGTTCATTGAACAATCGGCGGCATTGCCGGTGAAATCCGCCGGGTTCTATAATCTTGACATAAAAATCACCGGGCCGGACGGGCGTTCCGCCGACTGGAAAAGCACTTATATGCTTTATCCGGCGGAGGACAAAGCCGTGCGTGACGGAAAATTCGCGGATTATATGGGCCATCATCTGCTGGAGAGCCCGGAAGTGCTGAACAAGCTGGGCATCCGCTGGAGCCGCTCATGGGATTGCGGCAGATACTTTCTCTGGCATGACGTGGAACCGCAGCGCGGTGTTTTTGACTGGGCAAATGCCGATCAGGCGGTAGCCAGGGCGGCGAAGAACAGGATAAATATCCTCGGCGTGCTGGGGTATCCGCCGATGTGGGCCGCGGAAAAACCGGAAAGCGGCAAAATGACGCATGAGCAGTCCCATATGTCCGGACGCTGGAAACCGCGCAGCGTCGAGGAATGGAGCAACTATGTTTATCAGACCGTGTCACGATACAAGGGACAGGTGAAATACTGGGAAATATATAACGAAGCGGATTTTCACCCGCCGGGCATGCCGGCAACGTTTTCCGGCACGACGCAGGAATTTTTCGAAATGGTCAAGGCCGCCTGGAATGCCGCGAAAAAGGCCGATCCTGAAGCAAAGATACTGCTTGGCGGATTCTCCACCCTTTCCGTGTGCGACGTGAACATGCCGTATGATCTGCTGAAAATGGGCGCGGCAAAGTATTCCGACATTCTCAGCATGCATTCTTATCAGGGAGTGCTTGGCGTGGACAAGCTGCGGCAGGCGGTCAGGGCCGCGTCTCCCACCATGCAGCTCTGGCAGACGGAGCAGTCATGGTTCCAGATTGACGATCCCCGGAAACAGGCGGAATTAACGGCCGCCATCCAGTTCTGGTTCATAGAAAAAGGTTTCGACAAATATTTCAATTTCGGCACTTATGTTTTCACGAACCGGCATACCCGCTCGCCGGAACCGCTGTTCCAGGCGCTGGCCGCCGTCCAGAACCAGCTTCGCAAATGCGATGCGTTTACCGGGGCGCTGCCGGATGCGGCAGTGCGGGATTTTGACGTGAAACACGCATTCAGGCGCACCGACGGCAATTACTTTACCGCCATCGGCAAAGTGGATGCCAGAACCATTCTGCGCCTGTCCGGCGACATCATCCATGCGGAAGACATGTTCGGGCGCGAATTGCAAGTTACCCGTGACGGCGGCGCCTCCGTGCTGCCGCCGGCGGATATCGCATTGATTGTCAGCAGAACTCCGCTGAAGGTGCTTGTGGCGAAATACCAGATCAAGGCACCGTGCCTGAATCCCGGATTTGAGGATATTTCCGGCGACAGCACCGGCGGCTTGAAAGGCCTCGCCGTCAACAACTGGACGTTCCGGGCGACAACTTATGACAAAGGCGGAGAAATTCTGCCGGACCGGCGCGCGCGCACCGGCAAATATGCGCTGAAAATATCCGCTTCCGGCCAGGGCCGGGTCTATGCGTTCTTCGAGACCCTGGGGCTGGCGGCCGGCAAATATACATTCTCCGCCTGGCTGAAAAGCGCGGACGGCAAACCGGCAACCGCATATTTCTCCATGTTTGACACGGTCGGAAAGAATATTGAAACCAGAAAAATAGCCGGTGTCTCCACTGCGGAATATGCGAAATACACCGTGGAATTTGAATTGAAGAAACGCCCCGAGGGCAACGTTATGTTTATCATCGGCACCGGTCTGGACAAAGAACAGTGTTCGATCCTGTGCGACGATGTCGAACTGGCGAAACAGCCGGTCATGCGCCCGGATTTAACCGTAAACATCGGAATCGACAATCCGAACGGACAACTGGTATTCAAGTCAGGCAGGCAGGAGGCCGATCTTCAAAACATGGTTTCGCGTCTTGGCGGCGCTCAGACGATTGGCGGGGTGACGGTGGAGGTCAGCCGTACTCCGGCAGTCCTGTCCGGCGGCGAATGGAGCGGAACCGCCGGCAGAACTTTCCGCATTCCGCTTGCGGGATATTATTCTAAAATTGCTTTTCTAGTCGGTGCAATGTTCGTTCCGGCTCAGGGCGGCGCAGTATTCGGCACAATCAACATCAGATACAGCGATGCCAGTTCAGCCGTCCTTAATCTGGAAAACAACAAAAACATCCGCGACTGGTGGATGGCGGCAGTTCCCGGCGGCATTGCGCCGGATTTAACCTTTGCCGATGCCGCATTGCAGGAATTCGGTTTGTTCATGCCGGTATGGACCAATCCGGCGCCGGGCAAAGAAATAGCATCCGTTGAATTTAAAGCTGACACCGCCGGACTTTTATGCCTGGCCGCAGTCGTCGCTGAAAAGAAATAGTACACGGGAAATAGTGGCTTATGAAATCAAAGACTGAATCCGTAGTTTTCATTGTGGCGCATCCGGACGACGTGGCTCACGCCATGGGCGGCACGGCATGGCTGCTGCGCGACAAATACAGCCTTCATGTCTTTTGCGCCACCCGCGGCGAGCGCGGAATAGCGGGCAGAACTCCCGAAGCGGCGGCAGGCATTCGCGAAAAAGAGGAAATGGCTGTATGCCGCAGATTAAACGCCAGGTTGACCTTTTTATCCCAGATGGACGGCGAGGTATATTCCACCCCGGAAGCCTGTCAAATCGTGGCCGGCGAATTAAAGCGGCTGCAACCCAAAGCGATCTTCACCCTCTGGCCGGTAAACCGGCATCCGGATCATGTCGCCGCTTATGACATCGCCATGCAGGCAGTAAAATACTCCGGCATCTCTCCGGACACTGACGTGTTTATGGCCGAAAACGACATCGGCGGCGTCACCCGCCAGTTTGAACCTGACATCCTCGTGGATATTTCCGACGTTATCGAGCAGAAAAAGGAACTCGTCCGGCTGCATAAATCGCAGAATCCGGATGAGGAGGCGGTTAATCTGGTGATCGGACGCAATGTGTTCCGGGCTAAATTCACCCATTGCGCTTATGCGGAAGCATTTAAAATGACATCCCCGGTCACCGCATACCAATCCGGTCATGTGGCAGGAGAAGTATTAATCAATATAAGAAAACATGAAGAGCGGTGAATATGAAATCAATCTGCAAAAGAACAATCGTACTGTTTGCCCCGCATCCGGACGATGAGACACTGGGATGCGGCGGATATCTTGCTAAAAGAATTGACGAGGGGTACGAGGTTTTCGTAGTCGTGCTGACGATGGGGGAAAAACTTTTCTCCGTCATGCTGAATATTTTTGAAGATCCGTCCCCCCGGGAAGTATGCGCCATCAGAAGAGATGAAACCAGGCGCGCGACGGCGATTATCGGCCTGAAACCGGAGAATCTGCTGTTTCTGGATTTCGAGGATGCGATGCTGGAAAAGCAGAAATACGCGGCCAATGCAAAAGTTATGCAGATTATACAGGAAAAAGCGCCGGACGAGGTTATGTGCACCAGCCAGTATGAAGGCCATCCGGATCATGTGGCGGCATACTGGATTGTCCGCGGCGCCTGCGAAAGAACCGGATTAAAGATTCCAGTCCGCAGATATATCACATCGCTGAAAGCCGGAATTTCGCCTGACCGGCTGCCGGAGATCGTTGAAGCCGTGGATATAACCAAATATCTGCCGCTGAAAAAGCAGGCGGTCGCGCAATTCCAGGCCCATCTGGGAATACTGTCCCCCAAACAGTCCCGCCCTATCGCCGCAAGTTTTGATGAATATCTAAAACCCGAAGAGCGGTTTATTCTGTAACATTCCTGAAAAGAAAAATCCCGCGAAAGAAAAATTCTCACGCGGGATTGAATTACGACAGCTTATTTGTCATCACAATCTTTGGGAGCAGGCTTGCAGCCTTCGCATTTGCAGGTGGCTCCGTCTTTGCAGCAGCCGCAGGCATCTTTGCCGTCTTTGGCGCAGGTGCAGTCAGCCGGTTTGTCACAGCAGGTGCATTTGGCTTTATTGCAGCAAGTGCATTTAGCCCCGTCTTTGCAGCAGGTGCTTTTAGCGCCGTCTTTGCAGCATTCGCATTTGCAGGCGCCTTTGTCGTCTTTCGCGCACTTGCAGTCTGCTTTGCCGCAGCATGAACAAGCGGACTTGTCTTTACTGGCGAACGGACACCAGCTCGGGCATGAACTGCATCCGGACATGAAGAACGCAACAGCCATTCCCAGCACGCACAACATTAGCAACTTTTTCATTTCTTCCTCCTGTTTATACTTTGGGTTCTTTTTTAAGACGCCGACATGGCAGTCTTGTTTCCTTCTTCATTCATAATAATAGTTAAAATAACGTGTAAATAACAAAAAGCAATATTTGAAAATAATACGTCAACCGGTATGCACTATTATTATCTTATCAGCTAGGATTATTCTCAAAAGACGGCTGAAAGACGAAAATATGCTCAAAAAGCAAGCATCCACATTGCGGACTATTTAAATATCTTGCGCTTTAACTTTTCAAAGTAAGACAGTATTCTATTGTTTTATATTAGACTTTTGCGCTTAAAAAACGTAAGAATAGTAAAATAAAGTGGACAGACCACGCACAGCGCCCCCGCACAGTTCTGACCTCGCACAGTTCTGACCTCGCACAGTTCTGACCCCGCACAGCTCTGTCGTGACTGTAATCGGAACCGGTTGCCATGGAAGGCAACCCTCCAAAAGACATATAAAAACCTTAGCTTGATAGCTATGAGGTTTACCCGCCGGACAGTATTTTTTGATTTTTGTGAAATATTCTCAAGAATATTGAATTATTATTATTACAATGTATTGTAACACTGTAGTTTTGATATTTTATCACAAAAATAATGAGAGCGCGACATGTTAATTAGATTTTCTGTTGAAAATTTCTTGTCATACCAAAAACGTCAAACGCTGGATCTGAGCGCAGTAAAATCCTGCAAGAAACCGGCAGGCAATACTTTTGATATCAACGGCATGCAGTTATTGAAAAGCGCGGTGATATACGGGGCTAATGCCAGCGGCAAATCCAATCTGTTTCGAGCATTCCTCATAATGAAGGGAATAATCAAGAATTCAGCCCGTGAATCGCAATCAACGGAACCCCTTGGGCTTATTCCCTTTGTGTTTTGTAACGACAATAAAGAAAAGCCCTCCAGATTTGAGCTGGAATTTATCTGTCAAGACATACAATATCGCTATGGTTTCGGCGCAACTGATACGGCAATAACTGAAGAGTGGTTTTTCAAAAGAATTTCCAAAACGAAAGAAGTTCCTCTTTTCTGCCGTACTAATGAAAATGGTGCAGACAACATCCAGGTGTTTGATGATATGGAACAAGCCCGAAACAAAGGGCTTGAAGCCATGACCCGGGGAAACGCGCTGTTTCTGTCCGTCTGCGATCAGATGAATGTAGAGCTTGCCAAAGAGATAATGCGCTATTTGCGGTTCAGCATTAATATCATATCCGGGCTGCAGGATGCCGGTTATAAAGACTTTACGGTTAATGGTTTTTGTACTGGTGTCCTAAGAGAAGAAATTCTCGGCTTTATGCGCAATGCCGATTTTAATATTGTTGACCTGGAAATAGAATTGAAAGACATTGAAGACGATAACGGGAGCAAGCGTAAGTCCATCCCCGATATTCGTTCCGTCCATAATGTATATGACAAGGACTATAACATTGTCGATAAAATTAAAATACCGTTTAACAAACTGGAATCAGACGGAACTCAGAAGGCTTTTGCCCTGGCCGGACCGGTTATTGACACGTTAAAAGGTGGCAAAGTATTATTCATTGATGAACTTGATTCCAGGCTGCATCCGGCGTTTACGCGTAAACTTGTTCAGATGTTCAATTCTGAAGATCAAAATCCCAAAAATGCGCAATTGATTTTTGCCACCCATGACTCCAACCTTTTAAATAAAGATCTGTTGCGTCGTGATCAAATCTGGTTTGCGGAAAAGAATCACGGCGAAGCAACCGAATTATATTCTTTGATAGACTACATTCTGGATGATAAGAATAAAGTCCGCAACGATGCCTCTTACGGAAAAGATTATCTCAGTGGGCGCTATGGAGCGATTCCGTTCTTGAGCGACTTGAAAGTTTCCGGTGATGCTCATGAGTAATATTGCTCGTTTTTCCCAGGAAGAGATTGCGGCAAGATTTCCAGGGACACAAACTAGAGAGGTCAGGAATATTCCGGTTCGCCGTTATTATCTGATCATCTGTGAAGGGGCGAAAACCGAACCTAATTATTTTAAATCGCTCCGCAAAAAATTACCCACGGATATAGTCAGGTGTATTGATATCAGCGGGACAGGCACCAATACATTAAGTTTGCTGGATTGCGCCGAGTCGGAATACAAGAAACGCGAAAAATCTCAGGACCCGCCATACGATAAAATCTGGCTGGTATTTGACAAAGACAGTTTTCCCCCTGCTGATTTTGACAATACCATATCATCTGCAAAATCACGCACAAAACCAGGAAAATGTGATTGGGACTGCGCCTGGTCCAATGAGGCGTTTGAACTATGGTATCTGTTACATTTCAGTCATCATTCCTCCAACTTGTCGAGAAAGCAATTCAAAGACAAACTGGAAACTGCAATGAAAAAAAATCTTGGCAAAACTATAAAATACAAAAAGAATGACGAAAATATGTACAGTTTACTGGAACAGTTCCAGGGAGCTGCAATAGCACATGCCAGAAAAATGCTGGAAACACAGGAAGCGCTAAAAATACCGCCAAGCCGGATGAATCCGGCCACCAGGGTCCATCTTCTGGTCGAAGAACTTACCCGATATATAGAGCCTGTCAGTAAAAATATAAGTATTTAATCTCTGCAGGGTCGGACCTGGGGTGTTAAATCTGTGCGATTTTGCTTGATTTTTATTCACCCCATTTTTTGTTATTGAGCTTAAATGCTTGTTTTCGCTTCGCAAACAGGCTCTCCCCGATGTTTGCCTTGAGCCAAGCCCTGATAATCTCTGCAGGGTCGGACCCCATTATCTAATATATTTAAGCATAAATAATATAAAATTAACGCATAAATTGCTTCTTAAAGCTATTTTTAAGGCTGTTTTTAAGATTTAACCGGCTTTAAAAGACAGAAGAGTTTGACGCAAAGACGCGAAGAGAATTTTAAAGTACAGAAGAGTTTGACGCAAAGACGCGAAGGCGCGAAGATGAGAATTTTTTTTAAGTTTGGCTATGCCAAATTAAAAAAAGACTTTCCCCGCTTTGGTTTTACTTTGCGATTTTGCGCCTTTGCGTTAAAATAGGTTCCAGTTTGCTTACACCGGCAATTCCTTGGCGATTTTGCGCCTTTGCGTTAAAATAGTTTTCATCTTTTTTTTAAAATAATTTAAAAAAGATCTTGCTTTTATTTAGTTAATGATTTATAATATTAAGTAAATATTAAATCCCATTAATAAGGAGGCATTTATGAATAAGCGCCGGAATAGCATATCGGCAACTAGCTTAAAATCGGCCAAAAGTAGCCTGCGGCAGCAGACGGGTGCGTTCGCTCCGGGCGGAGTAACCGGACGCAATGCGTTGTTTATTGTCGAGTTGGTTTAGCAATTACTTAACTATTGCCGGTTTAAAAAAAATGAACTACTCACGAGATATCGGAGACAAAAGCAGGAGATTCAGAATCCAAAGTATAACATGTTCTCGCACGGAGACACAAAGACTCAAAGAGAATAAGAAGATAAAACTTGCCATCGTTTTTAGAGGCAAAACAATGTCAAGTTTTAATTTACTTGGCGCCTTTGCGCCTTTGTGCGAGATAGTGTTTTTGAGCCAAGAATCAAATTAAAGTACGTCGCACTGACGCGATAACGCAAAAACTAATAAAAAAGGAGACAGGTATCATGGCTGAAACAAAGTACGACGAAAGTTTTCCGGAACGCGCAATGGATTTAGCATCAGAAGGTATGACCGACAGTCAGATCGCTTACAAGCTGGGCATTTCGCGTTCAACATTCTACAACTATAAACAGCAGCATACAAGATTTGCCGATGCGATAGAGGTCGGCCGGGACGTCATTGACAGCCGGGTGGAAAACCGCCTGCTGGAACTGGCGCTGGGCAAATACACCATCACCATCCATGTGACCGACCATGAAGGCAGAACCCGCACCACCGTGAAAGACGCCATTCCCAATCTCAAAGCCATTCAGTACTGGCTGGAGCGCAGCGACAACAGAAAAGGGGCCAAGCAAGACAAGCAAGACAAGCAAGACAAGCAAGACAAGCAAGACAAGCAAGACAAGCAAGACAAGCAAGACAAGCAAGACAAGTTGGGAAAAGATACTGAATCCGCCGAAAATAAATCCATCTCAGTGTCCTTGGTGTCCCCGGCGGTAAGCGCCGAACTGGATTTTTCGGAAATCGCCGGCTTGCAGGCATTGTCCGAGTATATGGCCATGTGTCCCGCCGACGCCGGCGACGGCTTTTCCAAAAAGGAAACCCAGGAATTCGAAGACATGATGCTGGTGACTTTCACCGAAATGGAAAGAAAGAAATACAATGAAAAAGCGGCAGCCGAAGGCCGTCCGCAGATCCCGTACACTGACGCGGCCCCCCGGACGTTAAAAGGCCAATACGCTCCCGGCATGATCAAAGCCTGGAAAGAAAGAGC
>JBAYIO010000125.1:0-13659 GCA_041665605.1 Victivallaceae bacterium | reverse complement strand
TTTTAGGACAGCATCTTTTCAATTTTAGGGGGTACTTTTTAAGATTAACGATTTTTAAGTCAACTTTCAGGGAAGAAAATACTCCAAGCTATGAAATTTTTAAATTGTTAGGACAGTTGTGATAATAAATCAATCTCATTACAAGTTCAAAGCTTAATTTTGTTGCGCAAAATGAGCATGGCAGCGCCGGTGTTCGGCAATGAAAGATAGTAGGGCAGCTCGGACATTTTGCGTCCCGCCTGCAATGAATTTGCATTTTTTTTGGTAATTTTCTTCAATCAGTCCGCATCCGGATTCCTGATAATATTTATTTGAGGCAGTTGAATCTTTACGCCGGAAAAAATATCATTCCAAAAATATGCTGCAAGGTTGAGATGGAGGACATTTGGCGTTATCTTATGAAGTTGAAGTTAATACGCTTATGACAACGGGCGACTTTAATACTTAATATTGAGTTTTAAATTTTTATAAATGGCATAAATTTGGAGAGAGCATGATCGTGCAAAATATTCGCCGGGATTTTAACGGAGTATCTCTGGAAATTAAAACAGACGGAACGTTTTCGATAATGCTGCCGGGGTTTTCGCTGGCGGATTGCGTTCCGGCAGTCAAAGCCGGCGATGTTGTTCCGGCCGGCTTCAACTGGAGTGTATGTAAAGAATCCGAAGGCAGTATTTGTCTTGCCGGGGAGAACGAACTTGGACAATGGCTGCTGGAATTTGCCGCCGCCAGAAATCTGAGCGGCATCAACGGCATATCCGTCAAAATGTCCGGTGAGCTGCATCAGGCGCTGCCCGATCTGGAAGTGGCAGTTTTGAAACTTGCCAGTCTCAATGCGGACCATGTTCTGACCCAGGGGATCGCGATGGGCGGGTGTTCATCAATAAAACTTCCCGCAAGCACCAGTTTTTCCAGCCATTACCAGACCATGATTTCCGCCGGAGATCACATTTTGCAGATTGGTTATCCGCTGATGCAGCAGCAGCCGGGAAAAGTTCACGGAAAGATTCATGCCCATGAATTGCAGGATCTCCAGGTATCGTATCGAATCAGCCATTTCGGCCTTAAAAAGATTGAACTTGACCCGGTGACGCTTTTTGCCGCGAAAGACGGTTTTCAATTGATGCACGACTGGGCGGACGCCAATATTGAAGTTAAAAAAGATTTTACGGATATGACGGCTCCGGGCTGGAACTCCTGGGACTATTACCGCTGGACCATTACCGAAGAGGAAGTGTTGAAGAATGCCGAGTTTATTGCCCGCGACCCGGTTCTGTCAAAGCATGTCAAGCGGATAATTGTTGACGACGGCTGGCAGTATTGTTACGGAGAATGGGAAGCTAATCACCTGTTCCCGAACGGCATGGAATATCTGGCAAAGGAAATCAAAAAAATGGGATTCGTGCCGGGGCTGTGGTTTGCGCCTACCATCGTCGAACCGCATGCCCGCATCGCCCAGATGGATTATGACATGCTGGCGATGGGCGAATCCGGTAAACCGTGCCTCTCTTTTCAGTGCATGAAACGGCACGGCTTTGTGCTGGACCCCACTGTGCCGAAAGTCAGAAAACATCTTTTCGACATGTTCAAGCGCTATGCCGACATGGGCTACGGCTATTTTAAGCTTGACTTCCTGGGCAGCACCCTCGGCGCGCGTAAATTTGCCGATGCTTCAGTTCCGCGCAGTCAGATCGTCAGAAAAATAGTCGAACCGGTTTATGAGGCGGTCAACGGCAAAGCCAGGATTCTCGGGTGCAATTATAATTTTGAGGCAGGGAATAAATTTGTAGACGCTGTCCGGATCGGCTCGGATATTCACGCCACCTGGAAAGGCATCTGCCACAACGTCACTTCGGTGGCGGCCAGGTTCTGGAGCAATAAACGGCTGTGGATCAATGACCCGGATTTTGCGCTGTGCCGCGGTCTGGATACCGCCAATGATCCGGACATGACCAGATTATTGTGCTGCCTGGTGTATATTACGCCGGAGATGACCGATTCCAAATTCTGCGAGGCGCCGCTGGTGGATGAAGTGTCCCGCCCGCAGGCGGAACTGCTGCTCAGCATCGTGCTTGCCGCGGCCGGCGCGGTCAACCTGTCGGATAATATGCCGCGGCTTAATGAACGCGGACTGGAGCTGGCCAGGCGCGTGGTCGGCGCGGACTCCGGCGATGCCGCCATTCCGGTTGATCTGTTCCGCAGCGATAAACCTTCTTACTGGTTCCAGAAAGTCAAAAACTATCACCGTGTCCTGCTGATTAACTGGACCGATGAACCAGGCACATATTCTTTTGATTTGAAAACACACGGAGTAAAGGCCGGCTCGGCGGTGAACTTCTGGAATGACCAGATTGTGCCGGTAAATGACGGCGTTATTAACGTTGAACTGAAACCCCGGAGTTGCCTGCTGGCGGTTGTTAAATAATACAGTACTGCTAATCGGCGATGTCGCCGAAAAGCGAGGCTTTGGTAGCGCGGTGTATTTTGATTTTGACGATGTCGCCGACCTGCATGGACGGTTCAGGCGTGAATATCACCATCTTGGCATTTGACGCCCGCCCCGACCAGCGTCTGGGATTGCGCTTGCTCGGCCCTTCGATCAATACTTCCTGCGTCGAACCGATCAGTTCCAGGTTTTGTCTTTCGCTTCTCGCCGCCAGGTCGTTCAGCAGTATTTCATTGCGTTTTTCTTTTATTTCCAGCGGCACCTGATCGGCCATTGTCGCCGCCGGAGTCCCTTCGCGCGGGGAGTATTTGAAGATGAACGCGTTGTCATAATCCACTGTGTTCATCAAATCCCGGGTGGCGTTGAAATCTTCTTCGGTTTCGTCCGGAAAGCCGACAATCACGTCGGTGGAAAAGGTGATATCCGGAATCCGGCTTTTCAGTTTGTTCACTATCGTCAGATACTGTTCCGCGGTATAATGGCGGTTCATTTTCTTCAGGATGCGGTTCGAGCCGGATTGCAGCGGCAGATGCAGATTATGGCATACTTTCGGCAGCGTGGAGATCGCATCAATCAGTTTGTCATTGAAATAAGAAGGGTAGGGGGAGGTGAAGCGGATTCTTTTCAAACCTTCGATTTTATTCAATTCATGCAGCAGATCGGCGAACGGCGAAACCCCTTCCGGCGGCGGACTGGTATTGCCGTTGAGGCCGAATGCCGCAACATTCTGGCCGAGCAGCATGATTTCCCGGACTCCGGATTCAACCAGTTTCTCAACTTCCTGAACAACGTCCGGAATGTCGCGGCTGATTTCCCGTCCGCGCACATACGGCACGATGCAGTATGAACAGTAGCGGTTGCAGCCGCGGGTGATGGCAACATAGGCGAACAGGGGATTTTCCCTGCCGTGGAAATGAGTGGCCATGCCGGTGAGGACTTCGGGGCTTTCCTCCAGCAGCGCCGCCTGATGGCGTTCCGAGATCACTGATTCAAGGATGTCCGGCAGCTTGTGCAATTGTCCGGTGCCGATCAGGAAATCAACGTGCGGCAGTTTTTTGAGCAGCTCTTCTCCGAGGTTCTGCGCCATGCAGCCCATGACGCCGATAATCAGTCCGGGCTTGAGCTTCTTCAGTTTTTTCATGATGCCGATTTTGCCGATGGCTTTGCGTTCGGCCAGTTCGCGGACGCTGCATGTGTTGAAAATCAGGACGTCGGCTTCTTCTTCGGTATTGACTATGGCATGGCCCTTTTCCGTCAGCATCCCGGCGCAGGCTTCGGAGTCGCGCTCGTTCATCTGGCAGCCGTAGGTCTTGATGTAAATCTTCATTGAAGTTTTCCGGGAGTGATGGGCTCAGGCAACTACTGCCAGATTATTGCGGTGAATGATTTCATCGTCAGCGTCGCGTTTAAGAATATTCTTTATCTCGCTGCTTTGAACGCCCATGAGCAGCGCGCACTCTTCACTGCTGAAATTGGACAGGCCGCGTCCGATAACTTTGCCGTCCGGACCGGATATTTCCAGCGTGTCGCCGCGTTTGAATTTACCAGTGATGCCGGTGATGCCGGATGGCAGCAGGCTGCGGCCTTTGCATTTGACCGCTTCCGCCGCGCCCGCATCCACGGTGATTTTGCCGTGACAGCGCGAAAAATATTTGATCCAGCG
Source organism: Victivallaceae bacterium (assembly GCA_041665605.1). Classification (GTDB taxonomy): domain Bacteria; phylum Verrucomicrobiota; class Lentisphaeria; order Victivallales; family Victivallaceae; genus CAIPAT01. The sequence continues at coordinate 9,550 of JBAYIO010000125.1, read as the reverse complement.
TTTTTTTGAATCCATCCGCGCTTTCATGGCAGGCACAAACAGGGTGCCGATATCTTTGGCATTAAGGATGTCTTCCAGTGTGGAGTCCTGTCTGCCGTCGGCTATCCACAGATAGTCTCCGGCGGTATTGACCATCTCCGCCGCCCGCAGTTTGGAAATCATGCCGCCGATTGAAAAAGTGCTGTTGTCGGTGCCGGAGGCGGAACTTTTCAGATTATCGTCAATCTTCTCCACCAGCGAAACCCGGCCCGCGAGCTTCCCGTCAACCTTTTCCCTCAAGCCTTCTTCGGTAGTCAGAATGATGGTCAGTCTGGAGCGTGTCATCGTGGCCAGCAATGCTGAAAGAATGTCATTGTCCCCGAATTTCAGTTCGTCCACCGATACCGAGTCGTTTTCGTTGATGACCGGCAGGACGTTATTGTTCCAGAGTGAGCTGATGCAGTTCAGTACATTGAGATGGCGTTCACGGTCGCGCAGATCATCCGCCGTCAGCAGCAGTTGAGCAGGCAGAAAGCCGAACTTGCGGCATTCCTGTTCATAAAGTCCCATCAGCTTGCTCTGACCGATTGCCGCCAGCGCCTGAACTTCGGAAAGTTCGGTCGGTCGTTTTTTCAAGCCGAGCTGCTGCATGCCCAGGCCGACTGCGCCGGAGGTTACCAGCAGCACTTTTTTGCCTTTTTTGCGCATACTGTTGATGCCGGCTATGAATACCGCGATCCGCTGGGTGTCCGTAAGCAGCCGGGTGCCGACTTTCACAATGATATTTTCGCAGTCCCGGATGATCTCTTCCCGCGCCGTAATTTGTTTATTTTTCATCTTAATTGTCTTGTCTGTAATATATAAATTGTTTTTCTGATCCGTAAACCCGTATAATATATCCATTTGCCGGCGCTTGGCAACCGTGTTTGCTCATGATTTACTGTTTTTCCAGTGAATGAAGGCATTCAAACTGCTTGCATATCATCTCAATACAATTATATTGAGGCCTGTCAAAAATAAATGATAAATGTGAGGCTGTGGAAATAATCACGAAATGCAATATATCGGAGTTGACACTATGTACAGAAAAGAGATTAAAGTTGTAGATTGTACCATTCGGGACGGCGGACTGATCAATAAATGGCAGTTCTCACATGAAATGGTCCGCAAAGTGTTTCTGGCGTTGAGCGCCGCCGGAGTGGACTATATGGAAGTCGGCTACCGCGCTTCCCAGAAACTGTTTCCGCCCGGAGAATTCGGCCCCTGGCGCTTTTCCACGGATGAAGATGTCAGAAAAATTGTCCAGGATACGCAGACCCAGATGAAGCTTGGCGTCATGGTCGATATCGGCCGGGTTGAAGAAGATGACATCAAGCCTTGCGAAGAGAGTCCGCTGGACTTCATCCGGGTGGCGACTTATGTCAAAGATATTGACAAAGCGATCGATCTGGCCAATCACTGCAATCAAAAAGGATATGAAACCTTCATCAATATCATGGCTATTTCCACCGCGACTAATTTTGAACTGGAAGAAGGCTTGCGGCAGATTCAAGCCGAGGCCCCGGTCACCGCAGTGAATATAGTTGACAGTTTCGGCTCTTTATACTCGGAAGAAGTGCACTACCTGGTAAAGACTTTCAAAGACAATCTGCCCACCCGGGAAGTCGGTATTCATGCCCATAACAATCAGCAACTGGCGTTCGCCAATACGATTGAAGCCATTCGCAAGGGGGCCAATTATCTTGACGCCACCGTATACGGCATCGGCCGCGGCCCCGGCAATTGCCCGATGGAACTGCTGCTCAGTTTCCTGAAGAATCCGAAATTCTCGCTGGAGCCGGTTTTGCAGGTGATCGAAGACGTCTTTCTGCCCCTCCGTGAAAAAATCGAATGGGGATATATCATTCCTTATATGATTACCGGAATTCTGAACGAACATCCGCGCATTGCCATTGCCTTGCGGCAGGACCCGGAAAAACGGGACAAATATGCCGAGTTCTACCGCACCATGACCACTCCGGAATGCTACGAAGCAAAAGTCGAGTAAAAGTATAGATAACGACCAATCAAAAATTCGGTAAATAGAAATGTTTACCGGATTTTTTTTCGCGTCAAACCGGGGAATTTAAAGAATTTGAATCAATCCAGCCATAAGAATCGTTATTGGGTCTGAACCAGTACCACCAGTCTTCCGGCGGCATATTTCCCGGCGTTTTGCAGATAGGTCCAGTCCTGCTTGCGGCCGTAAGGCGCGTTGCCGATGCCGAGGTCGGCGGCGCTGCCGGATTTCCAGTTATTGTAGGCAAATAATGTCTGTTTCTCTTTGTAATTGTGTATCTGCATGGAACCGTAATCGCCGTTACTGGTCGGAGCGTCTCCATAACCGTAAATGGCATTGGCGGAACCAGGGATATCGGCGGCGCTGTTCTGCCCGTAATTAGTTCCCCAGAACTCAATATTCCCGCCTTCGGGAAAGGTTCCGTTCTTGATGCCTGGAACATTCGACATGACCACCATATTAGATATTCTCTGTTGAAAATTGGCATTGGAGTCCAGGTCAGGAATGCCGATTTTACTAAGATCCTGAGTAAACGGGTCCATCGCCACGAAAACATAGTCAATGGCCCCGTCCGGTTTCATCAGTTCCAGAAAATATGCGATCCGGTTAATTTGACCGTTTATTTCATTGCGTCTATCGTTTGTGTAGGCGACTTTGACTCCGCCTGCCATCAGCGGCCTGATCGGATCAAGCTCCAGCACTGGTTTAAAGCCTTTGTTCTGGGGAATTTCACTCAATAATTTTTCCTGTTCCTGAAATTTGCCGGCGACAGGTTGTTTGCCGGTACGGAATGGTGAAGCCGGAAGTCCGGCCTCATTGACCAGGTTCGGTTCTGCAAGCTGATGCCAGGCGAAGCGTACTGAACATATTTTTTCGATGCCTTCGGCGGAAAGGATGACTCTGTTTTTCTCAATCACCGCGTTCGCTTTTTTGTATGCCATATCTTCGCCGCAGATTTCAAACCAGTCTGGAGTTTTACCGTTGCTGGTTTTCAGTTCAATCGCGTTTTCAAATGTAACAACGGCTTTGCTCCCGTCCAGTTTAAGGCTGCCGAAGAGCGGAGAATCGCAAATGATATTTTTCTGTCCGTAAGTTTTATTCAATGCCTGAAGCGCCAGCCTGCGGCCGACTTCCTGCTTGTTCCTGGGATGAATGTCTTTGACGTCGCCGATATCCATAGTCACTGCCATTCCGGTATTGGGAATGGACAGCGCCGCGGTTTGAGCCTCCCATATTTCCGCCAGAGCTTCTGAGTTGTTGCCATAATAATTGGGTGCGAGCTGTACAAAATAAAACGGCATTTCGTCATTCTTGAAAACACCCCGCCAGCCATTGATCAGCGCCTGCATTCTGTTGAAATAGAGCATGCCTTCCCCGCGGTTGGCTTCGCCCTGATACCAGATTGTCCCCCGCAGCGCCAGCGGAACTAATGGATGGATCATGGCATTGTAAAGGACTGTTGGCGATTCGTTATTGTCAAAAGGGAGAATCTCGGAAATACGTTCCGGTTTGGTTGATTTATCATTAGTGCTGCCGGGTGCGCCGCTGAGTATTTTCTGGTATTTTGCGATTTTATCGTTCACGATTTTCGCTATTTTCCGTAGTGACGGCACTGTCTGGTATCCGGCAGTCGGAGTCCACGGGCAGATTCTGGTGCTGTTCCATGACGCATTTATCAGCCCGACTGGAACATTCAGGTTTTTGCTGATTTCGCGTCCGAAGAAATACGCGGTCGCGGAAAACTCCCCGATGGTTTGCGGTGAACAGACTTGCCATTTGGCATTGACATTGGTCTGCGGAAGATTGCTCATGAGACGCGGAACCGAAAAAAGTCTTATCTCAGGGTGTTTGGCATCGGCCATTTCACGCTCCGGATTCAGCGCTTTTTTTACCGGCCACTGCATATTGGATTGACCTGAACACAGCCATACTTCACCGACCAGCACATTGTCAAACACCAGCGTATTGCTGTTGCCACTGACTTCCATTTTGTACGGCCCCCCCGCTGACATCGGGGCGAATTTTGCCTGCCATTTGCCGGACGCATCGGCAGTTGCCTTCAAGTTCTGTTCCATGAATCTTACGGAAACTTTTTCGCCGGGCGATGCCCAGCCCCAGACCGGAACCTCTTTTTCTCTTTGCAATACCATATTGCTGCTGAAAATATTAGGCATTGTTACATCGGCATGCGAGGTTTCCGCAGCAAATAAGCTAATAAAAACCAGGCATAAGACAGGCAAGTATTTTACTTTCATTTTTCTCTATTGATGTCCGTATATGTTATTTAGTAACGATTTATCAATAAATTAGATTATTGATAACGAGAATAATTATACCACAGCCTAATGATATTTTCAACGTCTGGATGTGCAAAATTTCTGCGATTCTATAAAAAATGGCGCGGTCTCTGTTGCGGTAGTCTTACAGTATTGACATTGCTGACGCTTCAAGTTATATTTTCCATTCCGAATATTAATTAGCTGCGTCTATGACTTTTCGGGAGGAGATGTGTGGCGGTTTGATAGAAAATGCCGCACTGGACTGCTGGTCACGGGGCTGCTGTTGATGGCTGTGCTTGCCGGGGTATTCGGCGCTGATCCACGGCTGCCGGGGCGTGACGCCGATATCCGGCGCGCAGTCGCTCAGCTTGCCGGTGACAAGGCAAACATCAGGTTCGTGTTAAATACCCATTTCCATGCTGATCATGCCGGCAACAATGCGTCATTTGCCGGAACCGGCGCAACCATTAATTGCGCACGGGAATGCTCTCCGCAGGCTTTCCACGGAACAATTCAGTGATTTTATGCAGCGCCAATCGCCACCCTGTCCCGCCGCCGCACGGCCAGTTTTAACGCTCGGAGATTCAGGTCAGATCCTGCTGAACGGCAAGCATGCGGTTTTGCAGTACATGCCGCCGCCCGCACATACTGACGGCGATGTTTTTGTGGTATTCCATGAAATTAACGTAATGCATACCGGTGATTTGTTCTTTAATGGAATTTTCCCATATATCGACTATTCGGCAGGCGGTTCGCTGGAAGGCATGATTGCCGCACAGAAAAAACTGCTGCTGCTGATTGACGACAATACCAAGATCATTCCCGGACACGGCCCGCCGGCGACAAAAAAAGACCTGGAAAAATCCATCAGGATGCTGGAACCGCATCAGGCCGCTGATAAACGCCGGAAAATCGCTTGAAGAAGTGCGGCAGGCCAGGCCGCTGGCTGATTTGAGCGCCTGGGAACACGGCTTCCTGGATGCCGATTCTTTCACGAAACTGGTATATCTCATCTATCAGCCGACACGCAGGTGAAATCAAGCTGATCCGGCATCAAAATCGTGCAGCGTAAGCATTGGGCTTGATTATCGGGAATTTTGCCAGGCTTGTTTCATCGCTCGGGCCAGCGGGGCGGAACCGTCAGGCATAATGTCGTGATGCATTGCCCAGCAGAAGACGCCGGGGTAACCGTTGGCTTGAGCCCAGGCGGTTTTTTCCGCGATGCTCTGCGGATCATCGGCCGGAATCATGGTTTTACCATCCGGCGAAGTAAACCGGGCGGCGCGCGTGGCGGGATCGTATTCCCGTTTCCAGTCCTTGACCAGCGGAACGATTTCCGCCCAGCCCAGCGCAGTCACTTTTTTGATTTTGTCGCCTTGCGGCACTTTTTCATAACGCCGGCAGTTTTCGTAGGCATAAGCATAGAACGGCAGTCCGATGCAGATTTTTTCACGGGGGATTTTCAACTCTTCAGCAAGGTATTTCAACGTTTTGGCAAATCCCACCTGGCGCTGATCATCCGCCGCGGGTTCCAGCGCGGCATGATAGCCGGCGGTTTGCGAACCCTGATCGTAGGCCATCAGATTAATGAAATCGAGTTGCGTACGCAAAGTTTCCGGATCCAGTTTGCCGGTAAACCAACTGCCGCAGGGCAGGGCGGCGAATACATACATTTTCCGTTTTTTTGCTTCTCCGATCTGATCCATTTTGCGGCGGAGTTCACAGATCAGTTTACTCCATAATTTGCCTTGTTCAGCGGTGATGGAGTTTTCCCAGTCCAGGTCTACGCCATCGTAATCGTTCTGTTCGACGAAGCCGGCGATGCCGTCGGCGAGGCGCTTGAATGTCTCCGGATTGGCGCAGATCGAAGGAAACAGCTTGTAGCTGCCGCCGCCGAGGCTGATAATCACCTTTACGCCGTTTTGATGGGCGAGCGTAACCAGACTGGTGCATGGATAACGCCCCGGAACCAGGATCGGGGAGCCGTCTTCTTTGGCTTTCAGGAATGCCTGGAAGATGAAATTATAAGTAGTGAAGTCGATTTTCTCCACCGGCAGTTTGTCCATGCCCCATTTTTCGGTGGCATAATATCCTCCCAGTATTTTTTCCGTTCCGGCTGCGGCGTTCCAGCCCAGCAGCAATACCCCTGCGGCGATGATGAGTCTTGTCATTTTCATTATCTTCCGCGTTTAATAAATCTGCACTTTGGTTCTGCTGTCGAAGCCGATCAGGAGATATCGGAAGCGGTTGTCGCTGCCATCGAATTTCTCCCAATACAGGACTTTGGAAGATTGAAAGTCATTTGTTTTGCAGGCGGCAACGTGGCCGTCGAGGAACAGTACGTTGGCGCTTTGAGCATGACTGAGAAACGGATATGCATAAATATCGGCAAGGGACTTGGAAGAAAGGGCATAAGGACACTGCTTGGTGACGCTCCAGCCATCGCTGAGCAGATACAGCCTGGAAGGACTGCGCTGTACCTTGATCGAGAGGCACGGATAGTTCGGCAGCGAGGGCGTGGCGTAACGGGCGGCATAGGTCAGCCACCACCAGCTATAGGCGCCTATCCCGTACTGTGCAGTCTGCGGGCAAACGAACGTTTTCTGGTTGGTTATATACTTTTCGTCGAATAGTTTGCGACTATATATTTTCAGCGCGGAATCGTCTGAAAGCCATAGGAATCCGTTGTAATCATTGGCGTATTGTGCAAATCCCAGACCAACTTGTTTCTGATTGCTCATGCAATTGATTGCTTTGGCTTTGTCCCTGGCTTTATTCAATGCCGGAAGCAGCATTGATGCTAAAATCGCGATGATCGCGATCACGACCAGGAGTTCGATGAGTGTGAAATTTTTCTTGATTGAAACCATGATACCTCTCCTTTTTTTAGGTTGAAAGTCTTTCTACTATAGCTGGTTCAACAATGATGTTGCGCCAGGGTTGTTTGGGATTGATGGTCCGGCTGATCAGGCATTCGGCGGCCTGAATGGCGATTTGCTGTCCATTGACGCATACCGAACTCATCGGGATGCGGTAACTGGTGGCCCATTGGGTATTGTAATAACCCAGAATGGCGATGTCATCCGGGATGCCGAGCCCCATCGCGGCGGCAATTCTGTAGAACGGTCTGGCCATGTAATCGCCGAACGCAAAAATGGCGTCCGGGCGGTATTGCCGAAGCCGCTCTTCCAGAAGTTCATAATGTCCGTTTTCGAAAAGTTCCTCCTGGTAATCAATAATCATTTCCGGGGTTAATTCAATCCGATGCCTGTCCAGCGCTTTCCTGGCACCTTCCAGTGCGAGTACGGCATCGTAATAAAGCCGCGGCGGCGGAGGCATTACGAATAATATTTTCCGGCGACCGCGGTTAAGCAGATATTCAGTTCCGAGGTCGCCGCCGCCGGCGTAGTCGGTAAGGACGTTGTCAGCTTCGATATCCGGAGCATGGTTGCGGAACATGAATACCAGACTGCTGATGCGCCGCCGGTATTCGCGCAGCATTTCAAACGGGAAGTTGCGGTACCCGTCGATAATGAATCCCGCAGGACTGGAACTGATTAATCGGATGATTTGCTCTTTCAATTGTTCGCTGCCGGTTTGCCGCCAGTCGGTGTCGAGCAGCATGGAGTAAAAGCCGCGGTCCTGCAAATGGCGGCTTACAAGGGCTGTCATTTCCTGATACAGATGGCCGTGGGAGTAAAGCAGCAATGCTACTGTTTCATGCTTCTGGATGTCCAGATTTTTCCGGACAAATACCCCCTTGCAGGGATGTTTTTCCAGCAGTCCTTCATCTTCCAGCCGGGTCAGGGCTTTGCGCAAAGTGATGACGTTGACGTTAAACATGTCCGCCAACTGGCGCTGCCCCGGGATCTGTCCTGACAGCAGACCTTTGCTGATCTGCTGCTTCAGCTCCGTGACGATCGCTTCGTATTTATTTTCCACTTTGACGCAGATGTCCATATTCCCAACTTCTGTTTATGAATAACTGGTATATATACCTATATATAGCTCATGAAGTTGAAAATGTCAATAGCGATCCGCTTTATTTGGGGATTATTTGGATATTTTTCCAAAATTTAAGGCTGACAGTTCGAGTTCTCTACTCTGTGGTTGGGGAGGGTGCTGCCGCTAAGGAGAGATTTTGCAGCAACCATCCGCCACTGACGGTGAATACACAGTCAGAGCGAGGGTGCTGCAATGAATATCTGTTAACTGGCCAGTATGCCTGTGGTCTTCGTCAACGGATCTCCGGTCAGCGCCGCATCCGCACTACCGGTCAACAGGCTGCCGGGCTGGGTAAGATTAAAATTCAGGTCATAGTATGTTGCGGCGGTTCCCGCCAGCACTACCTTTATATAATATGTGCCTGCATCCACCTTGCCCGCGCCGCTGTCTATTGACTCAGTGGCCAGTCCGGATTTGGCCGATGATGCAACCAGCTTATGCGTTGAGTCATATACATAAAGATTGATGTTTGAATCAAATCCGCTTAACCCGCCGGTTACGGCTGAACCATCCGCCGACACTTCGAATTTGTAATAGTCTTCCTTGTCGCCGAACCCCAGCCATTCATGAGTCGTTCCATTGGAAGTGAGTGCGACGGCATTGGCAAAGGAATTGCCCGCGGTGTTCACCGGGAAATACTCCACAGTGTCAGTCAGCGTGTAATTGGTGTTATTGACGGCGGTTTTACCTCCGTCCGCGGGGCTGATTTTGACGTAGTATTCTCCTGCGAGCAGATTTAGGCTGGCGATGCTTTCAGCGGCAGAGCTTTTACTGGCTGAAGTCTTCAACACTTTGCCGGCGGAATCGAGCAGCGTCAGGTTGGCATCGCTGCTTAATCCGGTCAGGTTGAGGGTCAGAGCGCCGTTCTTGTCCAATGTCAGTTTATAGTAGTCGGCGGGATCGGCAAATCCGACCCATTCATTGACGGAGCCGTTAACCGGTATTGCACCGGCCGTCGCCAGCGTATTTCCCGCGGTTTCCACGGGGAAATAACTGACGGTATTGGTCAGCGTGTAATTGGTGTTGTCGACGGCGGTCTTGCCTCCGTCCGCGGGGCTGATCTTGACGTAATACTCGCCTGCGAGCAGCGCCGGGCTGGTGATGCTTTCAGCGGCAGAGCCTTTGTTAGTCGAAGACTTCAGCACTTTGCCTTTGTTATCGAGCAGCGTCAGACTGGCGTCGCTGCTTAATCCGGTCAGATTGAGTGTCAGAGCGCCGTTCTTGTCCA
>JBAYIO010000124.1:0-13790 GCA_041665605.1 Victivallaceae bacterium | reverse complement strand
GCTATTTCCTTTCTCCTGGTCGCGGGAACGACTGGAGTTAATAATAGCAGTGAGTAGCCATTTCGGCAAAGCCTAATAACTATGACCCCGCCCAGAGGACGGGGTTTTTCAGAATGGAATAAATTCGCGGTTATTTGCGCAGCGGGATTTCCCGCTGCTTTTTTTGCTTCACTGAGCAGAAATAAAGAATGGAGCAAACTTTTTCTTTGCAGGAAATATGATGGGGAATGTTGATTTTTTCGCAATTTACACCTATATTATAAGGATTATCAGTTTGAATGTAATGAACCCCGTGCGAACCGGGGGCTGTCGCGCAACTGTGATCAGCGGAATCAAGCCGCTGTAAGCCAGATCTTGCATCAAATGATTTGTCCGTCGGATCTTTCCGCGTCAGAAAGCAATACGGCAGTCGGCTGCAGCCATTCTGCTTCAGTACCTTTCAACCGGAACAATCCAGATGTGCGCGTCACACAATTTTTTCAGGTTTAAAAGGTAGTAAAAATGTCGAAAAAGAATCCAGCCGGGGATCGTTCATCTGCGGTCCGCAATCAGTCCGTCACCAGCCAAATTTACGTTGCAAACACTTGCAGCAGAAAAAGTTTCACACTCATCGAACTCCTGGTTGTGATCGCCATCATCGCGATTCTCGCAGGCATGCTGCTGCCGGCGCTTAATTCCGCAAGGGATAAAGGCCGAAGCGCAAGTTGCGCCGCCAATCTGCGTCAATTTAGCATGGGGTTGCAGGCATATACTGTGGACAATAGAGATTTTGTGATGCCTGGTTCGTACGACAGCCACACCTATTGGTTTGGCAAAAGCAATGACCCGGCAGGCTACACTTCAGGCTTCATGTATCCCTATCTTCAGACTAAAATGGGTAAAGGCGTATATGAATGTCCTTCAATGCCCAAAGAAATGTATATTGCGACAAATAACACATATACAACCACATACGGCTACAATGCCGCACTGCTTTCCGGCAGGGAAGGCTATGATACCCTCCTGCCGTGGAAACGCATAACTCAATTTAAACAAATGTCCAGAAATTTTGCTTTCGGAGATTCGGCCAATTACGACTCCTGGGGTTCGCCGGCCGGTTTTAAAAATAATCCTTTTCTTGACGGTCCCAAATACCCCTCCTGGTCTCCGCCGGTTGTATGGTATGACGGCAACACCAGTCCGACCTCGCATTTCCGTCACCAGGGCGCGACTCAAGTGGTTTTCCTTGACGGACATGGGGAATTAAAGAAAGTTGAAGGAGGAAGCATTCTCTATAACTTCAATAATACCGGCATCGGCTGGGTCGGAACAGGCAGTGATGTTTACTATTATCAATATAATTAATAAAAAAACTATAAAATAGTGGAACTTTATAAAAAATGCTTTGTCAGTATGAAGTATACAAAGCATTTTCTATATGCTTTCTCGACCCCTCAGGCCTCCCGCCTCCCCCGGGAGGCCACTTTTTTTTAAGGAATTAAAATCAAACTATATTTTTGCGGGCTGTCCGCCGGAAAGTTTTGCCGCTATAATCCGGATTTTGCGTGAAATGTCTATGCCGTAGCGGCATGGGGCAAATTCATTATTGACGTCATGGGCAATGGCAGGTTCAATTATTTCCATAAAGTCGGCGGAGTTCTCTGCAAACAGCGATTCCATTCGCTGCGCATTGCCGAACCATTTCCCCAGATACTGCCGCAACGCATAAATTCCAGAATCCACAGGGAGAAAATCAAACATCTGCCGGTCATATTTGCCTTCCAGTTCAAACAAACCTTTAAGCAGGCGTGCTTTACGTCCCGCAAGCACGGAGCAATTCGGGCACTGGCGGCAGACATAATTACCCAGTTCCGGTGCATTGGCAAGAACCAATTCGGTTTCCGCATCAGTCAGCGGCCCTTTCGCCATTACTGCCGCATCCGCATCAAGCAGTTCCACGCTGTTAAATCCGCTGACTATGCAGTCCGGATTATAGCGCAGCGAGTAGCGGAAAGCATTCTCGATCGACCGGTACAAATAACCGTCAGCCAGCGCTTTCATAAACAAAATACCGGTTCCGCGACTGCGCAGATCCGGCAGTATTTCATCAGGGATTTCCGGATAATTGCAGAAATCCAGGTAATTGCCCCAGATCAGTACCGCCTCAAACGGAATGATTTCAGCAAGTTGCGGCAGGATTGCCGGCCAATGTGAACTTATGGCAAAATGCTTAACCATTCCTTCAGTCCTTGCCCGGGTAAATGCTTCAAGCGAACCGCCCGCCGCGACAATGGCGCCGGCATCTTCAAACGTATTGACACCATGAAAAAAATAAAGATCAAGATGATCAGTCTGGAGCGCTTCCAGGGTTTCGTTAAGTTCACGCCAGGCGCCTTCGGCATCGCGTTTTACTGTTTTAGACGCCAGAATGAGTTTGCGGCGATGCTTCTTTATCGCCTGCCCCAGCTTGGTTTCGCTGGCCCCGCTGCCGTAACTTCTGGCAGTTTCCACATAATTGCCTCCAAGTGCGACAAAATGATCCACCACCTGCCCTACAATGTCAGAATCCACTTCACATTGATGAAATCCGCCCAGTCCGAGCGAAGATACTTTCAGTCCGGTATTGCCCAGTTTGCTTTTTATCAGTCGTATCGTTTCCTGTTTCATCAGATTTATCCTTGATAAATGCGTAAAAATTCATTAATTATTCTTTCGATAATATGCCTTGTTTTAATCGAAAAAGCAACAAGTTCTGTGCGCGAACTATTAAACCTTTTTTTGAAACTCCATTAGGACAGAAGTGAAATAACGTATATATTAAAAGTTTTAACAACTTTCAAGAGTCACAAAAATACGGAATATGTTGAATTTTATTTTAGACAACTGGATGTTCTTAACCAGCGGCATATTGCTTGGCTTCTCAGTCGGAATCCTTACCGGATTTTTCGGTGCCGGCGGCGGTTTTATTGTAACTCCGGCATTGAATATATTGCTGGGTATGGAAATGAATTATGCAGTCGGCACCAGCGCCTTTCAGGTAATGGGGACTTCCGCTTTTGCATTATATCACCAGATGGACCGGCGTCTCATGGGCAGCCGGATAGCGCTCTTCATCGCCCTCGGCATCCCCCCGGGCACTTTTTCCGGTTTTTATGTAGTGCAGACCCTGAAAGGCAAGGCCGCATGGCACATCCTTGGGCGGACAGTTGACCCTGTAAATTTCACTCTGCTTTCCGTCTTTGCCGTATTTTTGATTGCAATTGCCTGCTGGCTCATTTATGACAACTTCATCCTGCGCAGAGACTGCGGCGATGACGAAAGTTCGCATGTGGGACTTCTTTCTCCCGTAAAACTGCCTCCGGTAAGAAGATTCCGGACTATTCCGGCAGGGGAATTCAGTATTACCGTTTTAATTCTGCTGGGTGTTTTTATCGGTTTTATGAGCGGACTGCTGGGAATCGGCGGCGGGGTTATTCTGCTGCCGGTGCTGTTTTATCTGGTCGGACAAAGCACCAAATACGCAACTCTGACTGGAACAATGCTGGTTTTTGCTTCCGGCTGCTGCGCCACGGCGTTTCATGCGGCTGGACACAACATAAATTATCCGATGGCGGCGGTGCTGCTGCTGAGCGCAGCCGGCGGCACTAAACTGGGCACAATACTTCATGCGAAAGCCTCCGCCAAGTCAATCCGCAAATATTTTACTTTCGTAATTCTGGCCGCATGGCTGTTAGTGGTTTACAAGTTGATCAGAATCATGATGTAATCAGATTTTTTTCCCGCAGCATTTTTTATATTTGACGCCGCTTCCGCATGGACACGGAGCATTTTTACTGTTGAGGTCGCCAAATTTGAATGCAGGCAACACATATTGGTGCGGATTGCGTTCTTCAATGATGTTTTTAGCCAGTTCTTTGAAGCGGTTGATCGTATGTTCGTAGAACATTTTCCAGCCGGAGCATAATACACTTAATTCATCTGGTATATCACCGCGTCCGGGCCGGTTCTTCTGGCAGCAGCCGGCGCATAGCGCGTAATAACGGCAGACTGAACATTGTTTGGCAACCATACTTTTGCGTTTGCCGAACTCGCGGCATAACGGCAGATTTTGCAAAGCCTGCCAGTCAACGTCGCTGACATTGCCGAGACACCACTCCGGCTGAACGAAGAAATCGCAGGGATAGATACTGCCGTCATGCTCCACCACAAAATACTGGCGGCAGTTGTCGCCGAGGCTGCAAACATTGGCAATCCCGTCCACCATTTTTGCCAGGATCGAATCGAACAGGCGGATCGAGACCTGCCGGGTGTCGTGTGCATACCATTCGTCAAAAATCATGCAGAGAAACTCGCCCCACGCTTCAGGAGTCACCGAATGCGGCAGCAGCTTTCCGTTGCGGTCGAATTCAACACATTCTATATACTGGTGAAACATTATTTTCAGATCATCGCGCAGATAACGGTAGATATCCAGCGGACGTGACACGCTGTGCGAATTAACCAGCGTCAACACATTGTATTCAACATGGTTGCGGTTCAAGGCGGCAAGTCCGCGCATCATCAGTTCATGGCTGCCGGTTCCGCCGGCGGTAAGACGGTTGAAATCATGAATCTCCGGCGGACCGTCAATACTGATCCCGACCAGAAAGTTATACTGGAGCAGAAACTGACACCATTCATCATCCAGCATGGTGCCATTGGTCTGAAGACCATTGGAGACCTGTTTCCCGGACTGCCCGTACTGCTTCATCAAATCAACCGCTCTGCGGAAAAAATCCAGCCCCGCCAGCGTCGGTTCCCCGCCCTGCCAGCCGAAAGCGTAACACGGCATGTCCAGACGCATAAAAGACGAAATCATCTGTTCCAGAACGGCATCAGACATCCGATGCCGTTCCGCTCCGAACATTTTCGTTTTTTCCAGGTAGAAACAATACCGGCAGCGCAAATTGCAGTCAAATGACGCAGGTTTAACCAGTAGCGAAAACGGCTTCATAAAGCATTCCTTTGTTTGCCTTGATGAATCTACATTACCCCCTGCCCGATGCAAAACTTGAATTGCAAGAAAAGCGTAAAATAGTGTCTATTTCCGGTTGAAAAATCGCCGTTTATGATATAGTAATAAAGGCTGAATTCTGAATTGAATCATTATCACCAAAAAGTCTATATTTAATGAGTGAAGAAATCAAACATGAATGCGGCATAGCATTGATCAGACTGCTGAAGCCGCTGAGTTTTTACCGTGAAAAATACGGTTCCGCGTTCTACGGACTTAGCAAGTTATGTTTATTGATGGAAAAACAGCATAACCGGGGCCAGGACGGCGCCGGCGTCGCGGTTCTGAAACTTGATCCGGAACCCGGACAGCGTTCTGTCAGTTGCGAGAGGTCCAACCAGGGCGCCGCGATTAAGGATATTTTCTCCAAAATCAACCTTGAAATGAAAGATCTGCTGGACAAGAATCCGGGCAGGATCGGCGACCCGGAATGGCTGAAGCAGAATGCCAGATTCTGCGGGGAATTGTATATGGGCCATCTCCGCTACGGCACATTCGGCAGAAACAATATCGAATCCTGTCATCCGTTTGTGCGGGAGAGCAACTGGCTCACCCGTGCGCTGATTATTGCCGGCAATTTCAATCTGACCAATGTCGAAACGCTGTTCAATGTGCTCATCGGCATCGGTCAGCATCCGAAACAATATTCTGATTCGGTCACGATCCTGGAAACGATCGGATTCTTCCTGGACGAAGAAAATGACGTGCTGGTCAAACGTTACAAGAATGACGGCTATCCGCGCCATGAAATATCCCAGTTGATTTCCAAGAACCTCGATGTTCTGAATATTCTGAAACATGCCTGCCAGAAATGGGACGGCGGTTACGTCATCAGCGGCATAATCGGGCATGGCGACGCTTTTGTGCTGCGGGACCCGTCCGGCATCCGCCCGGCGTACTACTATCACGATGATGAAGTCGCGGTAGTTACCTCGGAGCGTCCGCCGATTCAAACCGCGTTCAATGTGCCTTGTGATGCGGTCAAGGAACTCCCGCCCGGCCATGCTTTCATTGTCAAGAAAGACGGCCAGGTCAGCCTGGAGCGCTATACCGAGCCCAGGACCAAAAAAGCCTGTTCCTTTGAGCGTATTTATTTTTCCCGCGGCTCCGACAAGGATATTTATCAGGAGCGCAAAATGCTGGGCAGATGCCTGGTTCCGCCGGTGCTGAAGGCGATCAGCGAAGATATTGAGAACACGGTATTTTCGTTCATCCCGAATACTGCGGAAACCTGTTTTTACGGCATGGTCGATGAGCTCAAGGAATTTTGCAAGAAAATTCAGATACGCCGGCTGATGGAGAATTCCAGTTGGACGGAGGATGAACTGGATAAAGTTTTGAGTTTCCGTCCGCGGATTGAAAAAGTGGCAGTAAAAGACGCCAAGCTGCGCACCTTCATTACTGATGATTCTCAGCGCAATGAACTTGCGGCGCACGTTTACGATATCACTTACGGCGTAATCCGCCCCGGACTCGATTCGCTGGTGGTCATTGACGATTCAATCGTCCGCGGCACCACCATGCGGGAGAGCATCCTGAAGATTCTTGACCGGACCGGGCCGAAAAAAATTATTGTGGTTTCATCCGCGCCTCAGATCCGCTATCCGGACTGCTACGGCATTGATATGTGCAAACTGGGCAACTTTGTGGCGTTTGAAGCCGCCGTGGCGCTGTTGAGCGACAACAAAATGGAATCGCTGCTGGATGAAGTCTACCACGAAGCCAAATCCATGCTGAAACTCCCGGCGGATGAGATGACGAACTGCGTTCAGAGAATATACAAGCCTTTTACCGCGGAGCAGATTTCCGAAAAAATCGGCGAACTGCTGACCCCGAATACGATAAAAGCTGAAGTCAAGTTCATTTATCAGTCTATTGAAGATCTGCACCGGTCCTGCCCGAATCATCTCGGCGACTGGTATTTCACCGGGGATTATCCCACTCCCGGCGGAAACAGAGTGGTCAATCAGGCCCTGGTGAACTTCGTGCAAGGCAATAACGCCAGGGCATACTAATCATAACCAGTGAGGTTTTTATTTTATGGAACATAACTACGATTGGAAGACTAAGAGAGAGAAGAAGGCGTTTCTGGCGCTGGAAGACGGCACCGTGATGCGCGGATACTCCGTCGGCGCGGAAGTTGACAACGAAGGCGAAGTCGTCTTCAACACCGGCATGACCGGCTATCAGGAAATCATCAGCGACCCGTCCTATGCCGGACAGTTCGTCACTATGACTTATACCGAAATCGGAAACTACGGAGTCAACGCCGCCGATATGGAATCGCGCAAGCTTTTCCTCAACGGCTTCATCGTTCATAACATGAACGAGCCGAGCAGTTGGCGCGCGGAAAAATCCCTTTCCGATTTTCTGGTGGAACACAAGATCCCGGCGATCGCCGGCATTGATACCCGTGCTTTAACCGCAAAAATCCGGACAACCGGCACCTTGAAGGGCTATCTGCACTGCTCAAAGCAGGATATGACCCAGGAACAGGGTGTCGAAAAGGCCCGCGCCTGGTGCGGACTGGACAATCAGGATTATGCGGCGAAAGTCTGCTGCGAAAAACCCTATCAGTGGGACCCGGACGGTTCGCTGACCATGAGCTGGGGTATCGCCGCCGCGCTGCCGCCGGTTGAATTCAAGGTCGTCGCGTTTGACTTCGGCATCAAATGGAACATTCTGCGCAACCTGAGACTTCAGGGCATGGACGTGACCGTGGTTCCGGCGAAAACTACTGCCGAGGAAGTGCTGAAAATGAAGCCCGACGGCGTGTTCCTGTCCAACGGCCCCGCCGATCCCGCCGCCGTAACTTATGCAATCGAAGCTTCAAGAAAGCTTATCGGCAAAGTTCCGGTCATGGGGATCTGCCTCGGACACCAGATATTGGGAATAGCCTGCGGCGGTGACCGTTTCAGACTGAAATTCGGACATCACGGCTGCAATCATCCGGTCAAGAATCTGCATACAGGCAAGGTCGAGATCACTTCCCAGAACCACAACTTCGGCATTGATCATGATTCGATTCCGGAATGCCTGGAAATCACGCATATCAATCTTAACGACAATACCGTTGAAGGCTTCAAGCACCGCACTGAACCGATGTTTGCCGTGCAATACCATCCGGAAGCTTCGCCCGGTCCGCACGATCCCGGCTATCTGTTCACTACTTTCCGCGAAATGATGAAACGCTGATTATAAATCAACGTATATGTAAAACAAAAACCCCGGTGCAAACCGGGGTTTTTATTTTAGGTTCTGAATTCCGGATCAGCTTCTCTCCGGACTTCTGAATTTACACTATTGTTGAACCTGAGGCGAAGAAACGGCTCCAGTGGCCGCCGCCGTGAATATCCGGCACAGCTTCATCCAGTTCGGCGATGCCGCTGATGGCACCGTCCAGAAGTTCACTGATTCTGACCGCGATTTCCTCATAGCGTCCGATCTGCGCATTCAAACGCAACTGAATGACTTCAAAGCCGAACGGTTTATTGCGGCGCATCCATTGCGTCCGGAATGATTTAAGCAGCTTTTTCAAGGCTTTGACCATTGCCGGAACCATAACCCGGCTGATTTCATTCAGGTCTTTTTTATTTTTCTTCGCATAAGCTTTGAGCAGGGCCTGGCGGAATTCCAGTTTCATGATCAATACTTCAGCCAACAGTTTGCCGTGATTGACATCGGCGTTCTTATTGTCTTTGCCCGGATTTTCCAGCGCGGCGATCATTTTGCGGTAATTCTTTACGGCAAGACCGGCCCAGCGGGGATTGACGGTGGTGTTATTGTTCCAGTTGATGCCAAGCAGCGGATCGTCCCACAGCAACAGATGGCCGGGAATATTTTCCACGCCGCAGGGATATTGAATAGCTCCGAGCGTAACATGATTTTTGTAATTGCCGGAACAAATCGCCGCAAACTTTTTGCCGACCACGTCATCACAGTCGCAACCGTAAGCCAGTTCCGCCGCTTTGCAGAGCCCGGCAAGCACGGAATCATATTCGCAGTAAGCGCCGTCATCGCCCCAGAGCGTAAAGAACAGTTCATTGACTTTCTCTTCCAGACAGGCTTCAATGCAGGGTTTGACGGTATCAAGCGACAACTGGTGGTCATACCATAAACGGGACCACGTCCATACTCCGGACCCCATCAGCGGCTCATAGCCCAAGTCGCGGTGCCGTCTGATCCAGTCAACATAAAAATCTTTATCCTTATGGTAATAATCCCAGTAAACCAAATCCACTGATTTCGGGATTTTAGCTTTGACGTCTTCAGGAATTACGGTGTCCTTGGCGTAATAATTCATATCTTTATTGCCCATGCGGAAATACATATCGGACCAGATCATCGGTTTTAATTTGTATTTTTTGCAGATTTTGGAAACCTTATCCAGATGGCGGTTGAAAATCTCGAAGCCGCGCTCATAGCCGAACATATCCATGAATCTGCCGCGTCCCAGGTCGTGAGTCTCGTCCATGCCGACATGAATGCGGCGGCTGCCGAAAACCCGGCTCCACATCGCAACCATCTTGTCAATCAGCTTGTAAGTGCCTGCTTCGTCAACCAGCATTACGCCGGCGGTGTCTCTGATTTTGCCGTAGGGCGCCCAGCGCAGAATTTGTTCCAGATGCCCCAGGGTCTGAATGCAGGCAATCATTTCAATGCCCAGCGCCGCGGCATAGGTGTCTATCGCTTTCAGTTCATCTTCCGTATAGGCGCCGCGCATATAGCCGAAATACGGCTCGTCCGGCAGCTTGTAGGTGTCTTCCGTGTACAGCATCGCCTGGTTGTAACCCATCAGCGCCAGTTGACGCAGCCATTTTTTGAAATGCGGCACGGTCATTACCGCATTTCTGGAGCAGTCCAGCATAATGCCCAGCGACTTGAAGACGGTGCTTTCTTCAGACTCAAGCCCGGCCAGCAGCGTTCCGACAGCCCTGGACGCCATGCTGATGCCGCCGTATTCAATCGTGGCGCTGCCGCCTTTGCAGGAGACTGCGGAACGTCCGGAAGTTTTTGATTTAATGAATTTTACCTGAATGCCGTCTTTGCCTTTGCCGGCAACCACCGGATATTCCTCCGCCAATGCGGACAACATGGAATGGAGTTCAACCGGAGCGTCCTGTTTTGACCAGTAAATCTGTTTAATGGACATTCTGTCCTCCTGAAAAATATTTTTAATGAATATCAATCTGTTAAATATACCACTTTATCCAATAAAAAAAATGGATTTTTCACTCATTGCAATGACAAATTCAACTTTCTTCATCCCTGCCGGTTATCTGATTCTTGTAAAGATTATGATTTGTTTATAACTTAAATGAGGTTATAGTTAATTTCCATGATGGTTTTTACGCTGTCTGTTTTTATGGAGAAGTAATGGATAATGCTTGCAAACAACCTGTTGTTTATCTGCTGGCGTCGATCATTTATATTGTTGCGGCGGAATGTCTGGCGTTGAACTTTGCGCCCGGCGTCAGCGCCCTGTTCTGTCAACCGGCGGCCTGGCTGACGCATGCAGTCACCGGGTGGCCGCTGAGTGTGGATGACCATGTCTTTGTGCTGGAAACTCCGGATATAATGCTGCGCATTACGGACAAATGCTCCGGCTTCTCGTTTTTTCTGACGCTTCATGCGGTGATTCTGCTGGCATTGGCATTGAAAAGCCGGAAATTAATGATCATTTCCATTCCGCCGGTATTAGCCGCGAGCTATGTCCTGGCGGTCTCGCTGAATGTTTGCCGCGTAATGTGCAGCTACCAGTTGAAACGGCTGCTGCCGGGCGATTTTTTCATCCCCTATGCCGGAATTCATCTGTTTATCGGAGTAATGATTTTCATCCCGGCGCTGATCCTGGCTTTCATCTTAATCAATAAAACACTATTAAGATTTGAAAACAGCTTATGTACGGTAAATAGTATTCCAAACCGGAAGCACGGAGAAACAAAGTAAAAAATGTGGCGGATCTGCATTAAATTTAAATCGGGAAATATATTTTTCTGTGCCTCTGCGGTTAACTTTTAAGAAAGGTATGCAAAATGAGTCTGTTCAAGCACAAAATCGAACTCGGGCCGGCCGCCGATCCGCACTGGCTGCTGCTGACGGTGTCACTGCCGCAAATTATCGTCGTGGCGATCCTGATGAGCGGGCTCGGACTGATTATCGGCGACATCACCTCGGCGCAACTGAGCAAATACGTCTGGCTGCTGGGAACCGCCTCGCTTAATATCCTTTTCTGGACGGGGTTCAGCATTTACCGCTGCTGCCGGAAGAAATCCACCGGGCCGCTGGTGTCGCTGTTTCTGCTGTGGAGCCAGATACTGGTGCTTGCATTCAGCCTGCTCATGCTGTCGGAGGCGGTGCCGGGAACAGTCAATAACTTCATCTTCCCGGTCGAGACTTATTACGGCTATCTGTTCACTTTTTTCATGCCCGGCATCTTCTATCCGCTGCTGATTTTCGCGCAGACGCCGCTGCACATGCAACTGAAGAAGGAAACACTGATTTCCATCGTCATTATCGCCGCCGTGACCGGACTGGTTTATGTTCTGCTTTATCTGTTCCGGATGTCCAGCTACCTGTTTACCTCGGTCATCCTGCATCAAATCATGTTTTTCTGTATAGTAGTCGTGGTAATCGTGCTTTCGGTAATCTTTTTTACGGTGCTGCTGCGCCTGGCGGAACTCGTTTACCACCGGATTGAAACGCATCCGGCGCTGATGGTTGCCTATACCGCCGTGATCGCGCTGGTGCTCCCGCTGGCCGGACTGCTGCTGAATATAACCATTCCGTTCCCGGTCGATTTCCAGGACTGGCGGGTTTACGCGCTGACGATCCTCAACGGTATCGTGCTGCTGATTCCGTTCGGACGGAACCGCTGGCTCAATCTGCTGCTGTTTTTCTACAAAGCCATGCTCTACCCGTTCTGTTTATATTTTTTCCTGGTCTTTCTGCCGTATCTGCCGCTGGCGCTGTTTGCGATACTTGCCGCCGGCATGGGTTTCCTGATGCTCTCGCCGACGCTGCTGTTCTATGTGCAGTCCAGACGGATTTACTGCGACTTCAAACTGCTGTCGAATGACTTCAGCAGGCAACTGCTGCTGATTACCGGCATTGCCGGGATACTGCTGCTGCCGCTGTGGTATACAGCCGGAAGCATCTGCGACCGGATTGTGATAAACCAGGCGCTGGATTTTGTCTTCAGCAGCGATTACGCCAAAAGCGCGGACGGCATTGCCGCCGGCAAACCCAGGATCAAGTCGGTCATCGCCAAAATCAATGACTGGAAACACGGCGTGGAAATGCCGTATCTCGACTTTTATTATCAATGGCTGGTGTTCGACAACCTGACCATTCCCGACAAGAAACTGAAGGAAATGTACGAGAAGATATTCGATGAGGAATTTAAATCCGGCTGGCGGCATTCTTCTTTCCGGCAGATCCGGCGGTTCCCCCGGCAGCGCCTCTCCGGACTGGAAAAACATCTGCCCAACCCGCAGATCGCAATCATCTCCGCGCAATCCGGAATCAAGCCCCTCGGCGACGGCACGGTCAAGAACCGTGTCCGGCTGGAGATCAAAAACAATTCCGGCAGCGGCAACTCGGAATTTGTGACGGAAATCAAACTGCCGCGCGAGGTTTTCATCAGCGGATTCTGGCTGAAAGTGGACGGACAGGAAGTTCCCGGCAAAATCTTCGAGCGCAAGAGCGCGCTGTGGACCTACGAAATGATTACGGAGACTTCCCGCCGCGACCCCGGCATCCTGTTTTATAATACTCCGCTGACCGTCAGACTGCACGTATATCCGTTCAGCAGCGGCGAAACCAGACAGGCGGATGTCGAATTTCTCTATCCGGCCATGCTCCGGCCCGACATCAGCATCGGCGGCGTCAGGATTGACGCCGGCCCCGGACAAAATGAAAGCGCCGACAACGGCAATCTGGTGGTGATGCAGCCGGAACAGATCGCGGACATGCCGCTTTTCGAGCGCCAGCCCGTGCTCGAATTCGTCATCAACCGGCGGGATATGGAAGCGGCGCTGAATCATAACGGGCGCATGCTGAAACGGATCGCGGAACTGTTCAGGATCAGGGAATACAATCTCTCGGTCGCCGCACTCGACGCCAAAGTCCTGCTGCACAACCGGGACATTGGCAATCTGCCCGAAGACGTCAAACTACTGGAGCAGGCGCAGCCCGGCAGTCCCGCCGATACTGGCTTCATGCCGGAAAGAACCATCAAACAGCGGCTGCTGGAATGGGAGCAGAGCAAATCCCCGGATAAGTTTCCGGTAATCGTCTATATCTGCTCCAAACCGGAAAAGATCAATCTGCGCGATTTTGACTACTTCGATATGCTGATGCCGGAAACCGGCTTCTTTGTCGTCTCTGACATGGCGGGCAATCTGCAGAAATTCGATATTGCCGGAAACCGTGTCTCCGCCCTGGACATCCGTCCGAAATTAAGAAAAACATTCCGCGTCGGCATCTGGCAGATACTCCCCGCGGACCAGCCTTATATCACCGCCGTGGCTAAAGACAAACCGATGCTCTACAAACAGGCGCAGGAAATGCTGAACAACTACACGGTGATGCTCTACAATCCCTCACTGAAAGCCCGGACTTATCCCCGGCTGGTCAGTGAAAGCAAAAAGACCGGCATCATGCTGCCGCTGACGTCCTACATCGTGCTTGAGAGTTCCTCGCAATGGAAAATGCTGGAGCGCGTGGAAAAGCACAAATTGAGAAACCGTTCCGAGCT
>JBAYIO010000123.1:0-14313 GCA_041665605.1 Victivallaceae bacterium | reverse complement strand
TGCTGTCTGTAGTTATAGAACGATGAACGCGAGATGCTCATTCTCTGCGCAATCTGAGCATCGCTCAGTCCGTCAGATGCCCAGTTCATTGCCTGTTCCGGAAACATTTCGTTGTACTTTGTTATGATCCCAATCTCCTTATTTTTTTGTTTTTTGCCCCATCGCGTAAGTGCAATGTGCTTTTACTAATTAGTGAATTTGTCAATTTGATATTGTGCAAAGTATTTGTATGCAGTATTTTAATGCCATAATTACATATAATTATTTTACGTTTTATTTGCTTGAAAATCATTCTCATCAGACCTGTCTTATTAAAAATAAGCAGCCAAAAGTCAATATTTAAGGATTGCAATCCGCAAAAAAGGTTATATTTTAGGATTTAAAGCAATAAATATGCGGAATTAACGAATATGATTATCAAGCGGGAACTTGAAGAGCAGATCAGGCAACGGCTGTTTAAGGGCAAGGCGATTATCATCTACGGCCCGCGCCAAAGCGGCAAGACCACACTAGTCGAACAGGTAACCGGAGAATATTCAGAATCGACATTGTTTCTAAGCGGCGACGAGCCGGATGTGCGCGAACTGCTGTCCGGGGTTACCTCAACCCGTCTGCAAGTTTTTTTCGGCAGGAAACGGCTGGTGGTGATTGACGAAGCCCAGCGGATTCCCGGCATCGGCCTGACGATGAAACTGATTACCGACCAGTTAAAAGACATCCAGCTTATCGCTACAGGGTCATCCGCGTTTGAACTGGCGGATAAGACCAGCGAACCGCTGACCGGGCGAAAGTACGAGTTTCATCTTTATCCATTGTCGTTCGGCGAAGTTGCCGGGGAGTTCGGCATGCTGGAAGAACGGCGGCGACTCAGGCACCGGCTGGTATTCGGGATGTATCCTGAAATCGTGACCCATCCCGGCGACGAACCGGAACTGCTGCGGATGCTGGCTGGCAGTTATCTTTACAAGGACTTGCTGATGCTTGAAGACATTAAAAAACCGGCGCTGCTGGAGAAAATCATCCGGGCGCTGGCATTGCAGCTCGGCTCGGAGGTGTCCTGCAACGAAATCGGCCGACTGACCGGCGCCGACAACAAGACCGTGGAGAAATATATTGATCTGCTGGAAAAAGCCTATGTGGTTTTTGTGCTGCCTGCATTCAGCCGCAATGCGCGGAACGAAATCAGAAAAGGCCGTAAAATCTATTTCCACGATAACGGAATCCGCAATGCGGTTATCGGCAACTTCAGCCAAGTCGAATCCCGTACCGACAACGGCGCGTTGTGGGAAAATTACCTGATCGCCGAACGCCTTAAATTCCTGTCCAATCGCGGCGACTTTCCGCAGCGTTATTTCTGGCGCACCACAACTCGGCAGGAAATTGATTATCTGGAAGAAGAAAACGGTCAACTCAGTGCCTGGGAATTCAAATGGAACCCGAAAAGCAAACCGCATATCCCGAAGTCTTTCAGTTCCGCTTATCCTGAAGCGAAGCCCGGCTTGATAACTCCGGACAACTATGATGAGTTGCTGCTGCCCTGACTTGAACTATCGAGGATTATGATTTTATTTTTACCACGGAACACGCGGAAAAACACGGAAGGAAGCAAATGGACTACTTCCGGGCAAAGCCAGCGCGGGGCATATTCTCGCACGGAGACACTAAGGCACGAAGAGAAGGATAATCCCGGGGAGATAAAACCTGTCATTGCCTTTTCCTCTAAAAACAATGGCAAGTTTTACTTTTCTTTGCGCCTTTGTGAGAGATAATGGAAGGAAGCACCTGAATTCAGGGTCATTCCGGTATTCCGCGGTTACAACAGCAATTTTTAGCGCCCCGGTTGATTCATGATTTTTACGGGGTAAATTAGGAAGCATTGACAGAAACGATGCGGCTGAGTGAATTGCCGGTATAGGTACAGAAATCAGATTGGAGTTTAATGATGAAAATTCGTTTTATATTGCTGTTTTTTATGGCTGCGGCTTCGATGATTTTACAAACTTCGTGCGTTTCTCCAAAATCTGAAGCCGACTGGCTTAAAAGCGGCAAAGCATATTACGAAAACGACCAATATGATAAAGCTATTAAAGACTACTCCAAAGCCATTGAATTAAAGCCGGATGATGCGGAAGCATATAAGGATCGCGGCAACGCATACTTTGAACTGGAACAATATGACCAGGCGATTCAAAATTATTCCAAAGCTATCGAATTAAACGGGAATTGCTCAGCAGCATATTATAATCGCGGGTTGGTTTATTATGCAGAGAAGCAATATGACAAAGCCATTCAGGATTATTCAATTTTTATTGAGTTGAAGCCCGGTAAAACAGAGTTGTTGAGAGGATATTTGTATCGAGGAAATTCATATGAAGAAATTAACCAGTACGACAACGCGATTCAGGATTATTCAAAGATTATTGAGCTAGACCCGGACTGTATAAACGCGTATTACAAGCGCGGTGGGGTATATACGGCAATAAAACAATACGACAAAGCGATTAAGGATTATTCAAAAACTGTTGAGCTAAATCCGGTTTATGCCGAAGCTTATTATTACCGTGGATGGGTATATGTAGAACTTAAACAATATGACCAGGCGATTAAGGATTATTCAACATCGATTGATTTCAATCCAAATTATGCGGAGGCATATAATTGGCGAGGATGGGTATACGGAGAACTTAAACAATATGACCAGGCGATCCGTGATTATTCAAAAAAGATTGAACTCAGCCCGAATTCTACTGACGCATATTATGCGCGAGGTACTATCTTTTTTCTAATGCTGCAATATGATAAAGCCGTCATGGACTATTCTAAAACAATTGAACTGAAACCGGATTATGCGGAGGTATATTGTTGTCGGGGGGATGCATACTGTACTCTGAAACAATACGACAACGCGATCCGGGATTATTCAAAAACTATTGAACTTAAGCCGGATTATGCCGCCGCCTATTATTCCCGCGGATGGCTATATAGCGAACTGAAACAATACGACAAAGCGCTTAAGGATTATTCAAAGGCAATCGAACTTAAATCGGATTCAGCATACTATGCACGAGCTGCCGTATTTTTTCTGACACGGCAATATGATAAAGCAGCCCGGGATTATTCAAAAACTATTGAACTTAAGCCGGATTATGCGGAGGCATATAATTACCGCGGGTTAATATATGACAAACTGAAACAATACGACAAGGCCATTCAAGACTTTACAAAAGCGATTGAATTAAAACCGGATTATATTGAGTCATATTGCGGTCGCATTTATGCTTATGCCAAAATAAAGCAATATGACAAAGCTTTTCAGGACTGCTTAAAGACTGCTGAGTTAAAGCCGGATTATGCTGGCACATATTATGGGCGCGGCAGTGTATATGCTATGATGAAGCAATACGATAAAGCCCTTGGCGACTATTCTAAATCAATCGAGCTAAAGCCTGATTGCAGCGAAATATATTCAGGCATTTTGGAAATAAGCATTGTTGCCGCCAAACCGGAGCAGTTCAGTCAATGGCTTAAGCGATTCGAGGCGGCGTTTCCGGGCGATAAATTATCCAAAGGGGTTTTGATCATCAAGCTTTATCTGCTCTGCCTTAATAAATGTGTGCTGAATGAACCCCGAACGGAGTTTGAACAACGGCTGGATGCATTGCTCAAGGAAAATGTTGCGCTAGATTGGGATTTTGACTTGACCGACGAATGGCTGAGTGAGCCGAAAAACGGTTTGACGCCGGAGCAGGTCAAATACATTCGCGATTTAACCGGTAAAGTCAAAGCGACGCAGAAGAATTAAACCATATAGGAAATTACATTTTCGTTTTTCCTGCTTAACGGACAAAATTTTGCACAAAGCAACACATTCACCCGCCGGGGGAAAACAACCTGATACAGTTCAAGTCTGCGCAACTGCGGAATACAGGTTCAAATAAATCGGGGGGATATATTTTTTCATAGCACTCGCATTGTTTAATGTAGAGATATATATTTCTACAGTCGCAAGATGATGTATTTGCGGAAAAATAACCTGAAAAGATTATCCATGTCAGTAAAAATAGCAATTATAACAGATTTGCATTTCAGCAACAACCCGGTGGAGGATTGTCCGCTGCGCAAGGGGGAACTGGCTGACGTGCTGCTGCTGCGGGCGGTTCACCGGCTGAACCGCTGGATCAAGCCGGACGTCACCTTCATCGGCGGCGACCTGATTAACGACCCCGGCTCGCCCGACGCGGAAGATCTGCTTTTCTTTCTCAAATCGTCGCTGGATCTGCTGGAATCTGAAACTGTCATCATCCCCGGCAATCACGATCTGCCGCCGGAAGTTTTTTACAGGACATTCGACCGCCCCGCAGATATGATTGAAGTAAAAGAGGTGAGGTTTCTGCCTTTCCTCGATCCGGAGGAACCCGGCTACAATGCCCGGCGCGAGCAGCGCGATCTGGACCGGATGCGCGCGGCCAGGGCCGGGTTTGACGGCCAGATCGTGTCACTCCAGCATGTGCCGCTGTTTCCGCCGGAAGCGGACTGTTCGCCGTTCAACTACACCAATGCGCCGGAAATCGTCAAAGTGATGGATGAATGCGGAATCGCGCTGTCGCTGTCGGGACATTTCCATGATGGTTTTGCGCCGCTGAAATGGCGGGACAGCACCTGTTTTACCGCGCCGGCGCTCTGCGAAGCGCCGTTCCGGTTCTGCGTGGTTGAACTGGAAAGCGACGGGAGCGTTAAAGTGGAAACGCATCAACTGAGTCTGCCGGCCAATACGCATCTCACCGATTTTCATGTTCACACCCGGCTGGCTTACTGCAATGAAAATATGAAAATGCCTAAAGCGCTTCAGCTCGGGCAGAGTTTCGGGCTGGGCGCAATGGGATTCGCGGAGCATTCGGCGCATCTTTATTTCAGCCGCGACGCCTGCGATGCGAAAAAGTTCTACTGGGACGGCATAAACTCGCCATTGATCTGCGACAATACGGAAGACTATTTTTCGCTGTATAAAATGTATGCCAATGATTTCAGTTATCTCGGCATGGAAATAGATGTTGACCGCGGCGGGGTTCCGTTGATTAATCCGGAGCTTTATCATCGGCTTGATTTCAGGATCGGTTCGGTGCATTATATGAAGTCGATCCTTGACGCGGCGAAGCGTGAAAATGAATTCATGTATCTCTGCAATTCGATGATCAAATCCGGCATTGACATTCTCGCGCACCCGTTCCGCATTTTCCGGCGAAGCGGCATGGAGGCGCCGCCTCACCTGTTCGCGCCGCTGGCGGTGCTGCTGAAGGAGAACGGCGTTGCCGCGGAAATAAATTTTCATACCAATGAACCGCCGCTGGAATTTGTAAAGCAGTGCCTGGAGAGCGGCGTGAAACTGGCTTTCGGCAGCGACGCGCACAATCTTTACGAGGTGGGCGAGTTTTATCCGCATCTCAAGCTGCTTGAAGCCGCCGGCTTCAACGGTTCGTTTGAAGACATATTATTAAAGCCGGGGCCGAGGGCGGACGTTGTCCGCAACTGAGAAGTCAGAGAATAAAGCAGAAAGACGGAAGACAAGAAGTCAGAATAGTGCAAATACAGCTCCAGAGGAGCGACATATTAATAGCTTGAAAATTCATATAAATTATAGATTTAGCACCGGCGGCACGGCATATTAACAGCCGGAAGCGAGGCGCAAGCCGCAGATTGCAGGGCAATGACGCAATGAAACAGATTACTTAACTCAGGGTGAAGAAGATATGAAACGGAATATGAAACGAGGCTGGCTGAATCTTATAATGCTCGTATCGGTATTTGCCGGCCACACGCTTGCCGGGCAGACTGAAACGTCAACGGCGGACACAAGCGCGCCGGCCAGGCAGGAGAAGTCCATCGACATCAACGACGAAGGCTATAATTCCGTGACGCTGATGATGACGGTAATCGAGCTTCTGCGCAAATATTATGTGGACAAGGATAAAGTGAAATACGAGAAACTGGTGTCCGGCGCACTGAAGGGAATACTCAGCGAACTGGACCCCTTCTGCGTTTATGAATCGCCTGCCGTGCACCGCCAGACCGAACAGAAATTCAGCGGCAAGCTGGTGGGCGTGGGAATCGTTGTCATGAAAGCCCAGGACGGCAGCATCAGGGTCGTCGCCCCTTCCGGCGATGATTCCCCCGGCTTCAAGGCCGGAATCCAGCCGGATGACCTGATCACCCAGATCGACGGCAAAAAGACCGCGACGATGAGCATTGAAGAATGCGTGACCATGATGCAGGGGCAGCCGGGAACGAAAATCACTTTGACCATATTCCGGAAATCCACCGGCAAAATCCTGACTTTTGTGTTTAACCGGAGTGAAATCCGGACCAGCCCGGTGCCGTTCAACGGCGTGAAAGTGCTTAACGGCAATATCGGCTACATCCGGCTGTCGCTGTTTTCCGCTGAAACCGGTCCGGCCATGGACAAGGCGCTGGAAGTCCTGGAAAAGCAGAAGATCAAGGGGATAATCCTCGATCTGCGGTATAATCCGGGCGGTCTGCTCGGCGCGGCGGTTGATGTCTGCAGCAGATTCATCAAGGAGGGCGAACTGGTCATCTACACGGAAGGCCGGGAGAAAAGCGACCGCGTGAATATAAATGCTCTGAAATGCCGCAAGGATCTGGAGATCCCGATTGTCATTCTGGTCAATAATTACAGCGCCAGCGGTTCCGAAATCGTCGCCGGCTGCCTGAAAGATCATAAACGGGCCGTGCTGGTCGGCACTAAAACCTACGGCAAGGGTTCAGTCCAGCGCATTCAGCCGCTGCCGAACGGCGGGGCCATCCGCTTTACCATCGCCCATTATTACACCCCCAGCGCCAGACTTATTGACGGCAAGGGAATTGAACCTGATATTGACGTGCCCGTCCCGTATAATGACTCGCTGCAGATGTCGCAGCAGCTCGCCATCTATCCCGGGGAAATCAGGCCGGATAAACCGGCCGCCATAACCGACGTGGAATTGCTGCGGGCGACCCAGATCCTTGAAGGAATAATCCGTTTCAACGCCTCCCGGACGGAATAGCGGGAACCGCGGGATTATCGGTTTTAGCATACTTTTTCATCGGATGCGGCAATGAAATTCATCACGGGCAATTGCATTGTTTGCATTTCCTGTAAAAATGTGTTGTTGAGCCGCTGAATTTATGTTGACAAAACAGTTTTTTTGATTTACTTTATAGTATATTTCTATTAAAAGATGAAATATAGATTTTTCTATTAAAATTTTAACTGATATGCCACTATCAGGGGTGCTTTCAACGAAGGTTCAGATTTCTAAAATAAACCCTTAAACCCAAAGATAGATTATGTTTCATGAAATGATCTACAGTCTGAAAAGCTGTATCGCGGTATATACCTACGTCTCCGACAGTGATGATTTTATTATCAAAGACTTTGCAGTTAAGGGGCATGATGTTTCATCTTTCGATTACTCAAGCGCGCGCCATGTAATCGGTAAAAATGTTTATGAACTGTACCCTGCCATGAGGGACTCCGACGGGGATGTGATGCTGCGGGCGGTTCTGGCCGATGGAATTCCCCGTGATTGCTACTGCTCCGTCAGGAGCGAGGAAAAAGGCGAATGCTTCTATAAGAATTTTGTGTACCGGGTAAGTCCCTGCGAACTTGTGATCACGTTCGATAATATAACGCGTCATGTAAAAACGGAACAATCCCTCAAGACCGTTGAAACCAGGTATTGCGGCATCGTTGAAAATCTGCCGCTGCTGATCTGCCATTTTCTTCCGGAAACCTGGAGAACAACCTATGCCAATCCGGAATTCTTCAGATACTACAATCTCAAGGACAGGGAAATTTCCGGCATAAATTTTCTGCTGGCAATGCCGGAACCGGAAAGAGCGAAAATCATCGCCCACTGCTCCGCGTTAAGTCCGGAAAAACCGGTTGAGACATTTGAATTCGCCTTCAGCACCGGAGAAGTCGCCAGAATTCTGTGCTGGACCTTCCAGGCCATTTTCGACAAGAACGGTAAAATACAGGAATTTCAGGGCGTCGGCCAGGATATCACGGAAGCCAGAAACCATGCGGAGAAACTTTCAAAAGCGCTGAAAAAGGCGGAAGAAAATGACCGTCTGAAGACGGCATTCATGCACAATATTTCCCACGAGATCCGGACGCCGCTTAACGGCATAATGGGGTTCGCCGACTTGCTGAATACGCCGGACCTGACAGACGTCCAGCGCCAGAACTATACGAAGATCATAATTGACAGCAGCAACAAACTGCTGACGATCTTCAACGATCTGCTCAGCATTTCAACACTTCAGACCAAGCAGGAAACGGTGAATGAGTCCAGCGTCCAGCTCAACAAAGTTCTGCTGGATATCTTGACGTTTTACAATCCGTCCGCGGTCAAGAAGGGAATAGATTTGTCATTCAGCCGGCGGCTGCCGGATGACCAGGCCGAAGTCTATGCCGATGATTTAAAGCTGCAGCATATCCTGAAGAATATCCTGAGCAATGCGATTAAATTCACCTCCTGCGGGACAATCGAGTTCGGTTATTCGCTGAAAGGCGATTTTCTGGAGTTTTTCATCAAAGATACAGGAATTGGCATAGATGAAAAGTTTCATTCCAGAATCTTTGGAGAATTCTGCCATGCGGATACTTCCGTCGGCAGAAAATACGGCGGCACCGGGCTGGGCCTTTCGATCTCCAAGGGATACGTCGAACTGCTTGGCGGGAAAATATGGGTTAAATCAACTCCGGACGTCGGCTCTGTATTCTATTTCACGATTCCGTTCAAACCGCTCAAGTTCATTTCCAGCGCCGCGTATCTCCGCTATGAAACCCTGAACAGGCTGGACGGCGCAAAAGTCCTGATTGCGGAAGACGAAGAACTGTGCTATTTCTATTTGAAGGAAATATTCCGCACTTTCTGCCCCGTCCTGCTTCATGCGTCAAACGGCAGCGAAGCCGTGGAAATATGCCGGAATAATCCGGACATCGTCCTGGCGGTGATGGACCTGAAGATGCCGGTCATGGACGGTTTTAAAGCGGTGGAGGAAATCAAGAAGTTCCGTCCGCAACTGCCGGTTATCGCCGAGACGGCTTATGCCTTTCGGGCAGATATTGATAAAGCCTTTGCCGCCGGGTGTGACGACTACATAACCAAACCGGTCAAGCGGTCTATTCTGCTGGAAAAAATCGTGGACCTCCTGAGCAAGGCGGATCCGCAGTAACCGTCAGTTCTGTTTAACTGTTTCATGCACATTAAGAACGGAAATCCCGTTTGAAACGCCGCGCCCCCATATCTTTTGCCGCTATTTATGCCTCAAATGCAAAAAATAGTGGAAATTTTATTTTTTATATGTTATAATCATTATCAGGTAAATTTATTAAGGTCCGGCGGATCTTTCCGTAAAAATGAGCCGAAAGTGACGCCAGTTAACCTGGAGGACTGATAAAATGAGTAAAAGCATATTAGTTTTGCTGGCTGGCAGACGTCAGCAGGATTGCGCTCATGATCAGCCGGATGAATCCAGGGATCTGGTAGTATTTTCCGTTACGATTGATGTGGAAGACAACGACTGCGACTGGACCGGAATGAGTTTCCCGTCAAACAGGAAAAACCACTTTGAGCGCGAATTGCGCTGGAACACCCGGAATCTGAAGTAACTTTAAATGCTGCTTTCACCTGATTTGTTCCGGCGCCGCCTTGCGTTATGCCCTTTTCATGGCAAAAAAGACTCCAGGCATCAACTGCCGCCCGGCGGATTCTGGCGGTTTCATCCTCCCCGCCGCCAATTCTTCCGGAAAATATTATCTCATGTGTCAAAGGAATTTGATTAATCGAAAAACTGGACTATCCTTTGTTTTTAACATAGACAACAATCAGAGGTTACGATGCTTGATTTAAAACTGGAACGCCCGTTAATAATATTTGATCTGGAAACTACCGGAACCGTAATTGCGCGCGACCGGATAGTGGAAATTTCAGTTGTTAAAATATTGCCCGACGGCACCCGCAGCGTGAAAACCCGGAGACTCAATCCGGAAATGCCGATTCCGGCACAGGCCACCGAGATCCACGGCATTTCCGATGCCGATGTCGCGAACGAGCCGACGTTCAAATCCATATCCAAAAACCTGCTGGCCTTGTTTGACGGCTGTGATCTTGGCGGTTACAACGTGCTTAAATTCGATGTTCCGGTACTGGTTAACGAATTCAACCGGGCAGGGCTGGAATTTTCAATTGAAGGCCGGCGCATCATTGACGCCTACAGCATTTTCTGCAAATTATATCCGAGAACATTGTCCGGCGCATATAAATTCTTCTGCGGCAAAGACCTTGAAGGCGCCCACGGCGCGGAGGCGGACACTTTAGCCACGGTGGAGATATTTGAAGCTCAACTGACTAAGCATCCGGAACTTCCCCGCAGTCTTGACCAGTTGCATCAATTCTCCGACAACAGCGATCCGGATTCCGTTGACAGCAGCGGCAGATTCAAGTGGTCCGGCGATGAAGTTATCGTCTGTTTCGGCAAAAATTCCGGAATAACGCTGAAGAAACTGGCGGTTGACGATCCCGGATTCCTGAAATGGATCATCCGGGTGGACTTCCCGGAAGACGTGAAAGATATCGCCAGAAACGCCCTTGTCGGCAAATTCCCTGTAAAAAAGAGCCATGAAAAAGAAGATTGAAAACCTGATCAAGCTGCTGGACGATGAAAACCCGCAAACCGCGCAGGCGGCGATGGCGGAAATGCTCAAGCACGAAAAAGAGCTTGAAGAATATCTGGCCCACCATCAGGAAAGCGAAAATGTTCTGCTGCGGAAAAGAATTCATCAGCTTCAGGCAATCATCACGGTCAGAAGACGCCGCAGAAATTTTGCGAAAATCGTGAAAGACCGGAAACTCGGCATGGTTCAAGGGCTGATTGAAGTCCATCTGCAGTGGTATGATAACGACTCCGAGCGAAGCATTATGTCCCTATGGAACGAACTGCTGGCAACCGCCCAGCGCTACAATCCGTCAACTTTGGAGAAACTCGCTTATTTCATGCGGAAATGCGGTTTTACGTTATCGCCGAAAGATGAGCTTCAGGCCGATTATTTCTGTCTGGGGCCGGTATTGGAGGAACTCGTCGGAGCGGATTTCATCTTGTGCGCGATCGCCAGGGAAATCGCCGCGTCGCGTGACCTGGAAGTAAGAATAATCCGGCTGCTCGGTGAATTCGCGCTGGTCGACAGCGAAGGCAAGATTCTGACCCCGAAAAACGGCTGGCAGTTGATTCAGCAGACACAGACAAACGGATGGGATTTCTGGGGCAATGAAAAAATCCTGAAACTGGCGTCTTCCATGCTGTTTCTGTTTGCGGTCAGTTCGGACAGCTTCCGCTACGTCAGCACTATCGGCGAAAGCCTGATTCAACTGGCCGGAGATGATACCATAGATTTTCTTCCCTATCCCTACACGACAAAAGAGAAAGCGGAAAAAGGCGAATAAAAAAAGAGTCTTTACCGATGGCAAAGACTCTTGTCATAATTCTGCTTTCAGCAGCTTACTTTACCGCAGTGCCCGAAACCTGGATTTCCCTGACCCAGAAAATGAAGCCAAGCGGACACCAGTTGGAAGAATAATGTGATTGAACGTCAATTACGCGGTTGGCGCCGTCTTCCCTGGCGGATTTGGTCAGCAGATACATGCCGTTATCCAGCGTGACAGTATCTCTGAACGCGGCAGTCTTCCCGGTGTCGTTGGGACTTCCGGAAAAGATCGGGAACGCATTAAACAGATACGCTCCGTAAATTTGAGAATTGATATGGGCGATCGTCTGAACTTTAGGCGCCGTTGTAGTGCCCATCCCGTTAAACGTCTGAGTACTGCGGACCGTGGAACATCCGGTGAAACCAGCCGTCAATGCGATTGCCGCAACCAGC
Source organism: Victivallaceae bacterium (assembly GCA_041665605.1). Classification (GTDB taxonomy): domain Bacteria; phylum Verrucomicrobiota; class Lentisphaeria; order Victivallales; family Victivallaceae; genus CAIPAT01. The sequence goes on along the minus strand of JBAYIO010000123.1, from coordinate 2,375 downwards.
GAAAACACTATTCTAACCATTTTATCCTCCATGGTTTTATTAATTTAATTAAGAAAGATAGACTTAACCGTAAAAATATCAAATCAGAAAGCTGCGGAAATCAGCTTATTTATTACATTCTCTCGATAATGCCCGATGCCCGATATCCCTGCGGTAAAAGCAGTCCTGCCAGTGAATCTTCCCGGCGGCGGCATACGCGTTCTGAATTGCCTCGCGGATGGAGCGCCCGCGAGCCGTTACGCCAAGCACCCGGCCGCCGGTATTGACGACTTTGCCGTCTTTCAACGCGGTGCCGGCATGGAAAACGACTGCCCCGGTGGCGGCCGCATCGTCCAGCCCGGTTATTTCAAAGCCTTTTGCATAAGTGTCGGGATAACCGCCGGAAGCCATTACCACGCATACGGAAGGATCGTCAGACCATTTCATCTCCGCTTCGGCAAGTCTGCCGTCGGCGGTTTTCATCATCACATCCAGCAGATCGCTGTCCAGCCTGCGCAACACCGCCTGAATTTCGGGGTCGCCGAACCGCACATTGAATTCCAGCACTTTCGGGCCGTTTTCCGTAACCATGATCCCGACGAAAATAATTCCGCGGAAATACAGTTTTTCCTGCTGGACGCCGCGCAGAAAGTTATCAAGGATATCCTTTTTGATGACCGTCATCATCTTGTCATCCACCACCGGCGCCGGCGAATAAGCTCCCATGCCGCCGGTATTGGGGCCCAGGTCGCCGTCCAGGGCGCGTTTATGGTCCTGGGAGGAAACCAGCGGAACGATCGTATTGCCGTCGCACAGCGCCAGAATTGACGCCTCTTCGCCGAAAAGACATTCCTCCACCAGCACTCTGCTGCCGGCGGCGCCGAAGGCGCCTTCAAAGCATGAGTTCACGAAGTCCGTTGCGCTTTTCGCGTCATAAGCGACCAGTACGCCCTTGCCCGCCGCCAGGCCGTCCGCCTTGATGACAATGCCTTTGGCGCCTTCGCTGAATTTCCGGCTGACAAATTCATTTGCCCGGCCGGCGTCGCTGAAAGTACCGGCGTCAGCCGTGGGAATATTATATTTCCGCATAAAGTCTTTGGCATAAGTCTTGCTGCCTTCAAGTTGCGCGGCGATCCTGTCAGGTCCGAAAACCTTCAGGCCGCGGGCCTTGAAGACGTCCACCAGCCCGTCGCACAACGGCGCTTCCGGGCCGACGACGGTAAAATCAATCGCGTTTTTTACCGCGAAATCAGCCAGTTGCTCAAGTTTTGACACAGGAATATCAATGCATTCCGCCTCCTGTGCGATTCCGGCGTTGCCGGGGGCGCAGTAGACTTTCTTCACCATGCCGCTCTGCCGGAGTTTCCAGCAGAGAATATGTTCTCTGCCCCCGCTGCCAATAACTAAAATATTCATCTGTTTTTGTCTCCCTGCATTACAGTTTTGCCAATCTTAATATTCAATAGGGGATATGTCTTTACTGTCTTATAACAAAACCATAAGTAAAAACCATCCCCGGGGTCCGGTAAGCGGATAGTATAGATTTCAAGATCGGGTTTGTCAAGAACTAATTTTCCTAATCGTACCTAATACTCTCAGAATATGCGATCCGGCCCATGCCGCCTCTTTACGTTCCTTGATGCCAATGTCCGGAATAGTTTTACCCGGAGCCGGCAGAATAAACCGGGCAACCGCCTGATTCCGACACTTTGGATACCCGTTGAGCACAACGTTTTTTGATTTTCACTTTTCACTTCCGCATTCGCGGGCTTCCGCATTCCGATACTTTGGAGTGTCGTTGAGCATAATGTCTTCAAAACTTTTCTCGCTTTTCTTGCTTTCCACTTTTCTCGCTTTCACTACATTTTGGATACCACTCTCCCATCCCGCATTCGCGGGAGACAGCCCCGTCCGAGACGGACGGCACTACACCAAAGCCATTTTGGACAGTCTCCTTACACATTTTGGACACTGCTCTTCCTCATTTTAGACAGCCCCGTCCGAGACGGACGGCACTACAATAAAACCCGCACTCCGACACTTTGGAGTGTCATTTAGCACGACACTTTTCATAAACACTCCGACACTTTGGAGTGTCGTTGAGCACAACACATTTCAATCTTCTGAGGGTTGCCCTCTGTGGCAACCGTCTCCCGATCCCGGTTACGACGGATCGTAACCCATTTTGGACAGCCGACTCCGACACTTTGGAGTGTCGTTGAGCATAACGGTTTTTGATTTTCGCTTTTCACTCCCGCATTCGCGGGAGACAGCCCCACTCCGCTGGTCGTCCGTAAATTTAAACACATCCGTCATAAATCCAAATCCTTTTTATCCACAAAAAATAAAATGGTAACATTTAAAAATTTTAACAATCAATTATCTATATATAGTGA
>JBAYIO010000122.1:0-15107 GCA_041665605.1 Victivallaceae bacterium | reverse complement strand
CCGCCATCAGCCGGTCAAGCAGCGCGGCCCCTTCATAACCGACCTTCCGGGGCCGGCTGTCGATACTTGAGAGCTGTATGCTGGAACTGTTGCAGATCAGGGTTTCGTTATCCACCCCCATGATCGCGATTTCCTCCGGAACCCGGAAACCGCCTGTCAATGCTGCTTCGAGCAGTTCGCGCGCCCAGGAATCGTTTTCGCAGAAGACCGCGCAGGGTAACGGGAGTTTCTTCAGTTGGGCCACTAGCCTGTAACTGATTTCATCCCACGGAAGATTGTGCATCTTTTTAGGAGAAACAATGGTTTGTGTCTGACGATGGTTTTTCGCCAGTTCAGCAACAAAGGCGTCATAACGGCCGAGATGCCCTCCATACCAGCAGCAGTGGACGTCGCCCAGCGTCAGGAAGTACCGGGCGGCGATCCGGCCGATCTCCTCGTTATCATCACTGACCAGGGCATAAGGGAAATCACACCGCGGGCTCATCGGCGGATTGAAGGACACGATCGGGATATCGGCATGGGCATGAAGAAATTTTATCAGTTGAGGGGAACCCGTAAGATGCGTCAGGATACCGTCGCCGGACCAGCGGCGCGGCAGCTCGAAGCGGGTGGAGATGATTCCCAGATGCCAGTCATGTTCACCGGCATAATCGGACACCCCGCGCAGCAGATGGTACATCGATGAAATGTAAAACTCGAAAATCGGCAGAACGTTTTTCATGCTCTATCCCCGCTGACTTATCGCAAAACAACAAAGTATTCCCGTTCTCAATACACTATTTCCCGTTTACAATATTGTCAAGCGGTTTTTCTCACAGTATAATATATGCATAAAGTAAATTATAACCGATCCTAATCTAATGGAGGATTTAAAAATGCAAAAGAAGAAATTTACACTTATCGAACTCCTCGTTGTTATCGCCATCATCGCGATTCTGGCCTCAATGCTGCTGCCGGCCCTGAACAAGGCCCGTGACAAAGCAAGAACGCTCCAATGTCTATCCAATATGAAGCAGATGGCAACGGCGGGCCTGGGCTATGCCAACGCTTATGACGACACATGGGTGGCATTCTCAAACAGCGGCATCCGCTGGCACAAAAATATAGATTTTGTCAAAATGATTGGATTCAAACCAAACTTGACATATCCGGAATACTGGCCGAAAAATTTTCTCTGTCCACTGACAACAACAGTATCTACTGATGCGCAGTATACTTACGGAATGAACCGTGACGGCAGCAGCGGAGGCGGCTGGGGCAGTTATAAACTCAACAAGATAAAACGGCCCTCCATCGCCATCGCCTTTACCGAAGGCAGGCTTGGCGCGAGCGCCCTGTACTACGGCTCCAGCCCCTCGGGAGCAAACGGATACTGGACAGCGGGAGAGTACGCCGGTGTTGCCGGTGATTCAGTGGAATGCATCGCCTATCGTCATAACGGCAAAAGGGACGTAAATGCGGCTTTCTTTGACGGACATGCCGCCACCATGAAAAACAGCACTCTTAACTATCGTAATGAAGTATGGGGAAAGCACACCGTGGGACAATACTGGAATCCCTACTGTGTTGCGGGTGTCGCTGACTATTGATCACGCAAGGCAGGCTCGCTTCACGGCATCCGGCCTGCTTATCCGTCATCAGTGGCAGTTAGATAAGGATAAAAGACATTGAGACAGTTGTCTCATAGACGTTTTCTAATTTTCCGTACACAATTTACCAGTTTCATTTTAGCAGATGCTTTTGAACACTATAAATTATAAAGCTGGTATTGAAGGGATTAAACTAATGCGTTACGAACCGATTCTTAAAAAATTTCCTCACTTTTTGCACGGCGGAGATTATAATCCGGACCAGTGGCTTCAACACCCGGAAATAATCGAAGAGGATTTCCGTCTGATGCCGCTGGCAGGCTGCAATACTTTTTCGATTGGCATCTTTGCATGGACCAGTTACGAACCGGAAGAAGGGGTTTTCAAATTCGACTGGCTCGACAATATCATGGACAAGCTTGCCCGGCACGGTTACAATGCCATTCTCGCCACTCCCAGCGGCGCAAAGCCGGCATGGATGGCACAGCGCTACCCGGAAATCCGCCGGGTCAACCGCGAGGGTCTGCGCGAACCCTATCGCGCCCGGCATAATCACTGCTGGACATCTCCGGTATATCGCCAGAAGGTGGCATTGATCAACCGTAAACTTGCCGAACGCTATTGTCATCATCCGGCCCTTGCCGCCTGGCATCTCTCCAATGAATACAACGGGGAATGTTTCTGCGAACTCTGCCTGAATTCATTTCACCGGTGGCTTGAAGATAAATATCATCATCTCGATAAGCTCAATGAAGCCTGGTGGACCGGATTCTGGAGCCACAACTATACCGCCTGGGATCAGATTGATCCGCGCGACGGCTTCGTCGACGGCCTCGCTCTTGACTGGAAACGTTTTAACACCTGGCAGTGTTGCGACTTCATACGCCACGAAATAGCTCCGCTCAAGGAATTAGCCCCAAATATTCCGGCCGCGACCAATATGATGGGCGTCGCCGACTGCCTTGATTACTGGCGCATCGCCGAAGTCTGCGATTTTATCGCCGACGACTGCTATCCAACCTGGGACAATGCCGCCGGCTATGCCCGCGAAGCCGCGGTTTACGGCATGTATCACGATATGCACCGCAGCATGAAGCAGGGCAGGCCGTTCCTGGTGATGGAATCCAGCCCCAGCAACCTCAACTGGAAAGATTATTACCGGCTGAGGCGTCCCGGCGTTCTCCAGATGGAAACGCTGCTGGCCATGGGCCATGGCGCTGACGGGACCATGTATTTTCAGTGGCGCAAGGGCAAAGGCGGATGCGAAAAATTGCACGGAGCAGTTGTTGACCATGCCGGACACGAAAATACCCGGGTCTTCCAGGAAGTGGCTGCCATCGGCAAAATCCATAGACAAATTGATGCCGTCATTGGTACCGCCACTCCCGCGCAGACTGCCGTCATTCACGACTGGGAAGTTCGCTGGGCGCTTGATGTCTGCGGCGGACCGACCAAAAACAACAAGAAAATTCTGAAAACTATTCAGGCGCATTATCGCAATCTATGGAACATCAACGTCCCGATGGACGTCATTGAAAGTACAAGCGATTTCAGTTCATATAAGTTACTGATCGCGCCGATGCTGTTCATGCTCAAACCCGGCGTGGCCGACCGACTCAGAAAATTCGTCGCTGACGGCGGCACTCTGGTCTGCACCTATCTCTCCGGATATGTCAACGAAACCAATCTCCACTTTACCGGCGGCCTGCCCGGCGACGGGCTGCGGGAACTTTTCGGCATCTGGAACGAGGAGCTCGACGGTTTCCTGCCGGCGGACCGTCAGGCAATCAAAATGATTGCCGGCAACGAACTTGGAGTGGAAGGGGAATTTCACGCCGTCGAATTTGCAGAAATCATTCATTTGCAGGGCGCGGCGCCGCTGGCCTATTACGATTGCGATTTCTACGCCGGCAAGCCGTCACTGACGGTCAACCGTTTCGGCAGGGGCAAGGCATATTACCTTGCCGCCCGGACCGGCGACGATTTCCTTGCCGCTTTCTACCGCAGTCTGGTCACCGCGGAAAACATCGCCACCGTGCTGCCGGTTGATGTTCCGGCCGGCATCCACGCCACCATCAGGACCGACGGACCCGGAAAGTTTATGTTCCTGTACAACTTCGCGCAGAAAGAGGCGGCCGTCGACCTGGGCTGCCGTGCTTTCCGCGATCTGCTTAAGGAACAGAATGTCACCGGCCGGCAACTCATCCCCGGCTACGGCTCGACCGTATTAGAGATACTCTGACAGCCTGTCAGGTAATATAAACTTATTATAATTTCAAAATTAGAAACTGAATTAAAGAAAGGCCGTATTATGCGATTTTCCATTTGTGCGATTTTCGTCATTCTCGCATCCTTCAACCTGGCCGCTCAACCGCAGGAACCGGACACTGCGCCGTTTTTTGCCGACTTCTCCAAGTGCGCAAACATGGGCTTTGCCGATGACGTCGCCGGCGACGGCAGGGGCGGATGGTCAGACCAGGGGCCGGGCAATGATTTCCGCGAATTCGACGTCAAGGCCGCTGAGTTCGGCAGTGTTCCTTTCAAAATCATCAATCCCGATGCCAATGACGGCAAAGCAGTACTCTCATTCCGGCACGAACAAGGTTTGCCAGCCGGACTGACCACCGCAACCGCCACACTTCCGGACAAAGCCTCCGGCCGCTATCTATATTTGCTGCACTCTTCCTGCTACGGTCCTAAATCCGGCGATACAGCGGGAACAGTCACATTGACCTGCCGCGACGGCAGCATCCGCACGCTGGACATCCAGGGAGGACGGGATATTTCCGACTGGTGGAATCCCGCCCGCCTGCCCAACGGAGTTGTGGTGGTATCTAAACCCAACCAAAGCGCTATGGTCGGCGTCTATCTGTCGCGTTTCGATCTGGGCGCTAAACTGGATATTCAGGGTTTGACGCTGACCACCACGGGAAAATCCATGTGGATTGTTGTCGCCGCCACTGTAACAAATCGCGACATTCCGCTGCCGGAGTTGAAGTCATTGACGATTACGGCCGGTACTGACTGGAAACCCTTGCCCGATGCCGATCTGGCGGTAAAGAAGGGAACCGCGCTCGACTGCTCGGCATGGGTTGACCACGCTCCCGCGGGAAGCCGCGGCCGCGTCATTGCCCGTCCCGATGGAACCCTGGCTTTCGCCAATGATCCGGACCGTCCGGTACGTTTCTTTGTCGTTTCCGGTTTTCCCACCAAAAATCCGGAAGAGGTTGAGGCGCTGGCCGACACAATAGTACGGCAGGGCTATAATATGGTCCGACTCCATTTTCTCGATCAATTTGTGGCAGGTCAGCATGCGCGCTGGGGAAAGAAACTCTCACTGAAAGAACAGGCTGATTTCGACCGCCGCATGGAAGCCGGAGAACCTTTTTTTGATGCCAGGAACCTGGATCTTGCCGATCGCTTTGTCGCGGCGTTGAAGAAACGCGGCGTTTACCTTTATCTTGATGCCATGAGTTCATGGACCGGATGCTATCCGGCGAACTGCTGGTATTCCGAAAACGGCGTCGAAGATCTGAAACCCCGCCTGTACTATGATCCTGTCGCGCGGCGTCACTGGCATAACGCGGTCAAGGCAATATTTACCCGGATCAATCCGTACACCGGTACCAGCTTTGTCACTGACCCGCAGGTGGTGGCGATTGTCGGAGTGAACGAACCTAATATGAAACTAAATGACAAAAAAACAATTGAAAAACTGCTGCCGCTGTGGCGCACTTTTCTTGCCAGCCGCTTCACTGATTTCGCAACCTTCAGAAAGTCCTGGAATTTTCGTGATGATTCGATCTCCAACCTCGACAATGTGCCGTTCTTCTCGCCAAATGATCTCTGGCACGACGCAAGACGCAGGACCGTTGGAGAGTTTCTGAATCAGATGGAGGAGGAAACCGCGGCATGGATGAAAAATGATTTAAGGGCGCTTGGATACGAAGGAATATTCACTCAATATGACTGGCTGTACAGCCTGCGCCTCTATCTGCCGCGCTCTCACGCAGACATGGTGTCCATGCACGGATATTTTGCTCATCCCACAGACGGGGTTGCTCCCAAGTCCAAGACATCTCCGAACAGCGCTCTCGCCGACGCGCTCAACTGGTGGCGCGGCATTGCATCCTCGCGTATTTCCGGCGAACCTCTGGCGGTCATGGAATACGGCCAGGTGTATTGGAATCGTTTCCGTTACGAAGAGGGCTTGTCAGTCGGAGCTTACGGCAGTTTTCAGGATATGTCCATGCTTACCGCCCATTCCTGGCCGGTTGCTCTGAGGCCGGCAAAAGCCGGGCCGTTCAATGTGGGCGCGGACCCTGTCGCCCGCGCCAGCCAGGTAGTGACCGGCCTGCTCTTTATGGGAAGGGAAGTGGCTGTCGCTCCGCATCGGGTTGACATCCCTCTAAGCCGTAATCTGGCGCTGGATAACCCGGATATGGCAATCAGCGGAGATCAAACGCGTATCGGACTGCTGACCGGATTTGCCGTCGCGGTGGAAGGGCGCAAATCATCTGTTCCCGCAACTTTGCAACTGCCGCTGGGAGACGGTACCAAGACTATAGACAAGGCCTTTTATTCAACGGTGGTGGACAGCCGGAACGGAACTTTCACCGATGCGGTCGCCAAACTGCGGACAAAAGGCATCCTGACGCAAAACAACCTTACGGACCCGAAGAAAAATATATATGAGAGCGAGACCGGGGAAATTTTGCTCGATGCATCCAGCAAACGGCTGACAGTAAGTTCCACGAAACTGGCGGGAATTTGCGCTGAAAAGTTTGAAAGTCCGCGGAAAGCCGGAAAAATGACCGTGGAAAAGGCGACAGTTTCAGCGTCGATCACGGTCGCCGCCCGTGACGGGCAGGCACTGGAACAATCCCGCCGCCTGCTTCTGGTGATTGCAACTGATGCGCGCAACACCGGCGAGAGTTATGACGACGCCGATGGCGTAGTGATGCGTAAAGCGGGTGTCCTTCCGGTATTAATGCGTACCGGACGTTTCTCCATTTGCATCGAACGCGATCAGAAGGCTCCGGCGTTGCGCGCCTGGGCATTGGCTATGGATGGTACGCGGCGCGATGAGCTGCCGGTAGTGTCCGGAACTAACAGCATCCAGTTAAAGGTCGATACCGGTGCATGGTCATGCGGACCATCGCCATTCATTGAATTGTCTGAAAAATAAGGGTTTTACTATGACAAATTTCAAACGTACAACAGCCATCGTCTCTCTTGTAATCACGGCCGTGACTGTCGCGACACTCAGCTTTGCGGCAGAACCGGCCGGCTGCGCACGATTCTCTGTCAGTGGCAGTAATTCAAAAATAAACCTCACGCCCGGAACCGCATCTTCCGGCGGCAGTGTCGAAAATATTTCCTGGGGGAGCGAGTCTGAACGCAAGCAATGTCTGACTGCGGAAATCCCGCTGGCGGACGGCTGGAGTGAATTTTCTTTTTCGTTCACGCCCGATAAAGACGGTCCGGTACAGCTCGATCTGCTCGGCCAGGATAAAAACGATGCAGATAACAAAAAGATAGCACTCTATACCTTCTATGACGATATTACCGTCACCGGCGCGGAACTGAAAAACGGTAACTTCGAGTCGTTCAGTGAAGAGAATCCGGCCGGCTGGTATTTCTGGAATCAGGACGCAAATCATCCGGCGCGGATAGTCTGCGATGCCAATGCTCATGGCGGCAAATATTTCGCGGCGGCATGGATTCAGGGGCATGTTGTACAACACATTAAAGTCACGGCGAATAAAGCCGTCACCCTGCGCGGATTCGCGATGCCCGCCGGAGCATGGACGGAAGTGAAAACATCTGCTGCAAAACCGAATGTTTCAGATCAGGAAAAGGTTGCGGCCGTAAAGCCGGTTGCTTCAACGCCATCCGCGACCGGCTCAGCCAAGTCCGGTTCCGCAAGATTTACGATCAACGGAAGCAAGTCCAAGATTAACCTTACGCCCGGAACTGCATCTGCCGGCGGCAGCGTCCAGAATATTCACTGGGGAAGCGCAGCAGAACGGAAGCAGGCTCTTATCGCGGAGATACCGCTGACTGGCGGCTGGAACGAATTCTCTTTTTCATTCACCACGGATAAAAACGGCCCGGTACAACTCGATCTGCTCGGCCAGGATAAAAACGATGCAGATAACAAAAAAATGGCAATTTATACATTTTATGATGATATTACCGCTACTGGCGCGGAACTGCAAAACGGTGATTTTGAGTCGTTCAATGAAGAGAATCCGGCCGTCTGGTATTTCTGGAGCCCAAACGCAAATCATCCGGCGCAGATAGTCTGCGACACCAATGCCCATGGCGGCAAATATTTTGCGGCGGCATGGCTTCAGGGAGCAGTGGTGCAGCATATCAATGTCAGCGCCAATCAAGTCACTATACGCGGATTCGCGATGCCTGCCGGAGCCTGGGCCGGAGTAAAAACATCAGCAGTTGCGCCGAATGCTCCATAGAAATAGAAGGTTGCGGCTGTAAATTGAGAACTGAGTCAATGCTGTGATTTTTTTTGCATCAATCTGTGCGATATGCACTACAAGCAACGAAGAAAAAAATGAATAAGGCAAGAAACAAATCAAAAATGAACAACATGTCGTCCGCATTTGCAAAAAGGTTTTTCATAATACTCGTTTTTGCGTTGGTCTCTGCGCTCCATGGCGAAGACAACGCCAGCATAACTGTCGATCCGCAGAAAGTAATCGGCACTGTCAATCAGATGGTTTTCGGGAATAATGTCTCCTGTCTGCAACTGCCCTACGAGTGGTCTCATTCCAGGAATACCGGCAATGGCGTCTGGAATCCCGTTACGCATAGTGCCCGTGCGGATTTTCTTGCTCTATTTAAAGAAATGGGCGTGAAGTCGGCGCGCTATCCATCAGGCAGCGACGCCAACACTTACAAGTGGACCGAATTTGTCGGTCCAAAGGAGACCAGGCCCAAACGTCTTTTCGGTCTCAATGAGTGGCTGTCGTGGTGCCGTGAACTAAACGCAGTGCCGGTTTTTACCGTCAATGAAAATGCCACGCCGGAGGAAGCCGCCGATCTGGTGGATTATCTGAACGGGCCGGCGGACGCCAACCATCCATGGGCGCTGAAACGGGCGGCCTGGGGACATCCGGAACCATATAATGTAACCTGGTTCGAACTCGGTAACGAATGTTATTTTAACAAGAAACGTTTCCCGGACGGCGCGGCATATGCCGACTGGGCCGCAAAAATTGACCGCGCCATGAAGGCGAGAGATCCCGGCATACGACTTGGGCTGGTCGTCAAGTTTAACTGGGGCCGGGATGCCGCGGAATGGAATGAAAGCGTATTTAAGCGAGCGAAATTCGGTGACTTTGCCATCCACCACACCTACCCGAATGCGTTCGACGGAAACAAATATGAAGATCAGGAAAGCGCCATGGGAGCGCTGCTTATGGGGTCGGAACAATGGGCGGCGCTCTATCGAAAAATAAACGCCGACATCAGACAATGGAGCGGAAGAGATTTGCCGATTGCCGTTACCGAATTCCAGGGCTACTGGCCGGAGGGCAAAAACAAGGACTTCAACTATTACCTTTACTCCTGGGGGAACGCCTTCTTCTGCGGCGATCTGACCCGCGAGATGCTGATGCCGTCGAATCACGTCAACATGGCTCACTATTTCCAGGCAACGGGAATTCAACTAAAACCGGTTGCTGATTCAGCCGTCCGCAACGGCAAGGAAACAGCCTGGAAACGCTTCCCCGCCTTTTTCGTCTCCCGGCTGTGGGAGCAGCACACGGGAACAGACATCCTTGCCGCCGAAGTCGCGGCTCCGCTGGTGAAAATCAAGTGGTTCGGCATCGTGAAAGAAGCTCAATGCCAGGCCGTTACAGCCCTTGCCAGCCGCCGGGAAGACGGTACAATCTGCCTTATGGTATTCAACCGCGATATGAAAAACGATATCCCGGTAACGATCCGTGTCAAAGGTAAATCCATCGAGCGGTCAAAGTGCTGGCAGGTGACATCGCCCTCCCTGGTCTACGCGAATCCGGACAATACTGATATGGAGACGATTTCCGGTGCTGCTGTTGCCGGCTTGAAACCGGACGGGTTCACCGTAAAGTTGCCGAAGTTCTCAATAACGGCCTTTGAAATGGGTGTTTCCGCAGCGCCCGAAACCCGTTAATCAAGGATTTATTGCAATGAACATGAATCAGGAAATCACAAGCTGTCTTGCCGATGCCACACCAGTGACACACAATCCGGACGGTCTCTGGAATTTATGTTTTAATGATTCCAAATCTCTTGCGGGTCTGCGCAGCAGAGTCATGCTGCATGGAAGAAAGCCGGTGGACATTATTGCCGGTGCGAAAATTACCTGTCACACGGACAGCCGTCTTACTCTGGTGCGGTCGCTGAAAGATGTCCGCATAATAACGGAGTTTCAATGGGACAAGGCACATTCTCTGCTGGAAATTTCTGTTGTTCTTGAAGTTCCGAAAAACGGAAAGCCGGTACTGGTTGAATCTGTTGAACTGGTTTCAATTCCGCTGAGCGGGCTTCCTGTTCCGAAACCCGCGGGCAGCCGCAGGAACAAAGCGGAAAAAGGACTTTGCTTCTGGCGCAACTGGCATGATATATGGTATGACATCGGCTCAAAGCAAGTCGGGCTGTCCGGAATCGCTCCGGAGGTGTCCGCCGACACGGCATATCTTGCCGGCGGAGTGTATTCCGGCGACGGTGAGTGGTCGCTTGCTGCGCTTTACCGTCAACCATGCGACTGGCAGGCGGCCATCGCGGTGGAGGATGGCCGGTTAGTGGCCCGCAACCTTATCGGAGCTACAGTCATGCCGCGGCAGCCGCTGCATAGCGATAAACTTCGACTGGCAGTAGGCCTGCCGCTGACGGGAGCTATGTCGGTACTGCATCGGGAACATCAGCCCCGGCGAAACGCTTGCGAGGCGAAAGAACATTTCGGCTGGAACACCTGGGAAGCTTATCACGGCTCGATCAACACCGATACTGTTATGAAGAACGCTGCCGCTATCGCCGCAATTCCGTGGCTGCGCGACCGCATCCGTTATATTACTATCGACGACGGCTGGGAGCGTAGTTACGGTGACTGGTACGCCAATGAACGTTTCCCTGATGGCATGGATGATTTGGCGCGCCGGATCCGGGATGCCGGATTTCAGCCCGGCATCTGGACTGCGCCGTTCTTCGCCAATTCGCAGTCTGAGACCGCACAACTTCATCCGGACTGGCTTCTGCGCGACGGTGAAGCACCGGTCCGGGACGGCGACCGCAATATCCTTGACCCGACCCACCCCGGGGTGCGCGCTTTTCTGTTTTCGCTGTACCAGCGTTTACGCGGCTGGGGTTACCGTTACTTTAAAACAGACTTTCTGCGCGATCCGGTTATGTATGCCACGCCGCTGCGTCCTGAATACCGTCCAGGGTTGCGGCTGCACGACCCGGAACTCGGCATTGCCCGCGGCATGCGCGCCGCCATGCAGGCAATCCGCGCCGGAATTGGCGAGGATTCCTTCTGGCTCGGCTGCGGTACCGACATCGCTTCCGGCGCACTGCTCATGGACGGGTCCAGAATTGGCGGCGACATCGTTCCCTACTGGACTAGAGTGCCGTATCAGGCCCGGTCTGTAATCCACAATTTTCACCTGCACGGTCATTTATTTCTGGCCGATCCCGACTTCCTTCTGGTAAAAGGGCCTGACACCTGCCTGCCGGGCATGCTTGATGTGCCGGAGGACAGCGGAGTGCCTTACGAGGTGGACGCCTGGAAAGGCGGGCGGGCAAACGGTTTGGCGGAGGTGCGTTCCTGGGCAAGCCTGGTGATTCTGTCGGGCGGTCTGGTTAATCTGTCCGACAAAATCGGAATACTTAACGAAGCCGGTCTCGACACCATTCGCACGGTACTCGAATATGCCGGCGGGAATGCCGCCATCCCGATTGATTTATCCAATCCGATTCCCCGGGTTCTTCTGCGCCGGGACGGGCAGCAATGCATCCTCGGGCTGTTCAACTGGAGCAATGACAAATCTGTGTCAGTTTTCGCCGGCCGGGGTCAGGGTATACCGTTCCCGGCTTCGGGCAGCGTTCACGATATCTGGTCAGGTGATGATATCCGCATAAAAAATGATGCAATAACTGTAAAACTGCCGCCGCGCTGTTCCCGCCTGTTGAAATGGGATGCCGGTACAAATAAAATTTCAGCCGGTTTTCTTAACCGGAACATTCCCGATTAAAGACTGTTCTGCCGTTATTGCATTCCGGTAAACATTCCCGTTTTGTATATATTATTTCCCGAATAAATGATTGTCAAGCGTTTTGCATAATGTATAATATACACAGAACGTTATTAATCGCGAAGGAAGTATCGAGCATGAATTTCCCTGTATGGACTAAGCGGGAGACAAACAGTCTCAACGGAGTATGGCAGTTTAAATTTACGGAATCCCGTGATTTCGATGACGATGCCGTTGCCGGGATTGAATATGACGACCTGATTTCGGTTCCTTGCGCGTTTGATGCGACGCCGGCTTATAACGGCAAACGCGGTATCGGCTTCTATCGCACGACACTCACCGTCACGCCCGGCAAGGCGGCGCGAATCCTTTTCGGAGCCGTCGGCATGTACTGCAAAGTCTTCGTTGACAGATGCAAAGTCGGCGAACATTACGCCGCCTACACCCCGTTTCAATGCGAACTCCCGCCGGCAGTGAAGGCGGAGCGCGAACTGGTAGTGATGGTTTGCAACCGTTTCGATTATGAACGCTACAAATTGCACGAAAATTACTTCGATTTCTACGCTTATGGCGGCATTTTCCGGGATGTCGAGCTGCAACAGCTTCCCGCCGGACCTCTGATTGAATGGGTTGGCGTTGACACGCTTGATTACAAAACCGGCGCTTTACAGGTGAAAATCAAGTCAGTTCCCGGCAGGCAGACCCTGGAATTGACGCTGGATGGCAGCGACAGACAAGTGTTTCAGGACTGCGAATTCAAAGATGGTCAGCAAACGCTGGAGCTGATGTTAAAAAAATTCAAGCCCTGGTCGCCGGAGCACCCGGAACTGCATACGATCACCGTCGCGAATGGAACCGACACAATGATCGTGCGTTTTGGAGTCCGCCAGGTTTGGACTGAAAGAGGCAGGATAATCCTCAATGGCGAAGCCGTAAAACTGCTCGGTTACTGCCGTCACGAATCGCATCCGCAGTTCGGGCCCGCTTTGCCTCTGACCCAGTTGATCGGCGATCTGCAAATGCTTCGCGATCTTGGCTGCAACTTTGTCCGCGGCTCCCATTATCAACAGGACCCGCGCTTCCTGTCCCTGTGCGACGAACTTGGTTTCCTGGTATTTGAAGAAACTTTGAGCTGGCAGGCAAAATGTAAGAATTTTGCGGACCCGAAATTCGTCGCGGCACAATTATATCAGGCTCGATCCATGATTTTTTCCAGTTACAATAACCCTTGCGTTATCATTCGAGGTTTTCTTAACGAAGGACAAAGCGATGCCGAGGACGCCAGAGCGTGCTACACGGCGCTTATAAAGCTGTTCCGGGAACTTGACCCGCACCGCCTGCTTACCTACGCCAGTTGCCGGGTGTTCAAAGATTTGTTTCTGGAGCAGATTGATATCATTTCCTTCAATATCTATCCGGGCTGGTATCCTCACAACCCGGACGACGAATGTCCGCTCGGAGAAATCGTTCCGTACATTAAAGTTCTGCAGGAAGGACTCAGGCAGCGCGGCCTCGACGACAAACCTTTCCTGATCTCTGAAATCGGAGCGGGGGCAATCTATGGCTGGCGCGACCCGATCTGCGCCCACTGGTCGGAGGAATACCAGCAGGAATATCTGCGGATTGTCTGTCAGGAAGTAGTGGACAATGACGGTATCGCCGGCGTGGCGCTG
This sequence comes from Victivallaceae bacterium, assembly GCA_041665605.1. GTDB lineage: Bacteria > Verrucomicrobiota > Lentisphaeria > Victivallales > Victivallaceae > CAIPAT01. Next base: position 1,586 of record JBAYIO010000122.1, on the reverse strand, counting down.
TGGCAATTCTGTGATATCCGCACCTATCGCGGCGGTTACGCGCTGGGCCGCCCTCGCTGCTTCAACGACAAGGGAACCGTGGATGAATTCCGGCGCCCGAAGCTGGCTTATAACACCGTGAAAACGATATTTAAAGGTTATAAGCAGCAATAAAAACCAGGATGGTTAAAGTCGGCAGGAGCATTTTATATGAATTTACATCATCTGTTCCCCGAAGAGGAACTGGCGCGGCGGCGCCGGCGTCTGGAACATTTCTGGAATAATGATCAGGAACACCGGACGATCATTGTTCCCCAGGCTAATGTCAACTATACAAACATTCTTGACCGTGATGAAGCGCGTCAGAAGTACAAAGACTCGCTTGAACACGAATCTCGTCTTGGTTATGATTCGCTGCCGGCATTCAGAACCGTTCTCGGCACTCCGGCGCTCGCCAGCGCATTCGGAGGCGCATGGCACATTGATGAAAACAGGATGTTCTGGATAGACCCGGTCATTAATAATCCTGAAGATGTGTACCGGCTTGCGCTGCCGCCTCCAATGAGCGGCCTGATAAAGAAATCAGTTGACAACTACCGCTATGCCGTGGCGGATATAGACGGATATGTACCCCCTCGCGTACCGGATATGCAGGGGCCCCTCAATACCGCATCGATGATGTGGAAACAGGAGGATTTCATTCTTGCCATGTATGACAACCCAAATGAGGTGCACCATCTCCTGTCACTGGTTACCGGCTACATTATTTCCGTATTTCACTATTTCCGCGACACCTTTGAAGATGCGGAACTCCTGCCCTGGCCTCCCGTGCATATGCCGCAGAAATACGGGGTCGGCATCATTGAAGATTTTACCGAACTTATGTCGCCGGACCTCTACCGCGAATTCGGACTGCCTTATGTAAATCGTATCTCGGACGAATTTGGCGGTGTTTTCATTCACTGCTGCGCACGATTTAAGCATAACTGGGATGTGTTTGATGAGATGCATAATCTTCGCGGACTGGATACAATGTGTCCGTTCACAGATCCGGCCGAAGTCGCCGCGCACTTTTCCGACATCGCACACATGGTGCAGTTGTTCAACCCTGAGAAAGAGAAAAGGTTCGGCTCACGAACGGAAGATGCCGTACAATTCATTTGCGGACAAATACCGGAACAAACGCGGCTGATGTTTCTGGCATGGGAAACGGACAACGGCCTGGATGCCGGTTATATAGACGCGATTCAGAAATGCCGGATGAGTTCAATCGCCCCTGCAAAGCGTTAAATCTCTGATTCAGCCTTTTGACTCGAGCCGGAAGCGCAAAGGGGTGGTTTTCAGAACATCCCGGAAGATTTTGTGCAGCCGCTGGGCATCGCAGAAGCCGGTCTGGACGGCAACGCTTTCGATTTTCATCTCTGTTTCGCGCAACAGCCGGCAGGCGGTTTCTAGCCGCATATCCTGCAGTAGCCGGCATGGAAATGTTCCTATTTTCCGGTTCATCAACTTGCGCAGCCCGGAATCGGAGATGCACACCGTCCTGGCAATATCAGCTACCGAGATATCGGCGGTGTGGTTTTTCCGGATAAATTCCACCGCCTTTG
>JBAYIO010000121.1:0-15514 GCA_041665605.1 Victivallaceae bacterium | reverse complement strand
TGAAGTCTTCTTCGAATGGTTGGAATATTGTGACACTCCGCAAACCGAAAGGGCGGAGATAACAGGGAATACAAAATAAACCTAAACGCAGAAGACCATATTATGTCTACTCGACCGGAGTGTCTGTCCAAAATGGCCCATAAGACCCATAAGACCCATAAGACCCATAAGACCCATAAGACCCATAAGACCCATAAGACCCATAAGACCCATAAGACCCATCGGACCCGGATTACGAAAAACGTGTTGTGCTCAGCGGGTATCCAAAGTGTCGGAGTGGCTGTCCAAAATGGCCAATTGAGCGCCGGGGTTTATTCGTAGCGCAGGGCGTCAATGGGATCGAGGCGCGAAGCTTTCCATGCCGGATAGAAGCCGAAAACGATGCCGACGGTGGCGGAAACTCCCACGGCGGAGACAATCGCCGTCGGGGATGTGGCAATCGGCCAGTGCAGGAACGCTTCAACCGCCAGCGATCCGCCGTGTCCGAGAATAATGCCTATTATTCCGCCGACCAGACAGAGCACCACGGCTTCAACCAGGAACTGCCAGAGGATGTCCCTGCCCCGGGCGCCGACAGCCATCCGCAAGCCGATCTCGCGGGTGCGTTCCGTCACCGACACCAGCATGATATTCATGATGCCGACGCCGCCGACTACGAGCGAGATCATGGCGACGCAAAGCAGGAGGTTGGTCATCAGTTTGGTGGTGGAGGTCAGCACCTTGGACATTTCGGTCATGTCGCGGATGCTGAAATCGTCAGGTTCGCCGCGCTGCAGCCGGTGACGCTCACGCAGCACAGTGGTCATCTGCTGAATCGCCGCCGGGATTTCCTCCGGCGACACTGCCGAGACGAGAATCTGGTCAACATTGACAAACCGCACAGTCAGCATCGAATCCGCAAGCTGGGTGTCGGACTTGTCCGGATAGAGCGCCAGTTGGCTGCTGGGATAGATCTGGCTGAGCGTATTGACGGAAGAAGCAGCGGCGTTGCTGCTCTGATTGGTATTGGTGAGACTGGAGCCGCTTACCCGGAATTTGATGCTGGTCCATGGCGCGATGACAATGTCGTCCTGGTCCATGCCGACCATATTCGCGCCTTTCGCGCTCAAAACCCCGATGACTTTGAATGCGACGTTCTTGATGCGCAGTTCCTTGCCGATGGGGTTTTCGCCTTGAAAAAGTTCGCGGGCAATGGTCTGTCCGACGAGGCAGACCCGGTTGGCGTTAAGCACATCGCGGTCGGTAAAACATTCGCCGTCGGCCAGGTCTTTCCACAACTGGACTTCCAGCAGCGACGGGGTTGAACCGCTCATCGATTGGGGCACCCAGTTGCGGCCGTTGTAGACCAGTTGAGTTCTGGCACGGACAATCGGCGCGCCGCAGCGGACCGCCGGGCAGTCACGGACAATCGCTTCGTAGTCGCCCGGGGTCAGCGTCATGGTGCTGCCGGCGCCGAAACTGACGCCGCCGGAGGAAGCTGTGCCCGGCAGAATCAGCAGGTTGTTCGCGCCCATGCTGGTGATGGACTTCTGAATGGCGGCGGATGACCCCTGACCGATTTCCATCATGGCAATGACCGCCCCGATCCCGATAACAATACCCAGGGTGGTCAGCAGCGCCCGCATCGGGTTGCGGCACAATGCGCGCATGGCGGTATGCAGCGTTCCCTGAAGTTTCATATTCTGCCTCCGTCGGTTTCAGGCGCTCCGCTGTGACTGTATGCCCCGTCCACAATCAGGCCGTCATGGATATGGATGGTGCGTCTGGCGTGATTTGCAACAGTGACATCGTGGGTAACCAGAATGATCGTGATGCCGTCATCCTCATTGAGCTGTTTGAACATCCGCAGGACTTCCTCGCTGGTCTTCGAATCGAGATTGCCGGTGGGCTCGTCGGCGAAAAGCACCGGGGGATTGTTGATCAGCGCCCTGGCGATCGCCACCCGCTGCTGCTGCCCTCCGGAAAGCTGGGACGGATGATGATGGCTGCGGTCATCCAGGCCGACGCGGGTAAGCATTGCCATCCCACGTTCATGCCGCTCCTTCGGCGTCAGGAAGTCGGCAGTATAAGTCAGCGGCATGGTGACATTTTCCAATGCGCTGGTTCGCGAAAGCAGATTGAAACTCTGGAAGACGAAGCCGATCTTCTGGTTGCGGACCATCGCCCGCTGGTCGTTGGAATAGCTGGAAACTTCCTGTCCGTCCAGCCAGTATTCGCCGGAACTGGGACGGTCCAGGCAGCCGAGAATGTTCATCAGCGTACTCTTGCCCGATCCGGAAGCGCCCATCAGCGCCACGAGTTCACCGCGGGCGACCGCCATTGACACGCCTTTCAGCACCGGCACGTCAATTTCGCCCAGGTGGTATGTTTTACGGATATTTTTGAGTTCGATAAGGTTCATCTTCTTCTGTTGCCTATCTGCGGGGTGAACGGGTTGGTGGTGGCGGACGCCCCTTTTTCCGCGATGCGCTGTCCGACAATTATTTCCATGCCGTCCCTGATTTCATCCCCGCTGACTTCCGTGGTTGAGCCATTGGTAATGCCGACATTGACTTTGAGCGGTTTAACATGGTCGCCATCCTGCACCCATACCAGCCCGGCCTTCTGTTCGCCTGCTTTGTCGCGGCGCTTCTTTTTGCCCTTGTCTTTATCTTTATCCTTGTCTTTCTCTTTGTTTTTCTCCGGAGTTTCACCGTTTGCCGCCGGCTGATTCTGGAACTGAGGCGAAATCTGCTCAGGTTTCGGCGTCCAGCGCAAGGCGGCGTTCGCCACCTGCAGCACGTCACTGCGCCGGGCCTGTTCGAACTGGACGCTGGCGGTAAGATACGGCAGCAGTCTGCCGCTGGAATTATCGGTAATGACTTCAACCGTGAAAGTCACGACATTCTGCGTCATTGAGGCGTTCAGCCGGATTTTGCCGACCTCGCCTTTGAACACTTCGTCGGGGAACGCGTCAACCGTAAAAGTCACCGGCTGTCCGGGACTGATTTTGCCGATGTCCGCCTCGTTGACCGACACCCATACCTGCATGCGTTTGAGGTCTTTGGCTATCAGAAAAAGGCTCGGCGCATTGAGGCTGGCCACCACGGTCTGCCCGATGTTGACCCGGCGGTCAATGACGATCCCGTTGACCGGAGATTTAATGGTACAGTAACTCAAATTGCGCTGGGCCTTCTGCAGCATGGCCTCCGAGGACGCCTGCGTCGCCTTTGCCTGCAGAATAGCGGCTTCTCCAACAGCCTTATTGGCAATCGCGGCATCCAAAGCTGACTTGAACGAGTCGTAAGCCGATTCGGCAAGCGCCTGGGACGGCCGCAGTTTCTGGGCACGGGCCCAGTCGCGCTGAGCAAGGTCCAGTTTGGCAGCCATCTGCTTCAGGTCGGCTTCAGCCCGCAGCGCCGAAGCCTGAGCCAGCCGCACCTGGGCTTCCGCCTGGAGTTGTTCCGCCGCATACATTATGTCATCAATCCGGGCAAGAACTGTGCCTTCCTCCACTTCCGAACCATAATCTATCGTCTTCCCGTTTCTGTCTTTGCCGAAACTCAGAATCTGCCCGGCAATCTGGGCGCCGACGTTGATTACCTCCTCCGGCTCGATCGTGCCCGTGGCATTTATCCCGGCCACCAGATCGCCGCTCTGCACTTTCGCCGTCCTGTAGGAAACGGCGCTGTCCGCGGAATTGTTGCGGTAATACCATATTCCCGCGGCAATGCCGCCGCCCAGTATAAGTATCGAAACTGTAATAATCAGCCAGCGTTTCATAAAATCACCTCAATTTGAATTATAAAATAGCCCCGGTCCAGCATCGGCGGAACCGGAATGTTCAATCTTTGATACTTCGTCATTTGCCGCTTTCCGCCTGACGCCTGATTTCGCGGATGCCGGCCAGGCTGAACGCGGCTATATGATCAGCCATTTCCCGCGGCTCAAACCCGGAAGAACGCGCGGGGCCTTTCAATGCTCCGGAACGCCGCGCCCGCATCACCGGATGCAGACATTGAGCTAAAATACTGGTCATGCAGAGTTCCGCCTGACGCGGCGGGACTTTTTCGCCGAGCAGTTCCCGGATAACCTCTTTCATTCCTTTGCGGACCGGCTCGATTGCCTCCTGCATGGCCTCGGACAGCAATCCGGTCGGATTGACCATTTCCCGGTAAATGATTTCAAAGGATTTATTATTGGGGTCGGCAACCCGCCGGATAATCGAATTTATCCGGCCCCGGAGCCGTTCTTCGGCAGATGCATCCGGCGCAATTCCGCCATCCGGAGGATAGGCTTCCAGCGAATTACGGAATGCCGTCTGCCATGCTTCGATATACAGTTTTTCCTTGCTCCGGAAATGGTAATTGATGGCGGCGGTATTTGCCCCGCTGCGCCGGCAAATCTCGGCGTGAGTCGCATCGCGATAGCCTTTTTCGCCAAACACATCGCCGGCGATCTCAAGAATCCTGGTCCTGGTTTCTTCACCGTCTTTTCTGACAGACATGATAGATATCCCGCTACAATTATTCAACCGCTAATTCAACTGCACAGTTTAATTATACGTTTGAACAGTCATTTTGTCAAGCAGAAATATCGTTTCCTGGAATTAGAGAATTCACATAAAGCGCCGTGAGTTCCTGAGTTGATTATTTGCCGGACGCCGGTTCCGGCAAATGGTCTGATGATTTTGAACCAACCGCATATCCTTGAAATCAGCGTCCCAGGCCCAGATATTTACTGGCCATGATGCCGATCACATAGGAAGCAATGACGACCACAACGGTGATCGCCAGGCCTTCGAGCAGGACTTTGCTGAACCTGAGGTCTTTAACCACCGACATGAAAAAAGAGAATATCACCATGACGATGAACACGGCCGCAACGGTGACGAGCATCGCGTGGATATGGCTTGGGAAGATGAAATAAGGAGTGACAATGAGCAGCACCATGAAGAGATAGACCCCGCCGGCGTAAAGTGCGGCTTTAAAAGGATTGCCTTTGACGTCTTCGCGGCTTTCCGTTTTCTGCGACAGGTATTCGGAAGCCATCATGGCCAGGGTCGCCGCCAGACCGCTCACCAGAGTCGTGCTGCCGGTCGCCTTTGCGTTCTGCAGGGCAAAAGTAAGCCCCACGGCGATTCCCGTGAACTCCTGAGCCGAATTGTTCAGTGCCAGGGCGATGGAGCCGAGATAGTTCAGGCGCTCGTCGTCAACTTCCGCCAGCAGAAGCTGCTCGTGGCTCACTTCGTCAAGGATGATTTTCTGGATTTCCGGAAACGAGTCTTCGACGGTCTCATAATTTTCCTCGGCCGCCTCTTCGCCATTCTCCATCATCTTCAGCGTGAATGTCAATCCCAGTATTACCGTGATGAAGGAATAGAAGAAAACTTTCACTTTATCCGGGCGGATGTCCTGACCGGTGAATTCCCGGAACTGATAGTAGTGGCGCAGTTCGTCGTCCGCGATTTTCTTCAGAAGGACGGCGTTATTCCCTTTTGCCTGATTTGCCAGATTCATATAAACGAGATGCTCCGTGATCTCGTTCTTCTGGTATTTTAGCAGTTTTTTGCGCAATGCGTCCATTGTGCCGGCCTTTATTTACTAAGATTTTAATACTGCGGAAAGATAGCCAAAAATTGAGTATAAATCAAACCGGCTTCACGCAAAAGTGCAAAAATGTTTTTTACTTCCTCTTTAATTTTTATCCACAGAGATTAGATTGATATATGTTTTAGCGTATACTTAAAAAGATTATGGAGAAGGATATGAAGTTGCAATTTCCGGCAATGATTGTATGCATGTTGATTTTAACTCAGTTCGCCTGTGCCGAAACCAGAAGTGATACCGATCCGGCAAAATCAAAAGATGCCGTCACCCCGGCGGAGGCAAATCCCGTCAACTACCCTAAAAGCAACGGTGCCACCGCCGTGACAGTAATTCCGGTGCCGAAAAGCCCGGATAAAATCGCGACGGCAAAGGAAAAGCTTAAAATAGAAATAAAGAACAACACTACTGCTGAAAATGACAAGAAAAAAGAACGCGTGGCTGTTGCAACTGATCAGAAAAACAAAGAAAATGACAAAACGAAGGATAAAGATAAGGACAAAGATAAAGACAAGGATAAAGATAAGGACAAGGACAAGGACAAGGACAAGACAAAGAATAATATTGTAACGACAGTCAACAATCAGGCGCAGAATATCAATGCCGCGACCAATCAGCAGATGCCGGCAATTAACAACTATCGAAGATACGTAACGATCACCAGGCGGGACGGAACCGTAATTTATCCGAACAATAATACGAATGACCAGTATTCTACCTCAAAAAAAGCAAAAAGATATCAGGTACATTCCCAAACCATTGAAGATATGAAGATAAATAACGATTCAGATGACTCAATAGTTCCTGCCGAGGCAACCGTTAAAGATCCGGCAGAGCAGGCAAAACTTAATGAACTGTATGCGGGTGACAAAAAAAATACTGAAGACTGGCTTGCAACTGCCGGGAATCAGTTTACGGCAGCCAGACCGTTTGCGATGGCAAGAATAAAATTCGTTCCGGCGGTAATCAAGAATGATCCGTGGAACAGTTATCCTGAAGCAGACGTAATGATGCTGGAACATGTAAAAAAGGATACTTCTGTAAATGTTGATCCGGGATGGAATAGCGCAGACCTGAAAAAATTAAATGAAATGGTCAAGTATCCCATCCTTTTCATTACCGCAAACGGCGAATTCAGGCCCTCCGCCGGCGATCTGGAAAACCTGAAAAAATATTTGCAGCAAGGCGGATTTGTCTACGCTGACGATTGCGTCGATGATTTTAAAGGCGACGGCTTTTTCAAAAGTTTCAAGGCGGCGATTGAGCGGGCCTTCGGCGCTAAAATGGAAAAACTGCCGGACAGCCATGCGATTTATCACTGTTTCCATGACTTGCCTGCCGGAGCGCCCAACCCCCATCCCAGGTGCCAGAAGTACGGCGGCTGGGGACTTTATCTGAATGGCCGCCTGGTTGCTTTTCTTACCTCCGGCGATATTCATTGCGGATGGAAAAGCCGGCTTTTGCGGGTGGATCACGGTAAATCATGGTACAGCTACCAGAATGAAACCCTGTCAATAAAGATGGGCGTGAATATTATAGTTTATGCCTTGAGCCATCCCAAACCTCAGAAATGATAGCCTTGCAGGGCATTTAAATTAACTCAAATTTTGTTTTGACCTCAATCTTTAATTGATTCGTCAGTGGCACAACCGGGATGCTCCATGATCTTGAAACACTATTGACATGTGAATTTCAGAGTTTTTAAATTTTAAACTAATACAGCACAGCTCCCTTTGAAATTCAGTTTCCATGCAATATTTCCGCTGTTGACGGGATTAATATCAACTTTCAAGATACAACCTTCGCCAGTGAAGTTTGTTTTCCCGTCGCAATCGACACTTACAAATTCATAACCTTCGGGAATGTATAAAGTCAGGCGGTAAACTTCACCTTCAACACATTTCGAGCTGCCGGATAAAATATTTGCAGCGTCATCCCAGCATAAGGAATTTAAATCGCAGGCTCCCTGGGTTATGTGCCTTGAGGTTGAGATAACTTGCGGATGCAATGTCAGCGGGGTTATGCGCAATACCGCAGTATCCATTGGAGCGATTGACACTTGAAGCGCATCGCCGTGAACCCCCATGAATTCATTTTTCCAGAAATCATAGACCGCATAACACAGACCGTTGCGAGTATCAATATGCAAATCGGATTCCAGGCTGAGTTTCAGTTCCAGCACCTCATCCTTCGTGTTCATAATACCGGCGACATTCCAGTCGCCGAACTCCCTGCAGACCGTTAGGTTGACCAGCACATAGCCGTCGCCGTAACTCTTCTGCTGAAGATCCATCGGATGAATGTCAGCAACCGGCATTATCCGCTTTAACATATCAATGCGTACCTCGTCCAGATCCGGCAGATTGTCGCCGATGGTTACCGGCAGTCCGGTGAGTCCGTAGAATGAAACGCGTGAGCGGGCCTGCGCCGTAGTGTTGAATTCGCTGCGCAATACCAGATTGTCGCCGTCCGCATAGAACACGACGTTGTGCCAGGGGTAGAAGTGGAAAACGCGTTCGATTGAATTCGCAATGAAGTCGTTCCAGCCGAAGATGTCGCCGCCGATTCTGGCGGCGCTGAACTGGTCCATGGCAAAAGTGATGTCCCGCTCGGTGTTGCCGGCGCAGGAGAGCATATAGACATCAGGCCCGACGGTTTTCCGTGCCGCCTTGACCAAGTTCCGCATGGCGGCATCGGTAGCGATATCCGGATTGTGGAATTTCGAATGGAAGGCATCGCAAATTGTGAAAGTGGCCGGGAAACAGTCCCATTTAATGGCTTTGAATCCCCATTTCATGATTTGTTTGAAGATGGCCGGGATATACTCTTCAATAACACCCGGATGGCTGGGATCGATCCACCACTGGCCGCACCATTCAGGTTTATGCGCCAGCAGCCATTCGGGGTGCTGCCAGAGCAAATGGTTCTGCTGCCCGTCATTGGTCGCGCCGATCCAAAGCACCGGAATCAGTCCGAGTTTTTCAATCTCCTCCGCGACATGGGCCAGGCCGGCGGGATAAGCTTCTTTTCTTGGAGTAAAGGTATCGACGCCTTCCTGGCCGAGACCGTCAAAGGCTTTATGGTTCCATTCCCAGTCCACCCAGAGGCAGAGCTTTTCCGCGTATTTACCGAAAGTTGCTGAAAGCAGCTTTGCATTTTCCAGTACAATTTGCTCATTCGCTTTGAATTGAACGGAATACCAGGTCATCCAGCCGACCGGGGGAGTATTAAAACCGTGACGCTTGTCGATGGGGGAGTAAGGAATATTGAACTTGCGTTTGCAGTAATCCTCATGGATTTTGAACGAAAAAGTTCGTCCATGGTCAATTCCGTTCTCGAAGTGAAAGCGGTAACCGCCGGTATTCCAGTCATAGCGGACTTTGAACTTATCGGATGCTTTGAATTCAAGCACTTTATCGTAAAGCCGGTCGAAGAGGGCGTTGTCGTGAATTGAGCAGGCCGGGCCGCAGGCTGTGCGCAGATTATGATCTTCGGTGTTCAAGCGTATGCCGAAGGTGGAGTTTGCCGGATCGTCACCCCATAACAGCATGCCGTCAATATGGACGATGGCGCGGGCGAAAGTACGGATATGCAGCGAAGTAGAATCCAGCGTAAAGTGCAGTTCCAGAACCGGTGCGCCACTGGGGCCGTCCGAATAGACTATGCTCAGCACATGGCTGCCGAGATTAAATTGCTGCTTACTTTCGACTTTTTTGTAGTCATCCGGTGAAATCGATTCGCCCTGGTAGCTGCGGACGGAGACTGCGGCGTTATTTATGAAGGACCGTTCCTCCGTCTGTCCATCCGGTCTGTGGAAGCAGGAAAAAGTATGCGCGTTCTCATCGTAATTGACCGAATAGTTTTTGAAGTTGAAATACATTGGCATCCCCGATTTAATTGTCTTAATTATATTCTACATGCTGAAAGAGCTGTCTTCAAACTGAAATAATGTTCGAAGGCCGCGGCATACTGTTTTTTGTGTTCGTGTTGCGGCTGAAACTCATTTTCAATTTTGACCAGACTGGTTATCGCCACGTCAAAGGATTTGTAAAGTCCTGTTCCGACGCCGGCGACAATAGCGGCACCAAGCGCTCCGCATTCCTTGACCTGCGGATTGATGACCGGAATATCAAGGATGTCGGCAATCATCTGCCGCCATGCTTCCGATTCCGCGCCGCCGCCGGAAACATGAACGCTCCGTACCGGACTGCCGGCGGTCCGGAGCCGGTCCAGCGCATCTTTGAAATAAAAAATGATCCCCTGGAGCGCGGCATTCAGGATATCCGCACGGGAATGGGAAAGCGACAATCCGCAGATCGCGCCATGTCCGCCTTCCGCATAGTCCAGCGGCCCGGTTTCAGCAAAGTAGGGCAATACTACCGGAGTATTTTTCGACTGGCTCAATTCCGCAAACATGCGCGGATATGCGTTGCCGTCTTGCAGATCGCGAAACATCTCGTCCCGCAGCCATTTAACCAGTGCGCCGCCGGCGCCGTGATAGATAAAGCTCACATATTGTTCCGGTATTGCATGACTTTCAATATTCACACCAAGCCGGACAAACGGCGAATTCGTGTCCGGCTGATCATGAACCATGACCATGCAGGCATAAGTGCCCAGTCCCAGCATGGCGGTTCCGGCCCGGCTGACTCCGGAGCCCAGGGCGGCGGCACACTGGTCATGAGTTCCGGTTACGACTTGAACATCCGGCGGCAATCCCGATTCCGTACTCATTTTTGCGGATATATGCCCCAGGGCCTGCCCGGAAGGACGCAAGTCCGGTAATTTTTCCAGATCAAATTCCGCCGCAACCGCAATTTTCTGCGACCAGCAGCCCCCCTTGCGGTCAAACAGCATAGTACGGCAGGCCAGGGAATAATTCGCCGTCATTTTACCGGTCAGCATAAAAGTGACAAAATCCGCACACGGCAGAAATTTGAATGTTCGTTGATAAAGTTCCTGTTCTTCGGCTTTAATCCGGCACAGATTCGGCAGCGCGTAGCCGGTTCCGGCGGGTTGTCCGGTAATCCGGTAAATTTCGTTCGCCGGGATTAATGCGGTCAGCCGGTCAAGGTATTTCGCGCCTCTGGTATCCGTACCCAACACGGAATTGCCGCAGATACGGCCCTGGCTGTCGACCGGCACCATCGCTTCCCCCATCGAAGCTGCCAAGAGAGCTTCGATCCGGTCAGCGCCGGACTGTTTTGAGCATGAGGCAATCACCCGGCAAACCTTGTTCCAGACATCGGCGCTGTCCAGCTCCGCCTGACCGGGCAAGCCGCGAATAATGTCATATTCGCAGTAATCCGAGGCAATAACCGTTCCGGCTGAATCAAATACCGCAGCTTTGCATCCTGTGGTCCCGATGTCGATGCCCAGCAGACTCATGGTGACACCTCTCCGTTATTTGCGCGCAAAATTCGCGTAGTTCAGCGTCTCAAGAATCTCCAGCATCATGTCAGAGGCCTTGTCAATGGAGTCCATCAGATAACGGTTTGACTCGACCGATTCAAAGTCGCCGCTGAATACAGCTTCAGCTCGTTTGAACAGATTGCATGCGGCGTATTTTCCAGCCTCGCGGGCGATCTTCGTCCACATATTAACGCGCACTACGCCATCGCCGGGCAGGCTCAACATCTGATCTTTATTCAACGAAGATGTTCCATGAAGCACCAGCATCTTCCGGCCAAGCGCGGAAGTCAGGCCCCTGGCACGTTCTTCCAGATATTTTACTGTGCCGCAACCGGATGCCTGCTGCTCGGTTCCGAGGTCTGCCACCAGAAAATCGATGCCGGTAGTCTTGACGTACGCGGCAGCCCGCTCAAGATAACCGTCGGCAGACGGAGTGCCACTTCTGGCATGCCGGCCGGCCACGACCAGCTCTTCCATAATGCCTTCCACCATAATGTTTTTGCCATATTTGCCGACATAATCGCGGGTCATGGACATATTTTTTTCAGCCGGGTAACGCTGGGCGTCGAACATGGCTGAGGCAAGATATTTTGTGCCTTCAGTAAGGGCCCACTCGTCCCGTTCTGGATCGGCGTGATCCAGATGCGGCATGACGACTATATTCCGGTATGGCGAGTCGGCGCTGTCGCAAAGCAGACGGAGATGCTCCATAATGCTCTGAAATCCCAGTTTAGCATTCTTGCAGTGGGTTATCCGCTGCGCCTGCGACATATAGGGATAATTAAAAGTCATGGCAATCGCCAGCGGAACACTCTCGATCTGGTATTTGTCGCAGAGTTTTTTCGCCGCCAGCAGAATGGCTTCGGTATTCCAGTGACTGGCAGTGCAGAAAATAGCCATTGAGGCATTATTCTCAATGACGTCATCCACCACTTTCAGAGATTCGTTTTTTGCGGTTATGATCGGCATTGGCTTATTCCTTCCCGTTGCGGATAATACGCTTGATCGTGTCCAGTTCGGGTGACGCCGGATCAAATTCCAGATTGCTGATATATCGGGATGCTTCATACAACACCGGCGAAAAGCTGCCGTAAGCTCCGACAACGTGGTGGATGTAAGGACCGTAAATGATTTTCTCCTCCCACAGCGGCCAGTCGTTTACTTCCACATAAACGTAAGTCCCCTGATTGAACGGGCCGTCAACCGTGTTGCCTTCGCCGCACAGCAGCGAATATTTCCCTTTGGCGCCGTCCAGGCGCGCCAATGTCACGTGGCCGTCCTTGAGTTTCCAGTTGCATACTCCCGGCGCATGGCTGGGCAATACGAAATGATTGTTGATAACGCACTTGCCATCGGCCAGAGACGGCGGAAACGGACCGCAATGCCATAGCAGTTCGGCGTTGTCGTTACTCGGATGACGGATAGTCAGGTCGGCGAAAAACGTCGGTTCTTTGAAATGGCTGGCGCTTTGCAGCATCAGCGAGGTGATCGCACCATGAATATCCGTTTCGCAGGCGACCGGAATGCCTTCCTCTGTCAACACCGCATGGACGAAACATGAACAGATGTTCAGCTCCTGCTGCAAAGTATCCCAGCATTGAAATGCCAGGGCGTCGAGCCCTTCGTCCCTCACCCATTTGCCGACCGCCAGTTTCAGCGCCGCCAGCTTCAACACCAGTTCATCACCGGGAAATTTAGAAAAGTCCGCCTTGCGCTTCAAATTTTCTGCTTCATCTTTTACAGCGACGGTGACATTACCAAGCAGTGAACGGCACTCATTGACGATCTTGCTCAAATCAATCGGAATGGTCTGAATGCCGAATTTTTCCAGCAGTTCGCCTTCATTGACAATGACCGAATAGAAATCTCGCGGACGGGTCGAAACCTGACCGATCCGGGCAGAAGTAAAGTGCTTGACCACATTCGCCGCCCGGACAAAATTGACCAGTCCGTATTCGAAAACCTGATCGTCAAGCCGTGAGTTGACGATGTAGCTGAACGGCACGCCGAAACGCTGCAGTACTTTGGATGTGGCGAACAACCCGCACTGTGAATCGCGCAGCCGTTCCCCGTTCGGCAACGGACTTTCATCCCGCGGTCCCCAAAGCAGGAACGGTTTGCCGATTTTCCTTGCCGCCATCGCCACCGCACCCTCCGAACCGAAGTTGCAGTGAGGGCAGAAAACAGCATCGACGTTTTCTGCAATGAATTCCCGTGCCACGCGTTCCGCATCCTTTTCATCTACCAGCAATCCTTCCGGACTTAAAAAACTCAAGTCAACAATGTCAATATCCGGCAGCAGCAATTTGATCTTCAGTAAAATCAAATCTTTGTATTTGAGAGAATCCTCCTGCGAAAAAAATACCCGCCGCGTCGGCATATATCCCAGTTTAAACCGTAATTGCATAGTCAGCTCCATATTTAACATAAGTTGTCACGTGTCAACTGTTATTATAATATTCATCTTGACACGTGTCAACACAGGGGTGCAAAAAAAAGAAAATTATTAATCAGGCGGATTCGCGGCGGATGATTTCCGGTTCGAACATATATTTTTTCTGCGCGGGCGGATTGCCGTGCAGGCAGGCGTCAATAATTTCAATGCAGGTCAGCGCGAATAAATCCTTGCGCTGGCGGACAGTGGACAGCGCCGGACTCAAGAAAGCGCTGAAGCGCAAATTGTCGTGCCCGGCCACCAGAATTTCTTTACCAGGTACAATCCTGGCTTCCTTCAACGCCCGCATCGCTCCCAGAGCTACTGCATCAGTGACGCACACCAGTGCATCCGGAACGGCATTCCCGGCAATAACCTGACGAATGTTATCATAGCCGAATTGTTCATTGTCCTGTTTTTCCCGGCTGTACGAACAGTCAATCAGCCGCGGCGGCAGTTTATGACGCCGCATGGCGTCGCAATATCCCAGTTCACGTTCTCTGGCGGTGATATTGCTGTCGCGGTAAAAGCTTCCCATATAAGCAGGGCGGCGGCCGGCGGCGATAAGCGCCTCGGTCATTTGTAAAACGCCGCTGTGATTATCATTGATGACATGATAGCGGTCTTCACTCCACTGCCGGTCAAAATACACTACCGGAATATTTTTTTCCGCCAGTTCATGGATGCGCTGGTTTGGTTTTACCACGACCGGCACGATAATCATCGCACAGACTTTCAATGCCAGAAAATTTTTAATGATTTCAGTTTCCACAACATTGTCGTTATAAGAGGAACGGTACACCATCTGATAGTTGAATTTCAGCGCGGTCCGATCAAGGAACTCAATAAATTCGCTGTAGAAGTCATCGGTAAGATATGGCACCACCACTCCGATCAGATTGGTTTTGCCCTTAACCAGCCCGACTGCATTGCGGTTGGGAATATAGCCGTATTTTTCACAGGCGGCAAGAATTAACTGACGTGTTTCCTGCCGGACCCGCGGATTGCCGCTCAAAGCCATTGAAACCGTATAGCGTGACAGCCCGGTCTTCTTTGCGATATAATCCATTGTTACCATTATTAAATCCACAAAATTGTATTCTATCTGAGTTAATTTCAAAAGTCTGAATCAGGACTTTAAAAAATGCGAAAGTAAGTTCACTTTATACTCAAATTTGCACTAAGAGGTAAAAATGAACGAACTTCGTGATATATATTACCATAGAGCGGTATCTTTTTCCAATGCCGGAGGAAGAATTTGGCGGATTGACAGTAAAGCAGAAAGAATTTTGCGCGTGTGATTAAACTGGTTCGTCCGAGGCGACTTTTTCGCGCGCGTTCAAGGAATTTGCCTAGCTTGAACTGCCGGATGCCATTCACAAGGTTTTGGCAGCGGAGCATCCTGACGATAAGATAGTCGGGCACAGCAGTCTCGACTCTACAGCGATCAAAGGCCGGGAAAAAACTTGTCGTAAAAACACGCCTAAGGATAAAGTCAATTTAAAAAAACGGACGGAAGAGCAAAGCAGAAAAAGCGATGATGGCGGAACAGGAACTCGCGGCGATCAAAACCCGCCGGCTTGAGCTTCAGCCGTATCGTTCGCTGAATGAAAATCTGATGGATTTGCCGACAGCTTCAGCCAGACAGATTTAGTCATAATCACTGGACTTAATAAATAGCATTCGCGCCGGCGTTAATCAATCCTGCCGCTATCGGCCAATAAGCCGATTGTTACGGGAAAGTCTGATATGCCTGTTCCCGGGTGTGTGCGACAAGAAGAGCAATATTCAAGGCTCAGACCGCTGACGCCGCAGTCTTCCCTCGTTTGCCAGCAAAGCATATATGACGATCCGGCAAACATTGTCGCGCTCTTTTAGGAAGCAAAAAAATATGGAGCGGGATAAGCGCTGTAGTCCGGGTTCGATCCCGGCGGTATCCGCCGCTATTTCTCTGCAATTCTCCGGTAATGGCTCAGTAGAGCGGTGATGATTATAATTCTCAAGAAATACTTTCAATAAAGTTTCATTTTTCTTTAATTTTGTTTTTGACAAAGTCATTTTTTGCACTATATTTCTTGTATTG
>JBAYIO010000120.1:0-15608 GCA_041665605.1 Victivallaceae bacterium | reverse complement strand
ATTTTAGGACAGCATCTTTTCAATTTTAGGGGGTACTTTTTAAGATTAACGATTTTTAAGTCAACTTTCAGGGAAGAAAATACTCCAAGCTATGAAATTTTTAAATTGTTAGGACAGTTGTGGAGCAAAACAATAAATATCGCCTGAAATAGAGTTTTTTTCCAGCGGCAGGACGCTTTTTTTCAAAGATTCGGATTTTTGTATGCCGGGAATGGGAATGGGGTTTTGCGTTTTTGGGAAAATGTGCTAAGATTAACAGTCCTGCATCTACATTGAGGAAGAGCAAATGTCAGTACCCGGTATAAAATTTATAAGCTTAAATCTGATCATAGCACTGATCTTGACGGTGAATACGGTCAATTCCGGTGTCCTGGAGGATGTCCAGCGGGCTGCCAAAAAAGGCGATCCGAAAGCGCAGTACAAACTCGGATTGATGTATCAAAGCGGAAACGGCGTGGCTCAGGATTATGCCAGAGCATTGGAATTCTATCAGAAGTCGGCCCAGCAGGGCTATGCCGAAGCGCAATACAAACTGGGCTCCATCTATTTCAGCGGCGAGGAAGTTACCCAGAATTGCCGGAAAGCATTGGAATTGTTCCAGAAGGCAGCGGCGCAGGAACATGCAGGCGCGCAGTACAAGCTGGGATTGATGTATTATCAGGGCAGCGGAATCTCCCAGAGCAGCGAAAAAGCGGCGGAGCATTATAAACAGGCCGCGGCGCACGGACATCCCGAAGCGTTGTTCGCGCTTGGCATGATGTATCACAACGGCAACGGCGTCGCCGAAAATACTGCCATGGCCGTGGAATGTTTTAAACAAGCGGCGGAAAAGGGATTTACGGCAGCGCAGTTGAAACTGGCGGCCATGCACTATTACGGAGATTTTCTCCCCAGGAATCCGGCCAAAGCCGTCGAATACTATGAACTGGCCGCCGTCGCCGGCAACCCGGACGCGCAGCTTACCGCCGGCAACATGTATCTGTCCGGTGACGGTATCAGGCAGGACTACGCCAAAGCATTCAAGTTCTTCAAAACGGCCGCCGATAAAGGCTCCCCGGAGGCGCAGTGCGCCGCTGGAATTATGCTTTATAACGGTTACGGCACGGACAGAAATTATCAACAGGCGGCGGAATATTTCAAACAGGCAGCGGAAAAAGGGCTGGCGGAAGCCAAATATGATCTGGGGATCATGTATTTTAATGGTTCGGGCGTATCCAGAAACATTGAAAAAGCGGTTGAATATTATCAGCAGGCGGCGGAGCAGGGATTGATTGAAGCACAGTTTGAACTGGGCTGCATGAGTTTTAACGGCGAAGGCGTGGCCAAAGATAAAGCCGATGCGGCGCAATGGTTCCAGATGGCGGCCAGAAGAGGGCATCCCGGAGCGCTTTTCCAGATGGGAATCATGTCGCTCAAAGGCGATGGCGTCATTCAGGACTTTGTCAAGGCCGTCGAATACTTGCAGCAGGCGGCTAAAAACGGCAGCACTGAAGCGCTGTTCGTTCTTGGCTGCATGTATTATAAAGGCGAAGGCGTGGTCCAGGACAACGCTAAAGCAATCGAGTATTTGAAGCAGGCTGAGAAGAAAGGTTATCTGCGGGCGCAGTTGAAACTTGCCGTCGTTTCCGGGAAAACTAAAGAATCACCTAAAGATGACGATAAATTGCTGGAGTATTTGCGTGACGCCGCCGGCGACGGAAATACGTTCGTGCTGCCGCTGCTGAGTGTCATGACCGTCGTGAAACAGGGTATTATTCAAGATTATCCCAAATCGCTTGAGTTGTATCACCAGTCTGCGGCCGCCGGCGATGCCAGAGCACAATTGATGCTGGGAATGATGTATTACCGTGGCGGCGGCGTCACTCAAAATTACGCCAAAGCGCTGACATTACTGCAGCCGGCCGCTGATAAAGGCTTCGCCGCCGCCCAATTTATGCTGGGTAATATGTACGCCGGCGGCAGCGGGGTGAACCGGGATTACGCCAGAGCGCTGGAATACTACCAGAAAGCCGCCGCACAGGGCAACGCGTCAGCCCGGTATAAAGCAGGTGAATTATACTATAAAGGCCTGGGCGCGGGACAGAACAAAGGCAAGGCCGTTGAATTGTTTCAGCGTGCTGCCGCACAAGGCGATGCGGAAGCCCAGTATATGCTCGGAACAATGTATGCCGGCGGTGACGGCGTGGACAAAGATCCGGCCAAGGCCTTTGAATATTATCAGCAGGCCGCGCAGCTCGGGGTGATTCCGGCGCAAAAAACTCTGGCGATGATGTACTATAACGGCAGCGGGGTCGTCAGGGACTATGCCAAAGCCGCGATATATTTGCAGCAGACCGCAAAGCAGGGCGATGCCGCCGCACAGGAAATGATGGGAAACATCTATTACAGCGGCGAAGGCATACCCAGGGATTGCGCAAAGGCGGCGGAATATTATAAACAGGCCGCTGCACAGGGGCAGGTCAAAGCCTTGTGTGCCGTCGGGAAAATGTATCTCAGGGGCGAAGGCGTGAATAAAGACTCCGCCATGGCGGTTAAATATTTTCAGCAGGCCGCGCAAAAGGGCGATGTCGAAGCGCTGTGCGGCATCGGGAAAATGTATCAGAACGGCTACGGCGTGGCCAGAAACTATGCCAAAGCTTCAGAATACTTCCTGGATGCGTCCGGCAAAGGCTCCTGCGAAGCCTTGACGCTGCTGGGCAATATGTATGAAATGGGCAGGGGCGTTCCTAAAGATTTCGCCAAAGCCGTTGACATGTATCAGCGGGCGATCACCAAAGGCGATGCCGGCGGGCTGTTCGCTCTTGGCCGGATGTATTTCAACGGCAACGGCGTACCCAGGGATTATTCCAAAGCCATGGAGTTATACCAGCAGGCCGCCGAA
This sequence comes from Victivallaceae bacterium, assembly GCA_041665605.1. Taxonomy (GTDB): domain Bacteria; phylum Verrucomicrobiota; class Lentisphaeria; order Victivallales; family Victivallaceae; genus CAIPAT01. The sequence continues at coordinate 12,727 of JBAYIO010000120.1, read as the reverse complement.
AAAGGCGATCCGGTCGCTCAATATACCATCGGCAGCTTGTACGAAAAAGGCGACGGCGTGAACCGGAATTTCAACCAGGCGGCGGAATGGTACCGGAAAGCCGCCGAAAAAGGCTTGATGGAAGCGCAGTTTTCGCTCGGAGTTCTGTATTCATACGGCGACGGCGTTAAGAAAGACCCGGTCCGGGCCGTCGAATATTTCCAGAAAGCCGCCGCACAGGGATATGACATTGCCCAGAATAACCTGGGCGTCATGTATTCCAACGGCGACGGAGTGAAGAAAGACAGCGTAAAAGCGGTTGAATACTATCAGCAGGCCGCCGACCAGGGCAATGTCCGCGCACAATATAATCTCGGTTATATGTATGAAAACGGCGAGGGCGTCCCAAAAGACTATGCCAGGGCATTGTTCTGGTATCGCAAATCCGCCGACTCCGGCGATACTTTAGCGCTGAACAGTCTCGGCGCAATGTATGAAAAAGGCCTGGGCGTGGAAAGAAATAAAGCCAAAGCCATTGAATGTTACCGCCTGTCCGCCGATCAAGGCAACGAAGACGCAGGCGAAGCCATGCGCCGTTTACTCCAGCGGTAACAAATAGCAAACACAAGAATATGCGAAAATCAATGAGTAATTGCGTAAGAACACTAAGGCAAAAATTGCCATTTATATTGGGGAATCTACCCAGATATTACAGTTGGAAAGCCAAAGCATCAGGCGATTTACATAAAAATGGCGAATAGCCACCAAAATATAGGAAGGAGTATAACGTGTTTTTTCAAGCAGCAATTACAATGAAGAAATCAGCATTATTTTGTCTTTTTTGTCTCTCTTGCGTTTTTTGTTCCGGCGTAACCGAATCTCCCCCTTTGGTTGCAGTCATAAGCACTAAAGAAGCAACATCGTCACTGGCGGATGGCATAACCGCTCAATTGTCGAGTAAAAATGTTCGTCTGGTCGAACGGCAGGAAATAGATAAGATATTGACCGAGCACAAACTGAACGTTTCCGGGATGATTAATCCGAATAATGCCATCCGTTTAGGAAAACTGCTGAAAGCTGATATCATTGCTCCGGTAACTACTGAAAATGATGCCGTTGAAAAAGTCGTCGTGTTCGACGTTAAAACCGGTATTCGTCTCGAAGATATGATCCTGGGCGGCAAGGAACTCGATGGAAAAATGCTTGAGGCGACTGCAATTATCATTGCAGCCGTCGAAAAGCAGCAGCTATTAAAAACAAAGAATATTGTCTTGCTTTCCTTTCTGCCTATGAATCAGGTTTTTCTGCAGGAGAAAACAGCAGACTCGGCTAAAAAAGTGCAGTCATTGCTGCAACGTAAATTACTTCAGCAGCGGAATTTTCTTTTATTGGAACGCGATTACGCAGAGCTTTTAATTAGCGAAAAAATCATCACCAGTCAGGATATTTCATCACTTGAATCATGCTTATACACCATAGAGTTGGAAGTCCGCCCCGCCGGTCAACGGGAAAATATGCTTTCTCTAGCACTCTTTCTTAAGAACAACAATCGGGAATGTTTAAATAAGCTTGCGGTTGATTACATAGTCGGCGACGAAAATATGGCCGTAACCGGGATTCTGAATAACTTTATTGCCATAAAGTTTCCAGAAACCGGAGAGAGTTCATCCGCCAACCGGATTGCAGAGGCACGAGTTTTTCTTCTTGACGGACAGAAAGCTTGTGGTAATATGGATTACGATAAAAGTCTTTTGTCGATAAAAAATGCATATTTGCTGAATCCCGGTTTGAAATCTGAAATCAATCAAATCTTAGCGCAGATTTTTAACGCTCAAGATAAAGCCGTACAATTCACAACCAAAGATTCCGAGAAAGTGAAGCTTTATGGTCAAATCATTGAGGTATTGATTTTTTATAAACAGATTAATGGAACCCGGCTGTGCGATACATATGCGAATATGGAAATACTGCCTGAAGATTTGCAAAATCGCTACCGAGTATATTTTCATGAGTGCTTCATGGAAATGTTGGACAAAATAAAACGCGATTATAACTATACATCGTTGCAACCAAATACCTTGGAATATCTGAAGTGCTTCGAACAATATCTTTCAGCATTGGAGGAAAAATGTCCTTCCGACGGATTCATGTTTTACATGGCTTCCGATCTTACCACTTTTTTTAAAGCGGTTAGTGAATATTGCCGTAAAAACCCACAGGATTGCAAGGAATTTGGTTCGCAAACCATGAGATTGTCTTTTTGTGCTGATAGATTTTGTGCCGCAGGGTATGTTTTCGATAAGAATCTATTCAATAAGACAATCGAACTCTATGGTTTGATGCTTAAGTCGCCGATCATTCCATGGCAATTACAGGCAATTGAAAATATCTATTGGCTTAGAAATAGCCTGGAAGTTTATATTGCGGCAAGAAGTCGCTCTCCTAAGCCGCAGTCGCCAGAAGAAGTATACGAGAGCGAGATTATTTCCCGGGTAAAGGCATCTTTGTTGCTGAGTGAATTCGATGATGCAAACTACAGATATGAGTTTTTTGTGGACCTTCTCCAGAAAGCCGCAGGGGCACCCGAGAATATAAAACGAGCATGTAAAAACTACTTTTATCAACATTATTATGAACGTTCTCCCAGAGACCCTCAACAGGATAGAACTATATTGATCATGGGGCTTAAAGCCGGTTTGGATATGAAAATCGCACTTGATAACATGAACATGAGCATGCCATCTTCCCAAGGCCGGAATGTACAAGATGATATCAAGGAATTTATGGAGTTGAAACGGCAGGTCGCGTTTTTGAATAATAAAAACTTTGAGTCAGAAGTAGATAAAAAGATCGCCTATCGCCGCGAAATGCTTAAAGTATTTGAACTGGAAACCTGTCTGGAATCTTATCAGACGATTTTAAAGTATCCACCTGATAGATTGGGCTCTGACGGATATAGTACTTCCATGTTTTTAAGCAGTCCAGTACTCAGGGATGACAAATATTTTTATTTGACGTTGAATTCAACATGTGACGAGTATTTCTCGTTAATCAAGGTAGACTATAAAGACAATTTTAAATTAATTAGAGGTCAGGAAGGACATCTTAATAGCGATTATATTGATCCTTATTCTAAAAATTATAATACTCTATGCATTAGCAAAGATTATATTGTAAAAATTAGTGCCCGCGGAGGCATTTTCTTATATCCTAAAGACGGAAGCATGCCGGCGTTTTATGCAAGACGGGAAATTAAAAACAAGAAGATAGAATCCGCTTTGAGCGTTGGTGATAAAGTTTACTTTATGCAATCGCCAGACTTTACCGCCCATAATACAATCGAGTTTCAAGTCATGGAATTCGACCTTAAAACAAAAACATTAAGACTGGTTTTTGCCTCTAACCAATTGGATAATAATCCATTGGGTACTCTAGGTCGAATGCCGGACATGGACTATTTTATTATTGACGAGGCCGGGAAGTCTCTGGTATTCTCTTTGAATTACGCCCATTGGCGCTTTCTGCCATTTTCCACAACATGGGAGCAACTTGATGAAAATGGTTATTCCGAAATAAAGCGGAAAGCTGATCAGTCAAAAACTATTCACGACGGGCAAAAAGATACGAATGACAATTTGATTGGCTGGAGTTGGCAAAGAATTATTTTCATCGAGCATAACAAAATTATTGATTTTAACAGGAACGTATATATAAAATCGATAATCCTGATGAATGGAAAACGTTATTGTCTTTATCAAAGTGATGATTATAAGGGAAGTAATATTTACGAATCAAGACTTAGTGTCGGGGTTTTGAAAGATATAAATGAATTGTTGCCGTTAGCTTCGGTTTTTGGCGCAAAATAAATGATAGTTTAATAAAGGAATCAAATATGCAATATTGCTACTTCACTATAAGCTTGCTTGTATGGATATTCATGACCGTTTCCGGTAATTGGTGTGCTGCTGATACGCAGAATAATTTTTTTCTGTGCTATGCAGATCTGCCCAAAAGTGATTCCGCTCGGCACGATACCGGCCCGCAAAAATGTGATTCTTTTGCGGACAGGTTCAAGGATTTTAAGCCTTTGGCCTGTCAGGCAACCGATTATCATGAAATGCTCTGTGTATATTTTGTATCATTAGGAGAAGAATTCAATTCTCCTCGATACTTGGAAATAAAACATCCGCTGAATATGGATGTTTTGAACCCGGCAACCATGAACTTCTGTACCAACGGTGCTTCCATAAAAAAGAATCAGAATGGGGAAATCATCAGCATTGACACTCGTTCTTGCCATATATCTTTTGAATATAAGAAAAAAAGTATCAATGGGAAAGATTACTACACCGGGTTTGCAATCCGGTTTGTATCGGTTGAAAACAAGAAGGAATTGATTACAATCAATTGTTCCCTAAAATACCAAATGAAAGCGGGTATTCCGGAAGCGGAACAACTAGTAATAGTGCATTCAACTCAAGGTCAAGTTTCATTTACTAAAGATTGGCAGTTATGTCCGCAAACCGGCAAAATCGAGAATTGTCTGATCACTTCAGGTGATTCTTCCACATATTACGCTTTTGAAGTAAACAATCCTCCAATGTTCGAAGTTTATTTTTATCAGAAGAATTCCGGATCTCTTTCGCCGACCGGGTTAAAAAGATTTAAAAATATCGGCGGAGATTACAAGTTGATTGAACTGCGAAAGGATGGAAACACCACACAGTATGAATATTATGATAATAAGGACAGTGACAGAGCCTGCTATGGGAAAGTGAAAAAAGCTACATTCCCGGACAACACTACGAAAAGCTATGAATATTTTGACGATGGTTGTCTGAAAAGTGTAAAGTCATTATAATATTTTACGGAACTGTTTATGCCTGGCCGCCTGTACATGGTGTCAGATTTTCGACCAATAGTTCTGCTAAAACGCGGCTGTCCCCAATCGCCGTTTTGCGGACAGGCTCTAAATATTTCAAACAGAACAATAAATTTTAAACGCAAATACAAGATTCATTCTTACCTGATGAAGCAGACAAATGACGGTTCTTCGTATATCTCTAAACTTGATGCTTTTATGAGTTGGGACAGGAATATTTTACGGTTATGCCAGTTGTCTGAAATTCGGTAATAAACCTGATTTTTCGTAAAAATAAATTGAACTTTTATTGAATATCAGGACTTGCATTTTTTTAATATGTTTGTTAAGTTGATTGATAAGGATTAGGATTAGCCTGATTCTGTAAATTTCAAGGAAGGTGTCTTATGAAAAAAGTATTAATCCTGGCATTGTCTCTGTCGGTCTCTGTTTCTATATTGGCCGCTGTACCCGGCAAGACATACAAGTCAAACACAGGCAGTACCACTTCTACAACCGTAACCAGCGACTCTACAGGTAGTACCAGTACTACTCCCGGAACCACGACAACCACCAGCACGGCTAGCGACACCAGTGCAACGACTCCCAGCACCACGACTCCCGGCACCACGACAACCACCAGCACGACTAGCGACACCAGTACTACGACTCCCAGCACCACGACTACCACCAGTACTACTCCCGGAACCACGACAACCACCAGCACGGCTAGCGACACCAGTGCAACGACTCCCAGCACCACGACTCCCAGCACCACGACAACCACCAGTACTACTCCCGGCACCACGACGACTCCAATTAGCACCACCAGCGACACGACCAGCACAACTACCACCACCACCAGCGACACGACAACCAAAAATAACAATGGTCACGGCAATAACGTCGATGGTGTAGATTCAAGTAATCCCGGCAAAGGCAAAGGCGGCCCGAATGGCGTTGCCGATCCCTCCGGTACTGTTGATGATGAGAAAAAAGGCACCACTACCACCACCAGCACGACGACAACCACAACCACGACTAGCGACTCTGGCACTACTACCAGTACGACTACAGATAAAAGTAACAACGGTAAGGGAAATAATAAATAATAAGAGCTGCCCCTCTTATTCAGAAAAATAAACCCCGAAAAGACGCTTCAATATATTTGAAGCGTTTTTTCTTTTAACAAAAGAATATTTATAACTTATTCGAGACTAAAATGAAGACATTGAATCTGAAGATCATCGCCTGCAATGTCATGTGGCGTGAACTCTGCCATTATGCCGCCATATCGTTTAATAAGTTTGAATTCAAATATCTGCCCTGGGGACTTCACCGCGATCCCGGCGAAATCCGGCTGGAAGTGCAAAAAGCCGTCGATGATACGCCCGACACCTTTGACGCCATTTTGTTAGGCTACGGCTTATGCAGCAAGGGTGTCGAAGGCATCTTCGCCCGCCAGATCAGGCTGGTCATTCCCCGGGGGCACGATTGCATAACTTGTTTCCTCGGTTCAAAAAAGCGCTACAAGGAATACTTTGATGCGCATCCCGGCACCTACTGGTATACTCCAGGCTGGATCGAAAACCACCTTCCGCCTGGAAAGGAGAGGTATGAAAAGACTTTTGAAGAGTACAGGAAAAAGTATGGAGAAGACAATGCCAAATTCCTGATGGAGATGGAGCAGGACTGGTTTAACAAATATTCGACCGCCGCATACGTTGACCTTCCAGTGGGAAATACTGACTTTTGCAAAGCCTACACCCGCCAATGCGCTGAATGGCTGGGCTGGCAATACGATGAGATTAAGGGCGATCCGTCGCTGCTCAAGCATTTCGTAGACGGCGATTGGAACTCCGATGAGTTCCTGATAGTCGAGCCTGACCACCATATTGAAGCGACAAATGACGACAAAATAATGCGTTCAGTACAAAATAGCTGTAATTGAAAATGTGTTAAAATCATTTTCAATTTATAGTGTCCGCATTTTCTCCAGCCGGCGCGCTAATGAATCTGGTTTTCGGCTGAGTCCGAATGCCCTGATTTTTTACCATTCAGTCAATGGCGGAACTCCGGCGGGGATTCCCGCTGGAGAACTCCAACTCCGGGCATTGAAAGCCGACAGGCACCCAGGATTGATAATAATTACCCGTTGCGCCGGCGCTGGCGAAATCGCAATAGCGGACAGCATTGCCATCCGTATCTCTGCCTTCCAGCAGAATCAGAGGGTTGTCTGAAGGAACCCTTTCCCATTTCTGAAGGAGTTCAAGCGCGGGTTGTGCAAGGTGCGGCACCCCTTCCGGCGAGTAGTCTCCGTCATTGAAACGCGCATCATAAGCCAGCAATACGGGGCCGCGATAGATCGAAGCGTAATTGATGACCTGATTACTTGACTCTTTCCCTTTCGGAATGAATGCGCCTTTACCGATATTCAGCGTCCAGCCGTCCGTTCCCGCCGTAATTCTGAAACCGATCAGATTACGTCCTGCTTTCAGCGGAAGCTGAGTCAAATGACGCCGGTCCTTCACGCCGGAATCATTTAAAATTTCCTGCCCGTTGACGAAACAAGAATACCACCAGTCGCACCCTGACAAAATAGGCAGTGTCCCGTCTGACGGGGCGTCGATTTCGGTGAAGCACCAGACGGCGGCATGTGCCCCGGCCCCGCTGAAAATCTTGTTGAAGTCAATATAGCCTGCCGTACTGTGGACGCGGGCCGGCGCACCGTTTCCAGCGCACATTACATCTGCCATGGTCGCTGCTTTATCCAGAAGCAATTCCTCAGCCGGAAGCCACGCCGGAGAATTTCCTTTGTTAATAACAGGTCCGCCAAGCAGCCATTCAGCTTCCCAGTCATTGGCATCCACATAACCCATAGCGGGGTGCCGCCAGAATTGAAGCTGGAAATCCATTTCGAGCCGGATTTTGTCGCCGTCCGTCCATTGCTGCTCAATCCGCAAATAATCGCCGCTTTTAACGTTCTCCAGTTCCTGACCGTTCACCTGGACACGGGTTTTCCTGCACCAGTAAGGAATGCGCAGCGCAAGTGTAAACGTCTCCGCCACAGTCGTGGAAATCGAAAGATTGATCACGGCGTTCCGCGGATAGTCAGTATCCTGTTTGACCGTCACGGTGTTGCCGGAGTGGAGTGAAGTTTTCATTGAACAAGGGCCGTAATAGTTTAGTGTCAGTCCCTTTTTGTCATGCATCAAAGCCCATTCGCCAAGCAGTCCGAGTGCGCGGGGGCCGTTCACCGAGCAGCAGTTTAGCTCGGAGCTTCCAGCGCGCGCCTGAAAGACTATATCGTGAGCGCTGGCCTTCCGCACACCATCCATCGGTGTATTGTAGGTGACCCATCGGCCGGAAGGACTCATCATCCCGAGCCCGCTGTTGAGCATGGACAGTTCAAGTTCGTCCGCTACCGTAGAAGACCCGGTCAGCCGCAGCATCTCCACGGACATTGCCATCCAGGCGACCGTGCAACAGGTTTCAATTGCTCCGACATTGTATGGATTTCCCGTGGCTTTTTCGCCGGAGGTAAAACCGCCGTTATTATGACGGTCTCCGCTAAGCATGCTCCACCACAGCGATTCGAAAGCTTTGCGGCATGATTCATCGCCGGTGAGGTAATACAGCTCGACCAGTCCCATGATCGGATGCAGGCTTTCCCAGCGCGGCTTCGGGGTCTGAAAAAAATCCTGTCCGGCAAGAGGCGCCTGCAGATAGTCTCCGGCCAGGGGAATTCCTGTCGCATCCTTCGCGGCAAATTCTTCAAGAATCTGCCGCGCCAGCGCCAGATAACGCGGCAGACCGGTCTTCCGGTAAAGCAGACAGAGCGAATGGATCGGCGCCAGATTCATTTCCGTGGAGCCGGTATCAACCAGCCGCGGAGTTTTTTCCCCAAGATAAATTTCACACAGCAAGTCGGCGCTCTTTATCGCGGCGCTCAATGCTTCATTATCCCCGGAAACCTCGTTCCACAACATCAGTCCGAGCATGGAGTGGTAATGCGACCAGGTATCCCAGTTATTTGCGTTGTTTGGAGCATGATTGGTCATGCGGGAATCCCGCGGCCAGCAGCCCAGATAACCGTCGGCATCCTGACAGGCGCACATCTCCTTGACAAAATGCCCGAGATGGGCGCGGAGCCGGGCATCGCCGGTAAGCCGCAGTATTTGCGCCGAATGCGTCAGATATTTTCCGGCAAACTCCCCGACCCATGGAGACCAGTACCGGTAGGGCTTCCGGTCGCGGTCCCTGAACATGCCCAGCATTGCAGGATTCGCAGCGGGCGCGGGAAGAATCCACTGTTCCGTTACAGCTCTAAGCCGCCGCCCGATTTCCCCTTCCATCCCGAATTCTACCGGGTGCGAGACAGTCAAGACCGGATCGTGTATTGCCGCCACGACAGATGTTATTTTTGCAGACATGAAAGTTACTCCATTAATAAACTTTTTTCGTCATATAATTATTGTGTATTATACAGAATATAACGTCACTGTTCAAAATACTGAATTGCAGAAATGACATTTTATATGTATATTTTGACATGAAAAATGCCAATGTAACTTATGTCCCATGCGCCGCCTGCACTCTTTTAACCGAAGGGAATCTGATAACCGCCCCGTCATTGCAGAGCACAGCCTGGCTTTTATGATCAGTTTCAATTTTTCAGGCGTTTTAAACAAGACGTCAGACTTTCTCCGTTGGCGTTTTACCAGCAACTCATCAGCTCACAACAAAATAATGAAAAGTTGTAGCTGCTGTTTCCTGCCGCTGTTGATTCATCGCTTTTTTGGGGTAAATTAGACGCTATGTCGTCATTTATAAACGCTGAAAATACAAAATGGTGAATTATGGACAGTCATGAATTGCAGGAATTTGAATTTGGCGATAAAAGAGTTACAGCCAAAATTTCGGTCTGCCCGGTGGTGAATTGCAATTGCGGCGATATGTCATTGGAATTTAACTCTCCGGACCTGCCGCTGGAAATCGATTTGAATATTTTTTCCCGTGAAATCACGGCAGATCAGGATGATTCGCTCTCCGAAGATGAGAATGATCACCTGGCAGAGCAGCAATTTATGGACTCCATCAGCGAGAAACAGTGGGAAAAGTTTTTCAGATGCTATATGGATATGAAACAACGCCAGGCCGCAAAGGCCGGACTTGAAGATCATTACTATATTTTTGACTTCAATAGAATTGAAAAAGAGGGGGAACTGACAACCTATTGCGATGTCTTCCCGTTTGACGTTCCCATGGAAATTGAATCCGGCAGGGAGACGCTTACAGTGATAGATTATCATTGCCTGAATCCGGCCTGCGGCTGCCATGACACAGTTGTGGAGTTTGTTAATCTGCGCGACTGCCCGGAAGATGAAGAGCCGCAGTCTTACGGTATCTTCATGCTTGATTATCAGAAACAGACATGGGATTTAATGCCGGGTGAAGAGGAGGGAGTAATCCCGATGGCTGTATTGCGCAACCTGGTCGAAAATCAAAATCCTGACTTCTGCAGGGAACTGGCGAAACACCATAAAAAATTGAAAGAATTATATCAGATCCGCCGGATGCAGGCAAAAAGCGGATCGAAAAAAAGCGGAAAGAAAAAAAGAAGATGAGTGAACTCCAAATAAGTGAAAATATTACCGGGGATAATCTTTTTCCCTCTTTGCGGGAATTGCTGAACAAGGAACTCGGAGACGCGGTCCGTCCTGACTTGTCCAGGTTAACCCTTGGCAATGAAGTTGATATGCAGGAGAAGTTGCTGATTTCCAAACGCGAAGAGATTGATGTTGTTTGTGCAGACCGGGTTTTAAAATGGCGGAATGATTCCATCCGCGCACTGTTCCGGGGCAACCGCGTCCCGCCGGATTTAAAAGATTTTCCGACGGAGTATCATTTTTTCTTTTCCAGAATTGAACAGCCGATTGCGACTTTCAGCAAACATCAGGAACTGGCGCTTAACGATTCTTTTTTTGAGGAAATTTTCTCCGCCATGCGCCGCCGCCCCGACGGGCGCAGGATCAGCCTGATGCACGATCTGATCTGGCAGGCCGCAGCCCTGGCGATGGCGCTGCGTCCGTGCAGCGAAGCGGAATATACCGCAATTTTTCAGCGTCTGGAACAATCCGCCAGGACTTTCAATCTGGGACGCAACAGCAAAAATTATTTATGGTATTTGCGGGAACATTTTTAGGGCATATTGAACGTTTAAAATTTTCATTTTATCTACTTGGATACTCTGATGGACTTGTGCACGGCACTAAACGTCCGGCTTGAGCAGTTCAAGCCGGACGCTTGCGGTATCTTTTACCGGGATTAATGGTTGATGTCGACGCTGGTCAACTGGGAACTTTCCGGGGTGTATTCGTGCAGTTCGATTCTCACGCCGTTGGGGTCGGTAATCCAGGCCTGCCAGCTTTTGTCGCTGCCAAGCTGCTTATCCGTGATCTCATAGCCGGCTTTTTTGACACGCTTTGAAATCTCATCAATGGAGTCCACTTCCAGACAGAAATGCTGAATGGCGGACGATTTCCCGTCCGGCGTCCGGTCTGTAAGAAATACCTCAATAAAACTGTCATCACCCACCGCCAGATAGAATCCTGTAACTGTGCCGTTGCGTAAAAAATAAAATGCCTTTTTCAGACCCAGCGCACTGGTATAAAAGCTTTCGGTTGCCTTAAGATCCTTGCTGACTATACATAAATGAGCGATTCGTTTGATCATTTTGTCACCCCCTTGTGTTATTGAGAAAACAATAAATCTGTTTTGAGAAAAAACAATGGTAATACTGCTTTTTCACCTGATATCGGGAACCGGCTGGGTGATGGCGGCGATGAAATGATGCTGGAGCGGGATTTCGGAGGCGAGCAGTTCCTGTTCGAAATATTCCGCCACCGCTTTATCGGTGCGCAGCGGCAGGACAGTTTCGAACCCGGCAAGGATGCCGGTCTTGAGCAGCCAGGCGAGCGGACGCATCGGGTCGTTCGGCTTGATGTCAATTCTCCCCTCTTCCATCCAGACGGTTTTAAACGAGTTCTTTTCCAGCATTCTTTCCAGCGCATTCCAGTTTTTAGGATATTGCGGTAATAACGCCCTGGTTACTTTATTAGGATAGTGGTACATGCATTTCTGAAAGGCATATAATACCGGGGCCATGGAATCCGCCAGACTGATGATAAACGCGAAAGTCCCTTTATTTTTCAGGACTCGGCGGCATTCCGCAATTTCCAATGGCAAATCCGGCGATCCGCCGAGCGACCAGGCGGCGACGATTCCCCCGGCGCTCTCCGCTGCCTGTCCGGATAAAAATTGCAGGCTGTCGGCGTGGTGTAGAAATGCGGACGGGCAATTATGCGAGGCTTTGGTAAGCATGCCGAATGAGATGTCCACCGCGTTAATGTGATAGCCGGGGAAACGTTTGGCAAGCGTAAAGGTTGTGTATCCGGTGCCGCAGCCAAGATCATATATTTCTCCGGGCGGGAATTGCGGCAGGATTGCCAGCAATTGGTCGGTGACCGGTTTCAAAATGCAGAGCCATTCGCTGTCATAAGTATTGGCGGCGGAGTCATAATTGCGGGCAAGATCAGCTTTCCGGAGCATACGATTAGTAAGCACCAGCCCCGCAAGCCTGACGTTAAGCCTGGCCCCTGAGATGTATTTCGCAATATCCATAAAAAAGCAATTTCCTCTGAGAAACATTATATAATAAAAAATTCATAAATGCAATAGAAAATTCCGCAAGTGTTACTGTTTATTTGTTTTGTCCTCCTTCAGGGCAAAACTACCACCGGCTGAGCCGGTGAGAGTCAAAAATCTTCAGATGCAAGTGATCTCCAACGTCCATTGCTATAGTAACGCATGGTTCGCCAACCACGT
>JBAYIO010000119.1:0-15778 GCA_041665605.1 Victivallaceae bacterium | reverse complement strand
ATTGTTGAATAACTAAATGATTGTAAGGGATTGTTTATGAGAAGACGTACAGCAGCAAAGAGGGAATTGACGCCGGATGTCAAGTACAATAGTGAACTTGTCGCCCGGTTGATCAATACTATCATGAGCATGGGCAAAAAGTCCACTGCGCAGCGTATTGTGTATGGAGCATTCGGCTTGATCAAGGAAAGAAAAGCCGGCATGGATCCTTTGGAAGTGTTTCTGCAGGCGCTTGAAAATGTCAAGCCGAAACTGGAAGTGAAGAGCCGTCGTGTCGGTGGCGCCACTTATCAGGTTCCTGTTGAAGTCAGCAATGAGCGTCAGGTCGCTCTGGCCATGCGCTGGATTACCAACTACGCCAAAACCCGCAAGGGCAAAGCAATGATGGAATCACTGGCAGGGGAGCTCCTGGACGCATTCGAAAATACCGGTTCCGCAATTAAGAAGAAAGATGACACACTCAAGATGGCTCAGGCTAATAAAGCCTTTGCTCATTACAGGTGGTAAAAGGCAGACATTATGGCAGAGGAAATTCAAAAAATATATCAGGAAGCTCCGGGACGTACGACACCCCTTCCCATGGTGCGTAATATCGGGATTATGGCCCACATCGATGCTGGAAAGACTACTCTTTCCGAGCGTATTCTCTATTACTGCGGGGTCAATTACAAAATCGGGGAAGTGCATGAAGGAACTGCTACCATGGACTGGATGGAGCAGGAGCAGGAGCGGGGTATCACGATTACCTCTGCGGCAACTACCTGTATGTGGAAAAATCACCGCATCAACTTGATTGATACCCCCGGACATGTGGACTTCACCGCTGAAGTTGAACGTTCGTTGCGGGTGCTTGACGGTGCAGTGGCAGTATTCTGCGCGGTCGGTAAAGTCCAGCCTCAAACTGAAACCGTATGGCGTCAGGCGCTCAAATATAAAGTGCCGGTTATCGCTTTCGTGAACAAGATGGACCGTACTGGCGCGGACTTTAATGCCGTGGTCAACGATATGCGTTTTAAACTTGGAGCCACCGCGGTTCCGATCATGATTCCGATTGGCGCTGAAGCTGAATTCGCCGGCATCGTTGACGTGATTGACAATAAAGCCATTTACTTTGACGGCGATGAAATGGGCGCCGTGATGCGCGTTGAAGAAGTTCCCGCTGAATTCCAGGAAAAACGCGCTGCCGCGCTGACGCATCTCGTTGAATGCCTGGCTGAATATGACGATGAAGTCATGGAAATTTTCCTGGCTGATCAGATGCCTGAAATCCCGTTGATCAAGAAGGCGCTCCGTGCGGCAGTCGTCGCCGGAGAAGTTGTTCCCGTTGCGTGCGGAACAGCATTTAAGAACAAAGGCGTACAGCCGCTGCTTGATGCAGTTGTCAGTTATCTCCCGTCCCCCGTCGATGTTCCGGAAATTGAAGGACGTGATCCCTTTACCGAAGAACCCGCCACCCGCCAGGTCGGCGATATGGAGCCGTTTGCCGCTCTGGTATTTAAGATCATGAACGATCCGTTTGTCGGCAAGCTCAGCTTTTTCCGTGTTTACAGCGGAACCGCGGAACGCGGCGCCACAGTTTACAATCCCCGTACCCGCAAACGCGAACGTCTCGGCCGCCTCCTTCAGATGCATGCAAATTCCCGCGAAGAACGTACTGTCGTATACAGCGGTGATATTGCGGCGGCTGTCGGGCTTAAGAACGTAACTACCGGCGACACCATCTGTCTGGAAGACATTCCGATTGTGCTTGAATCCATGAGCTTCCCGGAACCGGTTATTTCCATCGCGGTTGAACCCAAATCCGCCGCTGACCGCGACAAATTGTATAAGGGTCTCGGCAGTCTGGCTGAAGAAGATCCGACATTCAATATGCGCAGCGATGAAGAAACCGGACAGACGATTATTTCCGGCATGGGTGAACTTCACCTGGAAATTATTCTCGACCGTCTGTTCAGAGAGCACAAAGTCGAAGCCAATACCGGCAAACCGCAAGTCGCTTATCGCGAATGCATCAATAAGCCTGCCGAATCGGACTGCAAATTTGTGCGTCAGAGCGGTGGCCGCGGTCAGTACGGCCATGTGGTATTGACTATCGAGCCGACAGAACGCGGTTCCGGCATCGTAATTGAAAATAAAGTCGTCGGCGGCACTATTCCGAAAGAATACATCAAGCCGATCGAAGCCGGTATCCGCGAAGCAGCAGCCACTGGCGTGCTGGCTGGATCTCCGGTCATTGACTTCACCGTCAAAATCATTGACGGTTCATACCATCCTGTTGACTCCTCCGAAATGGCATTTAAGATTGCCGGTTCAATGGCGTTCAAAGACGCGGCCAAAAAAGGCGGTCTTTTCCTGCTTGAACCGATTATGAAAGTCGAAGTTACCACTCCCGATGAAAACATGGGAGATATTATCGGTGACATCACCAGCCGCCGCGGCAGCATCGCTGAAGTTGATTCTGATTCCCAGAACAAGTTCACCCGCGTTGCAGCCCAGGTTCCGCTGTCTGAGCTTTTCGGTTATGCCACGGCAATCCGCTCCCTGTCCAAGGGAAGAGCGTCATACTCAATGGAGCCGTCACATTTTGAAAAAGTGCCAAAATCAATTGAAGAAACAATAATGGAGAAAAATAAATGAGCACAGCGAAGACGCAAAGAATTAGAATTCGTCTGCAAGCCTACGAACACCGGATTCTCGATCAGTCTGTTTCTGAGATCCTGAATACGGCCAAGCGCACCGGTTCGATGATCGCGGGACCGATTCCGCTTCCGACCAGAATCGAAAGATGGACTGTGAACCGTTCGCCCCATGTCGACAAAAAGTCAATGGAACAGTTTGAAATTAGAACGCATAAGCGTGTAATGGATATCATAAATCCGACCTCGAAGACAGTTGATGAACTCAAAAAACTGAATCTTCCCGCCGGCGTTGATATCTCAATTAAAATTGGAGTCTAACTAGACTTCCATGATACCAATGCCCTTGAGCCGATTGGGGGTAAGTATCTGAAAGGAGATTATGAAAGGTTTAATCGGTAAGAAAATTGGAATGACACAGGTCTATGACGAAGGGGGCAAGGTAATTCCTGTCACCATCGTTCAGGCTGGACCGTGTGTCGTAATGGATGTCAAAACCATTGAGAAGAACGGCTACAGCGCTGTTCAGCTTGGTTTTGGAGAAAGAAAAGCTAAGAATGCAACGATGGCTCTGCTCGGAACTGCCAAGAAAGCCGGTATCACCGGTAATCCTCCTGCCAGTCTGCGCGAAATTCGCACCGCAGCCGATCCGCAACTTGAACTTGGCGCCATTGTCACCGCAGATATCTTCAAGGCTGATGATTATCTCGATATCAGCGGTATCACTAAAGGCCGCGGATTCCAGGGCTGCGTAAGGCGGCATGGTTTCAAAGGCGGTCGTTACAGTCATGGCGGCGGCTGGAAGAGAAAACCAGGTTCTGTCGGTATGCGCGAATCCCCCGGCCGTGTTTTTGTTGGTAAAAAACTTCCCGGTCACATGGGCAGTGTCAACAGAACCATCCAGAATCTGAAAATTGTTCGGGTTGCCAAAGAGGACAATCTACTGTTCATCAAAGGCGCTGTTCCCGGTCCCAACGGTGGAACTCTTCTGATTAAAGCTGCACTGAAGAAGAGCAAATAACAGTAGCTAACAGGTGAAAAAATGTCTATGAAAATAAATATACTTGATTGCAAGGGAACCGCGGTAGGCGAATATGAATTCTCCGACAACTGCATTGAAGCCGAAAAGGGCAAGCAGGCGGTTCATGATGTGGTAGTTGCTTTCCTGGCCGAACAGCGCGCCGGCACTGCCTGCACTAAAACTCGCGCCGAAGTTCGCGGCGGCGGTTGCAAACCGTTCCGCCAGAAAGGTCTCGGCCGCGCCCGCGCCGGTTCCATCCGCAGCCCGATCTGGGCAGGCGGCGGTGTGGCTTTTGGTCCGAAACCGCGTGATTTCAGCAAGAAAATCAACAAGAAGGTTCGCAAGCTTGCGCTGAAGCGTGCCTTTACCGAAAGACTGAACGAAGGTTCGGTAATTCTGCTTGAAAAACTCGATATTCCGGATCACAAGACCAAAAGTGTCAAAGCGATTCTCAACAACCTCAAGGTTGCCAAGACCGCGCTGATCTGCGTTCCGGACTATGAAGAATCTGTTGTATGCGCTACAGGAAACCTGGCGGATGTTGTGCTCAGAAAAGCCTCCAGCCTGAATGTTTACGAAGTGCTCCGCTTTGACAAGTTAATATTTACAAAAGATGCGCTCGATGCTTTCGCAGAGCGTCTCGCTTGAGGAGAAATTAACGATGAATACCGCATATAACGTTATTATAACTCCGCTGATCACTGAGAAGAACAATGTGCTTGCTCAGGAAAAGAAATACGCTTTCAAGGTTGCCCCCAGGGCGACTAAGATTGAGATTGGCAAATCAGTGGAGCATCTGTTTGGCGTGAAAGTCAAAGCAGTAAATATCATGAATTACAAGGGTAAACCGAAACGCGCCGGCAAGTCTGCTAAAGTCGGATGTCGCGCTGACTGGAAAAAAGCTGTAGTTACTCTGTCTGAAGGCAGCATTGACTCCTTTTAATGATTAAACTCCGAGGTAAATAAGATGGCTTTAAAAAGTTTTAACCCGTTCACTCCGAGCAGGCGGAATATGACAGTTGCGGATTTCTCCGAACTGTCAAAAGTCAGCCCGGAAAAAAGTCTTACCGTCGGCAAGAGAGCTACCGGCGGAAGAAATAACAGAGGTCGCATAACCAGCCGTTTCCGCGGCGGCGGCACCAAGCGTCTGCTCCGGCTGATTGACTTCCATCGCAGCAAAGATGGAATCAAGGCTACAGTCAGCACGCTCGAATACGATCCCAACCGCACTGCTTATATTGCATTGTTAGTTTATGCTGACGGCGATAAAAAGTATATTCTGGCACCGAACGGCCTCAAGGTCGGCGATACCGTCATGAACGGTGAAAAAGCCGAATTGAAACCCGGCAACTGCCTGAAAATCAAGAATATTCCCGTCGGCCTGGAAATCCATAATATCGAGATGGTTCCGGGACGCGGCGCCAGAATGGTCAGATCTGCCGGACAGGTCGCCACTCTCCGCGCTAAAGAAGGTGAATATGCTCAGATCAAACTGCCGAGCGGCGAGATCAGAAAGATTCATGTCGAATGCCGCGCCACTATCGGCCAAGTCGGCAATATTGAGCACATGAACATCAAGCTCGGCAAAGCCGGCAAAAAACGTTATATGGGCAAGAAACCGCATAACCGCGGCGTAGCTATGAACCCTGTCGACCATCCGATGGGCGGGGGAGAAGGCAAAACCAGCGGCGGCGGACATCCTGTTTCTCCGTGGGGTCAACTGGCCAAGGGCAAGAAGACCAGACGCAAGAAAAAGACATCCAGCAAATTTATTACTGACCGGAGGAAGAAATAATGGCTAGATCAATTAAGAAAGGTCCTTATGTTGCAGAGTATCTCCTGGAAAAGGTGGAGAAGGTCAACAAAGAAGGACGCAAACGTGCGATTCAGACTTGGTCTCGCCGTTCCATGATCATTCCTGATTTCGTCGGACATACTTTCAGCGTTCACAATGGTAAATCTTTTATCACGGTGTTCGTCACTGAAAATATGGTTGGCCATAAGCTTGGCGAATTTTCTCCGACCCGTGTATTTAAAGATCACGGCGTGGTCAGCGGTAAGTAAGCTTACCCGAAGTCGAGATATTTCAGGGCATCCATCCGGATGCCCTTTTTGTTTTTTCGATAACTGACAGCCGTTTTTCAGCTTTGGTTACCATCTGATCCAGGAATAAGTAAATAAAGGTGGATTTGGCAGACAACAGTTCTGCTGATATATTAAGTAAATTTCTGCCATAATTTTAATATTTTATATAGTTTAAGGATGACTAAAATGAGCAAAAACAGCAAAGTGGATGATATTGTTTTGATTATCGGGGCGCATCATGAAGAAGTGGAAGCTGAATTTCCAAATATCGCAGCGAAGCTGGCGGATAAATGCAGCCGGGTCGTCATTCTTAACCCGGTCGGCGGATGGAACTGGAGTTTCATCCGTGAACTTGGTCCCGATGGCGTACAGCGTACCATCCGCGAAGCCAGGAACGCAGCGCAAGAGCTGGGCTGTGAAAAGGTTATCTGGGATTATCCGGTTGCGGAAGTTGATGAACACAGGCTTGAGATTATGCGGCGGATGGCAGATTTTATTTTAGATCTGAAGCCGTCAATCGTGCTGACTCACTGGCCGCAGGATTCGCACGCAGACCACCGCGCTATCGCAAAGATCAGCCGCCATGTGCTGAATGTCGCGCCAAACCTGGTGGAGGACTGTAAACGTAGTCTGGACGTGAAAGAAATATATGCGTTTCAGGTAGGAATCACCCAGACTTACAATTACAGCCCGGATTTTCTGGTACTTGCGGACGACTCCAGCATGGAAAAAGCTGAAAAAGCGCTCAAATGTTTTCATGGTACAGCTCAACAGAGTGCCCGGATCTGGTGGGAAAATGTTCAGGCGAAAACCAATAGCTGGAAACAAATTACCGGCGGCGTTCCGGCGGAACCGCTGAAATTTGTAGGGCCGCAATTGCCACTGAAGGGGTTCCGTCTGGCGGAAATCCTCGGGGACGATATCATCAGTATGCCGTTCGACCGCTGGAGCTATGATTCGCACGGACAAATATGAATTAAAGGCGCTTATCCTCCGCGCCCCACGGCTGGAGTAGTGTCAGCCTGTCTCCGTGCGCAATATTTACCAGCCGCCATTTATATAAAAACTTCTTATCGGCATTTTTTTCAAGAAATTATTAAGAAGGCTATTGACAGAAATGAACCTTCGCGGTATAATATGGTTATGGGTGGTAAGTAGTGGTAAGTTTAAGGGTGTTGTATTTAGCATCAACAGGAGTTTAAGAAGATGTCTACCGGATCAGCATTTTTGATCAGGCAATATGCATATGATCTTTCGTACAGCAATTCTGGCAAAGAAGTCAAATTGCTGTCGGAACGCGAATTATGTAAAATATATAATGTAAGCCGTCCTACTGTAAGAAAGGCGCTTAACGAGCTGGTCGCGGAAGGCTATCTGGTCATCCGCAAGGGATTGGGCACATTCACCAATCCGAAAATGTTTTCCAGGCATGAAATTCCCGGCAGCAACCTTTCCATTGGCATAATTGTAGGCAGTGGCAAGCAAGTAACGTATGAGGATTATTTTTGGCCGATCATCAGCGCGGCAGGAAAAGTTATTACCGATGATTTTGGCAGTGTTAGAATTCTTCAGATGGTGCATGACGACGAGCAGGCGGCCAGGGAAATTCAATTGTTGAATCTGGACGGCATCGTCTGGGTGCATCCATTCCCTGAAAGGACCAAGCTTATTCATCTGCTTCAGGATTCCGGACTGCCGGTAGTATGCATCGGGCATCAGCCGGATGACAATAGCGTAAATAATATAATGAACGACTATTTCCATATTGGTTATGTGGTTGCCGAGTATCTGCTTGCCAGAGGGCATAGAAATATTCTTTTCATAAAAAATGACGACATCTGGACCTCGCAACTGCGTCTTGATGGATTTAAAAGAGCCTTTGCTGATAAAAATCTGAAATATGATAACAAGCTGATTCTTGACAATCCGTCAGAAATTACTGGGGACATCAAGAAAATGTTGCGGTTTGAAATAGACTTTACCGCATGTTTTGCATTCGGGTGGTGCGTTTGGGATGTTGTTGCTGCATTAAAGTCCAAATGGGGCGATAATTTTGCGGAAAAGTGCGAAATTGTCAGCAACACTTCCGGTTGCGGAACTTATCTGAATTGTCCGATAGTTGAAATTAAATCCGAAAAGCTTGGAAGAATTGCCGCGGAAAAACTGATGGAACTGATTGCCGGCAAGATTTCCGCTCCGGTCAGGATAACTTTGCGTCCGGAAATGAAAAACACCGCTGCCATAAATAAAACAAATATACGAGCAGAAAAAGATTCCGAAATAAACAGTCTCGAGATGTGTAAAATTAACTAACTTATAAAATGGAGGTTTGAAATGTTAAAGAAAAAGGGAAATCGCGGATTGGGAAGATTCACGCTTATCGAGCTCCTGGTGGTAATCGCTATTATCGCAATATTGGCTTCAATGTTGCTTCCGGCGCTGAATAAGGCGCGGGAAAAAGCGAGGACAGCCAATTGCATGAACAACCAGAAGCAGATGGGAACCGCATTATCCATGTATCTGGGCAATTGGCGCGACTATTATCCCGCCGGCAACGGTCGTGATATATGGGCCAGTTTATTAATGGATGAATTGAACGGAAAAGCAGTCGTTGACATCAATCAGCAGCGGATGCTGGCAAATAAATTTTTCTATTGTGCCAGCGCTGCCGGTGAAACCTTGGCTTGGAAGTGGGATCCATGGCTAAATGGACTTACATACGCCACAATGCAGACAGACACCGTAAATTGTGCTGACTACCTTTCCGGGCTCTACTGGTCGAAAAAAGCGACCAGTTTAAAAGTCTCATTAAGCAAAATCGCCTATCTGACAGACACCAACAATTGCAATTTCGCACAATCTGGAACTACCTATGGTCCGGTAAAGCGGCACAATGGCAGGCAGGCGCTGAATTTATTATGGCTGGACGGGCACTCCAGTTCGGCCAGCGGCAGCGTTGATCCGGCAGTGACATTTATTGATTATTACATAAGATGGGCGTTTTACACTGATGACAATCCGGGCCGGGCAAGAAGAAAATAAATTGGGGTCTATAATTATTGTACAACTTTACTGTATCAGAAAGGAGTAGTAGTTTGAAGTTTGCAGCCACGAGATGAAGCTGGATGGAGTGGTTTAAACAATCATAATCGTTAAAGGAGTTGACGGCAAAATGAAAGATCATATCAAATCAGTTGTTGCTTGGACTTTAATGTTGTTATTCTTCAGTCCGCTGCTTGTTGGCGCAGACACTCATAATGTTGCGAACCCTGGTAATGGCAACGATATTCGCGCAAATCTGGTAAACGCAATTTCGGCAGCCAGCGCCGGGGATACCGTACAGCTTCCTGCTGGAAGTTTTGTGCTCAGTCAGTATGTGGATATAGGTAAACGCATTTATCTCAAGGGAATGGGGCAGGATGAGACGAACGGGGGGACGCTGTTGTACCGGGATGATTCCGCAAATTTAACGGATGCCACCCTGGAATCCTGGATGTATATGATCAGGCTTAATAACATACCGACTTCGGACGGCACGACAAGCGGCGACGGAGCTGTCGTTTCTGGAATTCACTTTAAGAGTAAGACACCTTCGCCTGATGCAAACCGTTTTATCGGCGGCGACGGCTCCTCCGCATGCGATATCGGCGTTTGGGCTTTCGAAAGTACAAATTTTGTTATTACTGACTGCAAATTTGAATATTTCGGGTATGCCGCAATCAGAGTTGATCACTATGATTACACCTCGCAAGGACTGATCCGCAAAAATAACTTCATCCACAATATAAAAATGTGTCCGTATGCCGTCAGCACAGGAGGTACTACGATGGGCTATGGAGTTGTCGTTTACAGCGGCCAGCATGCCGCATGGCGCGGCAGTACGGGCATCGGAACTGAAAACATGATATATGTTGAGGATAATTATTTTTCTAAACATCGCCATGCAATTGCCGCCGGACAGGGCGGGACATACTGTTTCCGCTATAATGATGTTGAAGACAATCTATGGGGGCAGGCGGTTGACGCCCACGGGGCAGGCGCTTTTGGAAATGACTACAGCGTCCGCGCATTTGATATTTATCAAAATACGATCAAGTGCAATGTTGATATTTTGGGCGTTGCTCTCAATACTTATCCCGGTTCAGCTCCGGCCGGATGGGATAATTATGTGACTTATGCATTAGGCTCCAATTATACTTTTGCCAATAATTATTATAATAAACGGTTAAGCGAGAAAGCCATCGCGATTCGGGGCGGCGAAGGGTATGTCCGCGACAACACTATCGGCGGTTTCCGTTTTGATGTATGGATACAGATTGAACAACAGGCCGCTACCCCGGGTTATCCGGCAAATTACCCGGTTCCTTATCAGATTGGCTGGAAGAGCGGTGTTGATTTGGGGTACGGTCATACAGGATATGAAACGTCGGCCAAATGCGCCGGTGATTTATTCATAAACGGGAATCTCTATAACCAGGTCGCTGTCAATAACGGCGGACATTATCCGAGTTACGGCGGGTCTCTGTACGAATATCTACTATATTCGGGCGATTTTCTGATAGAAGGACGCGATTATCACCTTGGCGTGTATCCCTGGTATTATACGCCCGGACAGTCGCCGTCGGGAACTGAATTCACTTATCCGCACCCCAGGCATTTACCGGGATTATGATCGTGATGCGAGAATAATACCCGGCGTATATTATAAAAACTACTAAGAAAAGGAAAAGAAACTAAATGATTCGACGCGCAATAAAGATTTGTCTGATGAGTGCAATGTTGGGCTGTTCGTGGTTATCGGGTATTTGTGATGAAGCCGCATATCCGGCGATTCCGCGAAACGGCAATGATATTAGGGTCGCGGTGTATGACAATGGGCCGGAATTCAGCCAATACGGCATCAATTATATTTGCGAAGCATTGAAAAATGAGCCGGGAATTAAAGTTGAAACTATTGATAATCTTGCAACAGATACTTTGAAGAAGTATGATACGATTGTCATTTCCACGGTGAAAAAACTCGCGAAAAAAGATGTCAGTGATGCTGACCGCGGTATCAAAGGCACGGATTGGATCAAAACTCTAACCAATTATGTGGATTGCGGCGGCGGACTCGTTTTGGGGCATAACGCGGTCGGATTCAATGGCATCTTCAGTACTTACAAATTATTCCCGATGATCGGAACGTCGCAAAAGCGGAATCTGGAAGATGGCTTTGATGTAACTGATGCTTCGCATCCGGTAATGGCGGAAATACCTGCCAGGTTTGCCCATCAATACGATCATATGGAAATAATTCCAGGACAAACCGGAAAAATCATGGCAACAGATAAACTTGGCAAGGCAATGGTTGTGGCTGGTGAAGTATCGCGCGGACGGATTGTACAAATCGGCTTTCCGATGGGGTTGTATTGGCAAGATAAAACCGGACCGCTGCCTGAAACCGATAAAAGACTGCTGCTGAATTCAGTAAAATGGGCTGGAGCTCAACCGAAGTATGACGTTCCGATGAAAACTACTGAGTCTGTACTGCTGGCTGAAACCAGGAAATTCGACTCTCAGTCAAACGATAGGGAATTGGCCAAATATCGCAATTTGCCTGCTCCAAAATTTGATGAAGCGATGATCTGGCTGCCCAGTTACTGGCTGGTTTCCGGTGCCAATCCGGTCGGGCTGAGTTCGCCGGAAATAATCAGCACAGTTATGGACAACTGCAAACGCATGGGATTCAATAAAGTGGGGATTGTCGCAAAGGCCGGAGTCTATTTCTATCCGACGGATATAGATACTGTCGAAGAAAAAAGAGATTGCCGGAACGGATTCAGTCCGATTGGGTGCATGGTGGAAGAAGCCAGAAAGCGCGGAATGAAAGTCTCCATGATTATATTTCCGTTCCAAAGCAGTCTGGAGTGGGACAAATATGCCCCGAATATCAATAGTGCAGAATATGCCAGGCTGCAAAAAGGCGAAATGAAAATCAGCGATATTGATGCTGATTCAAAATGGTCCAGAGCTAACTGTCCCGATCATCCGGTAGTCAGGGCAAGAGCAATGAAAATCACTGAAGAACTCATCAAGAAATATCATCCGGATGAACTTTATCTGGACTATATACGCTATAAAGACGGCTATGAAACTTCCTGTTACTGTGACTATTCGCAGAAGCAAAAGGCAGAGTTTGCGGCGAAATACCCGGAAATTACACAGGATAAAGTGAATGAAAAATTTGCGGAGGAAAGCCTGGTTTCTTTTGTTGAAGAATGGGTGAAACTCTGCCGGAAGCTGGCACCGGATATCAAAACCGCCTGCTATACCATTTCCGCTCCGGGTTGTAAAGCGCCGGATTGGGTTAATCGTTATCCCGTGGACTTTCATGGCAAATATGTCAGCCGGCATACCCGCGGCCCGGAATCCAGTCTCGAAGATACCGTAAGCTTGGCGAAGAACTATTCAAAATGGGCGAAGACGGTCTGCCCGGATTGCCAGTTCAGTCCGATAATTGCGATTTATGATCCCAAAAACGCGGAACGGATATTGACAGAATTCAAAATCGTTTCCGACATTCAAGGTAAAGAAAAGGTAAAATGTAAAAGAGTAGAATTTTACGACTATGTATTTTTGATAAAAGACAAAAAAACGTTGACTTTGGATCAGGATATGGTCAACGGCATAAGTAAGGCGCTTAGCGGTTCCGCAAGTAAGTAAACACCGGTTCCTGTGTAAAGAATCAAATTACAGTACGATGTGCGGATTGGCTCTAATTCGGCTTGCGGCGGAATGAGCAAATCCGCATTGGGCAAAATATGCGCGATGAATAATCGGCGACAGTAACATAGGGAGAAAGTATTATGAATATTAAATGGTTCAAATTTATAGCATTTTTAATTGTTATGACTGCTTTATTACATTTATATGCATTGCCGTCATATGATGATGTATTGCTGGTAATTAATGACAAATCGCCTTCGTCGGTGGAAATCGGGACGTATTTTAAAACTGCCCGTCAAATTCCGGAGAGCAATGTCGTGCATGTTTCCATGACCGACCAGCAGGGGACAGTCAGCGAATTCGGGCAGGCAACCCAGGATGAAAAAAAAGCATTGCTTGACGCCATAAAGAATCATATGGCAGCCAGCAACCTGACAGACAAAATAAACTATATTGTCTTAACGCGCGGCATTCCGATGTACGCCGCCAGCCCGGAATTCGCCGGCGCGAGCGCCCCGTCCCATCTTACTGACGTCTATGTTTTGTTCAATTTGTCCGAGTCTGCGGCGGACAACGGCATTCCGGACATTTTCAGCCGGAATAAATACTTTTACTATTACAACACGGACATTCTTAACAAGAAATTTTCCTCGAAAAAATTCGGTTATTATATTGTATCGCGGCTGGATGGATCAGGCATGAATAATATCAAGCAAATGATCGATGACACCGGGTTCCCTGCGTATGCATCGTACAAGCAAAACGGAGGAAAACCCAAATTTCTTACGCTGCATCAACACGTTTCGGCTATGGTGAAAAGCGAATTGAATAAGCGGAATATAGAATTGGTGCAAGTTCCGGCGAATCCGACCACCAGGCAGTTGACCGCTACCATGGATACTGTTGCTAAAGATTTGATGTTCGCTTTTTTTAATGACGTTAATGGTCCGGGATATGGATATGACGCGATGCCTGTGGATAACGATTTTTACGGAGACGGCGATATGGTCTGTGACTATCCGTTCATTTACCGCAGGGCGACTTTTCTGCCAGGTTCTTTTGTCACCTGTTTCCGTTCGTTCCCGTCACGGCTGATGAACCGGGATAACGGCGGCCTGCTGGCAATAAATACTGACACCGCGAAAACCACAGACTATCAGAAAGCTTATGACGGCAGCGACATTAAATTCCGTCACCAGACCTGCGTGGCTTATGATCCGGTCAATAATCAGATATGGTGCGGCACCGGCGAGCCGGCATTGAATGCTTCAATGAACTTTGACACTCGCGGCACGGATGAATTTTATCGCGAACACATGCGCAACGAAGGCGGCGGTATCGCCGTCTACGATGCCGCAGGCAATATCCTTAACTGGATGAATAGCACCAACAGTCCGCTGAAAAACAACCGTGTAGTCAAGATGGCTTATGACAAAGCATCAAAACTGATGTGGGTGATGCATTATAAAGGAGTCCAATACTATGATCTGGTCAAAAAATCATGGAATGATGTTCTGGCTCTGCAAAATGACTTTGCGGCCGGGTGCTCTGTCTATCCTGATCCATTTGACAGCGACAAGGTGTATTTTTCTTTCTATTACAGCGATGACGGTAATTATAAGAAAGTTTCTTCTCTGTTCCCCGGCGCTTCAAGCAGTATTTATGAATACAGCAAAAGCGCTCAAACGGTAAAAGCGTACACCATTGACACTGACAGCGCGGTTGCCGGCGTTGCGCCGCAGATGTTAAAAACCTCAGCAGACATGTTGTGGATTACCAAAGGCCGCTACGATGGTTCGTCCAAAAAAATAGCGCTCATCAGGTATGACCTGACTAAAAAAGTTATAGCGGAGAAAATCATTCTCAGTGATTTGATTCCGGAAGTAAAAAGTCCTCCGGCTGATCTTAACTACATTCTTCTTCAGCCGCCGCGTGTTTTGTCTGTCGGGTCGAATAATACTATTTTAGTCCCGCTCGGTTGCGCAATAATTTATACTGCGGCAAAAACCAGTCAAGACGGCAAAACAACCTATACTGCGGAATCCAAGAATTATCTTGTCCGGGTCACTGAAAAATCCGGAGCCGCCAGCGCAACCGAAGTTATTAATGATCCGATAATGAATAGTTATACTTCAGCTTATTATGTCCGTTCGCTGATTGTCGATCCGCAGAACAACAATATATATATGGCGTTTACCATGACGTCTGCTGAAGCTGCAAGGTTGGCAAAATCAACTGACGGAGGCACAACATGGACCTATTTTTTAAATTCATCAAAAATTCAAAATGTTTATGATCTGGCTATAAATAACAAGACGATTTATGCAGTACGCGGTTATCAGTCGGCACAGAATCTGTTATGCGACTTCATGGCATTCGGGCTTAACGCCTTCGGCGGCGGTGTAACACATGCGACCATGATATATAATCCGTCTCGCACTACGCCGCGAGATCCCGGCTTTTCGGAGTATGCCAGAGGCCCTGGCGACATATATGCGGCCACTATGAATTCTTTTTCCTGGATTACCGGCTATTATGATACTCAGGGAAACAGCTATGAAACATGGAACAGCCTTATGACTTATAAATTTGGCGACTCCGTGACGGACGGGGCAGGCGTGTATGTCAGTGTTAAAGACAATAATACCGGAAATCCGCTCACCCCGGGCTGGCGGCTTGTTGATATCAGCGTGAGTGACTATTCATCAACTGTTATTTACGGACTATATGATTTTGTCAGGTATAACGGAAAAGTATATATGAGTCTCGGTGAACATAATACTTTTGTGCCGGGAAGCGGCGGGATTGCACAATATGTCTGGAAGGAGAAGGATATCAGCAATATCAGCGATTACTCAAGCTCTGTACAATACACCTATAATGATCTTGTGCAGTACAATGGCGCTTATTATATGGCGCGGCAGCCCTCAACGGGCTCCACCCCCGGCGTTGAATTCTGGCAGAAGACGACCACGGCAGTGACTTACGATAGAGCTCCGATCTCCCAGGCCGAACCGATGATGTTTCTGTATACTGACGGATTCAATATGGGTGAAGTGCGTTTTGCCACCCAGTCCCAGTACCCTGAGGAAGGTGGCCTCGGTTGGGTCGGTCACTTCCTGATGTTTGAACCGAAATGCGCACCATTCGCCCCGCGGGTGGATGAGGAGAACCTGAAGTCCCAGGTTATTAATAAAACTACCATTGAAATCCCGCTGTTCAGTCCCGGCCTGCCGCCCGACATTGACGGTTTCATTCCGGAGACGATCAATGCCAATACGGTGAAAATCACGGATGAAACGGGCAAGCCGGTTGCGCTGTCGAAGAT
>JBAYIO010000118.1:0-15820 GCA_041665605.1 Victivallaceae bacterium | reverse complement strand
TTCTATAGTAATATATGTGCTGCGGAGATGATTCATTTTTACCTCTTAGTTGTGTTTGAGCATAAAATGAACTTATTTCCGCATTTTTCAAAGTCCTAATTCAAACTTTTGAAATTACCTCTACTGATAAACAATTTTTACTCAAGGAATATCACGATCAATATAACTCAGACGGTTATATAAAAGCGGATATTGATAGTGAATTAAATCATTTACCGAGCTTCCCAACTAAAGAAGTGTCTGAACTCATAAAATTTAAAGAACAAAGACATAACAATTTACGTGAAGTCATGGCAATGGTCATATCTGGTATTTTAGGTGGTCTAGTTGGTGCTGTATTTGCGTATTTTTACCCGCCCATTACTTCACAAAATGATTCAAACAAGATTATCCAGCAAGTAAAAGTTCATGACAAAACAACAGTTAATTTGCCTTTTAAAGAAAATGCTTCCATTAAAAAATGAAACGTATCTTAACCAGTATCATGTAATCATTGGGTACAAAAAGGTGTTTCCGTTGCTTGAATAGCGGGATTAATATGTCGCTTTATTTTTTTAAGCGCGAAAATTGATGCTGCAATGATAAAATTATGTCTTATTTTATAAAGTTGAAGCGAAAGATATTAAAATAAATGCAAATTGGGGTCAATATGCCGCTCCGCTGGAGCTTTCGGAGTAAAACCCGGTTATGGCGGAGCATAACCAGGGGGTAGATCCCTGAATATCCAATAACCAACTTAAAAATAGCTTTAATCAGGGTTTCAGGCGGTAAGTTTATAGGGCAGAATCACTAAGCGTCAGTCACCTGAGAAAAACATTTTGCTGTTTTTTACTGAGCAATACTATTGCAGTTTCCGGAGATTGCACTACGTTACATCTCATTATGTAAATGTGATTGGAACACTTGCTTATGAAATATATATATTTGCCATTGCTGGCAATGATGATGACTCTCTGTTTTTCGAGCTATTCCGGCGAACAATCAAAAAACTCCACCGTCGGCACGGCGCAGATTCCGGAAGCGCCGGTCAAGCCGCAGCCGTCTTTTTCGCTGCAAACATTCAGAGGGAAAAAAGTCGCATCGATTACGGGAACCGTATTTGACAAGCTTATCAACTCGGTTATTCCGGATGTGACGCACCTGTATTTTAATGATTACACGTCAATGACCGAAGCCCTGCGGCTCGAAAAGGTGGATGCGGTGGGAGTCGATCAGCCGGTCGGCAAAATGCTTGAAGGCAAGTGCCCCGACCTGATGGTTTTTCCGCTTCTGGTGCTGAATGACAAACTGGGGTTCGCCTGCCGCAAAGGGGATAAGCTGGCGGCGGATGCCGCCGGCGCCATCGAGGAAATGCGGCGCAACGGAACCCTGGAGGAAATGGCAAAGCGCTGGTTGTCCGGCAGGGATGAACTTATGGTGATTCCGCCGGAGCTTGAAAAGAAAAACGAGTCATCCAGAGGGGCGCTCCGGTTTGCCCATGATAATGTTTCAATGCCCATGGGGTACAGCGGAGCCGGCGGCAAGTCGCTGGGGTTCGATGTGGAGCTGGCGCTGCGCATCGGCGTCGCCTTGAACCGCAAAGTGGAATTGATCCCGATGAGCTTCGGCGGGTTGCTGGCGGCGTTGCAGTCCGGCAAGGCCGATATGGTGGGCGGCTGCCTGTCGGTTACCGAAGAACGCGCCAAAAGCGTTGATTTTGCCGGGTCATATTATCAGAGCGGGATAGCGCTGCTTGTCCGGCGGGAGACTGTTGCCGCCGCTCCGGCCGCAACGATCAGCAGATGCGGCGATCTGGCAGGGAAACCGGTAGGCACTATTTCCGGCACCAAATTTGACGCGCTGTTAAAGGCAAAGGTTGCCGGCGCAATTCCTCAATACTTCAACAACTACCCGGATCAGCTCTGGGCGATGCGTTCAGGCAAAATCACCGGCTTTGTAGTGGACGAGCCGGTTGCCAGGCGAATGACGGCAATGCATAATGACTTGCGGATGCTTCCCGACGCGCTGTGCAACGATCAATATGCCTTTCTCTTTCCGAAATCCAAAGAGGCCTTGAGAGACGAATTCAACCGGATACTGGCGGAAATGCGCAGTTCAGGCATGCTCAAGACAATGGATAAAAAGTGGTTCAGCGTCGATGACGCCACCCGCGTCATGCCGGATTATCCGACTGACGGAACGCGCGGCGTCCTGACCATGGCCGCCGATACTTCCAGTGATCCGTTCACTTATTTGCATAAAGGGAAAATGCTGGGTCTGGAAATTGATATTGCCCGGTATATAGCCGCCCGGCTCGGCTATGAACTTAAAATCACCACCCCCGATATCTCAACCATAATCGATGCGGTAAATTCCGGCAAAGTCGATTTCGCGGCATGCTGCATCTCCGTGACTGAAGAACGCAGGAAGAGTATGCTGTTCAGCGATCCGCACTACGACGGCGGAGTATTCATAGTCACCATGGCGAAAGGGAAGGCTGCTGCCGCGGCGGGGAAAAAACCGTCGCGATGGGAAGCGTTCAAAAACAGCTTTGAGCGAACATTTGTCACTGAAGACCGTTACAAACTGATCCTGGACGGCCTCTGGGTGACGATCCTCATATCGGTGCTGTCGGCGGTGCTGGGAACCGTGCTGGGATTTGGCGTCTGCATGGCGCGCCGGGCGAACACGCTCTGGGCGGTAATTCCGGCAAAAGCCTTTATCGGCATATTGAGGGGAACGCCGCTGCTGGTTATTCTGATGATTCTATATTATATTGTTTTCGCCAGTGTCAATGCCAATCCCATACTGATAGCGGTACTGGGGTTTTCGCTGAACTTTGCCGCGTATGTTTCGGAAATGATGCGCTCCGGGATTGATTCCGTGGACAAAGGACAACTGGAAGCCGCATCCTCACTCGGCTTCAGCCGGTTCCAGATCTTCTGGAAAATCACCTTCCCCCATGCGGCGAGATACGTGATCCCGGTTTACAAGGGTGAATTCATCTCCATGCTGAAAATGACTTCCGTGGTCGGTTATATCGCCATTCAGGATCTCACCAAGATGAGCGACATCATCCGGAGCCGCACCTACGAGGCGTTTTTTCCCCTGCTGTCAACAGCGGTAATCTACTTTTTCCTGGCCTACGTTATGACCGCGGCCCTCGGGTTTATAGAAGTTAAAATCGATCCGAAGCGACGCAAGCGGATTATAAAAGGCGTGGAGACAACATGATCAGCGTAAAACATTTATCAAAATCTTTCGGCAGAAACGTGGTTCTTGCCGACGTCAACGTGGAGATCAGCAAAGGCGAAATAATTTCAATCATCGGCCCTTCCGGCACCGGCAAGAGCACCTTTCTGCGCTGCCTGAATCTTCTGGAAAAACCGACATCCGGCGAAATCACCATTGACAATATAAATCTGCTTCATCCGAAAACCAATATCCGCAAAATGCGTCAGAAAATGGGTATGGTTTTCCAGTCATTCAACTTGTTTTCACATCTGATGATCATCGAAAACATCATGCTCGGCCCGGTCAGCCTTTTGAAAATCCCCCGGCGGCAGGCTTATGAGGAAGCGCTGGATCTGCTCAAAATGGTGGGTCTGGCGGATAAGGGCCATGCCTATCCGGATGAACTATCCGGCGGCCAGAAGCAGCGGGCGGCCATTGCGCGGACGCTTGCAATGAAGCCGGAGATAGTGCTTTTTGACGAGCCGACTTCGGCGCTGGACCCGACAATGACAAGCGAAGTGCTCTCCGTCATCCGCAAGCTGGCCGATGAAGGCATGACCATGATGATCATCACCCACGAAATGAGCTTTGCCCGCAATGTGTCGACCAGGGTTTTCTATATGGACGAAGGCGTGATCTACGAGGAAGGCACGCCGGAAGAGATATTCAGCCATCCCAAACGCGAAAAGACCCGCGGCTTCATTCACAAAATACGTTCTTTCAGTTTCGAAATTAAATCCACTGACTTTGACTATATCGAACTCAGCGCAATACTCGAAGATTTCTGCAAAAAACAGTTCATGTCATCAAAGACGCTCAACTCGCTTCAACTGGTAATCGAAGAGCTGATTATAAATCAATTGCCGCCGGTCGCTGAAACGCCTGACATTGTTATAAATATCGCCTATTCCGAGGAATCAGGCGGAGTCGAAATCACCCTGACCTACCGCGGCAGAGACTTCAATCCGTTTGCCGCGGAAGAGGAGGACATTTCCCTGATGATAATTCGGAATATCGCCAGAAATCCGGTACATTCATACAAAGAGAACATCAATACGCTGGAATTTAAAATATAGCACGGGCGGCATGTTCGGGGGTCAAGAAAACGCGAGCGGAAAACTTGCTTCAAGCATTCCGCTCGCGTAATTGTTTTTAGAACTTAAGAGCCGTTCAAAAATAATCTTTACAAGTTTATTTCTTTACAACTCCTTAACTTTATTTGTCGTCGAAGGCGGCGTCAAACTGGAGGTTAGACGACCCGAAGTTTACTTTCCTGACAAAATCACATGCTTCTTTGGCGCCGTATTCGCGCTCCATGCCGCAGTCTTCCCATTCCACGGAGAGCGGGCCGTTGTACTTGGCATGATTCAGGGCGCGGATGATTTCCTCAAAATTTACTCCGCCGTGGCCGAGGCTGCGGAAATCCCAGCCGCGTTCGGGGCGGCCGAAATTCAGGTGCGAAGCCAGGATGCCGCTTTTGCCGTCAAGCTGCAGGGCGGCGTCCTTCATGTGGACGTGATAGATGCGTTCCGGAAATGCCTGAATGAATTTGGCGGGATCGACCATCTGCCAGTAAAGATGGCTCGGGTCGAAATTGAAGCCGAATTCCGGACGGCATTTGATGGCGTTCAAGGCTTCTTTCGCGGTGTAGATGTCGAAGGCAATTTCAGTCGGATGGACTTCCAGCGCGAATTTGACGCCGCATTCCGCGAACACGTCCAGAATCGGGTTGAACTGGTCGGCAAAGAACTTGAAGCCGTCGGCAATCATTTTGTCGCTGACCGGCGGGAAACTGTACAGCATGTGCCAGATCGGGGAGCCGGTGAAACCGTTGACCACTTTAACCCCGAGGTTTTTCGCGGCCTGCGCGGAATATTTCATCTGCTGCACGGCCCAGGCGCGTTTGCCTTCGGCGTTGCCGGCGACTGATTTCGGCGCGAAGATATCGGAACGGCAGTCGAAATTCGGGTCGCAGACCAGTTGGCCCGCCAGATGGTTGCTGATGGACCATACTTTCAAGCCGTGTTTCGCCAGGATCGCCTTCTGCCTGTCGCAGTAGGCCGGGTCTTTCGCGCCTTTTTCGACGTCGAAATGGTCGCCCCAGCAGGCGAGTTCCAGTCCGTCATAGCCCCATGAAGCCGCTTTTTCCGCCAGCACTTCCAGCGGCAAATCCGCCCATTGTCCGGTAAACATTGTAACAGGTCTGCTCATTTGTCTTCTCCTTTGTTAAAAATCCGGAAGTCAGGAGTCAGAAGTCAGGAGTCAGAATGGAAGACATAAATTCAGAAGTCAGGAGGCAGAAGTCATAATTCAGAATAATATCATCAAATCCTGAAAATTCCTTGCTGTTTGTTTTCATCTTTTCCAGTTCCTGATTTCCGGTTTTATTCCTTGTCTTCATTCATTCCAACTACTTGTCTTCCGGTTCCTGACGCCCTGTGTTAATTCATTCTTCTGTCATTCATATTCCGCGCCGCCGGCGCTTTATTCTTTGCTTTCAGAATTCATTCTGACTTATCCTGTCTCAGTATTTTAATTACACATTCGGAAATTTTATCCAGGCGGAACCGGCTCTGGCGCTGGCTACGACGGTTTCGATAAACGCCATGCCGCGCACGCCGTCATGCACCTGCGGGAAATCATTGATAACCGGATCAACCGCCTTGCCTTCCTCTTTCAGCAGGATCGTGTCGGCAAAATTGCTGTAGTGGTTGGCGAACGCCTCCAGGAATGCTTCCGGATGGCCGGCGGGAATGCGTGATCCGCGGGCGGCAGCCGGGCTTTTCGCGCCGATATAACCATTGCCGCGGGACAGTATCTGAACCGGGCCGTCAATCGGTTTGTACAGAAGCTGATTCGGATGTTCCTGATGCCATTCGATCCCGGCATCGGTGCCGTAAACCCAGATGGACAGTCCGTTTTCTTCGCCGACGGAAATCTGGCTGGCATAAATCACGCCTTTGACGCCGTCTTCAAACCTTACCAGGCAGTTGCAGTCGTCGTCGAGCGGCCTGCCTTCGATAAACGAAGTCAGATCGGCACACACTTCGGTAATCTTCAGCTCGGTGATGTATTCGGCCAGGTTCTCGGCATGGGAACCGATATCGCCGACGCAGCCGCCCGCGCCGCTCTGTTTCGGGTCGGTGCGCCATGCTGCCTGCTGCTGTCCGGATTTTTCAATCGGGCGCGCCAGCCAGCCTTGCGGATAGACGGATACGACTTTCCGCAGCTTGCCCAGTTCGCCGTTCCTGACCATGTCTTTCGCCAGCTTTACCATCGGATAGCCGACATAGTTGTGCATCAGTCCGAATACTTTGCCGGATTTTTCGACGACCTTCTGCAGTTCAATCGCTTCCTGCAGCGTCATGGTCATCGGTTTTTCGCACATGACGTTGAAACCGGCTTCGAGAAAATCTTTAGCTATCGGAAAATGCCAGTTATTGGGGGTGGTGACCGCGACAAAATCAATGCGTTTATCCGCGCCGAGGGCGGATTCCTTCGCGATCATTTCCTTGTAAGTGCTGTAAACGCGGGCCGGGTCCAGGCAGAGTTCTTCGCCGGTCTGTTTGCTTTTGACCGGATCAATGTCAAATGCACCCGCAACGAGTTCAATTTTGCCGTCCAGCCGCGAGGCCATCCGGTGAACGTTGCCGATAAATGCTCCAGGACCGCCGCCGACCATACCCATTCTGACTTTACGTTTCATGCTATTCTCCTGCGATTATTATTAAATAATATTGAGTTTAAAAGATTCAAAAGTTAAAATAAACACAATGTGTTCATTACACAAATTGCAAAAACTATTATTTGTTGACTATAAGTCTAAAATTACAGCAAAAAACGGCGAAAAGGAGTTTTTGGAAACTCCCGCCGCCGTCCGGGAAACTGCCATTCCGCAAATTTATGCCCTGATTGCAGCCATGATGTTATTCATGCTGATTTTAGCGCTCTCAAGCTGAGGGCGGCGGCAGGAGTCCTGCTCGTAAATAACCCATTCAGCGACACTGGCGCGCGCCGCCTGCAATATACCCCGCAGATCAATACTGCCGGTCCCGACTTCGGTAAAACTGCCGTCCGTTTTATCCATATCCTTCAGATGAATCAGCGGCAGCCTGGCAGCGTATTTGGTCAAATACGCGACAGGATCGGAACCGCCCTTCTTGATCCAGTAGGTGTCCAGTTCAGCTTTGACCAGTTGCGGGGAAGTCCTGGCGTAAAACATATCCAGTGCGATGCCGCCGTTAATAGCCTCAAACTCCTGCGCGTGATTGTGATAAGTGAAAACCATGCCATTGGCGCCGGCAACGCGTCCGGCCTCGTTGCACTTTTCGACCAGAATATCAAAATCCTTGATAAAATTACCGCACAGGCTGGTTACCAGATACTTGCAGCCAATGGCTTTCGCGTATTGATAACATTTATCGCCGCTGTTCAGCACCGCATCCAGCGATACATGCATTCCGCAGGCGGACACGCCGATTTCCTTCAGGAACGCCGCCAGTTCGGCAGGCTCCATATCGCCGTACATCCCGGCAAATTCCATCCCCTGATAGCCCATAGCCGCCAGTTCCCGCAACACGCCTTTGAAATCTTCTTTCAACGGTTCACGGACCGTGTATAACTGAATTCCAAGCTTAAAATCTTTCATTTCTCCACCTTTTTTAAATAAACAGAGGAGGCGTAATTGCCTCCTCCATATTGAACTAACCGAGTATGCTTTCCATGATATAGAGATCAAGTTCCTCGTAATCACGGGCGGCGCGTAATTTAGCCATCTTCTTCTGATCGAGGCTGCGGCTGATCGCCAGCAGTTTCAGGAAAATTGTCCGGCTGTTGGACAGATGTTTACAGGCGACATTATCCTTTTGCGTGCGCATCGCCTTGACGTCCAGTCCCACCCATTCGCCGTTATTGCCGAAACCGTGCTCGTCCAGAATCCTCACCTGATTCAGCGCCCTGCGCAGGTCCACGCTGCCGAAAGATTTATCCTGGTCGAATTTAAGCCCGTTCTGGTCGTTCAGATGGACGCTCCATAATTTGTTATGCGCCATGGCATAACCCATTTCATCAGACGGGTCAAGTCCGGCCAGCAGCGCATGGGCGGATTCGATCAGGCAGCCGACCCTTGACGGATCATTCGTCAGCATGCCAAGCGCAATGGCATGGCCGATGGTCGGAATATAGGTATGGTCCATCGGCTCATTCGGTTTGGACTCAATCATGATTCTGATTTTCGGATCATAATCCAGCATCAACTGAACCGCTTCCGCGATCTTCTCAGTTGCCCATACTGAATCTTTGGCTTCGCGGATGTAGGTGCCTTCGCGGGCAAGCCACAGCACAATATTTTCAGTTCCGAGCGCTTTGGCAATATCAATGGTGCGCAGACTGCGTTCCAGCGCGTATTTGCGGCAGGCCGCGTCATTACTGGTGTAGCCGCCATCAACCGTCCGCGGGTCCTCCCACAGTCTGGGCGCGACGAATTCGGCAGTCAGTCCATGTTCGTCAAGCTTGCTCTTCACTTTCTTCGCTTCGGCAATTATCTGCTTCGGCGTCAAGTCGTTCATATTGGGAACCGCATCGTCGTCGTGAAACTGGACGCCGTCAAACCCGAGTTTCCTGTACATGCCGAGTTTCTTGTTGAACTCAATGCTTTCACGAACTTTCGGACCGAACGGGTCCGCCCCTTCATGAATGTTCCACGGACCGAATGAAAATCTGAATGTTCCAGCCATGATCAGCCTCCTGATGTTGTGTTTTGATTAATCACATATTTTTTGTGTCTTATATAATTATATCGTTTGTAAAATGTTAAAACCTTGACAATATTACTAAAAAATAGCACAAAATAACGGAAATCCGGCAGAACATGAAAAACGTCACGGCATTGCGCCGCAAATACCTGAGCGGCGGAACTTATCCGATAGCCATCAGGACGATCAGCGGCGATGCGTCTCCCCAGCACGAAGGCGACCTTACCGACATCCGGCATTCGCACGATTTCTCCGAACTGGTGATAATCACCGAAGGTTACGGCGTTCACTGGATTGACGGGGAGGACTATCCGGTAACCGCAGGCGATATCTTCGTTATTCAGGGAAAAACAGCACATTATTTCAAAGAGCGCCACAAGCTCTGTCTGTTCAACGTGATGTTCGAGCCGAAACGGCTGGGCCGGAATCTGCAGAAGTTGCAGGAGATCGCCGGGTATAACGCGCTTTTTCTGCTGGAGCCGGCCTACCGGCGGCGTCATAAGTTTAAAAGCCGCCTGCACATTACCAGGCACGCCCTGATTCACGCGGAAACAATTGTCAAAAGAATGGTCGAGGAATTTCAACAGCAGCAGCCGGGCTACGACACCATGCTGCTGAGTTTTTTTATGGAACTGCTGGTGTTCCTGTCGCGGGAATATTCAATGATGGAAATACCGCAGGCGAGGTCGCTGTACCGCATCGGCAACATCATCGGGGAACTGGAAAAGCACTACAAGCGGAACTGGCAGCTTGATGATATCGCCCGTTTTGCCTGCATGTCCAAGAGCAATCTGCTGACAGTTTTCAAGGAAGCCACCGGCCAGTCTCCAATCGAATACCTGATCCGGATACGGCTCCAGAAAGCGGCCGGGATGCTTATTTCGACTCCGCTCGCAATCGCTGAAATCGCGCCGGAATGCGGCTTTGCCGACTCCAATTACCTGACCCGGCAGTTCCGCAAGGTGTATGAAATATCGCCGCGTGAGTTTCGCAAAAAATCATTAGTCAACATCAAATAAGGATAATCAATGAACAAAACAGAATGCCGCGCCGGATGCGGCGCATGCTGCATCATCCCGTCCATTTCGTCGGCGATTCCAGGAATGCCGGCAGGTAAACCGGCGTTTGTGCCGTGTGTTCAACTGGCACAGGATTACGGCTGTAAAATCTTCAACTCACCGGAACGCCCGAAAGTTTGCGGTTCGCTGCGTCCATCGCAGGAAATGTGCGGCAACTGCCGCGAAGATGCAGTCAGCCACCTGACCGGGCTTGAGCAACTCACCGCTCCCGGCAGATAATCAATTCAGCCTGTCAAATAATATTTGCGCCGCTGGAATTTACCATATAATAAAGCTATATTTCAGACACTGTTTTTATAAATATAAATTTTCATGGAGAATTAACGATTATGCGTAAAACCCTGTTCATCCTGTTCGCCTGTTTCTCGTTCATGCTGTGCGCGCCGGCGCAAGACAACGGCAACGCGACCGGAATCACACTGGAAAAATTGCTGGACAACATCGACAAAGCCGTCGACCCGGACAATAAAGCCAAAGACATAAAGACGGTCATTTCGAAATATGACGGTTCCGTTTCGATGCAGGATATCAAGCTGCAAATAACCGCCATGTTCAAAGCGCCGGCCAAAAGCAAGACTATCATAAAAGCCGGTGAAAACATGCCTGACAGCATTGAGCTGTTCAACGGGCAGGACGGCTGGACAATCGTTCCGGGCATGGGGGTGCGGCAAATCAACGGGGCGCAGCTCGACTTCATGAAATTTACCGCCCAAATGAGTAATCCCGCCAACCGTATGAGAGATATTTTTCCGAAAATTGAACTCTCGCCGGTGCTGGAAAAGATTGACGGCAAGGACTGCTACAAGCTGACCTGCCAGGCAGACGCCAGGCTGAAGCAGCTCCCGCTGGCGATCTACGTTGACATCAAAACATTTCTTCCCGCGAAAATGGTGATAATGGTTTTCACCGATATGGGGCAGATTCCCGGAACAACCTTCTATTCCAATTACCAGAAAATAAATGGACTGGTCATACCGACCGAGCAGAAAACCACCACGATGGGCATGGAGATGGCAACTAAACTGGCATCCATTAAATACAACGAAATCATAGCCGATTTCGAATTTGATGTGCCGAAGGAATTTAATGCCCCGCAGACAGAAGCTCCGGTTCCGGCCAAAAATCCGGTACTGGCCCAGGCGGATGCCCCGCCCAAATCTGTGGCCGCGGACAAGTTGAGCAAGAAGAAAAAAATCGCGAATAAGCTTAAGAAGGACAAAGCCAAAATGCTTGAAGATGCAGCCAAAGATAATGCCGAAAGTGCCGACAATGACAGTGATGACGACGACAGCAAAGACAAAGACGATGACAATAAGGATTGATTAATGAGAATAACGAAGCTCGTCCTGCTTTTCTCCTGCCTGCTGCTGGCCGCGGCGGCAGATGCCGAAGTCGCGCACAAGCAGGACAAAGCATCTGACTCATTTTCCAGACACGCCGTAACGGTTTTAGATGAAGTCTGGACAAACATCAGGAAGAGCCATTTCGACCAGGATTTTGAAAAAAACTACCGGGAACGCATCTACAATAAATATCTGCCGGAAATAAAGAAAGCCGGAAACGATATGCAGCTTGCCGGGATTCTGAATCGCATGGTCAAAGAATTCGGGCAGAGCCATATCCAGGTGCTGCCGCCGGTCAATGAACTGGAAATAATGGCGCTCCATGCCGCCGAGAAAAATGTGGAGCCGGAACCGTTAAACACACAGGATGTTCCGGCCGACGTCGGAATCATGCCATGCATTGCCGGAGGCAAGCTGTGCGTATTGCGCACGATAAACGGGTCCCCGGCCGACGCTGCGGGGATCAGGGCCGGTGACTGTATCGTCAGTATCAACGGGCTTAAACTGGACACTTCAGTAAATTCCTATATTCCCTGGGATACGCTTGCATCTTTTCTGCTGGCCGGGATGCCGGAAAGCAAAGTTTCCCTGACGACAGTCAACAGCAGGGGCATCCAGAAGGAATATAAGCTGACCCGCAAACCCAATGGTTTCAACTGGTTCAAATTCGGGGCCATCCCCCGGACCTATGGCGCATTCTATGCGGAAGTGCTTCCAGGCAATATCGGCTATGTCCATCTGACCGCATTTTTTCCTGATCAAATCACCTCGTTCGTCAAGGCCGTTACCGGAAAACTGAAAGACGTCAGCGGTCTCATCATTGACATGCGGAACAACGTCGGCGGAGTGGTGATTCTGCCGCAATGGCTGGCGGGATGGTCATGTCCGCAAGTCATTAAGATGGGCAAACTTCAGCTCAAGGAAGCCACGCTTACCCCGTCCTCCTATCCCCAGCAGCAATGCTTCAAGGGCCCGGTGGTGATTTTAATCAACGAAGGCACCGCCAGCGCCGCTGAAATTTTTGCGGCCTCGATGCAGGATTCGAAAGCCGCCGTATTATTCGGCGCCACCACTTCCGGGAAATGCCTGCCGTCACAATTCCTGCGTCTGCCCAGCGGCTTCCGCCTTCAGACAATTTTCGGCAACTATGAAAGGGAAAACGGCCAACACATCGAACATCTCGGCGTCACCCCCGATGTCCCTGTAACCCTGAAACTATCCGATCTTCAGAATAACATTGACTCCGTCCGGGAAGCCGCCGCAAAATATCTGACGCAGCAACTGGCAGCTAAAAAGTAAACTTCAAAACCCCCTGCCCTCGCTCCGTATTCCCGGCGCTTTCATGGCCGGCACATGGAACAGAATTTGTGCTTCAAGTGCCGATAAGTCTTTCTTTTGTTGAATAAATAATTTGCAGTATGCGGCTTATGATAGTATATTGTCCATATGATATCTCTTTAGATGGCAATGATAGTTTAGTGCTTAATTGACACTATGTTGGCATACTGCGATTTGGTTTTTAAACCGCAATAATCAGCCCGAATAGTTAAACATTCTTTTTCTGTTTTTTCCAGCAGGACGAATGTTTAAAAAGCCAATTTCTGACAAACTGATGGATCGAAACGCATCCGTCCGCTTTGTATTTGTCCGCAAAGCCATCGAATACTGCATATCGTCATTTTCGAAAAACCGTAATTGTGCGGCAATAGCGTTGAACCTATGACATAAAGTATGAGTAAATATAGCGATGAACTTGAAAATTTTACAATTGGATGGCATGGAACTGGTTGATCCGGGCGCGGATTACTCCGGGGATCAGGTCATTTATCTGGACTTCAAGGGCGCGAATGACGTCGCCTACAACAATGAAGCATTAAACATCCATGTCAACGGCATTAATGTCGCAGATTCAGGTCTGGACCAGACCGGAATCAATAAAGTCATCACGGAATTGAACACCACTTACGCCGGCAGCGGCGTTTCCTTTACCGTTGACATTCCGACCGGAAAAGAATATTCCACAGTCTATGTTGGTGCGGCCGGTTCCGCGCTCGCCCAGTACGGCAGCGTTCTTGGCCTGTCCGAAACCATTGACGCCGGAAACAAGATCAAAAATGATACAGCGTTCGTCTTCTCCGATAAAATAGCGTCAGCCAGCCGGCTCGCCGCCGTCATCGCGCACGAAACCGGGCATTTATTAGGCTATAAGCATGAAAATACTCCGGCCAAGGCGACGGCAACACTGGCGGATTTCAGCGAAACCGATACTGCCGTAAGAAATGTTGTTTTTGTAACACATGGTTATGAATTATCAAAAAGTTTTCCGTCGTGGGTTGATGACATGGGCACTGCCATTCAATCGCGAATGGAAAAAGATACCGGAGTTGCCGATGTCGGGCTCTATACGCTGAAAGCGAAAGTTGACAACGGGAAAATAACCTTTTCCGGACCGTCGATAACGGCGGAGAATATGGTTATAGAAGTTGACTGGAGCAGTCTGTCGGGCGGACTTTTTGTGCCTGTTACCAACAGCGGGGACTATTCTACCAGCGATGTGGCAAAAGCATTAAGCACATATTTATATGTAAATTGTCCGTCCCTGTTAAGCAATGCTGTAAATATCAGCTTAATCGGGCATAGCCGGGGGGGAAGTCTGATTGCCGCTCTGGCTGATGACTTTTACAAAGACTACAAAGTAACCACTGACAGCGCTACTTTTCTGGATCCGCATCCGCTTTCAGACGATTACGGGTTCAGCAGCAGCGGCGACGGCGTAATGTCTGTTTCAAATATTACGACATCCTACAATTACTACCGGAACGATGGCTCAGGAGATGCTGAAGCCTGGAATCCGCCGGGCGGCTGGACGATTTCAGCATCCGGCGGAACGGTTGAAAATGTGGAATTGAATAATAGTTTTTTCGACGGCGGCAGCAAAGGCGGATACGGGTACTGGTCTGCTTCGGACCAGCATTCCGATGTTCATTTATGGTATCAGGGAACTGTTGATACGCAAGGCGCCTTCGCAGACGAAGACGCGTCTGTTTCACTTGACCAGGCGAATAGCTGGTACAGTACATCCGCCTTTGACACAAACTTAAACAGTCTTGGATTAAGCTATGACCGCAATGACTTAGGTTATAATCTCCTTGTTAATCCGGAAATTTCCGTATGGGGAAAAGCTGTTGTAATTGCCGACGGCGACACTTCTCCGGCAATAATTGACGGCACCAATTTTGGCCACATTGCCACCAGCGACGGAACGGTGACGCAAGAGTTCACGATTAAAGATATCGGCGTCTTGGCGCTCAATCTGACCGGCACTCCAATAATTTCTCTCAGCAACACAGAAGATTTCAAAATCAGTCAGGAGCCTGATGCAACGGTCAATGCAGGCGGAAATACTACTTTCAGCATCACGTTCGATCCTGCCAGTGACGGACTGAAAACCGCAACAGTCACTATTTCCAGCAACGATGCTGACGAAGGAACATATGACTTTAAAATTCAAGGATCAGGCATGAAGCCTGACGCCGGGAACACAATGGAGACGGCGAACGACATTGCCGACCCGGATAACTGGGTGGGAGTCGGAGACGCATCTGATTTCTACAAGCTGACCATGACTAATGCCGGAACTCTGACACTGGGCCTGACCGAATTAAGCGGCAATGCGAATCTGGCGTTGCTGAATTCAGCAGGTGCCGTGTTAAAAACTTCCGCAAATTCCGGAATTACCAGCGAAGCAATTGATAAAGTGCCATTACAGGCTGGAATTTATTACGTTAAAATAACTCCCGGAAGCAACGTTAGCGATGCTTATTATACGCTTAGCCACGACGAGAAGTCTTTTCCGACGGACAACGCCGCGAACGATTACAAAGCGGCAGTAGACATTGATCCACCGCTCGACAACTGGGTGGGGTTCGGCGATGCCGCCGACGTCTACAAGCTGATTATGACCGATCCAGGGAAAATAACGTTGTGGCTGACCGGTTTAAGCGGTAACGCGGATTTGTCGCTGTTGAATGCCAAAGGCGCGGTGTTAAAGAGTTCCGCCGGCAAAGGAAGCGCCAGTGAAGCGATTAATGACGTGTCCTTGCTCGCCGGCATCTATTATATCAAAGTGGCGGCCGCAGACGGTGGCGCAGGAACCGTCAATAACACTTATTACACATTAAACAATGCCGTCGATTATTTCCCGGTAGATACCGCAGCAAAAGATTACAATAGTGCAACTGACATTGGCGCAGGCGTGGATAACTGGGTGGGATTCGGCGATGCCACCGATTTCTACAAGGTTGTCATTACAGATTTCACAGTCTTGACGCTGGGCTTGAGCGGCTTAACCGGCAATGCGGATATGACACTGCTGGACGCCAAAGGCAAAGCGTTGAAGAGTTCCGCAAACACCGGAATCAATCCCGAAACG
>JBAYIO010000117.1:0-15893 GCA_041665605.1 Victivallaceae bacterium | reverse complement strand
TTACCCGGCTTTTCAGCCTGGCGGTATTCTTTCTGTGGCGCTGTCCTTCCCGCGGCTTATAGTCCGCGGTATCCTTCTTTTCAAAAGGACTCCCTGCTCTGTGTAGTCCGGACTTTCCTCTCCGTGGAAACCACGGAGCGATTACCTACTGCAATCACACAACTAAACAATATAAGTGCACTATAGGAATAATCAAGCAAATCAGGCAAGCAAAATTACTTAAAATCCGGTTTATTTTTTATAACTCCGGAGATGCGTGAAGCTGCAATACGAAACGGGATAAGCAGGCAGAAAAAATGGCATCCCCAGGGGGATTCGAACCCCCGTTGCCGGGATGAAAACCCGGTGTCCTAGGCCTCTAGACGATAGGGACATGTATTCACAATAAACAGACATAATGCCATCCTGAAAGATGGCATCCCCAGGGGGATTCGAACCCCCGTTGCCGGGATGAAAACCCGGTGTCCTAGGCCTCTAGACGATAGGGACAACTACGAAAAACGAGCCATACACTAAGACTAAAATCACAAAAGTCAAGTTGCAATATGAAAAAAAAGTTTCTTTTGATCAACAATTTTGAAAAAAGTCTGTCGC
This sequence comes from Victivallaceae bacterium, assembly GCA_041665605.1. GTDB lineage: Bacteria > Verrucomicrobiota > Lentisphaeria > Victivallales > Victivallaceae > CAIPAT01. The sequence goes on along the minus strand of JBAYIO010000117.1, from coordinate 15,299 downwards.
CGGCCGGCGGCTTTTATTCCAGACGGTGACCCGATAACCGAACCAGGCAGGTAATGATTTATTTTATGAGCCTGGCGATCTGGCGGAATGACGGGTGATCCGCACTTTTCATCAGCATGAACAGATACGATTCCACGGTAGTGACAATCGCACCCTGATGCCGCAGCAGACGCAGGGCGGCTGCCATGTCTGACGGATTTCGTGAACTGAGCGCATCTTCAAGCACAAATGGCTGAAAGCCCTGTTCCAGCGCATCGATTACGGTCTGAAGGACGCATACATGGGCTTCAATGCCCATGATCGCGACACTTTTTCTGGATTTCGACTTCAGGCGGCTGCAAAACAATGGTTCGCCGAAGCAGGAAAACGATTTCTTTTCAATGACCGGCCATTCCGGTTTGAACAGTCCGGACAGTTCCGGCACGGTATGGCCGAGCCCTTGAGGATATTGCTCGGTGATGATCGTATCCAGTCCCAGGAGGCCGGCCGCTTCAAGCATGATCTTCTGACGTGTCAGGCATTGTTCCGCTGAACTCATTGCCTTTGCCAGTTTTTCCTGCATGTCAATAAGCAGCAGTACGGCAGTCTCTGTGGCGGGAAAAAGCATCTTCAAATATCCTTGACGATAAGTTTTTTCAGCAGCGCGGTGAATGCCTCAATGTCGAAATCGCCGCCTTTGTGAATGATGGCGCTGCACTGGACGTTGACTTTCTCCAGATCGCCAGGGGAAGGGGAGAGCCCCGTTACCGCAATGATTGGAGTATTTTTTAGATTTTCTTTGTGTTTCATGTATTCGATCACTTCCCAGCCGGAGCGGATGGGCATCAGCAGATCAATTATCGCGAGCGCCACCGGCATTTCGTTCAGGATCTCGACCGCTTCGTCGCCGTTGCTTGCAGTAAGCACATCATAACCGGCATTTTTAATTACCCGCTTATAAAAACTTAACAGTATCTCATCGTCATCGCAGATGAGTACGTTCGAATTTGTCTTTTGATTGCTCATATCACACTGGCTCCGGCGTTGATAAATCAATCAAAATATAGCTCTCTTGTGAAAAGGGTCAAATGTAATTAATCAACTTCTTCTCTTTTTCGTAATTGTTTATCATTTTCCAAGGTTTGCCGGTAAATGTCAGGCTGTTCATACTGTTTGTTATTCAGACGCCAAACTGCCGGCCACATGTTTAAGGCCTTCAACCACTCTTGCCGTTTTATCGTAATCAATCCGGTCATAGTTATCGGAAGCCGTATGATAATATTTATAACGGAACATGGCGGTATCGGTGATCATAAATGCAGGATAGTCCATTTTCCAGAACGACCAGTGGTCGGAAAATCCGATATGGGGTATGCAGCGTGGAATACAAGCGCCTTCACTCGGGAACTTCGCGTTCGCGCGAAATGACTTGACGCACTGCTTAATCAGGACTTCCGAGCCGGAATTGCCTGCGAATGCGATGAAATCGCCTTTTGACGGGTAGAACCAGTTCAGCGGAAACGGATATTTCTGACTGCCCTCTTCGCTGGAATAGAACCCGATGGTTTCAGGCGTCAGCATCGCAATGATTTTTTCATTTTTTGCCTTGCAGCTTCGGGCATAAACATAACTGCCCATTCCTTTAGTCCAGAAGAATGGCGGCTCTTCATTGGCAAAAGCGACAAACCGCAGCGTCCGTTTCTGTGGTTTATCTGCAAAAAATTTTGCCAGCGCAAGCGTTGCAGCCACGCCTGATGCATTGTCATTGGCCCCTTTGCAGCCGGGAATCTGCACTGAATCGTAGTGAGCCCCGATTACAATGATTTCGTCAGGTTTTTCTGAACCTTTGATCTCCGCCAGCACATTTTTATAGACCTGCTGCTCATAATGCGTGTTCCGCCATTTATGTCCGAGGAAGCCGGATGGCACTTTGTATTCCTGAATTTCAGGTTTGTACCCGGCTGCTTTGAATTGCCCTGCAATGTATTCCGCCGACTTGTTCAACCCGTCATAATGGGCCAGATTGCGCTCTCCGACTGTTTCCGCCAGATACCGGACATGGTTCTTCAGTTCGCCGCTCAGGATAGTTTCTTCCTGGCTCAATGCAGGCAATTCGCCCTGGTAACTTTTTCCGGGCATGTTAAATGCCGTGCCGCCTTCGGCTTTAATCTCTGACAACCATGCGATTGCTCCCAGCGCCAGCAGTTTCATCCATAATTTTCCCGACATAAAGTACCTCCTTGGTTTATAAACATTGATCATTAAATGAACATCGTTCATATTTTGATTAAATTTTTTTAACTTATAAACTTAAATTGCGTTTATTAATTCCGCCCTGGCGCATTTAAACTTTGCAGATAATTCAGAAAAATCTTTTTGGCATGCTGCGAGACAGCCTCAAACTTGATTTCGCCGTCCTTGAGGAAGAAGAAGACAACTCCGGCCAGCATGCTCCAGGCTGCTTCCGCGGTCAGCAGCATATCCTGTACTTTAATATCCTTAATACTGTCGCGAATGGCTTCCATTGCCAGTTCCAGGCATTTTTCCTGCTGGAATTTTAATTTATGACATGCCTGGCTGCTGTCTTTCCGCGCCAAGTCCAGCAGGGAATGCCGCTCACGCTGGATGACGATAAATATAAGCTCAAAATGTTCGCGATGTGATTTGGCAAAAGTAAAAAAGGCGTCAACTATTTTCTCTGCTTTTCCGCTGCTGCAATCACTTTCAACCACTTTTCTCAATTCATTGATCAGCAATTCATAACCTTCGTTGATCAATTCCAGATAGATATGGTTTTTGTCTTTGTAGTAAAGATAGATGGTGCCGACGGCCAGTTCGCAAGCTTTGGCAATCTGGCGGATTGTAGTTCCGCTGAAGCCGTTGCTGCGGAAAAGTTCCTGGGCTTTCCCCAGTATCAGTTTCCGCCGTTCATCTTTTTCCCGCTGCCGCCTGGTTTTAGTTTCCATCATGATCATTTCCGTTAAAATCTATTAATGAACAATGTTCAATATATGATTTAATGTTCATAATGTCAATGGCGGAATTGTATGATTCATGAAAAATATTTACGAATAAATTTAAAAATGAGGACATTCTGTCATCCTGATGACGGTTTCTGTCTTAATTGAGAACTATAGAAATCATGAATATTTACAAATATAATAATAAAAAATGCGGATTGTCTTGAATATATCCTTTATCATAGTTATAATCTACTATAGGGGATTAATGTCTGGAGCCGGATTAATCAGTACAAATGATGTTTTCACGGAAACGTGTTACCGGTTAAGAGGATGGTGAGTTTATGATCAAAGCAGCAACACCCGCAGTGCCTTCTCCATTTAAACTGTTCGCGGTTTTTATGCTGCTGCTGGTAATGATCGTATTTGCCGGTATTTGCTATTTCCTTGTTCAGAAGAATTACATTGTTCAAAGTGAGCAGGATAAACTTACGGCCATTGCAGATTTGAGAGTTACTCAGATTGTGTGGTGGCGCAATGAGCGGTTAAATCATATTGAACAAATTTACAATAATCCTTTATTTGCCCGTCAGGTAAAATCCTTTTTAGAAAATCCGGACAACCCGGAGAAAAAACAGGATATTCTAGCGTGGATACAATCTCTCCAGGCGCACAAACTCTTCGCTGAAGTATATTTGCTTGACGCAAAAGGCAGGCAGATACTGGTCAGCAAAAACGCCGGAGAGCTTGGCACGCATGCGAGAGAATTGATTGCTCAGGTGCTGGTTAACCGGCTTCCGGTTTTTTCCGATTTGCATACAGCACCCCATTACCATTTTGCCCATTTCGACATAGTCATTCCGCTGCTTCTGCCGGAAACTCCGGAATCCGTGACCGGAGTTATCTTCATGCGAATGAATCCGCAATCAGGCCTGTCTGAGCGCATTCAGTCATGGCCGACGCCAAGTCTTACCGCGGAAACGCTTTTAATCCGCCGCGACGACAATAGTGTTTTGTTTTTGAATGAGTTACGCCACCGCAAGGACACGGAGCTGAAATTACGGATTCCGCTTAGTGATGACAAGATTGTAGCGGTAAAAGCGGTAAATGGAATGGAGGGCATTATTAACGGCGTGGATTACCGTGGAGTGCAGGTGCTGGCGGTAGCCAGGAAAATCCCGGGTACGCCATGGATCATGATTGCCAAGGTGGATAAGAAAGAAATTTATGCCCCGCTGCATGAACAGGCCTGGATTGCCGGAGTCGGCATTTTTTTGCTGATTATCAGCGCGGCTGCCGCAGTCCGGTTCTGGTGGTGGCGTCAGCGCTCCGAGTTTTACCTTGAGCTTTATGAAGAACGCAAACATTCCGAAGATAGAGTCCGGCAGCTTGCTTCTGTGGTCGAAAATTCCAGTGACGCGATTTTCGCATTGACCCTGGATGGAATTATCACCAGTTGGAACAAAGGGGCGGAGTTGAGCTTCGGGTATAAAGAATCCGAGGTTTTCGGCAAATCGATAGCCTTGCTGTCTCTGCCGGACAAGCAGAAAGAGGCAAGGGATTTTATCGAGAAAATCAAAGAAGGCGAGAAAATTGAGTATTACGAAACTATATACCGGAGAAAAGACGGGAAAAATGTAAATCTTTCGCTGTCGATTGCTCCTGTCATGGATAACGATGGAAAAATCATCGGGGTGTCATTTATCGGCCGGGATGTTACCGCAACCAGGCGGATGGAAGAGAAACTGCATAAGTCGGAGGAGGAATACCGCGCACTTTTTGAGTCTTCGCGGGACGCGATCATGATGCTGGACAGGAACGTTTTTCTTGACTGCAATAAAGCAACGCTGGACCTCTTCGACTTTTCCTCTAAAGAGCAGTTTGTTGCAAAACGTCCGAGCGACCTGTCACCCGCGAGCCAGCTTGATGGCGAGGATTCGTTAACGGCTGCCCGGAAACATATAGAAAAGGCCTACCGTGACGGGGCGGATTTTTTTGAATGGCTTCATGCGCGCCGTGACGGCTCTCCATTTTATACAGAGGTGCTGCTGAGTCGCCTGGAATATCAGGGCAATACGGTGCTGCAGGGGACTATCCGCGATATTACCGGACGTGTCAATATGGAGAATGAATTGCGCCGGCACCGTGAACGACTTGAGGAGCAGGTTCTGGAGCGCACTGCTCAGCTTCGCGAAGCCAATCAGGCGTTGCGGGAAGAGATTGCCGGACACCAGCGGACAGAGGCAGCGGCGGCAAAAGCGGCGCAGGAATGGCAGGCCGTTTTCGACAATATAAGTGACGCCGTGTCGCTTCTGTCCGAGGACGGCAGGATACTGAAGTGCAATACCGCCATGGAAAAGATATTCGGGAAAACATCGGCGGAAATTATTGGCCGCTATTGCTTCGATATTGTGCATGGAACATCGGAGCCGGTTGAAAACTGTCCGTTCATTCGCGCCCGTCAAAGCAGGCGGCGGGAAACCATGGAGCTGTCTCTGGCGGGACGCTGCTTCGCGGTATTGGTGGATCCGCTGTTTGATTCGCAAGGTGAATTCACCGGAGCTGTGCACATTGTCACCGACATCACTGAGCACAATAAAATTACGTAAAATTTGACCGGAAAGCATATAGGCATTCCCCCCGGTCAGATTAGGAGGGATTTATGGTTAAAACAGCAATACCTGCGATGCCTTCTCCGTATAAGTTGTTCGCAGTCTTTATGCTGCTGCTGGTAATAATTGTTTTTGCCGGCATTGGTTATTTTCTTATTCAAAGGAATTATATAATTCGGCACGAGCAGGATAAGCTTGGGGCCATTGCAGATTTGAGAGTTGGCCAGATTGTGCGGTGGCGCAATGAACGGTTAAATCATATCGAGTACATTTACAATAATCCCTTGTTTGCCCGCCAGGTAAAAGCATTTTTCGAAAATCCGGACAATGCGGAGAAAAGACAGGACATTGAAGCCTGGATGAAATCGCTTCAGGTCCGTGACCTTTTTGCTGAAGTATACATACTTAACGCAAAGGGCAAAGTGATACTGACCAGCAAAAATGCCGGAGAGCTTGGCGTTCATGCGAAAGAACTGATTGCACAGGTACTGGTTAACCGTACTCCTGTCTTTTCCGATTTGCACTCGGCTCCCAATGTTAATGTTAATTTATCCCATTTCGACATCGTCATTCCGCTGATTGTGCCGGAAACGCCTGAGTCAGTGACTGGAATTCTTTTCATGCGGATGAATCCGCGTTCAGGTTTGTATGAACGTATTCAGCCATGGCCGACTCCGAGTCTTACGGCGGAAACACTTTTAATCCGCCGCGATGGCGACAGTGTTTTATTCTTGACTGATTTGCGTCACCTTAAAGATGCGGCGCTTAAATTGCGGATTCCGCTTACGGAAAACAATTGTGCAGCAGTAAAAGTAGTAAATGGAGCGCAAGGCATTATTGAAGGCGTGGATTACCGTGGTGTGCCGGTGCTGGCGGTAGCCAGAAAGATTCCGGACACGTCATGGATCATGATAGCCAAGATTGATAAGAACGAGATTTATGCCCCCTTGCGCGAAGAGGCGTGGATTGCAGGAATCGGCATGTTTTTCCTGATCACCGGCGCGGCTGCCGCTGTCCGCCTCTGGTGGTGGCGGCAGCGCACCAGATTCTATCTTGAACTGGATAAAGAACGTAAACTTTCTGAAGAAAAAATCCGGCAGCTTGCCGCGATGGTTGAAAATTCCAATGACGCGATTTTTGCATTGACGCTGGATGGAATTATCTCCAGTTGGAACAGAGGTGCGGAGTCAATCTTCGGGTATAGAGAATTTGAGGTTTTCGGCAAATCAATAGCGCTGCTGATTCCGCCTGCTGACAGGAAAGATGTAACAGCTTTCCTGGAAAAACTCAACCAGAGAAAAAGTATTGAGCACCATGAAGCTGCATACCGGAGAAAAGACGGTAAAAATGTAACTCTGTCGTTGTCAATTTCCCCGGTCATGTACGACGGCGGGAAAATCATCGGCGCTTCGTTCATTGGCCGCGACATTACAGACCGCGTCCGCATGGAGAATGAATTACGCCAGTCCCGTGAACAGCTTGAGGTACAGGTCAGCGAGCGCACCGCCCAGCTTCACGAAGCCAATCATGCGTTGTCTTTGGCGGCGCAGGAGTGGCAGGCCACTTTCGACAATATCAGTGACGCCATATCGCTTCTGGCGGAAGACGGCAGAATACTTAAATGCAATGCGGCCATGGGCAGGATGTTCGGCAGAACATCCGCAGAGATTATCGGGCGTCATTGTTTCGAAATTGTGCATGGAACCTCCGCGCCGGTTGCAGACTGTCCGTTCGTGCGCGCCAGTCAAAGCCGGCGGCGGGAAACCATTGAACTTGTCCTGGACGGACGTTATTTCGCTGTATCGGTGGATCCGCTGTTTGATCAGCAGGGTAAATTTACCGGTGCCGTGCATATCATTTCCGACATCACTGAGCGCAAGCGGATTGAAGAAGAGCTGCAGAAGTCAGAGATTAAATTTAAAACCGTGATTGAAAATGCCGGAAGCGCAATTTTTCTGGTCGATGCAGAGACCGGGATGATTACGGACTGCAATTCCACTGCTGAAATCTTGACCGGTCGTGCCCGGCAGGAGATAATCGGCATGCCTCAATATGAATTTCATCCCGGAGACCCGGAGAAAGTTAAAGCGTTTTTTGGCAATATGGTCAAAAAAGGCAGTTATGCAGGAATTGAAACCGAAATTCTGCATAAGAACGGCAAAATTATTCCGGTATTGATCAGCGGACAGATTGTTACAATTGACCACAGAAGGCTGGCTGTCAAATTTCTCTCCGACATCACGGAGCGCAAACGGATTGAAGAGGAACTGCAGAAGTCCGAGATTAAATTCAAAACCGTGTTTGAACATACCGGAAGCGCAATTTTTATAGTTGACGCGGCGACCGGGATGGTTATTGATTGCAATTCCATAGCGGAAAGATTGACTGGCCGTACCCGGCAGGAGATACTTAGCATGCCTCAATTCGTACTTCATCCCGACCCCGAGAAGATTAAGGCATTGTTTTATGATGTCAGCAGTCCCAGTTATTTAGAATTTGAAACGGAACTTCAGCATAAGAGCGGCAGACATATACCGGTGCTGGTTGGTGGACAATTTGTTACAATTAATAACAGAAAGGTGGCCATCGGTTTTTGCTTTGATATAACCGAGCGCAAGAAAATTACGGAAAAATTGCAGGAACTGAACGATGCGAAAGACAGATTTTTCTCTATTATCGGGCATGACCTGAAGAATATGTTCAACAATATTCTCGGATTCAGCGACCTGCTGAAAGAAGATGTCCAGAAAGGCGATATCAAACGGATTGAAGAGGAAGTCGGCGTGATCAATAGTTCATCCAGGAAAGCATACAATATGCTCTTGAATCTGCTGGAATGGGCTAATTCGCAAAAAGGCAATGTGCAGTTCGCGCCTTCGCCGCTGGCTTTGGATGAACTGGTAAAGGAGACGCTGGATGAATTAGATGAAACTGTTTTAAAGAAAAACATAAAATTTAAAATTGACATTCCTGATAATTTCAAAGTGACTGCTGATAAAAATATGCTTATAACCGCGTTGCGCAATTTGATAACCAATGCGATTAAATTTTCCCACAGGGACGGGCAGATTGAACTGCGGGCGGTTGCGGACGGCGGACAGGTTGAAATATCTGTTTCCGACAACGGTGTGGGGATGGACGAAGAAATCATTCAGAAACTGTTTAAAACAAGCACCAATATTTCAATGCCCGGCACCGAAAACGAACATGGCACCGGACTGGGATTGCTGCTGTGCGCTGAGTTTGTAAAAAAACATGGCGGTAAAATATGGGCGGAAAGCGAACCCGGTAAAGGCAGTTCCTTCAAATTCACCCTGCCGGCGATATATGATGAGTCTGCGGCGAAAAAATAGCTACGAAGTTTTCGGGCCGTAGAAAATATCTTTCAGCGATATTTCCGGGCGGGGCAGGGGGCGTCCGGCGAGAAAATCTTCAACCAGCGTGAACGGGTCCGGGCCTTTTTGCTGATCAATCCAGAAGATAGTTTGTCCTTCGCGTTCCAGTTTGCGGAACCAGATATCCTGGCGCTTGGCGAACTGGCGTATGCCGAATAGAAGCTGATTGCGCATTCCGTCATAATTCAATTTGCCTTGCAGGTATAAGGCTATGAAACGGTATTCGAGACCGAAAAATTCCAGCCTTTCCCAGGACACGCCGCGCTGATGAAGTTGTTCCACTTCCTCGACCATGCCGTTTTTCAGGCGGCGGTCCAGCCGCTCTTCGATACGGCGGTGTACTTCCGCGCGCGGAAAATAGACGCCGATGACCAGCGGGTCCAGTTTGCAGAAGCAGCCTTCACTGAGCGCATTAGCCGGAACCGCGGTCTTTTCAATGGCGCGCAGCAGGCGATACCGGTTGTCCCGGTCTTTGAATCCGCTGTATGTTTCTTCATCGTTGCTTTTCAATATCTCCAGCAATTCTTCCAGCGTTTTTCCGGCCAGGCTTTTGCGGAGGTCTGAATCGGGCGGGCCGCCGGGCAGTTCGTATTCCGCAAGTATGGCATTCAGGTACATCGGAGTGCCGCCGCACAGCACCGGCAGATTGCTTCTGGCGGCGACGGCTTTGATCGCCTGCCATGCATCGCGGCAGAATTCCATCAGATTATATTCCGTTTCCGGATCGACCATATCAATAAGATGATAAGGCACCGGTTTATTGTCATGCGAATATTCTTCAAGGTCTTTGCCGGTGCCGATGTCCATGCCCCGGTAAACCTGCCTGGAATCGACACTGATGATTTCGCCGCCGAAGCGTGACGCCAGCTTTACCGCCAGCGCGGTTTTGCCGGTTGCGGTCGGTCCGGTGATCACAACTGTTTTCAATCCTTTTTCCATATTTTTCGGCTCAAATTTCAATAATAATTTTAATTTCAGTTTTTTTGCGTTATATTAGGCTTTTTGAATTTTATAACACTATACATCAGCATAGGCATATGGAAAAACAAAGAACATTAAAAGATACAGCTTTTCTTTCGGGGATTGCGCTGCATACCGGAGCCAGGGCCACTTTGCGGATACTGCCGGCCGCTCCGGATCATGGCATAACTTTCCGGCGTGTCGATCTGCCGGAACGCCCTGAAGTGAAAGCGCTGGCGTCAAATGTTGTTGATGTCCGCCGCGGCACGACGATTGCCTCCGGCAAGGCGGTGGTGTATACCATCGAGCACATCATGTCCGCGCTTCATGTCTGCATGATTGACAATGCCGTGGTCGAAATGGACGGACAGGAGCCGCCGATTGCCGACGGCAGCGCGCTGCCGTATCTGGAAATGATCCTTAAAGCGGGAAGCGTCGAACAGGATGCCCCTGCTCAATACTGGACCGCCAGACAAACTATTTTTCTGGAAGAAGGCGACACTAAGATGGTGCTTGCCCCGTCGGATACGCTGAAGATAAGCTGTCTGGCGTCATTTAAAGGCTGCCCGGTTGACCCGCAGTATTTTTCATTGCAGATTGATCAGGAATCGTATGCAACTCAGATTGCTTCCGCCAGGACTTTCGTCCAGTTCCGCGATTTGGAGCAATTGCTGGCGATGGGGCTGGTCAAGGGCGGCAGCCTGGACAACGCCGCCATCCTGCATGACGGCGCCATCATCTGCAAAGAAGCGTTACGCTTTCGCGACGAGATCGTCCGGCATAAGATACTGGATATTGTCGGCGACATTTTTCTTTGCGGCCGCCGGGTGAAGGCCAATATCATTGCGATTAAGCCGGGTCATCCGATGAATGTCAGGCTTGCGCTTGAAATGCTTAAACAGACAGTTGCGTGATTATTCTATAAATATATTGATAACATAATTCAAGAGAGGGGAAAAAGATGATCGGCAAAATTTTAGGACTGAAGGAAATAAAGGAAATTCTGCCCTACCGCTATCCGATGTTGATGCTTGACCGGGCCACCGCCGAAAGCGCAACTAAATATGTCGGAGTAAAAAATATCAGCATGAGCGAGTTGTATTTTCAGGGGCATTTCCCGAATCATCCGATCATGCCTGGCGTGCTTCAGGTTGAAGCCATGAAACAACTGGCCCAGATCGCGGTACAGAAAAAACTCGATCCCTCCGGCAAAAATGATGTTTATATGAAGGTGGTGGAACGGGTTAAATTCCGCAAACCCAATTTCCCGGGCGACCGTCTGAAAATTGATGTCGAAGTCGAATCCGTAACTGATACCGAAGCCGTGATCAGCGCCAGCACCAGCAATAATTCCGGTCTGACCTGCCAGGCGAAAATCACGTTAGGCGTACGTCCCAGACAATATCCTGACTCGATGCCTGAGCTTTTCAACGAATATGATAAATCCGCGAGTACCGCCAAAGATATCAATGCAATAATGTCTATCGTTCCGCACCGCTATCCGTTTCTGCTGATTGACAATATCGTTAAAATTGAAGGCGATCATATCGTCGCGATTAAGAATACCACGGCCAATGAGGAAATCTACTGCGGCTATGCCCCCGATTACGCGGTAATGCCGGAATCTCTGCAATGCGAGATCATCGCCCAGGCCGGTTGCGCCTGTGTGCTTTCCCGTCCGGAAAATAAAGGTAAACTGGGATATTTCATGTCCATTGACCGGGCTGAAGCGTTCCATCCGATTTTCCCGGGAGACCAGATGGTCTGCGAACTTGATATTCCGCCCGGCCAGTCCCGTTTCGGCAAGGGCACCGGTAACATCAAGGTCGGCAATAAAATAGTTTTTGCCATTACGTTGATGTTCGCCATCGTGGATCCTGCCTGATTGTCAGTTTTGTCTGACTTGTCCGCCCGTCCAGGATCAGCCGTACTCGGCATTACGCCGGTGCGGCTTTTGCTTTTATTGAATACAGGCAAAAAAAAAGAGACTTGCGTCTCTTTTTTAACTGCACCCTCGTGAAAAGGGGCATATAACTTATCTTATTTCTTTTTAGCCTTCTTGGCTTCTCTTTTTTCTTTCAGTGTCTTGGTCGGGGCCTTTTTCACGTCTTTCTTTACGCCTTCGCCTTTCATTTCTTTCTCCTTGTTGGTTGGATTTGTTACATAAATGCCGCTGAATTCCCATTCAGCGCACTTTTAACTAACTCCAAAAAATGAATTAGATAATTGAACATAAACTGATTTCAAATAATTTCAAATAATTTTCCCGACTAAGCTGAATAATTCATGGAAAAATTGAGGCAGCCCGCTATTAAAAGCCCAGTTTGAACATGAAGCGGGCCAGTTTCTGCCGGAGACAGGACTTGCGGCGGTTCATCATCCAGGCTTCGGCGGTGCGTTTGGAGAGTATGCCCATTGTCGGGAATGAATGCTGCGTCATCAGAATGTCCTGCATGCGGAGATTATTCTGAATGGCCAGCGCCCATTCGTTGATCATTTCGCCGGAGCCTTCGCCGGCAATCACCGCGCCGTAAATTCTGCCTTTGGCTGACGCGAACACTTTAACGAATCCGGCTTTGGTTTCCTCGGCGATCGCGGCTCCGTAGTCGTCGTAGTGCGCGACATAAGTTTCATAAGGGGTTTGCAGATCATTGAGCTCATGGGCTGACAGCCCGACTGCGGATATCTGCGGCTCGGTGAAAATCGTGTATGGAACCGCGTACTTGCGGAAATCTTTTTTGAACGGATACGGACGCATGGCATTGAGCAGCGCGATCATGCCCTGATGCATGGCGGAATGAGAATACTGATGCTGTCCGTTGCAGTCGCCGACCGCATAAATCCATGGGACCGAGGTCCGCAGATATTTATCTGCCGCAATGCCGAATGGTCCGTATTTGATTCCGGCGTTTTCCAGCTTCAGACTGGAAAAGTCCATGGAGCGTCCGGTTACCGCAAGAATTTTACTGACTTCGATATTCCAGTCGCTGTCAGTGGTGAGGACATAGCCGTTATCTGTTGCGCTGACGTTCTTCAGGCTGATTCCGGAGAGCAGGGTGACCCCTTCTTTGCGCAACTGGTCCTCCAGCAGGATTGCGGCTTCATAATCACATTTTGACAACACATGCTGCGAACGCTGGAACATGGTTACTTTGCAGCCCAGGCGGCTGAACGCCTGGGCCATTTCGCAGGCAATGGCGCCGCCGCCGATTACCGCCATGCTTTCCGGGATCGCGGTAAGCGTAAATACATCTTCATTGGTCAGCGGGGAACATTCCCGCAGGCCGGGGACGGGGAGAATCGCCGGCTTGCTGCCGGTTGCGATAAAAATTCTGGCGGCGGAAAGCTTTTTCCCTTCAACTTGAACGGTATGTTTATCTACAAAAACAGCCGGGCCCTGCTCCAGTAGCATTTCCACATGCCCGAACATTTTTAAGATTTTCTTGTCCCTGATGAAATTGATGTCCGCCTGAAGTTTATTAAACGGATTTTTCACCTGCGGCGGCGGACCCTGCTCCAGATGCATTTTGGACAGCCCGGAGCAGTCGTGCCTCAGTTTGGCAATTTTAATTAAAGCTTTACTGGGGATGCAGCCGCGGTTCATGGACTCGCCGCCCAGCTTGTTATTTTCGATTGCGCAAACGTTCAAACCCATTTCGGCGGCCGTCAGTGATACTGTCATGCCGGCGGGGCCAAGCCCGATGCAAATCAGATCATAATCGTATTTCATCAAATGCTCCGCGATTGATTCATTGGTCTTTCCCGACAACTGGATGCCGGCAGCATGTGCGTTTTCATTATCAGATAAAGCTGCCGGGTGAAGCTGAAAATTATATCATTTTAATATGGATATTCAACCGGGCACGGCATTTTTTTGACTAATATCTTTGATATTATATGCTTTAAGTATTATTTTACTGGATGTTCCCATAGATTTTCAGGTTATAATCAGATATTGAGACAGTTTTCGGAGGCAAACAGGATGTCATTGACTGCGTATATAATTATTTTCGCTTTTTCGGCGGTAACGCTGTTTATACTGCTGATCAGCCTGGTTAATTATCTGGTTCTTTCCAGGATGAAGCAGTTTTACCAGGCGCTGATTGTTTTTGCCGTGACCGCGGCGCTCATGCTTGGTTCCGGGATTATGATCGGGGTGAAAACCTGCAATTTCGTTTTCAGCCAGTTCTCGAAAACTAAAACACAGGTGGAAAACAAGGTTAAAGAGCGGACGGAACAGCGGATGAAGAAAATTAATTACCTCCTTGCCGGCGTTCCGGATAACGTCAAAAGCAGGATTCCTGCCGATTTTTATGAATTCTGCGGTCAGAAAGACTGGTGGCGGATTCCGCTGGCATATCCGTATCAGATGATAATGATTGATGATTTTTATCTGGGCAGTCTGGAAAAATATAAAGGCGGTCCGCTGGCGGAACCGCGGAATTCTTCGACGGCGGCGATTACTTTCATTAATAAAATTGTCTTTGACCGGAAAATGCTGTTGTTTCAGCGTAACGTTGAACAAAACAATTCGGACAAGCAGGAATGGGGTATTTTTGAGTTTAAAACCGGGCAATGCGTAATTTTTTCATCCGAGAACGCCATGTTCAAAGCTGCGCTGGACAAGGATTATGAAGGTGAATTAAAACTGCATTCCCTGCTGTATCAGTATCGTGATTTTTTCAAATGAGCCAAAGATTAAAATATAATTAAAACGATATAAACGATATGATTATTGAAAAAAATTCGCTGCGCGTTTTTTATTTTTAATAAATGTGGTATAATATAGCTTTGAAATGTTGTATTCTGTTTTTTAATGGAGATGCTGATTATGATGAAAAAACTGTTTGTCCCGGTTAAAACCGGTATTCCTGCAATTGACACCCAGCATGAACATTATTTTAAACTGATTAATGATTTTGTGTTTCTCAGCAAAAACCGGCATATCGAAAAGTCGGAAGCCATTAAATTTTTCTCGGAAGTCGTTGAGTATACCGTGCTGCATTTTGACACCGAAGAATTCTTCATGCGTTCGATTGATTATCCGGGGTACGATAATCACGTTAAAATTCATGACAGATTCCGTGCCAGCATTGAAAAACAGTCTGAAGAGCTTGAGCAAGTTACTAATATCTGTAAATTTTCGGAAGCCTTTGCCGAATGGGTCAGTTCATGGTTTGCCGGACACGAAGCTACGGCAGACTTGAAGCTGGCGGAATATTGTAAAGAGCATAATATTCACGGATAGGCACTTGGCAATAGCCGGCGGCTTGTTTTGTCCTCCTTCAGGGCAAAACTACCACCGGCTGAGCCGGTGAGAGTCAAAAATCTTCAGATGCAAGTGATCTCCAACGTCCATTGCTATAGTAACGCATGGTTCGCCAACCACGTTA